>DCWA01000029.1 GCA_002327445.1 Desulfobacteraceae bacterium UBA2174 | reverse complement strand
CGGATTAACTCCTCGGAATGACAAAAAAGGGCGCTCCTCGGAATGACAAGGAGAAGCGGTCGCCGGGAAGACAAGGGGAGGCATGCCGCGCGTCACCGGCCGCCGGCATCGCCGAAGCATCGTTCGGCGAAGCCGGCCAGGGCCCCCTCCACCCGTTGCGCCACTTCTTCGATGCGCCGGGGATCGACTTCGATGTCGCCGGCCGCCATGTACAGGTCCTGGTTCATCTCGATCTGGACCGCCGCCTTGCCCGCCTGGATCAGGGCGGGGCCGTAGTGGTTGATGATGTTGCCGCCCTTGTACGGCGCATTGATCGACACGCTGAAGCCCTGGCGTTCGAAAGCCTCCCCCATGGCGGCCAGCAGGTCGGCCGGGAAGGTGGCCGGGCCGCGGCCGGATACCGGGCGCCCGTTTTCATCGCCGTTGTTGCTCAGGATCACGTCCTTGCGCCGCCGGCCGGCGTCGGGCGCGTCGGCCGGACCGGTGCCGTTGAGGGAGTGGCCATCGAGCAGCATTTCAAAGGGGACCCGGGCCATGGCCCGGGTCAGCCGGTGGTAATACGGCGCGTGGTAGAGGGCCACCCGCTGGTCGATGACCGTGTCGTCCGGTTCGGCGCCGGGATTGAACACCGGCCGGCCGTGGTAGTCGATGAGGGCGATCACGCCCTTGGCGCCCCGGTTGTCGGCGCTGCGGTTCAGATCGGCCACCAGCCGGCTCCAGGGGGTATGGATCATGGCGGCCGCCGGAAGCCGGCCGAAGATCTCGAAGGTGCCGAAATCCACCGATTCGATGATCTGGCGGTCGTTCAGCGCCATCCGGCGACGGATCTCCGGCGGCACGTCCCGCCCGCAGTGGGGGATGGAGACGACGAAGGGCAGTGTCATGGCGAATTTTCCTTTCACCCCTGCCGCCGGTCCCGGGTGTGGCCGGTTTGGTCAAGCCGGTGGCCGCGGCGTTGGAAATTTCCGGATGGTCTTCCGCCGTCTCGTTCCGACGAACATGGATTCCCCGGATCGAGCCTGCCCCGGACCCCGGATCGAGTCCGGGGCAGGCTCTGCTTTCGCAGGAATGGCGGAAAAAAACCGGACGCATCCGGTATTCTTCAGCAGCTCGTCACCCCGGGCCCAGACCCGGGGGCGATGTCGAAGGGCTGAAGATTGCCGGAAGGTTTTCAGCCGATTAAAACGTCGTCACATACCGCGAGACCGGTGCGGCGCAGCCAGAAAGCAGGCGGCCGACACCCCGTCGCCCATGGATCGGAGCGCCGGCCGCCGGTGGGCGCAGCGGTGGGGGTCGGCCCGGTTGCAGTGATCGAAAAACACGCACCCGCCCGGAAACCTTCCCGGGCGCGGTTCCGGCCGCAGGGTGCCGTAGCGCCGCTGGGCCCCCGGCCGCCCGTGCCGGGGCAGGGCGTCCATCAGGGCCCGGGTGTAGGGGTGGCGCGGGTGGAAGATCACGGTCTCGGCCGGTCCGCACTCCACCACGACGCCCCGGTAAATCACGGCGATGCGGTCGCAGAGGTAGTGCGCCGCCGCCAGGCTGTGGGTGATAAAGACCATGGTCATGGCCCGCCCTGCCTGGATGGACGCCAGCAGCTGGTAGATCTGCACCGCCATGGAGGCGTCCAGCATCGAGGTGGGCTCGTCGGCCACCATGATCTCCGGGTCCAGGACCATGGCCCGGGCGATGGCCACGCGCTGGCGCTGGCCCCCGCTGAGCTGGTGCGGATAGCGCCGCAGGAAGGCCTCGGGTGGGCCCAGGCCCACCGTTGCCAGCATCTGCAGGACCTTCTGGCGGCGCTCGGCAGGGGAGAGCTCCCCGGCGATGATCAGCGGCTCGCCCACGGTGTCGCTCACCGACATGTACGGGTTGAGCGACTGGTACGGGTCCTGGAAGATCATCTGGACCTTGCGCCGAAAGTCCCTCAGTCCCTTGCCCCGCAACCGGTTCAGATCGGCGCCGGCCACCCGCACCACGCCCTCATCGGCACGGTCCAGGCGCACCATCAGGCGGCCGGCGGTGGTCTTGCCGCTGCCGCTTTCGCCCACCAGGCCGAAGATTTCGCCGGTTTCCACCGCCAGGTCCACCGCGTCCAGGGCCACCACGGTCCCCCTGCCCGATTGGGTGCGGAAGGACTTGGTGACGCCCTGGAGTTCAATGGCCGTTGCGCGGGATGAATCCATGGTCACGTCGACCTGTCACCCTTGTGGCAGCGGACCCCGTGGGTTCGGCTGAGCCAATGCCACGGCGGCGACTGCCGGCAAATCGGTTGGCACGCGGGGCAGCGTTGGCGGAAACAACATCCCGCCGCGGCCCCCGGTTCCTCCGGCCCCGGGAGGGACACGGTTTTCGGCGTCCCCCGGCGGTCCGCCAGGGTGATGTGGGCTGCCAGCAGGGTTCGGGTGTAGGGGTGGGCCGGGGCTTCGAACACCTCCCGGCGGGTTCCGCTTTCCACCATCCGGCCGGCGTAGAGGACGCCGATGCGGTCGCAGACGTCGGCCACCACCGATATGTCGTGACTGATGAGAAGAATGCTCATGTCTCGGGCCCGGCGCAAGCTGCCGAGCAAAGATAAAATCTGGTCCTGGACGATGACGTCCAGGGCGGTGGTCGGTTCGTCGGCGATCACCAGGGCTGGATGGCAGGACAGGGCCATGGCGATCACGGCCCGCTGGCGCATGCCGCCGCTGTACTGGTGGGGGTAGTCGCGACGCCGGTTGTCCGGAATGCCGACCCGGGCGAACCATTGCCTCACCTGCCGGGCCGCTTCCGGCGTCCCCAGTTCCGGCAGGTGGGTGCGCACGGCTTCCATTACCTGGTCTTCCACCCGTTTCACCGGGTTGAGCGCATTCATCGCCGCCTGGAAGACCATGGAGACCTTGCGCCAGCGCCGCTGCCGCATCTCTTCTTCGCCGAGCCGGGTCAATTCTTCACCGTCGAGGACGATCCCGTCGGCCCGCATTCGGCCATTGGGGGGCAACAGCCGCATGAGGGCCGCGCCGATGGTGGATTTGCCGCTGCCCGATTCGCCCACCAGGCCGAAGCACTGCCCCCGGGGCAGCGCGAACGAGACCCGGTCCACCGCGGTCACGCAGCCGCGCCGGGAAAGGTATTGCACCGTCAGGTTGTCCACGGTGAGCAGGTCCATCTCAGGCGTCCGGTTCCTCCCTGCGCAGGCGCGGATCGATGACGTCCTCCAGGGCCCGGCCGATCATGTAGAACGACAAGGTCAACAGCGAGATGCACAGCCCCGGTGGCAGCAGCCAGTACGGCGCCTGGAACATGTGGCCGGTTTTCCAGACCCACTGCAGCATCATGCCCCAGCTCACCGTCGCCGGGTCGCCGAACCCCAGGAAGGCCAGGGCCGCCTCGATGATGATGGCCGATGTGACCCGGAACGTCATGTACAGCAGGGCCAGGGGCATCACGTTGGGCAGGATGTGCCGCAAAATGATGCGCCCGTGGGAGGCCCCGGCGATGCGGGCGGCATCGATGAAGGGCCGGTGCTTCAGCGACAGGGTGCGCGACCGGATCACCCGCGCCACCCCCGGCCAGCGGAAGAGGGCGATGAGCAGCACGATGGTCCAGATGTCCAACCGGCCGAACAGCGATGCCAGGATCAACACCACCAGCAAGGTGGGCATCACCATGACGATGTCCGCCAGGCGCATGAGCAAGCTGTCGACGATCCGTCCGCCGTAGCCGGCCACCATGCCCACCGCCGTGCCCACCAGGATGCTCACCAGGGCGGCGCTGACGCCCACCATGAAGGCCACCCGGGACCCGGCCAGAAGTTGGCTGAAGATGTCGCGGCCGATGAAGTCGGTGCCCAGCCAGTGGCGCCAACTCGGCCCGGTGCTGTGGGCGATGAGGGGGTCGACGCCTGTCATGGGGTGATACATGGGATGGATCAGCGGCGGCAGGAAACTGGCGGCGGCCATCAGAGCGAACAGGGCCAGCAGCACCACCCCGATGCGCCCCACGGGGTTGGCCACCAACTGGCGAAAGTTGTTGCGCCAGGTCGCGCGCCAGAAGGAGGGCGCCGGGGCGGCGGGCGACGGCTCCTGATAGGCGCCCGGGCCTTGGCATTCAGCGTCGTTCATCCGTAGCGGATCCTCGGGTCGAGCAGGGCGTATAGCAGGTCCACGACGATGTTGGCGGCCAGCACCACCGCCGAGATCAAGAGAAAACAGCCCATGGCCAGGGGGTAGTCGTTGTTGCTGACGGCGAACACCAGCTCGCGCCCGATGCCCGGCCAGGAGAAGACGGTCTCGGTCAGGGCGCCGCCGTTGATGGAAAAGGCCAGGCTCAACGCCACGCCGGTAACCACGGGCAGAGCCGCGTTGGGGGCGGCGTGCCGCTCGCGGATCACCCGTTCGGGCAGCCCCTTGGCCCGGGCCGTGAAGATGTAGTCCTCGTTGAGGGTCTCGAGCATGCTGCCGCGCATGATGAGCAGGTAGCTGCCGAAGTGGATCAGAAACAGCGTCATCAGCGGCAGGGCGAGGTGGTGGAGGATGTCCAGTCCCTTTTCCAGCCACGTGACGTCGCCGACGATCCAAAGCTCCGGAGAGATCATGCCGGTTATGGGAAACCAGCCCACCTGGAAACTCAGCAGCCAGATCAGCAGCAGGGCGACCCAGGGCAGAAAGAGGGTATGGCACACCAGGGCGCCGATGGTCATCCAGGTGTCCAGCCGCCCCCCTTTGCGCCAGGCGGCGATCTTGCCCAGGCGGATACCGGCCAGGGCCGAGATGAGCACGGCGCTGGTGAACAGCAGGATGGTGTTGGGCAGACGCCGGGCGATGATCTCGGCCACCGGTCGGCCGTAGTGAAAGGACACCCCGAAATGGCCCCTGAAGAAATTGGCGATGAAGATCAGGTACTGCTTGCCCGCAGGCTGGTCCAGGCCGAGTTGGGCGGTGAGCAGGGCGGCCTCCTCGGGGGTCATGCCCGGGTCCACCAGGCGCGACACCGGGTCTCCCGGCGCCAGGCGGAAAAGAAAGAAAAAGACGGTGAGAATCACGAAAAACACCAGCACCGATTCCGCCACGCGGCCCAGCAGGTAGCGGCCCATCGGCATCACGCCCCTCCCCGGTCGCCGTCGGCGCGGACGGATCGGAGCCGGCAGAACGACCAGCGGTTGCCGATACCCTCCAGCATGGGGACCCAGCCCTGGAAACGGTCGGTGCGCACCGCCTCGATGAGAAGAGGGGTGTAAAGGGGGATGTACGGCAGGTCTTCCCCGAGAATGGCCTGCATCTGGAAGACGATCCGGCGCCGCTGTTGCGGATCGCCCTCGCGCTGGGACCGGTCGGCCAGCCGGTCGAACCGGGGATTGCGGTAGCCGCTCATGTTCCACCCGCCGGGGCCGGCGTTGGCGGAGTGGAAGAAGGTGCGCAGGTAGTCCGGGTCCAGGGGCAGGCGGCCGTAGCCGAGGATGAAGGCATCGAAGTCGTGGCGGGATTTCACCGTGGCCAGCAGGGCGCTGAAGCTCATGGGCCGCGCCGTGGCCGGAATGCCCACGTCGGCCAGCCACTCCTGGATCATCATGCCGCTCATGGCGCGGTGGGGGTCGTAGTCGGCCGGGGGCGTCAAGATGGTGATCCGGTCCATCGGCATTCCGTCGGGCAGAAGCACCGGGGTGGGCGCCTGGATCCGCCCGCCGTCATCCACCGGCGGGACCTGCCAACGGTACCCCGCGTCATGAAGGATTCGGTGCGCGGCGCGGATCCGCTGGGGGCGGCTCAGCCCGGCGCCGGGCGAAGAGACGGCGGAATTGTGCCAGGTGCGGTTGCCCGCGGGGACCACCGCCGTCATCGGAGCCCCCTGGCCCTGGAGGATGCGCTCGACGATGAAGGCCTTGTCGATGAGGACGGCCACCGCCCGGCGCAGGGCGAGGTCGTTGAAGGGCGGTCGGCGCAGGTTGAATCCCATGAAGTAGAGGGCGCTGCGACGGCTGGCGATGACCTCGATGGCGGGCATGCGTTCCAGGTCCTGCAGGTACCCGGGCTGGATGCTCCACCAGAACATGTCGATATCCCCCTTTTTCAGCGCCAGCACGGCCACGTCCGAGGTGCCGTACACCTTGAAGAGCAGTCCGTCGATGTGCGGACCCAGGGAAAGGCCGGCAATCGTGTGGCCGCTGGCGAAAAAGTGGGGGTTGCGACGCAGGTGCAGATACGTGTCCCGCTCGTAGCCGGCCAGCATGAACGGCCCGCAGCCGACGGGGTCCGTCACGGGATGGTTGAGCAGGGCGGCGAGGGGCTTTTCCGACCGGCGCGCGGCCTCGGCCGCCGCCGCCCACCGGTGGGCCGGCACCACCGGGGTGGCCAGGGCACCGTCGATGAAGTTGGCGCACGGCCGCTTGAGGCGGAAGACCACCGTTTGGGGATCCGGCACTTCGATCTCGGCCACCGGCGCCCATTTGGCGGCATAGCGCGGAATGTTGAACGATTGAATCAGATGGCCGGTGAAGGCCACGTCCGTGGCGGTCAAGGGGGTGCCGTCGGACCATCGCGCCGGCCGCAGCACCACGGTGTAGGTGTTGTCGACCGGATCATGACGGGGCATGGCCGCCGCCAGCCAGGGCACCGGCTCCAGGGTTTCGGGGTCCATGGCGTAGAGGGGCTGGTAGATCTGCGACAGCACCTTGTTGGAATTGGCGTCGCTGGCCAGCCAGATGTTCAAGGTGCGCGGCGGCTCGGCCAGACCGATGCGCACCGGCTGCTCCCCGTCGGTGCGGCGACAACCGGCCGGTCCGGCGATGGTCAACGCCATGGCCAGGATCAGCAGCAGGCGCAAGCCGCGGATCGGGTGCCCGGGGTTATCGGCCATTGCGCTTCCCGACTTCCGCCTCGATGAAATCCACCACCCGCTCTTCCAGCTTGACCCGGTTGAGCTTGTTGATGCGGGGAATTCCGCCCGGCGAGACGCAGTTGACCTCGATGAGCTTGTCGCCGATGACGTCGATACCAACGAAATAGAGGCCGTCCTGCAACAGGCGCCCGCGAATCCGCTCGCACAGGAGGCGCTGGGCCTCGGTGATCTCGTGGCGCAACACCGAGGCGCCGGCGTGCACGTTGGCCCGAAAGTCGCCTGTCTTGGGCACCCGGCGCATGGCCCCCAGCACGTCTCCGTTGAGCATCAGGATGCGCACGTCCCCCTCGGTGCCGGCGATGTCCAGGAACTCCTGGACCATGACGGCCTCGCGTTCCGGGTAGGGGCGGCTGGCCCGGGTGTAAAAGTGAATCAGGGAGTTGAGGTTCTCGCGGTCCCTGGTGGTGACCTTGAGGATGCCCTCGCCGCCGAAGCGCTGCAGGGGCTTGATGACCATGGCGCCGCCGAACTTCTCGATGATGCGCTGGAGCCGTTTCGGGTCGCGGGACACGTGGGTCCGGGGGATGATCTCCGGGAAATGCAGCGGGTAGAGTTTGCTGTTGCCGCGGATCTGGCCCGAGATGCTGTTGATCATGAACACCTGGTCTTCGATGGGGGCCAAAAACTCCATCACCTGGTAGTTCAGCGGCGGATTCTTTCTCAGAAAGAGGGCATCCATTTCGGTGATGGCCTCGAAGACCAGTTCCTCCTTTTTCAATGTCTTGATCAGCGCGCGCCAGTAGCCTTTCATCGTCTGGCCGGGGGCCACGGTGACGTTGCGCATCCGCGCCACCACGGTGTTGTCACGGATGTATACGTCGTGGGGTTCGAGAAAGTAGACCGTGTGACCCCGTTGGTTGCATTCGTACATGATGTGGCTGGTGGTCTCCCACACCGGCTCGATCTGCGCCAGGTTGTCCATCAGGAATGCGATTCGCATGACGATTCCTCCCGTTGGGTGACTTTGTCGTGCAGCCGACGGAGGCGTTTGCCGAGCACCTTGCAGATTTCCAGGGGAATCTGGGGATACTCGCGCACTATTTCAGTAAACGCGTGCTTGTGGATCGTCAGCATGCGGCAGGGCCTCAGTGTGCGGATCGAGGCGGTGCGCGGGATTTCCTCGAACAAGGCCATTTCCCCGAAATAGTCGCCGGCACCGATGCGGTCCAGCTCCACCTGGTCGTCTCCCTGCCTCTTGGTGACGACGACTTCGCCTTCCAGTACCAGGTAGAGGGTGTCTCCCGGCTCTCCTTCGCGGATGACGATTCGGTCTGGCGGGAAGTCGATCTCCTCGGCGACGGCGGCGACGGCCGCCAGTTGGCTGACGGACAGGCTCTCGAAGATTTCGATGCGCTTGAGGTTCAGCAAGACCTCCGGAAGCGAACGGTCGGACGCCATGGGCGACTCCTCGGCGGCGGCCCTGCCGGCTCCCAGAAGCCGAAGGGCCTGGGTTCTCACGTTCAGATTCTCATGGGTGGCGAGTTTGTGCAACAGACCGCGGCGCGCGAGCGGGTTTTTTTCCCACTCCAGGCATGCCAGCGCCAGCGACACCGTCAACCACGCGTCGCGCGCCAGTAGGTGGTCGTAGAGGCTTGCCGCATCCTCGAAGACGGGAAGCCGGAGGCGCCGGCGGGCCGATGGCAGCGCCTGGTCGAGGTTGTCGCAGTCCAGCAGGGGGATCAACAGGTCGGCCAGGCGCCGATCCAGCAGGTCGTTCAAGGCCTCCTGGCTGTTGGCGCGCCGGCGCGGGTCGGCGGCATAGAGGCCCTGGCGGATGATCGGCACTTTTCCCGAGGCATCGGTGTAGGCCAGCACCCGCAGCACCTCCTCCACCAGTTCTCGGCTGCGCTGGAAAAAATGCTCTCGCAGCAGGTCCCGGGCGGGCGATGCCGCAAGAAGGGCGGCGGCCTCGGCTTCGGCCAGGTATTTGTAGGCCGTTGCGATCCGGTCGTGGGCAAAGCGGTAAATGTCGAGCCCGGGAATATCGAGCCGTTCCATCAGCTCGAAAACCGCCTCCCGGATGTAACGGTCCGGCCGGTTCAGGGCCTTGACCAGGGCCTTGCCGTCCTGGAAGGGGGCGGCCGCGATGCGCTCCAGGGCGGTGCGCCGGACCCGGGGGTCCACATCTCCCAGGCGGTCAATGGCCATCTGGAGGCGGCGGGCATCGGTGATGGGCAGCGACGCCACGGCGGCACGGCGCACCCGGGCCTTCGGATGGGTGAGAAAGGCGGCCACCACCGGATGGAGATCCGGCCAGCCACCCGCTTCCAGGGCCTGGATGCAGGCCGCCATCAGCTCCGGGGACTGGGCCTGGCGCAGCATGGCCAATAGCGTGGGGGCAAAGGACGGGTCCCGTGTTTCTCCCGCCGCCAGCGCTCCGGCCAGGCGGAGTTCGGCTTCGGGCGACGTCATCCATTGCTCGATCATGGGGCCATGGACCGCCGGCGCCAAGGCGTGCAGGCCCGCGGCGGCGGCGGCACGCACCGCCGGGTCCGGGTGTTGCAGGTAGGCGGTCCGATCCAGCAGGCACGATGCTTCCGGCGAAAGCCGGTTGGCGGCGCGAATCGCCGCCAGGGTCTTGGCCGGGGGGCCTTGGGCGGCCAGGCGCTGCAAGACGGCCATGTCCGCCGTGGAGAGACTGCCGGAAATCATGTTCAGCAACGTGATTTGCTGTTCGTCCGGCAGACCCGGGAGGCGCCGGACGAGAAGCGCGTTGACACCGTCCAGGCGGCTGCGTTGCAGCAGGTGGGCGTACCAGAGCGCATCCCGGGGGGCGGCGGATTGGAAGGCCGCCGCGATCCGGTCCTGAATGCGCCGGTCCCGGAACAAATGGTCGATGTCCGCGGGCGCCATGGACTTGAGGTCCAACTGGTCGCGCTGGATCGGATCGAGGAGGATTTCCACGTAGTGGCGCTTGAGCCAAAAAGGGGCCGCCAGCCAGGCCAGGACAAAGGGCAGGGCCGCCAGGGAAAGGTAGCGCGGGTGAAACAGGGGTTCGGACGCCAGGATGACGAACGAGCCGAGAAACAGGGCCGCCCGCACCACCGTTCCCCTGAGGAACGGTCGGACAAGAGCGCGCCATTCGTCCGGGAACAGGCCCATTACCACCGCGTTGGCCGGGATGTTGATCGTGGTGCGGATGATGTTGGTGCTCATCCGGGCATAGACCGCTGAAATGAGGTCGAAGCGGGTAAACAGGGCCGCAAAGGCCACGATATAGTTGAAGGGATGAAACATCAGGGCCACCGGCAACCCCCAGCGGCCGTAGATCTTGCCCACGAAAAGGAGGATGAAGAGACTGAAGACATTCATCACGCCCCTGAAATAGCTGAAAAATTCGAGCATCCCGGATTCGCTGACGAACCGGCTGTCCACGGCGTAGTTGAACTGGTAGTTGAGGATGGGAATGACCATGTTGGGCATGAAGGTCAGCAGGATCATGATACGCAACAGGGGGGAGCGCCTCATCAAGGGGCCGATGCGGGATATTTCCGTTGCCAGGCTCGTGCGTTTTCCGGGCGCCGCGTTTTTCTTCTCCGGCCGCAACAGCGCCGGATAGCGGACCATCATGGCCCTGACCACCGCGGCCCCCGCCAAGCTGACGGCCAGGTAGACCACCAGCAGGTTGTCCAGCATGAGCCAGGCGGCCAACAAGGGGGTGCCGAAACTGCCCAGAATCTGGCCCAGGACGCCGCCGGCTGAGATCAGAGGGAAAAGGCGCTTGGATTGGCGCGTGTTGAACAGGTCGTTGGCCAGGTTCCAGAAGAGCATGGCAATGAGCAGTTCGTACAGCGCCTTGAGGATGAACAGGAGCGGGTAGACCAGGTCGATGCCGGTGGGGATCAGCAGGCGCAGGCCAAAGATGGTCAGGCCGCAGAAAAGGAACATGATCGCCAACAGGCCCGGTCCGGGAAAACGATGGATCAGGCCGGTCAACAGCCCCATGATCACCACGGTGACGGCCGCATTGATCATGATGACAATGGGCATGAACTCGACACCGTAGCGCTTCAGGAAGGCCGTTTCGGCGTAGTTGTTCAGGATGATGCCCGAGCTGCGCACCAGGAACAGGAGCGCCAGCGTCCAGAAAAAGAGGTCGGCTTCCTTTTTGTAGATGTTCAACCATGTGGTGAGGCGGTCTATCATGGCCGGCCTTCGAGGCGCGTGCGAAGGATAACCCCGCGATCGGTATCCGCGCCTTGTTGATGTGTTATTCCGTTTCGCGCACGACCCGGAACCCGGTGTTGCGCAAGCGGCTGGCTGGATGGATATAGGCGCGGTTGGCGGATCGCAACGCATCGCCGCTGCTCGACCAACCGCCGCCGCGGCGTACGCGCATGGCGCCGGCAGCCGGCCCCCGGGGGGTCGGTTTGCGGGCCGGGGGCATAAGGCCCGTACCAGTCGGCGACGATTTCCCAGACGTTGCCATGCATGTCATAAAGGCCCCGGGGGTTCGGCTGGTAGTTTTTGACCGGCGCCGGACCTCGCAGGGGCAGTTCATGGGCCGCCGCGTAGTCATGGCAGTCGTCGGCGCCGGAGGGATGGTTGGCATACATCGCGTGGCTGCAGCGGATTCGCTCGCCCCAGCTATAGGCGGTGGTGGTGCCGGCCCGGGCCGCGTACTCCCATTCCGCTTCGGTGGGCAATCGATAGCGGCCTTCGCCGAGAGCGTTCAGCTTGGCGAGAAATTTTTCGATGCCTTCCGATTTTCTTCATGAGACGTTTGGTCATCCATTACAGATTATGATAAAAATTATTATTTGGTGTGCCAAGGGATTTTGTGAAACAGAGCCGGAGGCTTTTGAAAAGCCCCCTTTTCCCCGCATGCTTTGCGGCAGGGATCGCGACCATGAGCCCAAGTCTCTTGTTGATTCGTCCCCCCATGCAGCATCCGTTCACGGTCGACGTCTGGTTTGACGTTTTTGCCGAAGCGATCGCGCTCACCGGGGAGGCGGTTTTGCGTTTCAATGCCGGCAATGATTTTTACCGACACTGGGTCCTTGATCCCGCCGCCTTGCGAGATGCTTGGGCGCTCTTCATGAAGCAATGGCGGCGGGGCGTCTATGATCAGGCCCGCCCGGAGATCCGATCTGTGGCCGAGGCGTTGAGGACCGACGAGGACGAGTGGCGATTGCGGTTCGAAAGGGCGGCCCAGAAGGCCATGATCATGGAGACCGCCGCAACGCCGGCTCTTTCCGAAACCGTACAAGCCTTGCAATCCATTGATGAGCTGCTCGGCTTTCTCTCCACGGCGTTTTTCCCGCTGCGTCTGGAGCGGGACAGCCTGGTCCACCCCGGCCTGGAGCGGATTGACGATGTGGCCGATTTTTGCCGGCAGGAAGACGAAAATCCGTTTGCGCGCTATGCCCGGTCGGCCAGGTTGCCCGGCCCCGCCGAGGTGGCCTTCTGCCTGGTCCGGCGGCCGGACCAGGTCGCCGCCGCCGCTTCCCTGATTGAAATTTGGCGGCAAAAATGGCCGAAAACATCCTGGGCCGCCGTCGGCGCGCATCTTGAGGTGGATGCCGTGCATCGGGCCGTCGGCATCTCGATGAATGCGTTGCCGGAGGATCATCAAGCTTTGTGGCAGGACGTGCAGAGACGGTGGCGCCAAGCGTCCTCATCCCATTCCGACCCTTTGGTCGGGGACTCACCACTGGACGCGGCCGCCCTGGCCGGGGCCAAGGACCGGGGCACAACGGTGATCGCCTGGCGCGATCCCCGGGGCGAGCTCAAGCCCCTCACCGCCGGCCTCTACCAGGCGGCTCGCGGCGGCACCTGGAACCACCTCGTGCTGCCGCTGGACGAGATGTCTCCCCTGGCGTCCCAACTCTCCGCCTTCGCCGCCGAAAACCCCGGCATCATCCACTCCTGGTGCCGGCAAGCGCCGGCCGCATCCCTGTATTCCGGACCTCGCCATCGGTATCCCCGCGGCAGCGCCGCCTACGGCCGGACGATGCCCCTGCCCGGCGTGCCCGTATGGCAGGTCCTGCGGCACCCCGAACTCATCGCCGTCTTCGTGCGCCGCCAGGGGCTCGCATCCCTGGCGCAGTCGCGCCTTGATCCCGACAAAGGGATCCTTTTCGAACTGGGCCGGTCCCTGGTGTACACTTACCAGAAGCCCGAGGAACTGCCCGAGGGGTACCTGGACGAGATCTGCCGCATGGTGGAAGCCGGCGGGTCGGTGGCCACCCAGTGGGTGCGCCACAACCTGGAGCGGGCCTTTTTGATCGTCTACGTCCAAGAGTACGGCGTCATCGTGGGCAATTCCAGCCTCAAGCATCCCCGCCAGGAGTACATCGAGGCGGTTTCCGCTCAATCGGGCCTCGACTTGCGGCACTATCTCGAGCGCGGGTATACATCGGTACGGCCGGAGTATCGCGGCTTCGGCATCGGCGCCCGGATGCTGGCCGGTCTCACCGAGAGGGCCGGTGATTACAAGATTTTTTCGGTGATCGGGGAAGACAATATCCCCACCCAGAAGATGGCGATGCGCAACCGGACGCGAAGGGTCGCCACCTTCTACAGCGACCGGGCCCAGAAGCAGATCGGCGTCTGGATTCCGGAATGGATGCTGCCGGAAGGCATCGATCTGCCGCCCCAGCCGCAACCGGACTGAACCATGAACGCTGTGCGAATCGGTGTGCTCACCGTCAAGGGCCCGTCTTACCATCCCACCGCCCGCCTGAGCGAAGCGGCGTCGGCGCGCGGCGCCGAAGTGGTGGTGGTGAACCCATACCGTCATCCCCCGGGGCTTGCCGGCAACCGTCCCCGGCTGGGCAGTCCGCTGGACGGCGGGATGCCGAATGCCCTCCTGCCGCGCCAGGGAGCGGAGATCAAGACGGCCTGTCTGCCGCTGATCGCCCACTTCGAGCAGGCCGGCATCCCGGTAGTCAACGGCCTGCGGGCCATCCTCCTGGTGCGGCACAAGTTTCTTGCCATGCAGGCCTTTGCCGCCGCCGGCCTCGGCGTCCCGGACACGTTCTATGTGGGGGACGGTCAGGCCTACGCCGAAGCGGCCGCCCGGTTGGGCCCCGGGCCGGTGGTGGTCAAGCCGGTGCGCGGCCGCCAGGGCAGCGACATTGCCCTGTTGCAGCCCGGGCAGCGGCTTCCCGTGACCCTGGCCGACGCGTTGGAAAAAGGAAACGGGCTGCTGGTGCAGGCCTTCATCGATCCGGCCGCGCATCAGGATCTGCGGGTGCTGGTGGTGGGCGGCCAGGTGGTGGGCGCCATGGCGCTCACCCCGGCGGCCGGAGAGTTTCGGTCCAACTTCCACCTCGGCGCCCACAGCCGGGCCGTGGAGCCTTCGCCGGAGATCGCCCATGCCGCCCTGGGCGCCGCCGAAGCCGTGGGGCTGGAAATCGCCGGGGTGGATCTGATGCGGCTTGAAGATGGCAGGATCCTGGTGCTGGAGGCCAACTATGCCCCGGGCTTCCGCGGCCTGGAAGAGGCCACCGGAATGGATGTCGCCGGCCGAATCATCGACCATGTGCTCTCGCGGCTCTGAAAGGTTGTTCCCGGCGGACGCCACTTTCGACGCTCAACCCCTTCGCAACGATCTTTTTACGGGGGCCCGACCATGCGCATCTTCGACCTGAAAAAAGTCAGCCGCGAGGGATTGGCCCGCATCGCGGCCACGGTGGCCTGGGAAGACACCGATCGGCCGGAGCGCGAGATCTACATCGAAACCGATGCGGCTTACGGCGACGACATCGCTCCCCTGGCGGATGCCTTCGTCACCGGCGCCCTGGTTCCGGCGCTGCACTTCGGTGAGCGACGACTGAAGGTGGAAGGCGACATCTGCCCCCGGCTCAAGGAGGGGCTGGCGACGGTGATGGGGCTGATGCGGGTCTGGAGCGGCGGTGAGATGAGGCCGCTGGAGCTGGAAATGCCGGTGCGGCGGGGCCTGTTGTTTCCCCGGCGTCCGGCGCGCACCGGCTTCTTCCTTTCGGGCGGCATCGATTCGTTGACCGCCTTGCGCCTCAACCGCCTCCACTACGCCCGGGGGCACCCCGGCGCCGTTCAGGATGCGCTGCTGGTGCACGGTTTCGATATCGGCGGGGTCATGGCCCGGGGGATGAAGTTTCACGTCTTCGAGCGCGCCCGGGCCCACATGGCGCCGGTGACCGCCGATGCCGGGGTGACGCTGATCCCGGTCTACACCAACATCCGCCACCTGTGCGACGACCGCGACCTGTGGCTCAACCGGTTTTTCGGCGCCGTCCTGGCGGCCGTCTGCCATGCTTTCGCTCCCCGCCTGGACCGCGTGGAGATCGCCGCCTCCTTCGACCTGCCCAACCTGGTGCCGTGCGGGTCGCACCCCATGCTCGACCCGGAGTACGGCAGCTTCGACGTCCGCATCCGGCACCGCGATGTGGAACTGTCGCGCATCGACAAGTTGCGTATCGTGGCCCAGTGGCCGACGGCCATGGACAACATGCGCGTCTGCCTGGCCAACGTCCCGGACCGGCTCAACTGCGGCCGTTGCGAAAAATGCGTGCGCACCATGACCGGCCTGGTGGCCATTGGCGCCCTCGAGGATTGTGGCGCTTTTGAAGAAAAAGACGTGACCCCGGAGATGTTCGACGCTTTTCGCATCAACATCCGCCACCGTGAGCCGTTCTACGAGGAGCTGCTCGAGCCGCTGGCGGCCCGGGGACGCTTCGACCTGGTGGAGGCGATCCGGCGGAAGCTGGATGAAAGCTAGTTTCCATCCATAAATGGCCTTTTTCCGCAATCTCTGCGTCAAACTGCGGGTTTGCTTGTGCGGCGTACGTCCAGTACGCCTCCGCGCAACCCATTGTTTTCCTTGACCTTACAGAAAAATTCACATTTCTGGATGGGAAATACCAGATTAGTGCCATCCATGTGAAATGGATGGACACAAGCTAGACGTTTGAAACCCTCGGGAGGGTCCGGGGGGTTGCCCTTTCTCATGGTTTCAATCGGCTGAAGGGGCGCAGAAGAAGCATTTCCGACCCGTCTTGCGAACGAAGCAACCTTCTCGACGAGTGTTTTGCCGTTTTTCAGTCACATGAAACTGTCCGGGGCGCCCAGGGGGTTGCCTTTTGCCGCCGGTAAGAACTCGGCGCCAAGGGCCCGTAGGCCGCGACCGCGCCGCAATGCTGGCCAATCGGCCGGTGCAGGATCGAAATGCCCGGTCGTTGGCAAAGACCGAGTACGGTTGCGGCCAACGCGCCCTAAGCGCCTCAAACAGCTTCCCGTCGTCAAAACCCAACCCCCTGGCCACCCATGCAAAGGTTTCAATCGGCTGAAGGGGGTCAGAAGATGGTATTGCAACCCGGTGTTCATCTCTACTCCCCTCCCGGCGGGAGCAAGCCGCCCTGGACCGCCGCCCCGGAACTGTCCTATGAAATCACCGGGGGCGGCCATGGGGTTGCCTCAAGGAAAGACGAGCCGGTCGAGGATCAGGCCATGGAAGCTGTCGCCGGCGCCCTCGAAGCGCCAGCCGAGGTGCTCGTGGCAGGCGGCGCAGATGGCGATGCGCCAGCGGTAGCCGGCGAACCAGGTGAAATCGTCCGTGGCCGGGCCGACGCCGGCGCAGCCGGGAGCGTTGCGAAAGCACCCGATTTCGAAAACGATGCCGTGGGGGTTGGCGAAGGTGTGGCGGTGCGCGCCGGCCACGGTGATGGCGTCGTCGGGATGGCAGACGGTGAAACCGCAGGCGCGGCAGACGATGACCGGTTCAGGAGAGTCCACCGGGGCCGGTTCGGGGTGATGGCGCGGGCGCACACCGCCCGCTCCCCCACGGCCATCGGTGGGATGACGGGATTTCAGCGGTACGGGGCGGCGGTTGGACATCGAGCGACCTTTTGCCGGACCGTTGCGAAAGGCGAATCAAGGTTGCGCCGAAAAACTCGGCGGGTTGATGGCGGTCAACAGTTCCAGCAGGCGTTCAAAGTCTCCGATGACCGGCCGGGAGGGGAGGCGGCCGACCAGGCCGAGGCCCTCGGATGCCTCGTGAAATTCGTCGTCGTCCAGGTCGCTGACGGCCGCCATGTTCACGAAGGCGTCAATTTTCAACACCTCCCTGCACAGAACAAAGCCATCGCGGCCTCCGATGCGGGCATCCACGATGAGCAGATCCGGACGCGCCGCCTTGACCCGGGTCAGGGTCGTGGCGGCATCCGCGGTCCATTCCACCTCGATGCGTCGGTCCTTGACCAGGTTCTCCAGGATCGGTTCGTAAAAAGCTCGGTTTTCCGTTGCGATCAACAGCCGTCGTTGCATCACGTGAACCTCCGGTGCCTTCAGCGGAGCTTCCGGCCGTTGTCGGCCTTGGCTTTCGCTCCCCAGACGGTCTGGTAGTAATCGTCGATGGCTTCACCCAAGGTGTTGACCGCCAGGGACGCACAGTGGAGATGGTCGTCCGGGAGCCCCCCCAGCTCCTTGGCCACATCGTCCGGGCTCAAGGCCAGGGCCTCATCGAGACGCCGGCCGGAGACCAGGTAGCTCATGGCGCTGCCGCAGGCGACGGTGTAGACGCATCCCCGGGGTAGGTGACAGATCCGGCGGATGGTGTTGTCGGCCACTTCAAGAGTCACTTCCATCTGGTCGCCGCAGGAACCGATCCCCACGGCACGACCGTTGGGATTGGGCACATGGCCCATGTTATGGGGCATCTGGGCATGGGCAAAAAATTTCGGGTCCAAATTGTGGCCATGGAGGTGATCATCGTCCTCGTGGTCATGGTGGTGGTCATGAGGTGCGGAGGCAGTTGAGGTGTCCAGTGTTTCTTTCATGGCAACCCATCTGAAACCATCGAATTGGAATGGATAAGAAGGAGGCAGAGGCTTTGATGCACGCCTTCAAAAATCGGATGCGATCATTTGGCCACCACCGAGCGCACGGAGGACATCGCGGGAACATCAAACCGCTCCCGGCAATTTTCGCGTCCTCCGTGAACTCTGTGCTGGAGTTTGATCATTGCATGCCGCCGCCGCAGGTATGCTCCTGGCCGAACTGGGGCAGCCGGCCGGCGACGAAGGCTTCCACTGCCTCGCCGACGCTACGGGCGTTGCCGCCGTAGTAGACGTCGATGCCGACCTGCTGAAACCCCATCAGCGGGCGCAGTCCCATGCCGCCGGCGATCAGGGCCTTGGCGCCCTGGGTGGCCAGGTACTGTACCGGCGCCATGCAGCCGCCTTGCTGGTGGGGCATGTTGGGAATCACCTTGACGTCCTTGACTTGCCCTTCTTCGACCGCGACCAGGGTGTAGAGGTCGCAATGGCCGAAATGCGCCCCCAGTGCTGCCTGAAGGCCGCCGGGGCTCGAAGAGGGAATGGCAACAATCGTGTTCATACGCGTTTGCTCCTTTATCGCGCGGCGTTCGTCGCGCCGCTGTCTATCGCTTCAGAAAAATGGCCCACAAGGTCCCTTCTCGAAAATCCATCAATTTGCCATGAATTGACGAATTGTCAAGCGGCCTGTGCATTTTTGATGTGGGTGGAGAGGTTGCTCCAGATTTCTTTCACCTGCTGCGCCAGGGGGCCCTGATTGTGCTCGATGATGGTCCGGCCGGCCACCATGGCTTCGGTGACTTCCGGGGAGAAGGGTACCTGGCCCAGCAAAAACAAGCCCTTGGCCTTGCAGTCGGCCACGATCTCGGCAGTCCTGGCGGGACTGAGGTCATGCTTGTTGACGATGACGCCGACGGGCACCTTGAAGTGGGCACAAAGTTCCACGATGCGCGCCAGGTCGTGTCGTCCGGACGGCGTTGGCTCAGTGACGATGACGGCGAAAGAGGCACCGGACAGCGAGCTGATCACCGGGCAACCGATCCCCGGAGGGCCGTCTGACAAGATCAAGGGAATTTGCCTTTGCCGGGCCAGTTCCTTGGCCTGCTCACGGAGCAGGGCGACCAGGCGGCCCGAGTTTTCCTGGGCCGGATAGAGCTGGGCGTGAACCATGCGGCCGAAGCGCGTCTCGGAATGATACCATTCGCCGCAGGTGCGCAACTGCCAGTCGATGGCGTTGGCGGGGCAGAAGGTGACGCAGACCTTGCAACCCTCGCAGTGCAGGGGATCGATGGCCGGTGCGTCGTCTCCCGGGATCACGGCATCGAAACGGCACATTTCCCCGCAGGTGCCGCAGTTGGTGCAGTCCTCGGGCCGGATCACCGCCTCGTGGCCCGACTGGAAGGATTCGGTGCGGAGGATTTCGGGCTTCAGGAGCATGTGCAGGTCCGGCGCATCCACGTCCAGGTCGCAAATCACCGCCGGCTGGGCCAGTTGGGCGAAGGCCGCCGTCAGGGAGGTTTTGCCCGTGCCCCCCTTTCCACTCAATACCACGATTTCAAACACGGGAGGCCTCCTTTGCACCGTCGTCACCGGCGAAGCTGCGCAGGCGCGCCGCCAGCGCGGTGAGAATCTTGCCGGCCGCCGGCACCGCCTCGGCCACGATGCGCCCTTCGGCGTAGGCCTCGGCGATGGCGCGGTCGTAGGGAATTTCAGCGAAGATATCGAGTCCGTTGCGCCGGCAGAAATGGTAGACTTCGTCAGTTCCCATTCCGGCCCGGTTGACCACCACGCCCATGGGCTTGCCCATGGGAGCGAAAGCCTTGTGGGCCAGGCCGAGGTCGAAGACCCCGAAGGGGGTCGGCTCCGTGACCAGGACGATAACGTCGGCATCCATCACGGCGTTGACCGCCGGGCAGCTCACTCCCGGAGGGGCGTCGATGATCACATCGGCGCCGGCGGGGGCGATTTGCGCCAGTTTGGTCTTGACCTGGCGCATCAGGGGCGGGCTCATGGCTTCGCCGATGCGCGAACGGCCCATGATAAAATCCGCTTTCCCGGCCTTGCCCCAGATGATGTCCCCCAATTCGCGTTCGCCGGGGGTCAGGGCGCCTTCAGGGCAGATGGCGATGCATCCCCCGCAGCCGTGGCACATTTCCGGAAAGACCATCAAAACCTCCCCGAGTACCTTGACCGCGGCGAACTGGCAGAGTTCCGAGCACTTGCGGCAGTAAGTGCATTTGCTTTCGTCGGCCACCGGGACTTCAATGACCGCTTTCTGGCGACCGGCTTCCTCGGGATGCAGGAACAGGTGAAGGTTGGGGGCTTCCACGTCCAGGTCCACCGCCACCACCGGGTTGGGCCACGCATGGGTCAGCGAGGCCGCCACGGTGGTTTTCCCTGTTCCGCCCTTGCCGCTGGCGATGGCGATGATCATGACCGGCGCCTCCCGCCGCCCATGCCACTTCCGCCACCCATGCCCATGCCGCCGCCGCCGCCCATGCCGCGACCGCCGCCGGCTATGCCTCTGCCTTTGCCCATGCCGCGGCCGCCGCCCATGCCACGTCCGCCGCCCATGCCGCCGCCACCGCCTGCGCCACGACCGCCGCCCGTGCCACCGCTCGGCATGTTGAGGCCGCCATGGGCCGGTCCGCTGGCCTGGGAAGCCGCCGTGCCGTGACCGGCCTTGTAGCGCGCCACCGCTTCGCGAACGGTAATGTCGGCCATGTTCGGAACGATTTCGATGCCGGCAGCCGAAAGGGCCTGGTATGCCTTGGGGCCCACATCGCCGGTGAGAACCACCTTGGCACCGGTGCGGGCCACCGTTTCCCCGGCCTGGATGCCGGCGCCGCTGGCCATGGTTTGGGCCTGGCCGTTTTCCTGGTAGGTGAATTCCATCGTTTCCGAGTCCACGATCAAATAACCCGCGGCGCGACCGAAGCGCGGATCGACCATCGAATCGAGGCTCGGTTCATAGCAACTAACTGCAATCTTAGACATTTTGTCCTCCTTTGGGGGCGCTTGGAAGAGCGCCGTCCTGTTGATGTAACGAGCATATACTCATTAAGACCGCACCGGAGGGCTGTCAAGCGGATTTCTGAAAAAAAGGAGGAAAAGGAGGCGTTTCGTCCGATCAATCCTGGACGAAAAGGTTGTTCACGTAAGCGGTCAACAGCTTCTCCCGCACCGCGGGTGGCAACAGGTTCAGGACGGCATTGATCTCGGCGGTGCGCTCGGGCAAGGAACTGCCGCCGCCAATGCCGGCCATTGCCAGCATGCCTTCGATGTCGGCATCCGAGAGTTTTTCCGGATCGAGGCTGTCGAGAACCGGTTCCAGCATCTGCCGCAAGGGACCGGGCTTGACCTCCCGCGCCGCTCCCACGCTGGCGGCCAGATCGATCAGAAACTGCTCCTCGCGGCCGACGTTGGAGGCCCCGATGGACAGGTGGATGTGCGCGGGGGAGTTGTCATAGGCCAGGGCCGGCTGGATGTACCAGCCGCGCCGGTGCATTTCGTCGATGATGGCGAAGACGTCGACCTCGTCGGCGGTGAACGACACCAGGGTCATGTCCGGCGCCGTCATCAGCCGCAGGCCGTCGATGGCCTGGATGCCCGCCGCGATTTTGGCAACGGCCTCCCGTTTGCGCCGGGCGATTTCCAGGTAGCCGTCGTCGCCGACGAAATGCAGCACGGCCCAGGCCGCTGCCATGGGACCTCCCGACTTGCTGCTCTGCACCGCGTTGTTGACGATGGTGTAGCCGACCCAGTGCGAGCAGGCGAAGATCTGCGGCTTTCTCAGGGTCTTGTTGCGGTACAGGACGATGGAGGCCCCCTTGGGGCAGTAGGCGTACTTGTGCAGGTCCACCGAGATGGAGGAAACCCCGGGGACGGTGAAGTCGAAGTCTGCTACCGTGGCACCCAGGCGTTTGAAATAGGGGAGCAGGAAGCCGCCCATGCAGGCGTCGGTGTGGCACCAGAGATCGTTTTCCCGGGCGATGGCGGCCATTTCGGCGATGGGATCCACCACCCCGTGGGCGTAGCTCGGCGCCGAGCCGACGATCATGATGGTGTCGGGCCCCACGGCCCGGCGCACTGCCGTCGGGTCGGCCCGGAAGGTGTGCGGGTCCACCCTTACGGGCACCACCCGCACGTCCAGGTAGTGGGCCGCCTTGTGGAAGGCGGCATGGCCGGTGGTGGGCAGGATCATCTCCGGCGCCTTGATTTCCGGCCGGTGGCAGCGGAAATAGTCCCGGGCCGCCTTGACGGCCAGCATGATGCTCTCGGTGCCGCCCGAGGCGAAGTTGCCCACCACGTCCCCGTCGCCGCCCAGGTGAGTGGCCATGAGGGCGGCCAGCTCCTTTTCCAGGCGCATCAGGCTCTTGAAAACAGTGAAATCCAGCCCGTTTTCAGACAGGTACATGGCGTAGGCGGCCTTGCCCACTTCCATGATCTCCTGGCCCGGATCGAAGATGTAGCCGAAGGCGCGGCCGTCCTGCCACTTGAGGTCGTCGCTGCGAAGCGCGGCCAGATGCTCGAAGATGTCCGCTTTGGGCAATCCTTTTTTGGGCAGTTGCATCGTCGTCTCCCACGCTTAGCGAGGTTCAAGGTTCGAGGTTCAAAGTTCCAGGTTCAAGGTTGGGAAGGCGTTTTTTCTGGAACATTCCGGGAAACTACAATTTTCCAAGCGTTGCTGAAAAATATCCGTCGGATCAGACCGATCCGACGGATCCGTCCGATGGGTCCTGCCCCAAAACGCCCCTCCTCAACCATGCGGCCAGGCGCTCGAGCCCCTCGTCGATGGTGACTTTCGGCGCATAGCCCAGGTCCCGGCGAGCGGCGGAAATGTTGAACCAGTGGCTGGTGGCCAGCTCGGCGGCGACAAAGCGGGTCATGGGCGGCTCCGCGGACAGGTGCAGGGTCCGGAAGAGCCATTCGCACAACACCCCGGCCCGGATGGCCGCTTTCGGTGAAATGGATTTCGTCACCGGCGGCTTGCCCCCGGCGGCCAAAATGCGGTCGATCATCTCCCAGAGGGGAATCGGTTCGTCCTGGCTGACGAAATAGACTCGCCCGGAGATTTCCGGCCGTTCGGCGAGGCGGTCCAGGGCCAGCAGGTGGGCTTCGGCGGCGTTGTCGATGAAGATGGTGTCGACCCGGTTGGCGCCATCGCCGACCCGTCGCAGGCGGCCTGTCCGGGCCAGGATCCGGGGCGCCAGGTGCGGGTCGCCGGGCCCCCAGATCAGGTGGGGCCGCAGGCAGACGGTGCGCAGGTGCGGGCCGGCCGCGGCGCGTACCGCTTTTTCGGCCAAAGCCTTGGTCTCCGGATAGGGGGCATGGAATCGATCCGGGTAGGGGGCCGATTCATCCACGCCGGCCATGTCCGTGCCGTCGAAGATCACCGCCGGTGAGCTGGTGTGCACCAGCAAGGGGACCTGTTGGCGGCGGCAGGCGGCGATGACGTTTTGCGTGCCTTGGACATTGGGGCCGTAATAGGCTTCGTATGGTCCCCAGACGCCGGCTTTGGCCGCGGTGTGGATCACCGCGTCCATCCCGGTGCAGGCCCGTTCCACCGCGGCGGCATCGGCGATGTCCCCCTGCCGCTGCTCGACGCCGAGCCGTTCCAGGCCCGGCGCCTGGCGCCTCGCCAATGTTCGCACCACGTCGCCCCGGGCAACAAGCCGGGCGGCAATGGCCCGGCCGAGAAAACCGCTGCCCCCGGTGACCAAGACCCGGCGGTTGGTATCCGTTGGCGCCGCTGCCATCATTTGATGCCCTTGTCCGGATCCTCGGTGAGGGTCATCTTGAATTTTTTGGTGGTCAACACCTCTTCGGGAACGGACGCTTCGTCTTCCGGCGATGTTGCCAAGCCGCCGGGGGTGTCCATGGCATCTTCGGGGGCAGCCACGGATCCTTCGGGGAGCACTGATGCCTCTTCCCGGAAGCGGGTCCCCTCCTCGGTGCCGGCCGTGTTTTCAACACGGTGGTTTCGGCTCTGGCCACCCAGTCGGCCGGCGGCCCAAACGGCGAGCTTTTCCCGGAAAATTTTTGAATTATGGCGGATGTCCACCGGAAACGCCCGGTGAAAGAGCACGGTATGGATCGTCCGGGTATGGGCATGGGCGGCGGCAAGGTCAAGCAGTTCGGCCGTCAGGGTCTTGCTCGGCATCCGCCGACCCTCCGGGCTCAGCTCGATGCAGATCACCGGCTGCTGATCGCCCTTTGGGCCGACGCCCACCAGGGCGCTGCGTGAAACCCCCGGATGGGCGTTGAAGATCGCCTCGCAGGGGATGGTGAAGAGGGTTTCCTCGCCCGTGACCACCCGGTGGCTCTTGCGGCCGCAAAACCAGATCCGCCCCTTCTTGTCCCGCCATCCGAGGTCTCCCATGCGGTGCCAGAACCCGGCCTCGTCGGTGATTTTGGCCAAGGCCGTCTCCACGTGGCGTTCGTAGTAGGTGGCGGTCACCAGGTCCCCGCGGACGGCAATTTCGCCGATTTCCCCGTCTTCGACCACCAGGCGATCCGTCCAGCGGTTGATCGGCTCGTCGTCGATGCGGATGATTTCGACCTCGATTTCATCAAGCGGGCGGCCGACGCAGATGCCGAAGCCCTGTTCGGTCAGAGGCCGGGTTTCGGTGAGAATTTCACAGCTGTCGATGCTCAGGACCGGCATGGCCTCGGTGGCCCCGTAAGGGGTGTGGATGCGGGCGGATTCCGTCAGGATCGTGCTGAATTGTTCGATCTCGGCCGGAGGTACCGGCGCGCCGGCCGACACCACCCGTTGCAGCGAGGGGAAACGCAGTTCGTGTGAGGCGGCGAAGGCGCCTACTCGTCTGAGCAGGGCCGGGGACGCGAACATGTTGGTGACGCCCTGGTCGAGGATGGCCTCGACGATCTTGGTTGGATCGACCTTGGCCGGTCGGGTGGGGTCCATGTCCGGGATGACGGCCGTCATGCCCAGGGCCGGATCGAAGAGGGCGAACAGCGGGAAGGTGGGCAGGTCGATTTCGTCTTCCCGAATATCGAAATGGTCGCGGATGTGGCGTACCTGGGCGTCGAAAATGCCGTGGGTGTACACCACTCCCTTGGCCGGGCCGGTGCTGCCCGTGGTGAAGAGGATGGCGGCCGTTTCGTCCGGCTGGGTATCCGCCAAGGGGAAGACGCTCCACGGCCGGCTGCGCAGTTGTTGCAAGGTCGGTCCTCCCCAGAACCAACGCCGTCCCACGGTGACGGCGGTTTTCACCGTGTCGAAAAATTTGGGCTGGACGATGCGCAGCGCGTGGGCCGGCGGGATGCCGATGAGGGCCTCGGGGCGGGTCTCGGCGAAGCAGGCCATCATGCGCCGGATGCCCATGCCCGGGTCGACCATCACCGGTACGGCACCCGCCTTGAACAGGGCGAAGGTCAAGGCGAACAGCTCGAGGCCGGGGCGCACCATCACGATGGTGCGGGTGCCCCGGCCGATGCCGACGCTATCCAGACCAAAAGCGATGCGGTCGGATTCCTGATCGAGCTGGCGGAAGGTCAAATGGGCGTAAGCGACCCGGCCAGCCCGATCCCGTCCCGCCGGGGCCACCACGGCGCGCCGGAATGGACACGCTTCGGCCACGCGGCGTAGATGATTGGCGATATTGAGGGATTGGACGTCTTGCACGGCGTATCCCGTCGCATTTAAAGGGTCAACAGTGGCGCTCGCCATGGATTCGGGCGCGCTGCTTCAACGCGTCCCCCGGAAGCTGAATCCAAGCCCTGGAATGCCGACATTGCTGTCATGACCCGTCGTTGAGCGTGTCGGCAGCCGCAGGATCATGACAATCCAAAAAGTTGGCGATGTGCCTCTGGACGGTTCCCGGCTCGTCTTCGAGCAGGTAATGGCCGGCGCGGGCCAGCACGTGAACCCCGGCTTCGGGGAAGCGCCGCCGCCATTCAGCCAGATAGTCCAGATCAAAAACAAAATCCTTGGCTCCCCAGACGATCAGCATGGGAATGCCGCGCAGTCGATCAAGGTTGTCGTCTACACGCTTCACCATCGCATAGCTCGGATCTCCCGGCACCAGGGGGATATCCTGGACGAAACGCAGCGTGGCCAGGCGGTGGCGCGGCCGGTCGCAGGGCGCCAGCATCCCGTTGCGCACCGCCGGCGGCAAAGGTCTGGCCGGAGCCATGCGCACGGCGCCCCGGGCAAAGAGGTTCAGCCCCAGCACCGCTGGTTCGGCCAGGGCCGGCAGGTCGCGTACCAGACGCAGACGCCAGGGGATCGGCTTTCCCGCCGGCGGCAAAAAACCGGAGGTGTTGAGCACCACCAGGCGACCGATGCGCTCGATATTCTCCAAGGCCCAGGCCAGGCCGATCATGCCTCCCCAGTCGTGGACGATGAGCGTCACGCGGCGGTTCAGTCCGAGATGGTCGCAAAGATGCGACAAATCGTCAACCCGGTCCCGGAGTCGAAACCCGTAACGGTCCGCCGACGGTTTGGCCGAAAGCCCGCAGCCGATGTGGTCCGGCACCACGCAGCGCCAGCGATGGGAAAAGGCCGTCACCAGGCGGCGAAAGTAGAAGGACCAGGTGGGGTTGCCGTGGACCATGAGCAGCGGCTCTCCCCGCCCCTCGTCCAGGTAGTGGTACGGCAGGCCATCGCGGTCGAGAAAATGGGACCCGAAGGGATAGAGGGGCCGCCAGTCGTTGCGGTCAACGATTTGTTGGGATTGCAGGGGCATGATCACAAAAAGCCGGGAAAAGTTGCAAGTGGCTAAGGTTACAAGTGCCTAAAGTTGCAAGTGCCTAAAGTGCCTAAAGTTGTGGAGTCGCTTCGCTCCGGTTTTTTTAAAAATGACAAAATTCCTTCACTTTAGTTCACTTTAGTTCACTTTAGGCACTTTAGTTCACTCGGCACTTGTTTTTTTACCACTCCAACCCCATCAGGACGCAGTTGAGCCCGCTGCCGATGCCGAAAAATCCCACCCGTTGGCCCGGGGCGAAGAACCCGCGTTCGGCGCCGATGGCGGCGGTGATGGGGAGACTCACGGTGCCGATGTTGCCCAGGAAGGCGAAGGTGGAAAAATCGTCTTCCGGCGGAATACCGATGGCTTGGAGGACAGTGGCCCGGTGGGCCGCCCCCACCTGGTGGCAGACGATCTTGTCCGGCCTCCCTCCCGGCCAGCCGACGGCGGCGACAAATTCCCGGTATGTGCCCCTTCCCAGGGCCACGCCGTGCTCCATAACCCCCGGCGCGTCGGTGTCCATGCGCATGATGCCGTGAGCCGGGTTGTCCGTGTCCGTTCCCCAGCGGCACAGGCCATGGTGGACCACGGCGTTGCGGACCACTCCGCCGACCAGCCGCTGGCCGGCCGGGCCGAGGCTCCCGTCGGTGAGGACCACGGCCACCGCTCCGCTCCCGCCGGTCAAGGTGGCCACGCAGTGCTTGAAATTTTCCATGGTCGGCGACTGGTTGAGCCGCTGGATGGTCAACTCGACGATGGATCGGGCCGTTTCGCAGGAGACCACCATGCCGGCGCGGATTCGGCCCAGCTCGATGGCGTCGGCGATCTGCACCATGCCGTTGAGCACGCCAAGACAGGCATTGGAGACGTCGTAGACCATTGCTTCGGGGCCGATGTTCAGCGCGTCGGCAACGGCGCAGGCCGTGGCCGGCTCGATGTGGTCCCGGCACACCCCGGCGTAGACCAGCATGCCGAGATCGGCCGCATCGATGCCCGTGGCGGCCAGAACCTTGCGCCCGGCCGCGGCGGCGCCGGCGTGCATGGGATAGCCGGGGGCCCACCAGCGGCGCTCGGCGATGCCGGTGAGGGCCTCCAGCTGACCGGGCTTGAGGTGCAATGCCTGGTAGAGCGGCGCCAGAGCCGTTTCCAGGTCTTCCGAGGCGATGACGTGGGGTGGCAGCTCGTAGCCGAATCCGGCGATGCGCACCCGTTGATAAGTCAGGCGTTGGGTCATGGTTGTTTCGTTGGCCCGGCCGTCAGGCGGAGGCCGAAGTTTTCCAGGTGATAGATCCGGCGGCCGTCGACGCTCAACATGCCGTCGGCGCGCAAAAATGGGTTGCCCTTCGTGCCGCGTTCGCGAATTGCCGCGACTACCTGCATCGTCTTGTCACCGGGGGTTACCTGCCCCCGGTAGGTCCAGCGATGCGTTGCCCCGCACAGGGGCTCGATGCGCCAGTCGGTCCCCTGCCAGCGCGAAAGGGCATCGACGCGCAGCAGCTGCAGCAGCGCCTCGATGCCCAGGGATCCCGGACAGACCGGGTCCTGGAAGAAGTGGGCCGCAAAGAACCATTCGTTCGGGTCCACCTGCTTGGTGCCCTGGATCCATCCCGAGCCGTCCGGACCACCGTCGGGCAGATGCGCCTCGATGCGATCGATCATGCGCAGGGCCCGCGCCGGCAGGCCGGAACCGTGGGATGTCCCGGGATCGTCCGGCGACAGCGGCGCCATCGCGGGCATTTGTTCCGATTTGGCGCCGGCAAGGTCCGTTTCGTCAGGAAATGGTATCAGACTGTCGGCTTCACGCAACCCCACCTGGTTGGAAAGCGCCTGTTCGCTAAAGAAACCGAAGGTCGATTCGCCGGTGTAGACCGGACCTTGGCGGTCGCTGACCGCCATCTGGAATTCTTCGATGATCATGGCCCCGGCCTTGGAGACCCGGGTGAGGCGGGCGGTGGCTGTCAAGCGCCCGCTATGGCGGTCCGGTACCCGATGGAGGGTCCCCCGGCCGCCCAGGTTGCGGAACTTGAGGGGCTGGTCGCTCTGCAGGGCCGAGCCGGCGTAGGCCGCCAGGAACCCGCAGGCCTGGAGGGCGATTTCCAGCAGGATGCAAAACGGCAGGACTCCGCCGCCGCGGTCGGCCCGAAAATACCAGGCATCGGAGGGGATGTCATACTCGGCCGTGGCCCATGCCCCGGCCTCCAGGCGCCAGGGTGCGGGGCCGGCGTCCACCACCCGGTCCAGAAAGAGGTAGGGCGGGCCGGGCAGCCGGGCGATGAAGCGTTTTTCGTCGAAGGGGCGGTACGGCTCCCCGAAGCAATCCGAGGGATGGCCCACGGAAAAGGCCAGGATCTGCGCGCCGGTGTATTGGGGCGGTGCCGGCTGGCGGCGACGTTCCCAGAAGGCCTCGATGGCCTCCCGGGTCAGGCCGTCGACGCGCAGAGACAAACCGCTGAACATCACGATGGGCTCTCCGTCGGCGAACATGAGGGCGTCCGCCACGGCATAGGGGGAGGGATCGTAGCCGATTTCCCGCAGATCCACCTGGTAGACAACCCGCCGGGTCTCCGGGGTCACCGGACCGCGGCACTTGAGCACCGCCTCGATGTTGTACACCGGCTGATATGCCGGGCCGGCGTCTTCGGCGATCCATCCCAGGCGTTGCAGAAATACCCGCAGGGTCTGCTCGCAGCACTGGTACATCAGGGTGCCGGGCATCACCTTGTCGTCCACGAAGTGGCAGGTGAGAAACCATTCGTCGCCGGCGATGTCCGCCTCGGCCTCGATGGTGCCGATACCGAAGCGCCCGCCCCGGGGATCGAGGCGGCGAACCCGGTCGATCAGGTGCATGCGGCCGCCGGGCAGGCGGAGATTCTCCGACAGCGTCACCCCTTGGAAGGAGCCGCCGAAGGCGGCGTGCAGATCTCCGCGACGCAGGGCCTCCACCTGGGTGTCGGAAAGGGCCGTGGGCTCCATGGGCACCGGCGGTTGCCAGTTTTCGGGCAGCTTTCCCGGCTGGGGACGACGCTCGGCCTCGGTGAGGACGATGCCGCCGCTGCGGCGCACTTCCTCGGGCGTGAAGAATCCGGCGCACCCGTCGCGCATGGAGATGAGCGGGGCACCGTCGATGGTCCCCTCGAAGCGGAAGAAGAAGAGCCAGGTGTCCTGCTGGCGCACGAAGCGGTCGATGTGAATGACGTAGCGGATTGTTTCTCCCGGCTCCGGCAGACGGCGATGGAAGCGCACCTTGGCGTCCAGGAGCCGATAGTTGCGGGCGCCACGTACCTGGTGGTCGATGCCGAGGTAGCTGCAGAGGAACAGGTCGGCCTGTCCGGCCTCCACGGCGATGCACACCGGCGCGTGGCCGCCGTCCAGGTACCAGGCATCAGGGAAGACGTCGTGCTCGGTGACGATTTGCCCCTCGCCCAGGGACAGCATTTCCCCCTGGATGGAAACGATGCGGTCCACCAGCATCAACGGTTCGTCGGGCAGGCGCACCCGGGCGGCAAACCCGTCCACCTCGGCGAAGGCCGGCCCCAGGACGTTGGCTGCCAGGCCCCGGGCGAATTCGAGGCACCGGGCGCGGTCGAAGGCCGGCTTTTCCCCGGGCGCCGGTGATTCCGCCGCGGGTACCGCTGGCACGGGCGGGGAGGGGACCGGTGCGGCGGTCAATTTGGTGGATGCGCCGGGCGTCGAGAGGAGCCGGGCCTGAAGGGCCACGGCCTGGCCGTACTGCCGGGTCAGCGAAGCGCTCAGGTCGAGGAATGCCTGGTGGGCCTCGGCCGTGGCGACGGTGTTGGCGGCCAACCGATCGATGCGGGCGATGTGGGCTTGTGCCGGGCCAGTTGGACTACCCGCACGGGGGATGGAAACGCGGGCGGTGTCAGGCCGGGGGGGCGCGCCGGCCGGCGAAGCGAGCTCGGGATCCAGGGGCGGAATGGCGAGAGGCCGCCCCACGGGAATGGATGTCGTCGGGCCGGCGGTGAGAGGCGGATCGGGGGCGGGCCGCGCCGCCGGCACAGGGGAATCGGCCGCCCTGAGGACCAGGTGAAGGCAGTGGCCGTCGGCGCTCCAGGCCCCGGTGCCGCGGCGCTGCGGCATGCTGCCCCGGTGAAGGTCCAGGGCGACTTGAACCATTTCCGCCAGTCCTTCGACGGCGCCGGTGCCCCCGATGTGATGGCGGATCGCGGCGTTTTCCGGGACGTCCGCCGGTTTTTCGCCGGGCCCTGCCTCGGCTTGAGCGGCGGCGAGGGACCGATCCCGGATACTTCGGCGGAGGTGCTCTTCGTTTTCCCCGAAGGCGCCGCCGGCGGCACCCAACCCTTCGATGACGGCGTAGATGCGGTCTCCGTCCCGCCGGGCGTCCTCCAGGCGTTTGAGTACCAGAGCCACGGCGCCTTCCCCGGGCGGCTGGTCGCCGGCACCGTCCACGCCGGCATGGATGGCCAGGTGGCGCGCATCGCAGGTCAGTTCCACCGCCCCGGCGATCATGATGTCGGTTTCCCCCTGTTGAAGAAACCGCGCGGCGATTTCCACCGCCTGCAACCCGCCGACCGCTCCTGCCGATACACCGAAACTGGGGCCGCCGCAGCCGAACTCCCGGGCCACGCGGCTGGCCACGATGCCCCCGAGAGCCCCCACGGTGCGGCTGGCGTTCAGGGGGAGGCTGAATTCCTCGCCCAGTTGTTTCAGCCAGGTATTCATCAGATCCGGGTGGGCCCGGGCGGCCGCCTGCATGGCCGGCGGCAGGGTTTTGTCGGCCTCCCCATGGCGCAGCCACCAGCGCACGTGAAAATCGGTGGCTTCGGGATCGAACTCGATGCCGATGATGGCGCCCATGCGCTCGCGTAGCGCCCGCAGCGGCAGCCCGGCGTCCTGCAATGCCTCGCCAGCGGCCAGGAGCATCAGCCCCTGCTGGGCGAGCAGGTCCGGGATCTCGGCGGGGGGAATGCGGAAGCGGTCGGCGGGAAAGGGAATGTCTTCCATCCATGCGGCCTGGATCGGGCCCTGTCCCAACAGTCCGGCCATGTGCCCCAGACCCCGCCAGCGCCGTGGGGGAATCGGTGTGACGGCCGGCCGATGGCCACCGACCGCTTCGGCAAAGGCGGGCAGGTCCGGCAAGGCGCCGATGCGGGCCGCCATGCCTACAATGGCCACCGGCGCCGGGGAAGATGTCCGGGGCCGTGGGGTGGCGGAACGGCTTTTCGATGGCGGGTCGCCGGTCCATTCCTCCAGGAGCAGATGAGCGTTGATGCCCCCGAACCCGAAGGCGCTCACCGCGGCCCGGCGGGCGCGGTGGCCGTCATTTTCCCACGGTCCGGCGGCGGTCTGGACCCGGAACGGCCTCTGCGGGTCGAGGCGCGGGTCGGCGGGACGCTGGAAATTCAACGATGGCGGCAGGGTGCGGTGCTTGAGGGCCAGGAGGGTCTTGATCAGCCCGGCAGCCCCGGCGGCGGTGAGCAGGTGGCCGATGTTGGATTTGACCGAACCGATGGCGCAGGGCCGGTGGCCCGCCGAATCGCGGGGCGCCAGGCCAAAGAGGCTGTCGATTTCCACCCGGTCGCCCACCGGGGTGCCGGCGCCGTGGCATTCGATGAGGTCAACGTCCGCCGGTGCCCATCCCGCCTGGTCATAGGCATGTTTCATGGCCCGGATCTGCCCGGCGCTGTCCGGGGCCAGCAGGTTGCCGCGGGTGTCGTTGGACAGCCCCGCGGCCCGGATGACGGCCAGGATCGGGTCGCCCCGGGAGAGAGCGTCGGCCAGGCGCTTGAGCACCACGACACCGGCGCCTTCGCCCACTACCAGGCCGTCGGCATCGGCGTCGAAGGGTGCGCAGCGACCCGAGGGGGAAAGGGCCCGCAACTGGCTGAAGCCCACCTGGGTGTAGAGGCAGTCCGGCCGGGAGACGCCGCCGGCCAGGACGGCGTCCAGCCGCCCGGCGCTGAGGGCATCGCAGGCCAGGCGCACGGCGTACAAGGAACTGGCACAGGCTGCATCCAGGGTGAAGCTGCCGCCGCCCAGGCCCAGGGCGGCCGCCAAGAGAGCCGCCGGCAGAGAGGTCACCCGGGCCGCGCGGCGAAGACGGTGATCTGCAAGATGCGATACGGAAGAATGGAAGCACTCTGCCGAGACAGCCTCCATGAACAGGCGCCGGGCCAGGGCCGAGGCACCGTCGGTGGGCAGGGCGATGGCCGCCAGGATCGTGCCGGTCCGTTCCGGGCGGACGGCGTCGAGGCATCCGCCGCTTACCGCCTCGCGGCCGGCCTGGAGGACCAGGTGGTAGAGGGGGTCGAGCTCGGCGAGGGCTTCGGCGGAAACCCGAAAGCCATGGGGATCGAAGGTGAAGTCGCGAACCAGGCCGCAGTGTGGGCTCAATGCCTTGTCGGGGACCGGTCCGGGAGCCACCATGGCCCGTACCGGGGCGATCCAGCGGCCGGGCGCCACTTCGGCAATGGCGCTGCGGCCGGCGGCGATGTTCTGCCAAAACACCGTGGTGTCAGGGGCGCCGGGGAAAACGCCGCCCACGGCGACCACGGCGATGTCCAGGGGTGAATTCATTTCAACACACCAAGGCGGCGATCCAACTCAGGAAGCGGTCGAAGAGGTCTTCGCGGCGCGTCGTGGTGAAGGAAAAGTCCGCATCGGGTGAAGGCGGCGGTTCCGGGGCCGGCTCTTGCGCTTGCGACAGGGGAGGGGAATCCGTGCTCCGCGCTGGTTCGGGGGAAGGCGGCGCTTCAATCCGCGCAGGGTTGCAAGATTCTGTTTCTGGTTGGGGAAAATCCAAATTCGAATGTAAATAATTCAATAATACGGTCCGCGATTCCGGGCGAAGATCCGGAAGGTGAAACAGCAGCGCCAGCACGCGGTAGCCATGGGCATCTCCCGGGCGCAGGTAGATGGTAGCCCGCCGAAGCGTTTCGAGGCGACCCTGGAGGATGTCCCGGGAAGGAACCTCCATTCCGGTGGTCGTCGACATTTCGGCCAGGGCGGTTGTCAAGTGGTCGATGCAGGTGACAATCATTGGCAATGCCTTGGTTATCCGGGTTGAAAGGATCGGGCGACTTGTTTATAACGGCCGGTAGAGGCCAGGTCAAATGGATTCCTGTGACATTTTGAGGAGCGGGGCGACGAGAGATCCATCCGCGCCGGCCGCCGCGGATGGGTGGCGCGGCAGCGAAACCCATTGTTTCCATCTGGCCTGCAATTTGAAACAAACCGAAAAGGCCAAAAGACCCAATTTCAAGTTTCAAATATTCAAAATGCCCCTGACCCCCTACCAGATCCAGCAGCTCGAAGCCCTGCAGATGGTGCGCCGGCATCTGGACCAGTGCGGTGCGTCCGAACGCGACGCCATTTCAGCGCGCATTGCCGACTATCTCGACTATCGCCATCGGCTGGAGCAATTCCTGCAAGGTCATTTCCACCATCTTTGCAATGTGACCTGTTACCAGAACGCCTTGAGCGCCTGCTGCGCCCGTGAGGCCATCATCACTTTTTTTGCCGAGGTGGTGGTCAACGCCCTGGTCTCTTCCCCAACGGAGCTGGACCGGATGATGGCACCCCTGTCGCGGCCCCACGAGGGCACCAAGTGCGTTTACCTGGGACCTGATGGCTGTCTCTGGCGGGTGCGGCCCATCGTCTGCGCCCTGTTTCTCTGCGACCGGGCCGAACGCGAAGTGCTGGCGCCCGACCCGGCGTTGCAGCGCCAATGGCAATCGCTGCGCGACGAGGCTCAGCGCTTCCGGTGGCCGGACCGGCCGGTGCTCTTCGACGAAATCGAGCAGCGCTTCATGGCCGCCGGCTGCCGCTCGCCCCTCATGTACCTGAACAACAGCCCCGGGCTGCTCGCCGTCAAGCGCCGGGCCGCCGCGGCCGCCGGGAGACAGGGGTCTTGAAACCGGACGAGCCCGTTTCGATGACGCTGTCCAACGCGCTGAAGCTAGGCCATCTGCCCCCGGTCCTGCACCAAAGCTTGATATCGCGCCTGGAGATGGAAAATCCCCAGTATGTCGAGGCGACGCGCCTGGGTCGCTGGACCCGCGGCATGCCGAAGGTGCTGCGCTTTCATCATCGCCTGGGCGCCGATGGGTTGGTGGTGCCCCGGGGATTCATCCGCCAGGTGGTGGATATGTGCCGGCAGCAGGGCATCGGTTTTTGCATCGAGGATCGCCGGCAGTGCCTGGCGCCGGTGGATTTCGCCTTTCGGGGCGAACTCAAGCCGTTTCAGCAGAAGGCGGTGGCCGATTGCCTGGCCAAGGATTTTGGCGTGCTCAGTGCGCCGACCGGCTCCGGCAAGACCGTCATGGCCCTTGCCGTGGTGGCGGCCCGGCGGCAGCCGACCCTCATCGTGGTGCACACCCGCGAACTGCAAGACCAGTGGATCGAACGTATCGGCCGGTTTCTCGACCTGCCAGCCGATCGGGTGGGGCGCATCGGCGGCGGCCGGGTGGAACCGGGAACCGGGATCACCGTGGCCATGGTCCAGACGCTCTACAAGCATCTGGATGCCATCGTGCCCACCGTGGGATTTCTCGTGGTGGACGAATGCCATCGCTGCCCGAGCCGCACTTTCACCGAAGCGGTGACCGCCTTCGACTGCCGCTACATGCTGGGCCTCTCGGCCACCCCCTGGCGCAGGGACAAGCTCTCCCAACTGATTTTCTGGCACTTGGGCAACACGGCTCACGAGATCGAACACCGCCGTCTGGTGGCCAGCGGGGATGTGCTTGACGCAGAAGTGATCCTGCGCGAAACCGAATTCAAACCGTATTTCGACCCGGTCACCGAGTACAGCCGCATGCTGTCGGAGCTTACGGCCGACGACGCCCGCAACCGCCTCATCGCATCGGACGTGGCCCGGGAAGCAGCCGGCGCCGGCGGCACCATCCTGGTGCTTTCCGATCGCCGCCGTCACTGTGAGATCCTCCAGGGATTGCTGCGCCTGGGCCACGGCATTCCCGCCGAAAAACTCACCGGCGACATGCCGGCCGCCGAGAGGCAGGCGCTTCTGGAGCGAATCAACCGCGGAGAGGTGCGCGTGGTGGTGGCCACAGGCCAACTGGTGGGTGAAGGTTTCGATTGTAGCAGCCTTTCCAGTCTCTTTCTCGCCACTCCGATCCGGTTCAGCGGGCGGGTGATCCAGTATCTGGGGCGGGTGCTGCGCCCGGCGCCGGGCAAACAGAAAGCCCGTGTGTTCGATTATCTGGACGTCCAGGTAGAGGTTCTGGCGGCAGCGGCCCGGGCTCGCCAGCGGGTCTACGACCGGGGAGCGGCTTCACGCACCGTCGCCCGGGGTTGGTCGGCACAGTCGCCGCTTCCCGAGGATGACTGAACGCTCCCTGAAGATAAAAGCGAACAAATCGCCAGCATCACCTTCCAAACAAGAGCTAAAAATATCGAATTTTGAATTCGAACCAAATTTGGCAAGTTCGCAAAAAGTTGCTGTTCACCACCGCGGACACAGAGATGAATAAGGGTCGCGGTGAGAAAAATAAAAATTGAGCGTCCGGCTCCGGTATTTTCAAGTGACTGAAAAAAATAGAATATTTGGTGAGAAGCATGCTGCCGTCGTCCGCAAGACGCTCTGGATCCGGCGCCCCGGAAAACTCGGCGCAAACCGTCCGTAAAGGCCCGGACAGCGCCGCTATTCTTGCGATGCGGCCCTGCATATCTGAGAACAAGCTGATTCTTTGGCAAAAGCTCGCTACTGTCCGGACCAACGGACGATAGGCGCCTCAGACAGTTCCGGGGCGGCGGTCCAGTTCGTCTTGCTCCCGCCGGGAGACGAGTTCCTGTAAGGCATCAGGCAAAGCCACTTCGCTTGGCTTTTTCAGGATTTTGAAAATTTTGAACAGGGCGACCAGGGGTTGACTTGGCGACCGTCCGGGAAGCTGTCTGAGGCGCATAGAGCGCGTTGGCCGCAACCGAAGCGGCTTTGTGCAAACGCCTCTGCGTTTCGATGATGCACCGACAGATCGCCCATATTTTGGCGCGGTTGCGGGCTACGGGCGCTTGGCGCCGAGTTCTTGCCGGCGGCGCAAGTCAGCCCCCGGCCGCCCCCGGTATTTCCAATGTGCTGAAAATGTCAGAATACTCGGCGAAGAACATACCGTCGTCGTCCGCAAGACGCTCTGGCTCCGGCGCCCCGGAAAACTCGGCGCCAACCGTCCGTAAAGGCCCGGACAAGGCCGCAACTCTGGCGATGCGGCACTGCAACCTTGAGATCAATCGGTTCTTTGGCAATAACTCGCTACTGTCCGGGCCAACGGACGCTATGCGCCTCAGACAGTTCCGGGGCGGCGGTCCAGTTCGTCTTGCTCCCGCCGGGAGGCAACCTGATCATGCGGGGCTGGCAAACGCACTTCTTTTGGATTTTTCAGGATTATGAAATTTTCACAGTGCGGTCAGGGGGTTGACTTGGCGACCGTCCGGGAAGCTGTCTGAGGCGCATAGAGCGCGTTGACCGCAACCGAAGGGGGCTTGTGCAAACGGCGCTGCCTTTCGATGGTGCACTGACAGATCGCCCACATTTTGGCGCGGTTGCGGACTACGGGCGCTTGGCGCCGAGTTCTTGCCGGCGGCGCAAGTCAGCCCCCGGCCGCCTCGATTGGTTTCAAGTGTCTGAAAGAAGATCAGAAGCCATGGAGCCGTCGTCCGCAAGATGTTCTGGATCCGGCGCCCCGGAAAACCCCTCACACGCGCCAGTCTATTTGTCCCCTTCTTCCTATGGGTCGCCGCCTGTGTCCTCTCAAATACGTTTGCGCCCCTCTCACGCCGCCTGGGCCTTGAAAGCGGCCTCCAAACCGGGGTCCATGGTCGCCTCGTAGCCGGAGAGGATCGCCACCACCTGGCGCTGGGCGTCAAGGAAGGCGATGTCCGCCTTGAGGCGATGGGAGGTGGCCGCCACCACGTGCATCTCGGCGGTGACTCCCTCGGCCGGGAACCGCCGGCGGTACTGGCGATAGCTTTCCGCACAGGCGGGCAGGGAAACCATGCCGAGCTGGACGTGGCTCCAGAGGATCGCCATCTGGAACGCGGCATCGAGCACCAGCGGATCGGTGATCCATCGGCTGCGCAGCGGTTGGCGGATCCAGCGGTCCGGGGTGGGCGCCGGAGCCAGACGAGCCACCATGCCCTGGTCGCTGCATCCCTCGATGCGGCGGATGCCCCGGAGGCGCTCACCGTGGAACAGCACGCGCCCGTAAGCTTCTTTCGTGCTGAGGGGAAACGGCTTGAGACCGGTCGGTGGCGGGGGCGGGGCCGGGGCTTTCAGAGGCATGTCCGCCAGCAGGGCCCGGGCCCGGCTGTGCACCGGTCCGCTGCCGTTGTGGCCGTTGCCGTTGAACAGGGCCACCGGCACTTCGAAGAGGCCATCACGGCGCACCGAGGCGCCGCTCATGAGCTTGACCGGGTGCGGCTTGCCGTCGAGCTTGATGCCGCTGAGCACCCTGAGATCGTCCAGACCCACCAAGGTCAGGCCGGGATTCGTATGCAGGGCCGTGTGGCCCAGCCATTCGATCATCAGGGCCAGGGGAACCACCGGAAGGCCGCCCAGCACATGGTCCGCCAACACGGGAAACCGCTCCAGATCCACCTCCTGGGCCAGGGCCACCTCGAGATGATCCGGTACATCCGGTAAGGCGACGTCGCTTTCGCAGGCCGGCGCTTCCCCTGCCAGGTCTCCCCCCACCACCATTTCCACTTCGGTGGCGTCGGGATCGGCCATGGCGCGCACCATGGCCGCGGCGCCGGCAGCCGGATCCAGCAGAGACACGCCTCGGTTGGCAAAGTGGCGCTTGAGGCCCTCGTCCACCATGCCCCCGTCCCACGGTCCCCAGTTGATGGCCAGCACCCGGATCTCGGGGCGCCGGCGGGCCAGGTCCACCGCGGTCTTGTTGAGCCACTCGTTGGCCATGGCGTAATCGGCCTGGCCGGTGTTGCCGTAGCGGGCGGCCACCGAGGAGAACAGCACCACGTAGCGCAGGGGGTCGTCGGCGGTCAACGCCAACAGATGTTCCAACCCCCGGACCTTGGTGTCGAAGACCGCATCGAACTGCGCGTCGGTCTTGTCCTCGATGCGCCGGTCGGCCAGGGTGCCGGCCCCGTGAATCAGGGCGCGGATCGGTCCATGGGTGGCGCGCAGGGCTTCCAGCGCCCGGGCCACTTCATCCCGGCGGCGGACATCGACGGAGCGGTAGATCACCGTGGCACCGGCGGCCTGCAAACGCTCGAGGTTGCGGCGCACCTCGGCCTCGGCATTCAGTTGGGCGGCCCGTTCGGCCAGTTGCCGCGGTCCGACCTTGCGTCCGGCAAACTCGGTTTTCAACAAAGCCTGGCGGATCTCGGCCGGCGTGTACAGGCCGCCTATCCATTCCGGTTCAGGTCCGGGCAGGGGCGATCGGCCCAATATCAGGCACACCGGTTTCACCTCCCGGGCCAGGGCCAAGAGCGCCTCGGCGGTGACGCCGCGGGCGCCTCCGGTCGCCACCACCACCGCCCCGGGCGCCAGGTCGAGTCTGTCTTCCGCGTAAGGGGCCGATACCAGTTCCAGACGGTAGCAGCCGCTGGGGGTGACCCCGATTTCCACCGGATCCGTCGGGCCGGTGCTCACCAGGACCTTGGTCACAGTCGCAGCGGCCGTTTCCGCATCGGCCCAGTCGGCGCCGATATCCAGCACCCGGCACACCACGCCCTCCAGTTCCAGGGCCGCGGTTTTCACCAGGCCGGACAGCGCGCCGCTGGAAGGCGAAGCCAAGGGCTCCTTGAGAAAACCGAAGCTCCCGTCCAACCGGGTAACGGCGGCCAGCATCGCGCCGCCGTTGTCCGCCGCCCGCGCCAGATCTCTCGCGAGGCGACGGGTGAGGCCGAAGGCCCGCTTCAGATCGGCATGGGCCGCATCGGCGGATTCGGCCACCATCACCAGGCCCGAGGCCCGGGGCAGGCCTTCATCCCCGGCGAGGGCGGTTTCGATTTGTCCTTGGGGCAGGTGTACGGCATTGAGACCCGCTTCCATCAGATGTCTGGCCAGAAGCGGGCCCAGGTCGGCATCGCCCCCAGCCACCAGTACCTGGCCTTGGGGGGCGAGATGCAACGAAGCGGATCTGGCTGGCGCTGCATAGGACACGGCCTTCACGAAGCGTCGCGGGGCCAGGTGGTCGAGTCGTTGCGCTGAAAGTTGTTCGTTGGACTGCGGCGCCGGCGGGGCAGCGCAAGGCGCCGGTGCGGCGGTGTCCTTGACCGGAGCCGAAGCTTTCGGTGGCGATCCGTCCAGGGCGGCGGCGATGTCGCCCAGGGTCTTGAGCCCGGACATCTGTTCGGCGGAGATCGATCCCTGACCGGGGAGTCGCTCTTCCAGGGCCGAAAGAATTTCCACCCGTTTGATGGAATCGATGCCCAGGTCGGCCTCCAGGTCCATGTTGGCGCAGAGCATCGATTCCGGGTATCCGGTGAGCTCGGACACCACATCTACCAGGATGGAAAGCGCCTCACCGGCCGGCGGCGGGGCATTGGCGGGTTGCGGCGGAGGTGCCGACGCCTGTGCCGGGGCATCTGACGCAGGCTCGGGTGTACCCGGTGCATGGGCGCCCAACAGGGCGGCGATGTCGCCGATGGTCTTGATCTCGGTCATTTTTTCGGCGGAGATCGACCCCCGGCCGGGCAGTCGCTCTTCCAGGGCCGAAAGAATTTCCACCCGCTTGATGGAATCGATGCCCAGGTCGGCCTCCAGGTCCATGTCGGCGCCGAGCATGGATTCCGGGTAACCGGTGAGTTCGGACACCACGGCCACCAGGGTGGACAGCACCCTGTCGTCGGCATTGCCCGGCGATTTGGCCGTTTCCTCGACCACGGCCGGCGGCTGGGGCGGTGGGGTCACCCGAGGAACCGGTTCGACAACCGGGGTCGGCCTCGGGGCCGGGACAGCGATGTGGGCCGGCGTCTGGACCGGTGCCGGCAAGGGGAGGGGCATCTCGACCGCGGTAATGCCGCCTGGCAAGGCCTGGCTGAGGCGCTCGGCGCTGGCCATCATCTGCTGCAGGGTCCGGCTGGCTTCCTGCTGGACGTCGAGGAATTTCTGGTGGGCCTCGGTGGTTCGGGCCTGCATCGATTCGATGGCCTTGAGGCCGGCCTGGACCGATTTGAGGGCCTCGGCGATCAGGTCCGGGGATCCGGTGGGGTATTGTTCGGGTGTTTTCATGATCGTGCTCGCTGGCGTCGGAAGTGTTCGCCGATCCGGCGGATCAGGCGTCTTGGCGACCGGCGGCAGGGTCGTTATGGCCGCCTTTGCCGTCGGCGGAGGCGCCGGCCGGCGTTGAGGCGCGGATTTTTTTGGCTGGCTCCGATGGTTGGCGCCGGTCAGGGGAATTTTCATGCGCTGGGCCGGGCCGGCGGCGGGCGGTGACTCCCAGCCGGACAGGTCGATGCGGTGCCCCATGGCGGCGAGCCGGGCAAGGGTGACGGCCAGATCGGTGATCCCGCAGCCGCGGCCGGCGGAGCGGTCCACCGTCATGGCAACGTGATGTCTTCCGGCGAGGGTATCATCCACCAGCCCGGTGAGCACCGCCTTGGGGCCGACTTCCAGAAAGGTGCGGCAGCCGTCATCGTAGAGCCGATTCACCAGACCGACGAAATCCACCGGCTGCACCATCTGGTCGGCGAGGATCCGGCGGGCGCCTTCGGTGTCGGTGGGATAGGGGGCTGCCCGGGTGTTGCCGTAAACCGGGATGGCGCTGGAAGCGATGGGCGCTTGCCGCACCGCCTCGGCGAAAGGCTGACGGGCGTCGGCGATCAGCGCACTGTGAAAGGCGGCGGCCACGGGCAGGCGCACGGCCCGCAGCTTCTTGGCCCGGCATTGTTTTTCCAGGGCGGCGATACCTTCGGTGGGCCCGGAAAAGACCCCTTGCCGCGGGCTGTTGCGGTTGGCCAGGATCACCCCTTCGGGCAGCGCCAGGGCATCCAACTGTTCCAGGGGCGCCTTGACCGCCAGCATGGTGCCGGGGTCGGATCCGCTGCGGCCGGCATCGGCCATCACTTTGCCGCGAAGGGCCGAGAGGCGGGCGAAGGTTTCCAGATCGATGCGGCCGGCGGCCCACAGCGCCGTGAGTTCGCCGAAGCTGTGGCCGGCCAGGGCATCCGGGGCCAGCCCGAAGCGCGCCAGCACCCGGTACCATGCGGCGCTCAGGGCGCCGATGGCCGGCTGGGCCCGGTCGGTGGGCTGGAGGGCGGCGGCGTTTCGCTTGGCCGCGTCCGGAGAAAAATCGGCCGGAGGGTAGATGAGGTCGCTCAGCCGCGGGGGCTGACTGACCGCTTCCTGAACGATTTCGAGCGTTTGACGGGCTTCGGGAAACAGGCATGCCAGGTCGCGGCCCATCCGGGGATACTGACTTCCCTGGCCGGGAAACAGGACGGCGAGCTTTCCCGGCGCCGGGCCGGTGCCGAAAAAGACCCCTTCCGGAAAGGCGGCCGGGTCCGGATCCGACGTTTTCAGCGCCTCGGCGGCGGCCGCGAGGATTGGGGCTGCGTCCTGATCTTCGGCAACCACCGCCGTGAGGCGCCATGGGGCGGCGGTGTCGAAGGCGGCGCAGGTGCGGTGAGCCGCTTCTCCCGGCGCCGTGGGCGATGGCGTCCGGCCCAGTTCGGCCCGCAGCGCCTCAAGGGCCGATTGCAGCCCGGGTTGGTCGGCGGCGCCCAGGACGAGGATGTGCACCGCCTGGTCCCAGGCCGGGGCTTCCTCTTTGTCGGGATATTCTTCCAGCACCACGTGGAAGTTGCTGCCGCCGAAGCCGAAGGCGCTCACCGCGCAGCGGCGGGGATGATCCGGCCGGCGGGTCCAGGGGCGCGAGGCGGTGTTGAGATAGAAGGGGCTGCCAGCGATGTCGAGACCGGGGTCCGGGGCCTCCACCTTCAGGGTGGGCAGCAGCACCCTGTGGTGCAGGGCCAGGACCGCCTTGATCAGGCCGGCGGCACCGGCGGCGGCCTTGGCATGGCCGATCATCGATTTCACCGATCCCAGGGCGCAGGCTTGGCCGGTGTCTTTCTTGAATTCGAACACCGACTTGAGCGCCTTGAACTCCACTTGGTCGCCCACCCGGGTGCCGGTGCCGTGGGCTTCGACCATCTCCACGGTTTCCGGCGGGACCCCGGCGCTGGCATAGGCGCGCCTGAGGGCTTCCACCTGGCCTTCCCGGCGCGGGGCGTAGATGCTGCTGGAGCGCGCGTCGCTGGAAGCGCCGATGCCGCGGATGACGGCGTAGATCCGGTCGCCGTCCTTTTCGGCCGCCGCCAGGGGCTTGAGCACCACCAGCCCCACGCCTTCGCCCAGCACCGTGCCATCGGCATCCCTGGAAAAGGGGCGGGCGTCGCCGCTGGCAGAAAGGATCTGGCTCTTGGCGAAGCACATGTGCATGAAGATGTCGTTGAGCATGTCGGCGCCGCCGGTGATGGCCATCCGGCTGCGTCCGGCCCACAGTTCCAGCAGCGCGAGGTTGAGGGCCGACAGGGAGCTGGCACAGGCGGCGTCCACGGCGCAGTTGGTGCCGCCGAGGTCGAAGCGGTTGCTGATGCGGCCGGCCACCACGTTGCCCAGCAGGCCGGGAAAGGAGCTTTCCTGCCACGAGACATACTGGTCGCCGATGGCGGCCACGGCCTGATCGGCTGTCCGGGGATCGATGCCGGCATCCAGCATGGCCCGCCGCCAGCGGGGATGGCCGAGGCGGCTGGCCAGGGGAATGACGAGTTCCTGGGTGCCGGTGACCCCGAGAATCACGCTGGTGTGCCGCCGGTCGAAGGGTCGCTGTCCCGGGCCGTAGCCGGCATCGGTGAGGGCCATGCGAGCCGCCAGAAGGCTGAGCAGTTGGCTGGTGTCGGTGGCTTCCAGGCTCGATGGCGGGATGCCGAATTCGGTGGGATCGAAATCCACCGGTTCCAGGTAACCGCCGCGGGTGCAGTAGACGTGGTCCGGTCGCTTGGGGTCCGGGTCGTAGTAGTCCCGGGGGGACCAGTGGGTGGGCGGCACGGGGCCGATGGCGTCGCGGCCGCGCCACAGCAGCCGCCAGTAGGCGTTCAGCCCCGGCGCCTTGGGAAAGAGGCAACCCATGCCGATGATGGCCACCGGCGACGAAGCGGTTGAAGTTGTCTGTTCGGAAATGGTCATCGGATCCAAATGAAGGCGGCGGCCGGGAAGGGGACCGCCGCCGGTATCGGAAAAATGATTGGAATCTACGCCAGTTTATCGATTTGGAGAAATATATCGGGTTTTAAAAGGTATGACAACCTTATTTCACTTGTGATATGGTTGTGACACAGATAGAACAAGCGCATACCTAAAAAAGCTTGTCAACATAGCTTTTTGTTTCACCCATTTGAATTTCAAGAATTTGAATTTGTTTCAGATTTCGAATTATGAGATTCGGATTACAGGAATTCCGCATGGCAATTTCCATTTTCCAGAACCGGGAGCTGGCCCGGCGTCTCAACATCAACCTGGCCCGCTGGAAGCGATGGTCTCGCGAGTTTCTTCCTCCCGATCCCTTGGCTGGCCTCCGGTCGGGATACGCTCGCCAGTATTATCTCGACGACGCTTTCCGGGTCTACCTGGGCGGGCACCTTGTCTCGGATTTGCATCTGTCCGTTCCCGAGGCGCGTCAGGTGTTGGCCGACCTGACACCCTGGTTGAAAGCCGAGGGGCTGTGCTTCGACCTGCGCGGGCAGTTGGGAGGTGGCGGGGCCGCACCGGCCTGCGAGATTCTCCTCCATAAGACTGCGGGAGGATTCGCCTACCGGGTCCGGCAGAGGCTCCAGCGGCAGGTGATGGACCCTGGCTATCCCGAGATCTGGAGCGAGCAGTGGCGCGAAAGCGCCGTCGCGACCGAGGCCGGCGCGAGACCGCTGGCGGAATGCGATTCTCTGAGCCGGACGATCCGGATTTCCAGCCTTCTGAGTGAATTCCAGGCCCTTGTGAAGAATTCGAATCCGCCGGGAGGAAACTTGAAACTTGGAACTTGAAATTGGGTCCCTTGGGTCCTTTTTGTCCTTGAACCTTGAACCTTGAACCTTGAACCCTGAACCCTGAACCCTGAACCCTGAACCCTTTCAAGCTGTCAACCTGATCTATCAACCACCTTAGATTTTCCGGCCGAGTATTTTCCTTATTTCATTCAATGATATCGGTTCGATGTGGGTGATATCCCCGCTTGCCTCGAATCCGGCACGGGTCAGGTCGAAGGTTCGCAGCGCCACCGCCGCTCCGTAGAGCAGGTTCATGGCCACGGTTACGGTGTCTCGGTTTTCCGGTTTCTCCAGGAAAGTGCCGGCCGTCCATTCGTTGAAGGCCCCCATGGACGGTCCGCACCAGACCTGGAAATCGAGCTGGCGGTCGGCCACGCCTTGCACGGGCCACTTGGAACTGAGCCCGAGGTAGGAGCGGAAGACCAGGGCCAGTTTGTGATGGGGGTCCTTTTTGGCGCGCGCCAGTTGGCTCGGGTCGCGCTCGGCGAAGAAGGCGGCGGTCTGTTGCCAGGTTTCCTCGAACCCGGCTCGGAAAAAATCTTTTTCCAGGGTGCCGCGCTCCTTTTCGGGGATCGCCTCCCAGCTCTCGTAGCGCCGGTAGTAGTCGTAGAGCTTGGCGGCGCGTACGGCGAACAGGGTGCCTCGTTTGAGCACCTGCACCTTCACCCCCATCTCGAACATGTCCGCCGCCGGGGCCATCACCACGTCCGCCTGGCCGGCTTCGGCCAGCATGCGGCGCACCAGATCGGTGGTGCCGGACTCGACGCAAGCCTGGTGGACGCTGCCGGCCAGCACGTAGGCCGCACCCATGGCGAAAGCCGCTGCGGTGGCCCGGGGGGTGGCGATGCCGCCGCCCAATCCTACGCAGATCGGCTCCTGGTATCCATTGGCCGCCGCCATGCGGTCGCGCAAGTTCAGCATGGTGGGCAGCAGGGCCAGGGCCGGCCGGTTGTCGGTGTGTCCTCCGGAATCGGCCTCGGCGGTGAGATCGTCGGCCATGGGGATCCCGGCCGCCAGTTCGGCCTCTTCTGCGCTGATCCGTCCCTGGGCCACCAGAGCGGAGAGGATCTTGGCCGGTGGCGGGGAAAAGAAGCGGCTGGCCACCTCCACCCGGGATACCTTGGCCTTGACCTTGTTGGGGCAGACCACCGTTCCGTCCGGTCCCCGATGGATTCCCGTCACCCGGTAGCGCACCAGCTGGGGGGTGAGCCGCAGATAGGCGGAGGCGCTGATACGCCGCACGCCCCGGCGGAGGTAGAGGCCCACGATGGCCTCTTCCAGAGCCGGATCGTTGGGGCTGTGAATCAGGTTGAAGCCGTAGGGGCGCTCGCCCAGGTTTTTCTGGAGCGTTTCCACCGCCGCTTCGACGCGTTGGGGCGAGAGGCCGGCGGCGCCGAAGTAGCCGATCATCCCGGCACGGGACGCCGCCTCCACCATCGCTGTGGAGGTGATGCCGTTGGCCATCGCCCCGCAGACATAGGCGTAGCGCAGACCGTGGCGCGCTTTGAAGCGTTGGTCGCCCAGATCGGCCGGATCCAGCGGAGGAACGCAGGCCAGAAGGGGCAAGGCACCGGCCGGGCGCTCCAGATCGGCTCCGATATGAACCTCTCCGCTGTCGGCCGCCGCCGGTCCGTCAGGGGACGCCACCAGGTAAAGTGGCCGGGTCACATCCCCCAGCACCCGGCGGATGGCTGTTTCACCAGCTTGGGCGCAACGGTCGGCAGCTACCCACCAACCCCGCGGGGTTTGCCCGGTCGACGAAGGATCCATCCGTATTCCTTTCCTTTTTCGGTTCGATATCCGATGAAGGCCCGCACGGTAACGAAAAAAAAGCCCGCCTGTCAAGGCGGGCTCGGGGTTTCAGAACAGGTCGATACCGGGTGGAGATTGGGATGAGCGGGTCTTCCCGGCGCTACTTTTCCGGGTAGCGGACCACCAGCACCGGTATTTTCGATTTCTGGATCGTCCGCTGGACCGTGCTGCCGAGCATCAGCTTGCCGATCATGCCCAGGCCGCGGGAACCCATGACGATGAGGTCGCAGTGGCGCGATTCGCTGACTTCGATAATCTTTTCAACGGGATTTCCCCGTTCGACGACGATTTCGTCCACGACGAACTCGGCCGGTTTGCCCGACTCGTCGCGTGCACCGGCCAGGAACTGCTGCAGAACGGCACCGATGGTGACATGGCCCTGCTGCTTGCTGATGAGGATGGCGCGGGCATCCTCTTCGTTGCGTTTCTGGATTTCCTCCCACTGGCTGGCCGAGATGTAGCTCAGGATGAGGTCTTCGGTGCGGGCCGTCTCCTCGAAGACGTGCATGATGGTCAGACCGGCTTTGTAGGTCTGGGAGAGATTGACCGCATAGGCGAAGGCATACTTGGCGTTTTCGGACAGGTCGGTGGCGTAGAGAATCTTGCGGATGTGGATGTCTGGTACCAGCATGAAAAACCTCCATTGTTCCAAATGGTTGAAAAGGGAACGATCCCCGTTCGCCCCCTTTCAGAGGGCGATCCGGCGCTCGTTGGTTTCCGGGTACGGATACTCCATGTGCCGGGCCGTGGCGCGGGCGATGGCGTCGCCGAAATAGTCGGCGACCACGTTCAGGGCCATGTCGATGCCGGCGGAGATGCCGGCCGACGTGAGGACCTTGCCCGCTCTGACCACATGCATTCGGCTTTCCACCTTCACCTTGGGAAACAGGTGTTGCATCATTTCCAGCGAGCGCCAGTGCGTGGTGGCCTGAAGGCCATCCAGGAGCCCGGCCCGGGCCAGGATCAGGGCTCCGGTGCAGACCGAGGCCAGGACCTCGACCCGGCCGGCATGACGCTGGACAAAATTCAGCATGCTCTCGTTGGACATCTCCCGCCGGGTTCCCCATCCGCCGGGAATCACGAGAATGTCCGGAACCGGACAATCCTCGAAGGCCGCATCCGGAACCACTTTCATGCCTCCCGAGGTCGTCACCATCTCCCGGGAAGGTGCCACCAGCGAGACTTCAAACGGCGACGGTTCCTCCCTGCGGCGTTCCTCGTCACGCCGGACGACGGAAAAGACCTCGAAAGGGCCGCAGAAGTCAAGTACTTCGACCTCGTTGAAGATGACAATAACCACTCGTTTGCGCGGAATCATCCGATTTCCTTCAACTCCGATTGCGCAAATAGCCAGAAATCACCGCAGAGAACAACAGAGGAGGGCCTGAATTTTAATTTGTTACCTCTGTTCCCTCTGTGGTTAAAAATCAATTTTTACGAATGGATCGATCTTTCATACCAAATCATTTGGGTCGGGGCCAGCGGGGCTTCTCCCCGCCAAGGGTCTCTGCCGCTTCGCCACTGGGAGACCGCCGCGAAAGATCGGGGGCGATTTTTTTCAAAATCGCCCCCCGATTTTCTTGCGTCGCCCTGACGGGCTTTAAAGGGTCAAGCCCCGGCGGGCTGCGCTGCCTCCTTCAAGGCGCGCTCCCGGGGTGCCACCCGCTGATGGCGCCGGATGCAGTAGATGGTTACCGGCAGGGCCACGATGGCCATCCAGATGGCCACTTGGTTTTGGGGGTGGAAGAGAATCACCAGGCAGAACAGACCGAGGATGGTGCGAATCAACAGGTCCATCTGGATGCCGGACACGATCCTGCCAAAAAAGGCCATGGAAACCCCCCAGCAGGCGATGGCGATGAGCACCATGGCCAGGACCTGCTCCCAGCCGGTCTTCGTCACCAGCTCGGAGCGGACGAAGATGGTGAAGGTCATGATGGTGACGGGAATGCACAGCCTCAGGGCCTGGTACATCGTTTTCACGAAGGAGGCGTTGGCAATCCGCGAGGAGACGGCCGCTGCCAGGGATGTCGGCGGGGAGAGTTCGCCCCAGACCGCGATGAGGAAGCAGAAGAAGTGGGCGATCCAGGGATCTACCCCCATCTTGCGCATGGGATCCACCACGATGACCGCCAGCACGATGTAGGTGGCGGTGGGGGGCAACCCCGCGCCCACCAGCCAGCCGAAGAGGTAGGCCATCAGGACCATGGCGATGATGTGCCACTCGCCAACCTGCAACAGCATGCTTCCCATGCGGTTGATAAAGCCGGTGACGGTGAATAGGCCGACCATGATACCGAGGGTGCAGAGCATGAGGGTCAGATAGGAGGTCAGCTCGGCGTGGGTCTCGATCATGATGCGGATGTTGGGTAAAATCGCATCCTTTTGGGTGGCCTTGTCCTTCAACAGGTGCTTGAAGAGCAGGTAGCAGATCAGGAGCAGAACGAACATGAAGGCCCCGGTGTAGAGCCCGGCGAGCTGCTCGCCGACCTTGAACACGCCCATGAGGATGGTGAGAAAGATGATCCCCAGAAAGAAGATGCCGGTCTTGAGCTGTTCGTAAAGGGCGATTTCGGCTTTCTCGATGGGATCGGGGGGCATGAGCCGGAGGCTGAGCAGGTAGATCGACAGCCCGAGGGTGGAAAAATAGACGAAGGCCAGGGCGAACCCGCGCAGGGCCACGCTCCAGTAGGTGACCCCGAGGAATTCGGCCATCACGAAGCCGGCCACCGCCATCACCGGCGGCATGATCAGCCCGCCCATGGAGGCCGATGTCTCGACGGCCGCGGCAAACTCGCCCGGCACCCCGTACTTCTTCATCAAGGGGATGGTGAAGCTGCCGACCACCGCGGCATTGGCCGCGCCGCTGCCGCTGATCATCCCCACCGCAGACGAGGCGAGCACCGCCGTCTGGGGAATGGTGGCCCGGGATTTGCCCGCGATGCGGCGCATGAACTGGACCATGGCGCTCTGGGCGTCGAAGCCCCGGGCCGCTGCGGCCAGGAGGAGAAAGGCGCCGATGGTCGCCAGGGCGATCTGGGCGTACTGGCCGTAAATGCCGGTGGAAAGCTCCACCGTGCTCGAGGTGACGATGCGGTAGAAGGTGGTTCCCGGGTGCCAGAAGAAGTCGACGGGGCTCAAATTACCATAGAGGGTATAGAACACCATGATCAGGTTGATCCAGAACAGTTCCGGATGCGCGATACGCGACAGCTCCATCACCAGGAGAAACACGAGCAGTCCCATGATGAAGTCCGTTCTGGTGTAGGAGCCCTGGCGCCAGATGGAGATGTCGTCGTACTGGGTGACGAAATGGTAGAAGGCGAACGCGCAGATGGCGGCGTATATGACGATGAGGAGGCGATTGGCCCAGCGCGGCAATCGTTTGTAAAGGCTGTCCTTCTGGTACATGTGCAGGATCTGCAGAATCAACGCCACCGGCACCAGGGATGCCGCCAGTTCGGCCGGTCCGCCGAATCCGGTGTAAAAATACCAGCACAACCACCCGAACATCAACAGCGACAAGGCGAAGATCAGGTTGTTAAGGGCGGATTGGCGGTTGGTAAGACTGCTCAGCATTCCACTTTCCCCTTTCGCTCGAAAGCCTTGAGAATCTTGCATCCTTTCCAAAAAGGCCGCGCCTGTCTAAAAAGGCCGCGCCGGCGGCTTTCCGCATCCGCCGGCGCGGCGCTGGCTGGTCTTCCCTTGATCAGGCCCGTGATCGGGCATCCGTTCCGGGCCCTTCACCGAAGCGTGTCGAATCTATCCCCAACGGTAGGAAAAAGGTGCCACCCGTCGGCGGTCGGGAGGCGAACCCCTGCGTCATCACTTGGCGACGGTCCACTTGTCGTTCCAGGCGTTGTGCTCCTTGAGGAACTTGGCCAGGCCGGCATGTACCGGGATATGGGGGTTGGCCTGGATGCCGGTGACCTGCATTCCGACGAAATCCTTGGCCAGCGGCACAAAACCCGGTTCGGCCTTGGCGAGGTTGTCCCGCTCCTTGTAGAGGGCGCTCAGAATCTTGTAGATCACGTCTTCCGGCATGTCCGGCCGGGCGTTGTAGGAGAAGAGGAGCGGAACGCCCAGGATTTTAGGAACGCCCACGTCCTTGCTGAAGGCCTTGGCCGGATCGATTTCCACAGGAGTCAGGTTTGCGGCGGTCAGTTTTTTCACTTCTTCGTCGCTGGGGTTGATGATCTTGAGCGGGATGCGCAGTTCAGTCTCACGCCAGTAGGAAGGCAGGGAGACGCCGGCGGTGGTGTAGGCCACGGCCCCCAGGATGGTATCGGCCTGGAGCGCGTCGCTCTGGGAGGCTTCGGAGATCTGAACGTGCTTGAATTCGTAGCCCAGGGCTTTGAAGACGCGGGCGAAATTCAGCCAGTTCATGTAACCGGCGGGGGTGAAGAACACCGGCTTGCCGCTGAAGTCGCCCCAGGACTTGAACTGGTCGCCCTTGGGCGCGTAGACCGCCATGAAGGATTCCATCGGGTAGGCATACCAGGTGTGGACGATCTTGGAGACCGTCGGCTTGAAATCCTTGAAGGCCCCCGAACCTTCATAGAGTGGAGTCATTCCCACGTCGGCGCTGTAGCTGATTTCCCCCTCGCCGTTCATCGTGGATTTCATGGCGGCCGTGGTCGATGGATAGGGGTTGACGGTGACGGTGTATTCACCGCCCAGGGCGTCTTCGATCATGCGGGCGACACTGGCCGCCACCTTGTATCCGTAGGAGCCGGTACTGGACACGGCCCAGCGGATCGACTTGCGCTCCGCTGCGAAAGCCGGATTAATGGCCGCAAGGACAAAAGCCGTGACGATGAATGCCGCGAACGCGCAAAACCCGTAACCTGATCTTTTCCTTGTCATCACAATCCTCCTCGGTACAGTGGGGTTGAGAAAGCTACCGCCGTCGGGCTTTTGGAAGGTGCCTCTCTTGCGGCAGGCCTGTCGCGGCCAACATCGCCGCTACGCGTTAATCACTGCCGCCGATGCTCGTTAACTGAATGGATTCAATAGGAAAAATGAGCAATCCGGTTGGAGCAGCATAAAAACAATACGCAGAAGAAAAAGATAAATCAACAGGTTTTGCCCGAACCGGCAATTTTGGCCGAATCCGATTCAGTCCCGAAAGATGCTTTTCCCTCGCCTGGAGGGAGGCCCTGGTCCCATCGACCGGCCGGGGCGCCCCGGGCAAGGGGGAAAACCCTTGCGGAATCCCTACGATGCGAGTTGGTTGACGTCGGGAATGGCCTCCAGCCGCCCGATGGCTTCGATCAACCGCTCCACCCGCTCTTCCCTGAGCACCATCCCCGCCGCGCTGCGGAACTTCCTGTTCAGCTCCTCGGGGGTCAAGGGGTTGTCCGGATCCCCCTTGGGCTTGGCGAGGAAACCCTTGTGTTCCGTTCCGTCGGCCATGCGGATGCAGAAGCGCGCGCCGAACCCGATCCGCGGATCGAGGCGGGTGTGGATCTTTCGCCGGAGCCTCACCAGGCGAGGGTCGTTGACCTTTTCGTCGGTGAACTTTTCCAGGGTGACGCTTCCTTCCGCCAGGGCCAAGGCGGCGAGAAACCAGACGCTGAATTTTCCTTCCACCCCTTTGCGGGGCTCTTTGATGGAGGCCGCGGTGGAGGCCACCGGTCCGATCTCCAGGTCGATTTTTTCGATGCGCTCGATATCCAGGTTCTTGCGGGTCCCAATCTCCTCCAGGAGATTCATCGTCGAGTGCGTTCACGCTCACGTGGGGTAAGGCTTGATGCTGAGGTCCATCACGTACCAATGGGCCCCCAGATCCCTGAGGATCACGGCTTCGTCGGGGGCGTCGGTGAGGACGTTCAACAGGCCCAGCTCGCCCTCGATGATGTTGGCGGGCGCGGTGAATCCACCCCGGGTCAGAAAGCAGGACAGCACCCCTTCATGGGAGACCTTGCCGGCGTGAAACGGCTTGGTCATGGTGCCGAAGACCTGGCGCAGCCCCGCGGCCTGGGTGCCGCAGATGCCGAAGGCGTTGACCGTCCGATCCACGTCAAACCCCAGCAGCTTGGCCACTCCTGCCGTGGCGCCGAAGGTGCCGGCCGTGGCGGTCGTGTGCCATCCGCGCTGGTAATGATAATCGCCGAGGCCCAGGCCGACCCGGATGCAGACGTCGATGCCCAGGATCATCGCCGCCAAAAGGTCCTCGCCGCCGAGGCGGTTGCGCTCGGCCACCGCCAAGATCGCCGGAATGCACGCGGCCGAGGCGTGGATCACCGTCTCGTCGTGGTAGTCGTCGAAGTCGAGGGCATGGCCGATGACGCCGTTGGCGAAGGCGGCGGAGGCGGCGTCGGTGCGCAGGTCCGAACCGATCACCCCGGCCTCGGGCCGGCCGCCGAAGGCCCGCACGTAGTCCATGACGATGGGCGCCACCGGATCGGTGGTGCCGGCCAGGGCGACCCCCTGCCAGTCGAGGAAGCATTCCTTGGCCTTTTGCACCACGGCGGGGGGAATGTCCGCAAAGCGGGTGTCACAGACGAATTCTGCCAGCTTCCGGGTCGTTTCCATATCACTCCTTTTTCGTATCGAGTTCGGCAAAGGCCTCCCGGGCGAGGCGGAAGCTGTCCACCGCCGCCGGGACGCCGCAGTAGATCGCCGTCTGCAAGAGGGTTTCCATGATTTCTTCCCGGCTGCAGCCGTTGTTCAGGGCGCCCTTCAAATGGATCTTGATTTCATGGGGCCGGTTGAGCGCGGTGAGCATGGCCAGGTTGATCAGGCTGCGGGTCTTGCGGCCGAGCCCCGGACGGGTCCACACCGCGCCCCAGCAGTACTCGGTGACCAACTCCTGGAGCGGACGGTTGAAATCGTCCATCTTCGACAGAGCGGCATCCACATACGCGTCCCCCAGAACCTCGCGCCGGACCTTCAATCCTTTTTCAAAGCGTTCCTGCGTCATCGCCGTCTTTCACCTCTTTTTTAAAGGCCGTGGTCCTCGTTGATGAGAATGACCCGGATTCTGCCTTTGGGATAGGATTTTTCGGTGATGCTCCACGTGTTGCAGATCCTCTGGGGGCTGTCGCAGTCCATGCAGCGCCCCGTGGCGGCGCAGGGAAGCTTGAACCCTTCGTGGCGCATGGCGTTGAGCGGGGCGGATACCTGCTTGATGCGGCGCATGGCTTCTTCTATGTTGCCCGTGAGTTTGTTGCGGCCGATGAAGAGCACCACGTGCCGCGGCCCGAAGGTGATCCCGCCGATGCGGTTGCCGATCATGTCCAGATTGACCAACTGTCCCGCTTCGGTCACCGCGCTGGATCCGGTGAGAAAAAGATCCACCAGCAAGGCCTGGCGCCGCCGCTCGATGAGCGTCTCGCGGGGGACGGCGGGGTCGAAGGTTTCGATGAGTTCGATTTCCGGGTTGCGGCGGATCTCGTCGAGGATTCCGGTGGCATGCAGCGTCTGGGAGTCGCCCCAGGATGCCGTGCGCGGGGCAGGGGTGAGGTTGGGCAGGATTTGTTCGCGGAAAAGATCCCGGGCCTCCCGCACGGACGGGACCACCCATGCCGCGAAGTGGTTTCTTTCCAGGGCCTTGCGGCAGGCTTCGAGGCGAAGCCGCCAAAATTTTTCCCGGTAGTCCGCCATGGTGTGCTCCATTGAACAAGGCGCCTGCGGCGCGTTCCAGGGTTCAGGGTTCAGGGTTCAAGGTTCAGGGTTCAAGGTTCAGCGAAGGCGTCTTCTTATTGTCATCCCGATGCGCCCCCTTTTTGTCATCCCGAGGCGCTCCCTTTTTGTCATCCCGAGGCGCGCAGCGCCGAGGGATCTCTTCGAGTCTGCCACCGTTTCCCGCCGTATTCCCGACTGCAGATTCCTCGCTCCGCTCGGAATGCCCTCCAGATACCTTTGTCACGGTCAACCTTCCGCGCTGGAGGCCAGCAGCGCCATCAAGGGACGGATCGTTGCCTCGCCGTCCACGGCCCGTACCCGGTGGACAATCGCCGCGCGCCTCTCCGCGTCCAACACCGCCGAGGCCAGGCTGTTGAACTTCTCGATGATCTCGTCCCAAGAGAGCGGATTTTCCGGATCGCCCTTGGGGTATTCCAGATGCTTGCGCAAGCTTCTGCCGTCGCGGGTGACGATTTCGACCTCAGCGGGCCACTTGTCGGGGAATTCCTGTTCGAGGGCGTCGTTTGAAACACAGATGACGCGCTCCATCAGGCTCCGGACCCGGGGCGAGTCGATGTTCTCCCGGCAGTATTGATCTAGAAACGCCCGGCCGTAAAGCACCGCCACTGCCGCGCCGAAGGGCATGCTGAACTGGGCGTCCACGATGCTCTTGGGGGCGAGCTTCTTCTCGCGCGGTTCCGCCACCAAGGCCTGGCCGGCCTTGAGGACGCTCACCACGATCCTCTCGATGTCCGGCTCCTCGAGGTTGTTTTCCCTGACGATGGCCAGGATGCAGTCGATGGGACCCTGCTTGTAGCGGCAGCAGGCATGGGGCTTGATGCTCGTCTTCATCACCTCGTAGGGAGCCCCCCACCCGGCCAGCACCTTTTCGGCCCTGGATTTGGGGGAGTAGCCATGGAGAAAGCCCAGCCGTCCATCGATGATGCTGGCCGGCCCGGTGAACCCTTCCCGGGCCAGGAGGGCCGCGATGAAGCCGGCGTGGGCCGCCCAGCCGGCATTGAACCGCTTGGTGAAGGCGCCGTCGGCCAGAAACTCCAGCGAACCGGACGCCTGGCTGCCGGCGATGCCCAGGGCGTTGGCCATCCGATCGGCGTCGAGCTTCAGGATCCTGGCCGCCGCCAGGGCCGCTCCGAAAGCGCCGCAGGTGCCGGTGGGATGGAACCCTTGGGCGTAGTGGGCCGCCGGGTCCAGGGCGATGCCGAGTTTTACCGTCATCTCGTAGCCGGCGACGATCCCCTCGATCAGTTCCCGCCCCGAACAGCCGGAGATCCAAGCGGCGGAGAGGGCCGCCGGCATCACCGTCACCGCGGGGTGGAGGGATGCCGCGTTGACCACGTCGTCCAGTTCGATGGCGTGACCGGCGCAGCCGTTGGCGAGGGCCGCCAGGGATCCTTGCGCGTAGAGGGGAGTGCCGATGACGGGCACGCCGTCGGGGGGCGGCACATGGTTGACGGTCAGAAATCGCTGCACCAGGCGGGAAGACTCGGTGATGGAACCGCGCAGGGCGACGCCGAGGAAGTCGAGCAGCAGATACTTGGTTCGGTCCACCAAGGCTTCGTCGAGCTTTTCATAGGTCAGGTCCCCCGACAGACGGGCGACTTGTTGCGCAATGTACATCCGCACCTCCAGGTAATGACCGGACCGGCTCGATCCACGGGCCTAAACCGGCGGTAAAGAAGTGAGTCGTTTCTCCGGGGAAGGGAAGGGAAGGCGGTAGGCCGCGCTACCTTCCACGTACAGGTCGCCGCCATGCACGTCGTTGACGACGATGAGCGGCATGTCCGCCACCACCAGGCGCCGGATCGCCTCGGTGCCCAGATCCGGATAGGCCACCATCTCGGCGGCCCGCACCGATCGGGCCATGAGGGCTCCGGCCCCGCCGATGGCGGCCAAGTAGACGGCTTTAAAGGTGCGCATGGCCTCCTTGACCGCCGATCCCCGCGCGCCCTTGCTGATCATCGCCTTCAGGCCGCGGGCGATCAGCGCCGGGGCATACGGGTCCATCCGGTAGCTCGTGGTCGGTCCGGCGGCGCCGATGACATGGCCGGGGCGGGGCGGGGTCGGGCCGACGTAGTAGATGACCTGCCCCTCCAGCGGCAAGGGGAGGGGATCGCCGGCTTCGATGGCGGCCACCAGACGCTTGTGGGCCGCATCGCGGGCCGTGTAGACGATCCCGCTGAGCAGGATGCGCTGGCCACTGCGCAGGGCTTCGACGGCGGCGTTGTCCAGGGGCGTTTGCAGGCGAACCGGCGCGTCCATCCCTTCACCTCTTCTTTCTAGTCTTATTTTAGGACCGGCCGCTTCAAAGGTCGGCCGATAGATGCCTCGAAGCATGGCACTGGATGTTGACGGCCACCGGGATGCTGGCGATGTGGGTCGGCATGGCGTCGATGTGCACCGCCAGACAGGTCGTCCGCCCCCCGAGGCCCTGGGGACCGATGCCGAGGCAGTTGATCCGTTCGCGCCATTCCGTTTCCAGGCGACCGATCCGCGGATCGGGGTGCGACGCGCCCAGGGGTCTCAGCAACGCCTTCTTGGCCAGGATGGCGGCCATCTCCATCGTTCCGCCCAGGCCGACGCCGACGATTCCCGGCGGGCAGGGGTTAGGGCCGGCTTCGGCCACCCGCTCCACGACGAAATCCCTCGCCCCTTCGATTCCGGCCGAAGGCGGCAGCATCGTCACCCGGCTCATGTTCTCCGAGCCGAAGCCCTTCAAGGCCACATCGAGACGCAGCTCCGCCCCTTGCACCAGATCGATATGGATCACCGCCGGGGTGTTGTCGCCGGTGTTGCGGCGGGTGAGGGGATCGCAGACGCTCATGCGCAGATACCCGTCGGCATAACCCCGCCGGACCCCCTCGTGGATGGCTTCCTTCAGGGACCCGCCGGCGATGTGCACCTCCTGGCCCAGGGTGACGAAGACGACGGCCATGCCGGTGTCCTGGCAGATGGGGATCCGTTCGTGCCGGGCGATGGCGGCATTTTCGATCAGGCGTTCGAGGATCTCGGCGCCGGTGGGCGAAGGCTCGACCGCCTTGGCCCGGGCCAGGGCGGCGAGGACGTCGTCGCCCAGTTCCACAGCGGCCCGCATGACCAGATCCCTGACCGTCTCGACGATCTTAACCGTTTCAATGGTGCGCATGGGGTTTCCTCGGCCCCCGCCGCCGGGCGGCTAGAAGGCGCCGGCCTTGGCCAGGGCGATGTAGTGAGCCACGTCGATTCCCTTGGGGCAGACATGCGAGCAGGCCCGGGACGAGTGGCAGCGATAGACACCCTCGTTGCTGTAGAGGCACTTGAGCCGCTCTTCCTTTTCCTCCTCCCGGTCGTCCATCAGGCGCACGATGGTGGCGAGCATGGCGTTGGGACCGAGGAAGTTGTGGTGGCTGGCGATGCAGGCTTCGGTGCAGCAGAAGCAGTTGATGCAGCGGGTGGCCGTCACGTAGCGTTCCAAGGACTTGGGGTCGACGAGGTGCTCCTTGCCTTCGCCCGGCTGCGCCTTGGGACGAATGATGTACGGCTTGACCTTGTCCAGGCGGAAGTAGGCCTTTTCCGTGTCGATGACCAGGTCCCGCACCACCGGCGCCACGCCGAGGGGCTCCAGGGTGAAGGTGGTGGTGCCGAACTGGGCCACGGCGTTTTCCACCAGCAGCTCGCAGGCCAGCAGCGGCTTGCCGTTGATCTTCATCGAGCAGGTGCCGCACTGGCCGTGCTCGCAGGAGGACCCCCAGGCGAGGGTCGGGTCCTGCTCGTCGTTGATCTTGCGCAGCAGATCGACAAAGCGCAGGATGCGGCCCGCCGTCAGTTGGTAGGTCTGCACCCATGATTTGTCTCGATCCGGATCGTAGCGATGAACCTTCAGGGTCAGATCGTAGGTCGTCATGGCTTTTTCGCTCTTGAAGCCCGCCCGAATGAATTCCGGGGGCTAGTATTTACGTTCGATGAGGCCGAATTTCTCGTAATTTTCGCCCTTGGCGCCGAAGATGGTCATGTCCACCTCCCGGCGCCCCAGTTCCACCTTGCCGAATTCGTCCGTCGTGCTCACCAGGGTGTGATACTGGAAGGCGTCGTTGCGGGTGGGAAAATCGTCCCGGAAATGGGCGCCCCGCGATTCCTTGCGATGCAGGGCCGCCTGGCAGATCGCCATGGAGACGGCCAGGAGGTTGTCCAGCTCCCAGCGCTGCACCAGCTCCTGGTTCATGGCGGTGCTCTGCTGGGTGAGCTTGGTCTTGCGGGCCCGTTCGTCGAGTTCGCGCAGGGTCTCGATGGCTTCAAGGATACCCGCCTCGGTGCGGAAAACACTCACCTTCTCCGTCATCACGGCGCGCAGGATGTTTCTGATCTGGCCGATGTGGTCGGCGCCGCCGGCGGCGAAATACCCCGCGAACTTCTCCTGGAAGCGGCAGGGTGCGATGTCGGACCGCACCGAGGACTCCCGTTCGAGCCGTTCGATGATCCGGTCGCCGATATGCTTGCCCATGGTGATGAGTTCGAGAATCGAGTTGGTGCCGAGCCGATTGAAGCCGTGGAAGCTGGCCGCGGCGCATTCGCCCACGGCGTAGAGCCCGTCGACGATCTGCTGCCCGGCGTCCTGCACCTCCCCGAACTCGTTGGTCGGGATGCCGCCCATGTGGTAGTGGTTGCTCGGCCGCACCGGGCAGAGCTGGGTGCGCGGATCGAGGTTCACGTAGTGCTTGAAGAAACTGACGACCTCGGGGATCTGCCGTTCGTGGACCTCGGCGGGCAGGTGCCGCAGGTCGATCCAGACATGCTGGATCTGGTGATCCGGGTTCATGACCCCCCGGCCCTCGCGGATTTCCGACTCGATGGCCCGGGCGACCAGGTCCCGCGGGGCCAGCTCCTTCATCTTGGGCGCGTATTTGGCCATGAAGGGCTCTTCGTCCTTGTTGCGCAGGATGCCGCCCACCGAGCGCAGGGTCTCGCTGGCCAGGATGCCGGGGCCCACGATGCCGGTGGGATGGAACTGCACCGCTTCCGGATCCATGACGGGCAGGCCGGCCTCCATCACCAGGGCCAGGCCGTCGCCGGTGTTCTGACGGCAGTTGGTCGTCACCTTGAACACCTGGCCGCTGCCGCCGGAGGCGAAAACGGTCGCCTTGGCCAGGATCTGGACGAAGGTGCCGTTTTTCTGCTGGAACGCGATGCAGCCGGCGCAGTGCCGATCCTCGATCAGCAGCTCGACGGCCACCGTTTGGTGGATGAAGTGGATGCCGCGCTTGAGGCATTCCCCCCAGCCGGTGTCCATGATTCCCTTGCCCGTGCGGTCCGCCTCGAACACGGCCCGGAAGGCCGAGGCCTCCCCGAAGTTGCGCGTGTGCCCGCCGAAGGTCCGCTTGCTCAGTTTTCCCTGGGGATCGCGGGAGAAATGCATGCCGCGGTTTTCCAGCCAGATGATCTGCTCCCAGGCCGATTCGCAGATCTTCCGGACCACATTCTGGTCGGCGGTGCAGTCGGAGCCCTTCCAGGTGTCGAACATGTGGAAGATGTTGGCGTCGTTGGGGTCGCGGGGATCCACGGCCGCCAGGCCGCCCTGGGCGGTGGCGGTGTGCGATTTCTGGGGGTGGGAGACCTTGGTCAGGGCGATGATCCGGGCGCCGGGGCGGCGCTCGAGAATTTCCGCGGCGCAGCGCAGCCCCGCACCGCCGGCGCCGATGATGAGCACGTCACACTTGACGGTCGAACGGATCTTGAAACGATCTGCCATGTGCGCTCCTTGTCATACCTGCACGGTCATACCTGCACGATGAGTTTCAGCCCCGCCCAGGCGAAGCCGAGGGCCGCGACCGTCACCCCCACCAGCAGGCCGGCCCTGGCCCCGGCGGACCGGATATAGTCCTGGCCGATGGAATAAAGGCCGTAGCTGCCGTGGTAGAGCACCGCCGTCACCAGCAGCATGTCGATGAGCTTGATGAACAGATTGCCCATCCGTGCGATGATGACCTGGGCGTCGTGGCCCATGGCGGGGTTGAGGTGCATGAAGAGCATGTGGGCCGGCACCATGAGGAACAGAAAGGCGCCGCTGATGCGCTGCAGCTTCCAGAACAGCGAGGCGCCGGAGCGGCGCAGCCGGGTGACGGTGACATAGGTCAGGCAGCCCGCGGCGGCGGCGGTGTAGATCCAGAAAAAAGGCGCCGAAACGCTCTGGTTGCCCGCCAGCATGAAAACGGCCAGCATCGCCGTGTACAGGCCGCCCAGGCCGATCACCCACTTGAGGACCAGTTGGTCCCGGCGGTTCTCGAACACCTCGTAGAGGATGATGCGGCCGCCGTTGAGGGCGTGATAGATCACCGGCAGGGCGAGAAGGAATTCCAACAGGACGAAGAAGGCGAAGCCGAGGATCTTCATCTTGGCGTCGAAGCGCGCCGGATCGCTCAGGGAGGAGAGGGTGTAGATGTGCAGGAAGACATACAGCAGCAGCATCGCACCCGTGATCCGGTGGGCCCAGGCCGCCAGGTAGGGCCAGCCCCGGATTTTCGCCAGATGCGCGACAGCGTCCAGCAATGGATGAAACTTGAGGGACCACCTCCGCAGTACCGAAACCGAATCCGCCATGTGCATTCTCCTGAACCGTCGATGGGCGGGCCGGCGTCGCGGCCCGCGACCTTGTCCGCTAGGGTTGCGCCTGCCGCTCGTAATCCGTCAGATAGGAGAGAAAGCGCTCCCGGGCGACATTGATGTGCTCGGTGACCTTGGCCGCGACAGCCGCGGGATCCGGCGGCGAGGCCTTGAACAGATTCATGATCTCCCGGTGCACGTGGAAGGCCTTCTCCAGGTCTTCCCGGTAGTACTGGTACGCGAAACGGTGCCACACGCTCTGCATCCGCAGATGTTTGAGCAGGCCGATGAGCAGTTCGTTGCCCGAAAGGGCGATGAAGGTCTCGTGAAACTGCAGGTGCCGGGAATAATAGGTTTTGGTGTCCCCCCGGGCCACCGCCGCCTTCATCTCCCCGAGCAGCGCTTCCAATTTTTCCAGCCCGGTCGCGTCCAGGCGGCTGGCCGCCAGGCGCGCCGCCAATCCCTCCAGCTCGGCCCGGACCGGGAAGTTCTCCTCGATGTCCTGGCGCGTGATGCGCTTGACGAACGTCCCCTTGCGCGGGACGATGACCACCAGGCCCTGCTTCTCCAGCTCGCGGAAGGCTTCGCGCAGGGGGGAGCGGCTGACGCCGAAGTGTTTTTGCAGCTCCACTTCGAGCAGTTGGTCCCCGCCTTTGATCTTTCCTTCCAGGATCGCCTCGGCCAGGGCCCGGGCCACCTGGTGGCCCAACCCGGTCGGGCGGATCTCGGCGATTTGGCTTTCGCCCAGCATGACCGCCTCCCGCCTTTGCCTACTCGTAGAGTTTTTCGATCCGGATGGCGCCGCCGGGGCACGCCTGGAGGCAAAGCCCGCAGAAGGTGCACTCGTCCTCGTTTTCCTCGACGACCACCGGCTGGCCGTTCACCAGCTTGAAAATGCCCACCGGGCAGACTCCCGTCCACGCCTTGACCTCCTGCGGGTCTTGGCACTTGTCCAGGTCGATGTGGATCCTGACGAATACTCCCATGGGATGTGTCTCCATTTTCACTCCGTTGCCGGGGCCCGGCCGATCTTGCGGGCGAAGGCCACGATCCGCTGCGCCCTGGCGACCACCGGGTAGTCGACGAATTTTCCCTCCACCTGGATGGCCGCCTGCCCGGCGGCCTCCGCGGCCTCGAAGGCGGCGATCGTCTTGACGGCGAAGGCGACCTCCTTCTCGGAGGGAGAGAAGGTCCGATTGCAGAATCCCACCTGATCCGGGTGGATGCACAACTTGCCGCCGTAACCCAGGCCCTTTGCCCGCTGCACGTCGGCCTCGAAGGCCGCCCGGTCCTTCAGATCGATCATGTACGGCGTGTCCAGGGGCGGGGCGATGCCCGCGGCCCGGCAGGCCACGGCGATGCGGGCCCGGGGATAGGCGAGTTCCTCACCGCTCTTGGAAAGCGACATGCCCATGTCCAAGCTGAAATCGGCGGCCCCGAAGGCGATGGTGTGGAGCCGGGGCGCTTCGGACTGCGCCGCGGCGGCGATGGCATGGGCGTTCTCCACCCCCAGGGCGGTCTCCACCAGCGCCACGAGCCGCACCGATCCCCGTTGGCGGCCCGAGGCATCCTCCGCCGCGAGGAGCAGGCGCTCCATGCCGGCGAGGTCCGCGGCCGTTTGCACCTTGGGCAGCATCACCGCCGCCAGCCCCGGTCCGACAACGCCAGCCAGATCGCCCTCGGTGAGCCCAGTCTCCAAGGCGTTGACCCGAACCATGATCGGCCGCTGTTCCCCGTGGAGGCCCACCTTTTCCCGGACCACGGGAAGAACCGCCCGTTTTTCGGCGAGGGGGACGGCATCCTCCAGATCGACGATCACCAGGTCGGCCGCCGTGGCCACCGCCTTGTCGATGCGATCGGGGCGGTTGCCCGGCACGAAGAGGGCGGAGCGCGACAGTTCGATGGGGTTCATGTCAGGCCTTGCCTCCGAGTTCGGATTCCACGCGTTCCAGAAAGCGGCGCATGTAGGCGATGCGTTCGGTGCCGATGCGCCGGGCCGCCTCGGTGTGGAAGGTGCCTTCCACCTTTTTCAGCAGGTTTTTGAGGTAATCGGGAAAGTCGCCGATCCGTCCGTTGAAGGAGCCGTCCGTCAGCCCGCGCACCACGGCCCGCAGGATGCCGATGGCGCCGATGTATTCCAGGGCGTCGGCGTCCTGGCCCACCCGGGCTTCCAGCGACGCCGGATCGGGGCCGCCATAGCGGCTGTGGGATTCCAGCACGTGGAGCGCCGGGGCGATCTTCTCCTCGGGCAGGCCGGCGTCCCGGAGGATCTTTTCCGCGACGGGCTTGCCGGCGAGGTAATGCAGCTTGCGGTCGGTGAGCACCCCGATGTCGTGGACCAGGGCCCCGGCCACCAGGCTCTCCATGTCCGCCCCCTGTTCGGGACCGAGCTGCTGGCACCAGTCGGTCATGCGCTGGACGTGGTCCGGGCTGGCCACGCGCTCGTTTTCCAGGTCTTGGGACACCTGGCGCCAGATCTTCTCTTCAACCGCGTTGAGCTTCATTTCAAACTCCTCTCAAATCCTCTCCTTGAGGATGCGGACAATGTCCGAAAAGGCGTCGGCCACGTGAATGCCGGCCTCCCGCAGCCGCTCGATCTTTCCCCGGGCGCTGCCCCGGTCCCCTTCGACGATGGTGGCGGCATGGCCGAAGCGGACCCCGGGCATCTCGTCGACGAACCGGCCGGCGATGAAGGCCACGATAGGGGTGCGGACCCGGTTTTCCGTCACGTATTCGGCCAGATGCTCCTCGATGACCCCGCCGGGCTCGCTGAAGAGGACCACGGCCTTGGTCTCTGGATCCTGCTCGAACAGCGGGATCAGATCGAGGAAATTGGATCCCACCACCGGATCGCCGCCGATGCCGATGCAGGTGCTCTGGCCGATGCCGTTGGTCGTCAGCAGGTTGGCCACTTCGGTGGTCATGCCGCCGCTGCGGGAGGCGATGCCGACGGGCCCGGGGGTGTACGCCTTGCGCACATCGTCCACCGGTCCGCCGGCCATGCCCAGCTTGATCCTCCCCGGGGAGATCAGCCCCAGGGTGTTGGGACCGATGACCCGGGCGCCGCGCTCCCGGGCGATTTCCAGGATCTCGACGGTGTCCCGGCGCGGCACGCGCTCCGAGACGATCACCAGGAGCCGGATGCCGTTTTCCAGGGCCTCCAGGGCCGCCCCCTTCACCAGGGCCGGCGGCACCGAGATGACCGAGGCATCGGCCGGCTGCGCCCTGAGAGCCTGGCGCACCGTGTCGAAAACCGGCACCCCGTAGATGGACTGCCCTTTTTTGCCGGGGGTCACCCCGGCCACCACGCGGGTGCCGTAATCCATCATGTCCTTGGTGAAGGCGGTCGCCTCCCGGCCGGTGATTCCTTGAACGATGACCCTCGTATCTTGCGTTGCCAGTATCGACATGGTTCATCCCCTTCAGGCGGATTGGCGCCCGGCGCTCTGAGCGGCCATCCGGGCCGCTTCGTCGATGGAAACGGTTCGGTCGCAGTAGCGGACGCCGTATTTCCTCAGAATCTTGAATCCCTCCGCCTCCCAGGCTCCCGGGATGCGGAACACCGCCACGGTCTCGGCCGGGTCCCGTCCCGCTTCCAGGATTCCCTTGACGATCCCCCGGGCCACGAGATCCACCCGGGTGTTGCTCACCACATTCATGATGACCGCCACCTTCTCCACCCCCGGCTTGGAGAGGATGTGCTTTGTCAATGCCTGGACCTTCTTGACGGAAGGGTTGCCGCCGATCTCGCAGTAGTTGGCCGGCTTGCCGCCGTGGGCGCGGACGGCGTCGAAGGCGGTGAGGGAGGCGCCGCCGCCGCCGATGATCAGGCCGAGGTTGCCGTCGAACTCGATCACCCGGCCGGCCACCCCCCGGTGGTCCACGCTGTCGATCAGGGCCGCCTGGCGCTCGAACTCGGTCTGGGCCTTGGCCGCTTCGATGCGGGACTCGTCCTTGGCGATGGCGGCGATGTCCGGGTGCCGGAACAGGGCGTCGTCGTCGATGTCCAGGTGGCAGTCCAGGGCGATGAGCTGGCCGGAAGCCGTCAGGGCCAGGGGATTGATTTCGGCGATGGTGGCGTCGGTCTGGATGAACACGGTGGCCAGCTTGGCCAGCACGGCGCCGATGCCAAGGAGCGGTTTTCCGGTAACGCCCGTTTCGGCCACGATCTCTCGCGCCTTGTGCTCGGGCAGGCCGTCGCGGAAGGTAAAGTGCTGCTTGCAGATCTTTTCCGGCTCCCCCTGCGCCAGCTCCTCGATGTCCACCCCGCCTTCGCTGGAGAAGATGACGATGGGTTCCTTGGCCACCGTGTCATAGGTGATGGCCATGAAGAATTCGCGCTTCAGGTCCAGTTTTTCCTCGATGAGGAGTTTCTTCGGGCGGTAGCCCCGGATCCGGGTCGCGAACAGCGCCGCGGCCCGTTCCTTCAGATCCTCGTCCTTATCGACGATGACGATGCCGCCGGTCTTCCCCCGGCCGCCGATGGGGATCTGGGCCTTGAGCACGGCCGGTCCGGAAAACGGTGCCACCGGTGTCTCCTCGCCGGCGACGACCACGCCTTCGGGGATCGGAATTCCGTAGCGCTTCAAAATCGATTTGGCTTCAAACTCGAGCAGGCGCACAGTCATCCTCCAATGATGTTGGGATTGTCGATTGTCGACATTGATATCGGCGACGGTAATCCCACCTGCCGGTGCTTGTCAAGCAAATAATGAACACCATTCGGCGGGGGTCGAAAACCCGTTTTCGCCGGCTCGGCGGCTAGGGTCGGGGATGGTGCTTGCGGTGGATTTCCTTGAGGCGGTCCCGGGCCACGTGGGTGTAGATCTGGGTGGTGGCGATGTCCACATGACCCAGCATCACCTGCACGGCGCGCAGGTCCGCGCCGCCTTCCAGCAGGTGGCTGGCGAAGGAATGGCGCAGGCTGTGGGGGCTCAAGGGCGAGAGGACCCCGGCAGCGGTGGCGCGCTGGCGCAGGATCTTCCAGAAGCCCTGGCGGGTGAGGGGCCTGCCGGCCCGGGCCACGAAGAGGAAGGGGCTGGCGACGATTTTCAGCAGGGCCGGACGACCGGCCTTGAGGTAGTCGTCGATGCGCCGGCGGGCCTGGGATCCGATGGGGACCACGCGCTGTTTGTCCCCCTTGCCTATGACCCGCACGAACCCGGCCTCCAGGTTCACGTCCTGCACCTTGAGGGTCACCAGCTCCGAAACCCGCAGGCCGGCGGCGTAGAGCAGCTCCACCATGGCCCCGTTGCGCAGGGCGGCCGGCGACGGTTTCTCCTCCAGATCCAGCAGGCGCCGGACCTCGTCGCGGGAGAGCACCCCGGGCAGCTTCAACCCGATCTTGGGCAGGTCGATGGTGCGGCTCGGATCCGCGGCGATCACCTTCTCGCGCACCAGGAAGCGGTAGAATCCGCGCAGGGCCACCATGTGCCGCGCCCGGCTGCGGGGCCCGAGCCCCTGGTCGCGCAGGGTGATGAGGTAGCGCAGCAGTACGGCGGTGTCCACGCCGTCGGGGGCTTCGATGCCTTCGGCCTTGAGAAAGTCCAGGTGGCGGGCCAGGTCGGCGCCATAGGCCGCAAGGGTCTTCTCGGCAAGACCCTTTTCCACCAAAAGGTAGTTCAGGTACCGGTCCACCTGCAGATCCAGCGGCGAGGCATTGGCGGATTCGGCGGGGCTCATGGCAATTGCTGAATGAAGTTGTCGGTTATCGGTTGTTGGGTGTATGCGTTACAGGCTATCCGAGTCAGGGTTCAAGGCGCCTGCGGGCCGCTCCAGGTTAAAGGTTGGAAGGGACTTAAAGGACGAAAAGGACCCAAGGGCCCAAAAACCGAATTTCAAGTTTCCAGCGATAACCGGCGACTTCGCCGTCACTCCCGTCACTCGAAGAGAAACGGCAGCGAAGTGAGTACTTCGCATCCCGAATCGGTGACCACCACCTGATTCTCCAGGCGGATGCCGCCCCACCCCTCGATGTAGATGCCCGGCTCGACGGTGACGATCATTCCCTTTTCCAGGATTGCGTCGCTGAGGGGAGACAGGCGCGGGGCCTCGTGGATGGCCAGCCCGGTCCCATGGCCGAGGCCGTGGCCGAATTTGCCGCCGAAACCGCTCTTCTGGATGAATTCCCGCGCCACGGCGTCCACCGCGCGGCCGGCCACGCCCGGGCGGATCGCGGCGGTGGCCATCTGCTGGGCCTGGCGCACCACCCGGTAGATCTCCCGAAACTCCTCGTCCGGCGCGCCCAGCACCAGGGTGCGGGTGGTGTCCGAGCAATACCCGTGGAGGCGCACGCCCCAGTCGATGAGCAGCGGTTCGCCCGCCGCCACCGGCCGGTCTCCGGGAATGGCGTGGGGCAGGGCGCTGTTGGGGCCGGCGGCCACGATGGTGGGAAAGGACATGGCATCGGCCCCGGCCCGGCGGGCGGCGGCCTCCAGGGACTGGGCGATCTGCCGTTCGGTCATTCCCGGTTGCACCTTGGCGGTGATTTCGGTGAACACCGCTTCCGCCACGGCCAGAGCCTTGCGGGTGGCATCGATCTCCTCCGGGCTCTTGACGGCCCGCTGGGGTTCGATCATCTCTTCCACCGGCACCACTTCCACCTCCAGACCCGCGTCGGCCATGGATGCCAGGATCTCGGCATGCCAGGCCAGGGAGATGCGCCGGCTTTCCACGCCCAGGCGCCTCGCTTCCATCCGTTCGAGCAGGGCCGGCAGCTCGCGGGTGAGCCCCCGGGTGTACACCACCACCTCGAAATCCGGTGCTTCCTGGCGCGCCTGGATCTCGAAGCGCGAGTCCGTGGCCAGGATGAGGCCCTGGGCGCCGATGATCAGGGCCCCCGCCGATTCGTCGAAGCTGTTGTCTTCGCCGGTAAACCCGCTGAGGTAGCGCCGGTTTTCGGCAATGAGGACCAGAAGGGCGTCCAGGTCGCGGGACGCCAGGGATTTTCTCAGTCGCTCGATGCGACGTCGCAAGGTCTGATTCACGGTCGATCTCCAGATTCCAGGCGCCTAAGGCGCGTTCAAAGCCGCCTCGCGGCGTTCAAGGTTCAAGGTTTGGATTGGATTCGAATTCCATGCTTCGGATTTCTCATTTGAGGCTTGGCCGCCCGCAGGGCCAATAACTACTGCTGCCTCGCTTTTCCCCCTGTGATCCCGAGGAGCGTTTCCCCCCTCTGTCATCCCGAGGAGCAACGCGACGAGGCATCTCTTTGAATCAGCCGGTATTTACCGCCGTATTCCCGACTGCAGATTCCTCTCTGACGCTAGGAATGACACCAAGACATGATGCCCTCGTCAAAAATCAGGCATCACCACACCGAGCAAAGGATTCAACTGATTTATTTTACTTGTTTATTTCTCTGTGCCTTCGGTGTGCTCTGTGGTTGAAAATCACTTTTTACGAATGAATCAGACATCATCGTTACATTCCATCTGCTGATCTTCGCGTCCTTCCTGAACACCGGGCGCAGCGCCTGGACATCCCGCAAGCCGTGGTTAAAATCTCAAATCACGCCTCAAAAGGCAACATCAACCCTGTTTGATAGGAGATTGCGCCATGGAAACCAAGGTATTTTCGGTACCCAATATCAGTTGCCATCACTGCGTCCACACCATCCAGAACGAACTGGGAGACCTTGACGGTGTTCGCAAGGTGCAAGCCGACGAGGCGACCCGCAAGGTGACCGTCACCTGGGACGCGCCGGCCAGCCTGGAGAAGATCCTGGCCACGCTCAAGGAGATCAACTACCCGGCGGCCGAGTGACGCCTGGGGTTGCCGTTCCAAAGCGACTCTCCCTCTCTGCGTGCCCCGGGATGACATCTGGAAATTTGGAATTTGGAATTTGAACCTTGAACCTTGAACCTTGAACCTTGGAATTTGAAGTTTTGGCATTGGCTCTGAGCCCCCGACTTCCGACTTCCGACTTCCGACCTCCGACCTCCGACCTCCGGAACCCGGGCTTTCGTTTCGAGCCCAGCCAATGCGAGAGGTGCCCCGATGACCGAAACCCGACAACTTCTACCCGTTACCGGGATGACGTGCGCCAACTGCGCCGCCACTATCGAACGCACCGTCGGCAAGCTCGACGGCGTGGCGGCGGTCAACGTCAATTTCGCCAGCGAACAGGCGGCCGTGACCTACGATCCGGCCCGGGTCGATCTGGCCCGGATCGTGGCGCAGATCGAAAGGGGAGGCTACCGGGTCCCGGTGGAACGGGTCACGCTGCCGTTGCTGGGGATGACGTGCGCCAACTGCGCCGCCACTATCGAGCGGACCTTGAACCGCAAGCTGCCCGGCGTGATGGCGGCATCGGTGAATTTTGCCAGCGAGCAGGCGCAGGTGGACTACGTGCCCTCCCTGGTCAGCATCGACGACATGGTGGCCGCCATTCGCCGGGCCGGCTATGACGCCATCATTCCGGCGGACGCGGCGGAAGGCCCCGATCTGGAGCAGGCGGCCCGGGACCGGGAGATCCGGGACCAGACCCGCAAGTTTCGGGTCGGCTTGGTATTTGCCCTGCCGCTGTTCATCTGGTCCATGTCGCGGGATTTCGGCCTCGTCGGCGCCTGGAGCCATGGGACCTGGGTCAACTGGGCCTTCCTTGCCCTGGCCACCCCGGTGCAGTTCTACACGGGCTGGGACTTCTACCGCGGCGGCTTCCAGAGCCTGCGCAACCGTACCGCCAACATGGACGTGCTTGTGGCCATGGGCTCCTCGGTGGCCTATGTCTACAGCCTGGCGCTGATGCTGGCGCCGAGCCTCGGCCATCATGTCTACTTCGAGACCTCGGCGGTGATCATTACTTTGATCAAGCTGGGCAAGATGCTCGAGGCGCGCAACAAGGGACGCACCGGCGCCGCCATCCGCAAGCTGATGGACCTGCGGCCCAAGATGGCGACCGTCATCCGCGGCGGCGTGGAGGAGGAAATCCCGTTGGCCCGGGTGCAGGTGGGGGACACCGTGGTGGTGCGCCCAGGGCAGACGGTGCCGGTGGACGGGGTGGTGACCGAGGGGCAGACCAGCATCGACGAGTCGATGATCACCGGCGAGTCGATCCCGGTGGACAAGGTGGTGGGCGACCGGGTGGTGGGCGGCACGATGAACCAGCAGGGCTTGATCCGCTTCACGGCCCGGCGCGTGGGCAAGGACACGGCCCTGGCGCAGATCATCCGCCTGGTGCAGGAGGCCCAGGGCAGCAAGGCGCCCATTCAGTCCCTGGCCGACCGGGTGGCCGCGGTGTTCGTGCCTGCGGTGATCGGGGTGGCCTTCGTGGTGTTCGCTCTCTGGTGGGTCCTGGGCGGCGAATTCGTGCCGGCCATGGTGCGTCTGGTGGCCGTGCTGGTCATCGCCTGTCCTTGCGCCCTTGGGCTGGCCACACCGACGGCCATCATGGCCGGCACCGGCAAGGGGGCCGAGCAGGGGATCCTGTTCAAGACCAGCGCCGCCCTGGAGGCCCTGGCGCGGCTGGATACCGTGGTGCTGGACAAGACCGGCACCATCACCGAGGGAAAGCCGCGGGTCACCGATGTGAAACCCTTTGCCGCCGGAGTGGACGAGAACCGGCTCTTCACCCTGGCCGCAGGGGTCGAGCAGGGCTCCGAGCACCCGCTGGGCAAGGCCATTGTTGCCGAAGCCCGGGAGCGGGGCATTAAACTGCCGAAGGTGGAAGGGTTCAAGGCCCACGGCGGCGCCGGGGTGGAAGGGCGCCTGGACGGCCGGACGATCCGGGTGGGCAAGCCCGCCTGGTTCGACGAGACGGGAATCGACCTGGGCGAGGTGTCGGGCGAGATCCGGGCCCTGGCCCGGGAAGGCAAGACGGTGATGGTGGCGGTCGATGAAAACGAGGTGCTGGGCGCCATCGCCGTGGCCGACACCCTCAAGCCCGAGTCGGCCGACGCCGTGGTGGCCCTGCGTCGGCAGCACTTGCATGTGGTGATGCTCACCGGCGACAACCGGGCCACCGCCGAGGCCATCGCCGCCAAGGTGGGCATCGAGGAAATCGCGGCCGAAGTGCGGCCCGAGGACAAGGCGGCCGCCGTGGAACGCCTCCAGTCCGAGGGGCGCGCCATCGCCATGGTGGGCGACGGCATCAACGACGCCCCGGCCTTGGCCCGGGCCGACGTGGGCATGGCCATCGGCACCGGAGCCGACGTGGCCATCGAGACCGCCGACGTGATCCTGTCCTCCGGCAGCCTGGCCGGCATCCCCCGGGCCGTGGCCCTGAGCCGTGCCACGTTGAAGACCATTCGCCAGAACCTCTTCTGGGCCTTCGCCTACAACGTGATCCTGATCCCCCTGGCCGCTGGCATCCTGGCGCCCATCGAGGCCGCACCGGCCTTTTTGCGCCAGCTCCACCCGATTCTGGCGGCCCTGGCCATGAGCCTGAGCAGCGTCACCGTGGTTTCCAACAGCCTGAGGTTGTACCGGTCGCGGATTTCCTGATTCCGGATTGATTCAAGATGGCACTGACGGGTTTCGCTGCCCCTCCACCCATCCTGTCTGCGAAAGCACGCTGTCGCACGCTGCAGGATGGGTGCAGCGAAACGGAACCCATCAACCGTCAAGCAAAAAGAACATCATCTTGAATGCGAAGTCGAATCGACGGCGAACGGATGGCTGACCACGATGGTCTGATCCCGTCCCGGTCCCACCGAAACGATCTGCAGCGGCACCCCGGTGAGTTCAGCGATGCGGTCGATGTAGGCGCGGGTGGCCGGCGGCAGGTCCTCGATGCGCCGGGCTCCGGAGATATCCTCCCGCCATCCGGGCAAGGTTTCGTAGACCGGCGCGCAGCGGGCCTGGCAGTTGAGATCCGCCGGAAAGTCCTCGAGGATCTCGTCTCCATGGCGGTAGGCGGTGCAGATCTTCAGCGTGTCGATGCCGGTGAGCACGTCGAGCTTGGTGATCGCCAGACCGGTGAGGCCGTTGAGGCGGCGGCTGTTTCTCAGCAGCACGGCGTCCAGCCAGCCGCACCGGCGCGGGCGGCCGGTGGTGGCCCCGAATTCGGCCCCGGTGGCTTGGAGGCGCTGGCCGATCTCGTCGGTGATTTCGCAGATGAAGGGGCCGGCGCCCACCCGCGTCGTGTAGGCCTTCACGATGCCCAGCACGCCGGTGATGTCCCGCGGGCCGATGCCGGCCCCGGCGCAGGCGTTGCCGGCGACCGTGTTCGACGAGGTGACAAACGGATAGGTGCCGTGATCGATGTCCAGATGGGTCCCCTGGGCGCCTTCCAGAAGCACCTGCCGGCCGGCGGCCAGGGCGTCGCCCAGTTCCCGGGACACGTTGGTGACGTGGGGCGCCAGGCGCCGTGCGAAGGCCCCGTAGGCTTCGCGGATCGGTCCGGAGGCGAGGGGGGGCGCCCCGAAATAGCGCTCCAGATAGAAGTTCTTCTCTTCCAGGATCGCTTCCAGGCGTTCGGCGAAGACCTTTTCGTCCAGCAGGTCCACGAAGCGAATCCCGCGCCGGGTGGCCTTGTCCTCGTAGGCCGGACCGATTCCCCGACCGGTGGTGCCGATCTTGCGTTCGCCCCTGTGCTTTTCGCGCTCCAGGTCGATCTGACGGTGATACGGCATGATCAGGTGGGCGCGCTCGCTGATGCGCAGCCGCTCGGGGCCGACGTCGATGCCCCGGACAACGATCTTGTCCATCTCGCCGATGAGCACCTCCGGGTCCACCACCACGCCGTTACCGATCATGCAGGTCTTGCCCTGGAGGATGCCGGAGGGGACCAGGTGGCTGATGAGTTGTTCACCCCCCACCACCATGGTGTGGCCGGCGTTGTTGCCGCCCTGGAAACGGACCACGATATCGGCCTTTTCGGCCAGCATGTCCACGATCTTGCCCTTACCTTCGTCCCCCCACTGGGTGCCGACGATCACGATGTTGGCCACGTGCTGCTCCTCTGTTGCAAAAAGGAATCTTTTAAAGGTTCACGGTTCAAATAAAGGTTCACGGTTCAAGGTTTCCGTTCCCGGCGGACACCTTTTACTTTGAAGTCCTTTGGGTCCTTTTTTCAGTTCTGGAAATTAAAATCCGTCCCGGGTCGCCCCTATCGCCGCGCCCGGAAGAACGCCTGGATCAGCTCCCGGCATTCTTCGGCCAGCACGCCGGCGGTGGTTTCGATGCAATGGTTGAGCCGGCTGTCGGTGCAAACGTTGTACATCGACCCGGCCGCCCCCCACTTGGGGTCCGGCGCGCCGAACACCACCCGCGCGATCCGGGCGTGCACCGCCGCCCCCATGCACATGATGCAGGGCTCCACGGTGACATACAAGGTGGTGCCCGGGAGGCGGTAGTTGCCCAGCCGTTGCCCCGCCGCGCGCAGAACCAGCATCTCGGCATGGGCCGACGGGTCGGCCAGCTCGATGGTGCGGTTGCCGGCGGCCGCGAGAACGGTGCCGTCTTGCGCGACAAGCACTGCTCCTACCGGAACTTCCCCCCTCTGTCCAGCCTTTTCGGCCTCCGCCAGCGCTTGGCGCATATGGCGGCTATCGTCGCTGTTCATGGCATCCGCTCATATCGTGCCCCAGGCCTTTTCGCAATGTTTTTCCACCCTTGAGGCCCTCAACTTCTGGCATGCCGCCAAGGTGTTGAACGGCGCCGCCAGCTCCCCGCATGCCGAACAAACCGTTGACAAGGAAGGAGCTTTGTCCTATATCGACTGCCACATTTCACCCCGCGCCCGTAGCTCAGCCCGGATAGAGCACCGGACTACGAATCCGTAGGTCGCAAGTTCGAATCTTGCCGGGCGCGCCAGTAAAATCAAAGGGTTAAGGCACATTGCCTTAACCCTTCTTTAGTCTCTATCCGCCCATGTAACCACTATGTACCCAAATTCGATCAATCTGCCTGGAGCCGAAAGCCTCCTCGGCATGCTTTTCTCCTGCACGCTTCGATAAAAAAATTTCAGGTAACGATTTTTCTCCTTCGTAATTGTCACAGTATGTCAGTAGCCGGTGGTAGCCTCGGGGAAAACACTCACCAAAGGAGGCTGCCATGGAACCTGTCGGGGCATTTCTGGACGTCTGCCGCCTGGCGCGCAAACAAACCCACCGCAACTTGACCGTGTTCGCCCTCTTGGGCGAGAAGGTGTTCGACCCGGACTACCTGCTGCTGGAAACCGCCTTGGAAGAAGGCCTGGTGGAGATCCGCGAACTCGGCCCCGAAGGTTCGGTGCCCGAGCTGCGCCTGGTGAACCGGGCCGATCGGCCGGTGCTCATCGTCGAGGGTGAGGAACTGGTGGGGGCCAAGCAGAACCGGGTGGTCAACGTCACCATCCTGGTGGCCGCCGGCGCCGAGCTGGTGATCCCGGTCTCCTGCGTGGAGCAGGGGCGCTGGCATTACCGATCAGAAACATTTTCCTCCGGCGCCAAGATGATGCACAGCTCGCTGCGGCGGGCGGCCCGGGAGAGCGTGAGTTTCAGTCTCAGGGAAGGGGGCGGCTATCGCAGCGACCAGGGCCGGGTCTGGCGCGAGGTGGCCGAAAAAGCCCAACGGATGAACGTGCACTCGCCCACCATGGCCGCCGACGAGGTCTTCACGCGTTACGAGAGCGAGCTGGACAGCTACCTGCAGGCCTTCGGATGCATGCAACACCAGGTGGGGGCGGTGTTTGGCATCGACGGCCAGGTGGTGGGGCTGGAAGCTTTCGGCAGCCCGGACACCTTCGGCCGTTTTTTCGCCAAACTGGTGAAAAGCTACGCTCTGGATGCCATCGACAGCGAGAAGAAGGACGAAGCGGTCAACACCCCCACCACACAGGCGCGCCGGTTTGTCGCCTCGGCGGCGAGCGCCAAGACCGGGTCGCACCACGCCGTGGGGCTCGGCGAGAGCCTGACCTTTTCTTCGCGCATTGTCACCGGCGCCGCACTGGCAAATGAGGGCCGGCTGGTGCACCTGTCGGCGTTTCGCAAGACCGGCCACCCCGAACCCGGCGGCCGGCTGGGCTTTCAACGGTTTTCCCGGCGCCATCAATGGATTGTCGAATGAAAGACAGCATCCTTTATTATGAGGCCACCTCCAGTCGCCTGCGGGTGATGCGCGAGGGGTGCAGTATCATCCGCAAAGAGAAGGTTCCCAAGCCGGTGGTCCTGGTGGACACCCGGGAGAAGGATCCGCTGCCCCTGCGGGATAATCACCCCAACTGGATCCAGGCCGAACGCCGGGAGACCCTCAAGACCGGCGACTACAGCATCGAAGGCATGGAAGGCCTGCTGGCCCTGGAACGCAAGAGCCTGGCGGACCTGGTGGCCTGCACCGTCACCTACCGCCAGCGGTTTCTGGCCTCCTGCGCGCGGCTTTCCGGATTCGTCTGGAAGGCGATCCTGGTGGAGGCGACCTTCGAGGACGTCAAGGGCGGCATCGCACGCTTCGATATTCCCTCTGATGTCCACCCGAATTCCATCTGCGGCACACTGGACGCCATCGAGGCCAAGTTCGAGATCCCCGTCATTTATTCATCCACGGTGCGGGCACTTGCCACCGAGCGCGCTGCCAGTTGGCTTTCCAAGCACTTCACCTACTGGTGGCTGGAAAAGCACGGGCACGGACGGGTGCTCGTCGACTCGGATGGACTGTGAAGCTCCAGGAGAGGGGGGCGCCGTTGGACTATCAGTCCGAAAAGGCCCTCAAGCAGGCTGTGCGCCGAAACGCCGAGCGATTTCCCGAGGATTTCATGTTCGAGCTGACGGTGCAGGAATTTCGGCATTGGAGGTCACAATTTGTGACCTCCAATGCCGACAAGATGGGGTTGCGCCACCGGCCCATGGCCTTCACCGAGCAGGGGGTCGCCATGCTGTCGAGCGTGCTGAGCAGCCCGCGCGCCATCCAGGTCAACATCCAAATCATGCGGACCTTCACCCAGCTTCCCCGCATGGCCGGCGTCCACGATACGCTGCGCCGCAAGATCGAAGAGCTCGAAAAGCGCTACGACATGCAGTTCGAGGCCGTGTTCACGTAAGCGTCCGGCCAACCGCACCTCCCGCCTTCCGGCCGGGCGCAGGTTTCACCTTTCGCCCGGTATCTACTGAGGACGGCGGTTGGGGAGCAGCTTGCGGTAATCTTCTTCGGTTTTGGCGAGGGGCAAGTTTTCGAACAGGTGGGTGAGATAATCGTGGGCCTTCCAGCCGTTGGCTTTTGCGGTCTCGATCAGGCTGTAATACACGGCGGCAGCATGGGCGCCGTCGGGGTTGCCGGCAAAGAGCCAGTTCTTTCTTCCGACCACAAACGGACGAATCGCATTTTCCGCCAGGTTGTTATCCGGCCGCAGCCGACCGTCCTCAAGATAACGGATCAGGCGCTGCCAGTTGTTGAGCGTGTAAAGGACGGCCTTGCCGAGAAGCCCCTTGGGAGGCGTCACCAGCACCTTGGCATCCAGCCATACCTTGAACTCGTCGAGCACCGGTTTGGCTTCCCGCTGCCGTAGATCGTAAATGACGTCAGGACCCAGCCCGGCTTCGCGCGCCTTCTTTTCCACGGCGTACAGCCGGCCGATGTCCTCCAGGGCCTCCTCGGCGCTGCCTCTGCGTTTGGCACCGCCCCGGGCCTGGATCACTTCGTCGAACTTGCGCCGGGCATGGGCCCGGCAACCTACCGGCACCACGCCTTCCTGCCGTCCCAATGCGTCATAGCCGCTGTAGGCATCGCACTGCACATAGCCTTGGTATCCTTTCAGATATTCGAGCGGGATCCGCCCCGAGCGGCTCGGGTGATATTCGAACACCAATACCGGCCGCCCCGGCTGCCCTCCTCGAAACAGCCACATGCAGGATTTGCCGGTGTCGGCCTTGTCCGGCTCCTTCATCACCTGAACCGTGGTCTCATCGACATTGACAAACGGCCCGGATCGGTTTTCTTGGCCCATCAGCTCCAGCAGCGGCCGGGCCTGATCGGCGACATTGATCAGCCAACCGCACATCGTCTGACGAGACAAATCGATGCCCAAGCGGGCGAAGATTTTCTCTTGCCGGTACAGCGGCAAGGCGTCTTCGAACTTGGAGCAGACGATGTGCGCGATCAGGGAACCGGTGGCAAACGACTTGGGGATGAGTTGGGCCGGCACCGGCGCGATCTTGACAGTCGGTCCGTCGTCTTGAACCCCCTCGCACTGTTTGCAGGCATACTTGGGGCGGATATGACGCTCGACGACCAGCGTGGCCGGCGTGTAACGCAGCTTTTCGCAGACCTCTTCACCGATGCGGCTAAGCCGGCAACCGCAAGGGCAGGTCTTTTCGGCCTCATCCAGATCGTGGACGATGTCCACCCGGTCAAGCTCGGCCGGCAGGGGCTTGCGTACCGGTTTTTTGCGGCTGTGGCCGGCAACCTGCTGTCTGTCCGTTGATTGATCCCCGGTCTCCGGGTTATCGTCTTGGTCCTCATCGAATAAAAGAAACTGCCGGCTGTCGACAACGGAACGCTTTTCGGATTTTCTGCCGAATATTTCGTTCTTCAGCAACCGGATCATCTCTTCAAGATGATCAATTTTACGAAGAGATTCTACTGATTCATTGAATAACGAAACGATTATTTCTTTGAGCTGGACGGGATTATCAGGAAGGTTTTGAACATCCAATTTCATGGTTTTTAGATAACCAAAACGCATGAATTTGGCAAGTGTTTTATGAAAATCAAATCAAGAAAATTGCTCAAATTAAAGTTTTGTAATCCAGCTTGTTGTGACCGTCGATTTGACTGATCTTGAGCCCCTCCAAAAGCCAGCGCAACTGCCGGATATCCAGCTCGATGGTTTGATCGACGCTGTCTGGCCACGTGAAAAACTGCTTCTCCAAGCGTTTGTGCCAAAGACAAAATCCATTGCGATCCCAATACAGAATCCTGACCATGTTCCGGCACCGGTTGCAAAAAGCGAACAGATGCCCGGAAAAAGGATCCAGCCGCAGCCGGTCCTCGACCAGAATCGACAGACCGTTGATGGCTTTTCGCATGTCGGTGCCGCCGGTGGCCAGGTAGATGCGGGTGTGCGATGGCAAAAACATCACAGCCGCTCCAGCACATGCAACAACTGCCGCAGGGCCACCGGATCGAAGTCGCGCTCCAGCTCCACAAAATGGCTGGAGGAGACCACCAGCCGCCGGCCGGTGGCCCGTGGTAACGATCGCCTCTGTGGTGGCCACCGGGGGCAGCCGAACCTCGACCAGGGAAACCGGCGCCGGGGCTGTGCGCCGCACCTTTTTTCTCCAGTAGGTGAAACAGTGCAGCTTGAGTTCGTGGCGCCGGCAATACGAACTCTGCTTCAACCCGCTTCGTTTCCATCGCTCGATGTGCTGCCCCCAAAACCGCCGCTTGGCCTCCAAGGCCTCGGCCCGTTGATCCCTTGTCACGATGACGCCTCCTTGGTTGAAATCGTTCACGACCCACGGAGATCATCTGTGACAAATTTTCACGGGCTTGAGAAGATGCGGTTGCCCGGACGCTTACGATCTATTGAATTGAGAACGGACAGCACATCCTCCTGTTTCCATGTGCGAGGAAGGCGGAACTTCCGGTTTGCTTTCACCACCGGCACCTTCTCCGATAGATCCTCTTGAGTAAACCCCTTTTGGTAGAGATGACGGAAGAACACCCGACTTGCGGTCAACATGGTGGCGACTGTCCGACTATCCAGTTCAATTTGTGAGCGGAAAAACTCCGATATCTTCCAGGCGGTAATACTCTGCACGCTTGATACCGCATGCTGGTCGAAAAAAAGCAGCATACGTTTGATCCGGTTGAGCCTGGTGTAGGTGCCACTTGCGGAGTATCCTGCCTCGCAGCAGAAGGCGACGTATGAATCATATGCTTCTTTAAATTGTCGGGGAAGGTCACGGGCGGCAAGTTTGCCCTGCTTTTTTAAGGGCAGGCATCCATGGAGCTGCCATTCGGTCAGGCACTGGCATACCCGGATCGGAAGATAGGAGTTTTGCTTGTACGCGTGCTCTTTCTTCCTGACCACGAGTGTAGGGTCTATTCCGAAGGAATCTCTCATCCACCGGTGACACACGTCTATAGAATGGTGTTGTATGCCGCTCTCATCCGCGTAACGTAGAAGTTTGCGATACAACCTCTGATACAGTTTGATGGTCACGGAAGCATAACCGAGTCGTTGAAGTTCCCCAATGACCGCTTCGCTCAATTCCCTGATGGTTGCTCTTTCCATATTTTTCTCCTTTGAAATGGGTTTTCAAGGAGAATATTATGGAAAGTCATTATGCGCTATTCTTTGAACTGGAAGGGCATTAGCTCATTACTTTACATAAGTGAATGCTTCACATAATTGCCGTTATGGAAAGCTTTCCATAACGGCAAAAGCCACCTGGCTCAGGCCCTGGGCCACTGCGCCATCAGGGCCGGCCACAGCGTGCTGTTCACCTCGGCGGCCAAGATGCTCGCCCAGCTCAACGCCGCACGGGCGACCAACGGCTACGAGCGCCACTTTGCCAAGATTACCGGGGGTGGATCTTCTGATCGTCGACGACTTCGGGCTCAAGCCTTTGCGTCCCTCCCAGGACGAGGACTTCCACGATGTCATCTCCGAGCGCTACGAGAAAAAGAGCACCATCGTGACCAGCAACCTGGACACCCCGGAATGGACCGACGCTTTCCCCAACCGCATCTTGGCAGAGGCGACCATCGATCGGCTGCGCCACGGCGCCTACACCGTGGTGCTGGAGGGAAAAAGCTATCGCTGCCCTCGACCAGCCGCCAATGCGTCAAAAATTACCGGTCCGAAATCACCGAAAAACGACACTTTGAAAGGGGGTGAAAAACACTAGTTTGAACAAGTTTGAAGCCGGTCCGAAAACCGCTTTTTGGCCAGTTCGAAATGGCTCCATTAAGGCGATCATGGGTGGCTCCATTAGAGGGTGATCATTGACAGCGCGACGATTCGGCATCAGCACGGCGGCGGTCAGCAAGGCCATTGAGCGGGGCGAGTCTTTGGCCGCGGACAAAAAAAAATTAATCTAGATAGTTAGAGAATGTCCCCTACCGCCTCCGGGGATGGACAAGGTTGACAAGATCTCTAAAATGGAGTAACAGGATCAAAAAGGTCCAGTTTATCCGAAACCCTGGAGGATTCAAATCATGCGGTTGACAAGGGCAGGGGAGTATGCAGTGCGTGCGGTTCTTTACCTATGCAGCAAGGAAGCCCATCAGGTGGTGGGTCGCCTTGAGATTGCCCGCGAGATGGAAATTCCCGCCCCCTTTCTGGCCAAGATCGCCCAACAGCTTGCCAGGGCCGGGATAGTGGAGATCGTCCAGGGGAGCAGGGGGGGGGTGAAGCTCCGTGTATCCCCCCGGGAGGTGAATCTTTTGAATGTGGTGGAGGCCGTGGAAGGGGAAATCTTTCTCAACGACTGCATTATGGATCCCCTCTCTTGCAGGAGGAGCCCCTTTTGTTCCGTGTATCGGGTGTGGAACAAGGCCAGGAACCAGCTGAGGCAATGCCTTGCAGAGGCGTCCTTTTCCAGCCTGCTGGCCGAGGGCCTTTGTGAGTTGCCCCCCAAGGTAAAGCAAAAGGATGGAACGTACGGCTTGGAGAAGGGCAATCACGGGTCAATCTTACTATGAGGATAGGAAGGGAGGTTTGGTTATGGATGTTTTGCTTCTTTCAAGGTTGCAATTTGCGGCGGCCACGGCCTTTCATTTTCTCTTTGTCCCCTTAACATTAGGGCTTTCCGTGCTAATAGCAGTGATGGAAACCCGTTACGTTCAAACCGGGGAGGAGATCCACCTCAAGATGACGCGGTTTTGGGGGAAGGTCTTTCTCATCAATTTTGCCATGGGCGTGGTAACGGGCATTACCCTGGAATTCCAGTTCGGCACCAATTGGTCCCGCTATTCGGAGTTCATGGGGGATATCTTCGGATCCCTTCTGGCCATTGAGGCCTTGGGATTCTTTTTCCTGGAATCCATCCTCATCGGAGTGTGGATATTCGGTTGGAACAAGATCTCCAAGAGGACCCATGCCTTGGTCATGTGGCTGATAGCCTTTGCCTCCACCGGATCCGCTGTATGGATCCTGACCGCCAATGCCTGGATGCAGCATCCCGTGGGCTACGTGATCCGAAACGGACGAGCGGAACTGGAGAGCTTTGCCGATGTGGCTCTTAACAAGTTCGCCATTCTCATGTTTTTTCATACCGTGGCAGCGGCCTATGTACTGAGCGCCTTTTTTGTCATGGGGGTCAGCGCCTATCACCTGCTGAAGAACCGGCATGTGGCCTTCTTTATGAAATCCTTTCGCATGGCCCTGGTGCTGGGCCTTATCTTTTCCTTTTTCCTCGTCGTGGAGGGCCACCTGCACGGATCTGACCTGGCCAAGACGCAGCCCACCAAACTGGCGGCCATGGAATCCCACTGGGAAACCACCCGAAGGGCGCCCATCTATCTCTTTTCATTTCCCGATGAGCAGAATGAGAGGAATATGGTGCAAATCGGCCCCATACCCGGACTGCTGAGCCTTTTGGCCTTTCACAGTACGGAGGCGGAGGTAAAGGGCCTCAAGGATTTTCCACCCGATGAGCGACCGCCGGTATTCATCGTCTCTGCGTCCTTTAAGCTCATGGTGGCCTTAGGTTTTTACTTCGCCCTTGCAACACTTGTGGGGTTTATTCTTCGGAACCGGTTGCCCGAAAAGCGATGGTATCTCAGGATCATGCTCTATTCCATACCCCTGCCTTATATTGCCGCCGAATTGGGATGGACCCTGGCTGAGGTGGGAAGGCAGCCTTGGATCGTCTATGGGCTCATGAAGACGGCGGATGCAGTATCCCCCATAGCGGTCTCCCAAGTGGCGCTGAGCCTGACGGCATTCCTTTTGGTGTACGGTGTATTGGGGGCCGTGGCCTACTATCTCATCATCCAGCATGTGGGCAAGGGGCCGGCTTGAACATGACGAAGGGAGCGGGCCACTGAAAGTCTACGATTCCTTTCCATAGGAGGTAATAGAAGATGGATCTGCAGGCGATTTGGTTCTTTCTTTGGGTATTGTTGTGGGCCGTCTATTTTATGACCGACGGATTCGATCTGGGAATGGGAGTGCTTCTTCCTTTCATTGCCCGGAATGAAAGGGAAAAACGGGTGATTTACAACGCCGCCGGCCCTCTATGGGACGGAAACGAGGTCTGGCTCATAACGGCCGGGGGAGTTACCTTTGCAGCCTTTCCCGTGCTCTATGCGGTCATGTTCAGCTCTCTTTATTCCGCCCTCATGCTTGTGCTCTTCGGGCTGATTGTGCGGGGTGTGTCTTTCGAATTCAGGGGCAAGGTGGAAAGTCCCGGGTGGAAAAGAATCTGGGACGGCTGCATGTTCCTGGGGAGCCTTCTTCCGGCCGTGCTCCTTGGGGTCGCCTTTGCTAACATCTTCCGGGGGATCCCCATAGACGGGGAAGGGGTTTACCAAGGGACACTGTTCACCTTGCTCAACCCCTACGGGCTGCTGGGCGGCATTCTCTTTCTCCTGCTTGTGTCGGTGCACGGTGCACTGTGGCTTGCCATCAAGGCCGAGGGCGATCTTCACGAACGGGCAATTAGACTCGCCAAGGGCTTGTGGGCGATCCTTTTGGCGGTCGCGGTGCTTTTTCTGGCGGCATCGGCCATAAGCACCGACATCTATCGAAATTATATGGCCCGCCCTCTTCTGTTCGTCTTTATCCTCATTACGGTGCTTGCCCTGTTGGGCGTTCGGATGTTTCTTGCAAGGGGGGCTCTGTGGAGGGCATGGTTTTCCTCTGCCGTCACCATAGCGGGGGCCTGTTTCTATGGCTTCATCGGCCTATTCCCGAGGATGCTTCCTTCAAGCTTGAATTCGGAATTCAGCCTTACGGCCTATAATGCCTCATCCAGCCCGCTCACTCTCAAGATCATGTTGGGATTGGCCCTTGTCTTCGTGCCCATTGTGATCCTTTACCAGGCCTGGGCCTATAACCTTTTCAAGGGAAAGGTCACCGAGGAGACTCTTTCCTATGAGGATGCCTACTGAGGGCATAGTCTCGTGTCCATCCATAACATCACGCCGCCCGGAGTAAAAAATGATGCCTTCGTAAAAAGTTCGAATTGTCATCCCGAGCGCAGCGAGGGATCTCTTCGTAAAACGAAATGTATCATAATAGCGGATGTTTGAGATTCCTCGTTGCAAGCTCGTATATTGAAAGTTGAGGTAAGCAAGCACGAACAGTGTGGCGGCAGCTCTTGGCGCAGACTGTCGCAATAAAGGCTTTTTTTAATCGGTAAAACCTATCATCTTCGTTGGCCAGGCCCTGCCCGACCGGCTCAAACACCGCTGCGCGACCATTAAAATCGATGGCAAGTCGCTGCGCGCTCCACAACCGCCCCAACAACCCCAAGCCCGGCTGTCTTTACCGGCCTCTTCGACCCCTGTCAGAAGCTCCCGTCGGTCCTGTCCAAACACAATCTCTTGCGCATCTGCCGGTCCCGTTTTCGTTGGCGAAAACGGGACCGTTTTTGTTGGCGGCGAGGAAGAACGCCGCGGGTCGCGGCCGAACGAGCCATGACCGGCCAGCATAACCGTTTTCTCGGAAAAATTCCGGCTGACAAGGCTTGCAATCTGAAGGAGCCTTCAGTAGATTGGCCCGGCCGTTGACCCTCAAACCGCAAGGGAGAGGCATCGTGACCGAGAACAGGTGTGGACATCAGCTCTCGGAAAACTGCCAACCATGAGAAGAACCGCTCTGAATTTGCTGAAAAAATCCCTGAACGACCCTGCTGTCGAGTTCCGGGACGGTCAATGGAACTGCATCGAGGCGCTGCTGAACAAGCGGCGGATATTGGTGGTGCAGCGCACCGGCTGGGGCAAGAGCATGGTCTATTTTTTGGCCACTCGCATGCTGCGTGATGCCGGTGAGGGATTGACTCTGCTTATTTCGCCGTTGCTGTCTTTGATGCGCAACCAGATTTTGGCGGCGCAACGGATCGGTATCCGGGCGGAAACGATCAACTCCGCCAATCAGGAAGATTGGGAGGAGGTGCGGGCAAAGGTGATGCGAAACGAGGTCGACGTCCTCCTGATTTCGCCGGAACGACTGGCCAACGACACTTTTCGGGAAGACATTCTCATTCCCATGGCAGGTCGCGTCGGATTGTTCGTGGTGGACGAAGCGCATTGCATCTCCGATTGGGGGCACGATTTCCGTCCGGACTACCGCCGCATCGTTCGTGTGCTTCGAGCACTGCCGAAGAATATCGCGGTACTGGCGACCACCGCAACGGCCAACAACCGGGTGGTGGCCGATGTAGCAACCCAGCTCGGTGACTTGCGGATCGAACGGGGACCTTTGGCCAGAAGCTCTCTGCGTCTCCAGAATATTCGGCTTCCCAGCCCGGCGGCCCGTATGGCCTGGATTGCTGAAAACCTGCCAAGGATGCCAGGCAGCGGGATCGTCTACACCTTGACCCAGCGGGACGCGGAACGCTTGGCGGAATGGTTGCGGCGCAACGGCATCGATGCCCGGGCCTACCATGCCGGTGTTGAAGACCGTGAAGGGTTGGAGAATATGCTGCTGTCCAACCGCATCAAGGCACTCGTGGCAACCGTGGCTTTGGGAATGGGGTTCGACAAACCCGATCTGGGATTCGTGATTCATTTTCAGCGGCCCGGATCGGTGGTGCACTACTACCAGCAAGTGGGACGTGCCGGCAGGGCCCTGGAGAATGCCTACGGCATTTTGCTCAGTGGTCGCGAAGACGACGAGATCATCGAATATTTCATCCGCACGGCCTTTCCTCCCCGGGCGCATATCGAAGAGGTGCTCAGCGCCTTGAATGCTGCCCGGGACGGGCTGTCGGTGCCAATGCTCCAGCAAAAGGTCAATCTGAGGCATGGAGAGATCGAGAAAACCCTCAAATATCTATCGGTGGAGAGCCCCGCGCCGATCGTTAAACAAGGAACTCGATGGTATGCCACGGCCATCGATTATGAACCGGATCGGGAGGCCATCGCCCAACTTTGTCGGTTGCGGCGTGCCGAGCGGGAAGACATGCGTGCCTATATGCGCACCCAATCGTGTCTGATGCAGTTTCTCTCCACGGCGCTGGATGATCCCCACGCCGAGCCATGTGGCAGATGCGCCAACTGCCTGAGGCAGCCGTTGTGGCCAGAGTCGATCGACACGGATTTGGCCAATGCGGCCAGCCTGTTTTTGAAAAGAAGCCACCAAGCCATCGTTCCGAGGAAAATGTGGCCTCCGGCGGCGTTTCCGGTTTATGGCTATCGTGGGCGGATTGAGGCGGGGCAAACGGCCAGGGAAGGGAGGGCCCTCTGTCTCTGGGGGGATGAGGGGTGGGGGCGAATGGTAGAGGACGGTAAATATCACACCGGGCGATTCAGTGATGACCTGGTTGATGCTTGTCGGCAGATGCTCGATTCCTGGTCTCCGGATCCTTTTCCATTCTGGATAACCTGTGTTCCCTCATTGACTCGGCCGGAACTTGTTCCTGATTTTGCCCAACGGCTCGGCGCCCATCTTGAAATGCAGTTCGTGCCCCTGATCAGAAAACTCCGATCCAACCGGCCCCAAAAGGAGATGCAGAACAGCTTTCAGCAAGCCAACAATCTTGATGGTGTATTTGCCTTGGAAGGTGCCGACTTACCGGGAGGGCCGGTGCTGCTTGTGGATGATATGGTGGATTCGGGATGGACCTTTACCGTTATCGCGGCGCTACTTAGGGATGCGGGTTGTCCGGCGGTGTTCCCCTTGGCCTTGGCCATGAGTTCCCATGGCAACGGATGAGAAAATGTCGATCATTCCCCCCGATGAACTGAGCAATGATGCCAAGGTGATCCTGATGCTTTGCGGCCGTTTCGGCAATGAAGAGGCGGAGGGATGCGAAAAACCGCTCAGTCTTGCAGAGTACAATCGGCTGGCGACCTGGATGCACGATCATGATCTGCGCCCCGAGGTCCTGATGAGCGACGACGGTATTCGGATGCTGGCCAAAACACCGTTTGACATCGATTCATCCCGTATTGGCAAGTTGCTCTTGCGTGGGCCCAAAATGGCCCTGGCGGTTGAAAAATGGACCAACACCGGCATCTGGATCCTCTGTCGCAGTGATTCCCGCTACCCGGAAAGGCTTAAACGGCACCTCAGAAAGCAGGCACCGCCGATTCTCTACGGGATCGGTGACATGGGATTGCTCGACCGGGGCGGGCTGGCCATCGTCGGATCACGCAATGTCGACGGTGCCGGGGAGGCGTTTACCCGGAAGGTGGCCCGGGTCTGCGCCGGGCAAGGGGTGCAGGTGGTTTCAGGGGGAGCGCGAGGGGTGGACGAGACCGCGATGCTAGCTGCCCTTGAAGCCGGAGGAACCGCTGTCGGATGCTTGGCCGACAGTCTGTCCAAGGCGGCCGTGACCGGTAAGTACCGAGATTCGATTCGAAACAAGCGTCTTGTGCTGGTGAGCGCTTATTTCCCGGAGGCCCGTTTCAATGTCGGCAATGCCATGGGGCGCAACAAGCAGATCTATGCCCTGGCCGATTACGCACTCATCATCAGCGCCGAAAAAGGCAAAGGCGGCACTTGGGCCGGTGCGACCGAGGAACTCAAAAGGGATCACCCGCGCCCTGTTTTCGTTCGTGACGGGGAAAACATGCCCGCCGGCAACCGTGAGTTGTTGAAGCTGGGGGCGCGAGCTTTTTCGCCGCCGTGGGAGGACGATTTGAGACGGAGTTTGGCCAGCCTTTCCGAAGGCCGAAAACCTGCGTCAGGTGTGCAGGGTAGCCTTTTCGCGGAACCGGAGCGCTGGCCCCGCCCCGTCGCGGCCATTGAGGAGGCGTCTGCGGCCAGTGGAGCCAGTAGAACCATCCCCGTGGAGGCTCCGGCCGCGACGCCGATTGAAACACCTTCGCCGCAGGATCTTATTTTTAAATTGGTGTTGCCGGTTTTGCTCGATGCTCTGGCGCAATGGCAAACCCCTCAAGCCCTTGCAGAGATCCTGGATGTTAAAAAAAACCAACTGGACGAATGGCTGGCGCGCGCGGTAGCTGAAGGGTTGGTGCGGAAAAGAGACCGGCCGGTTTCCTATCGGCGCAAATGACAGTGCCTGGGTGTTTTAGGCAAGGGCCTGGCAGAGTAAAGCACGAAGAATGGGGGGCGGTGGGTTCTCCTTTCTCCGAACCTGGCGGGAAAAGGAGCGAGGGCATGGAGACGGTCAGGCCGCTATGTAAGAGAAGGAGCTGCACCAGAGCTATCCGAATGGGCGCATGTAATCTGAAGCTGCAGTCAGTAGTTTGACCCAGCCGTCGACCCTCAAACCCCGAGGGACAAGCATCGTGACCGAAAACCGGTTGCCAGCCGGCCCCATGAAGAGCCCGCGAGGCGAAAGAATTTCACCTTTCGCGGCGCAGGCCAGAGGCCCAGTAAATCCAAATAAATCAAATTGATAACCATAAAGTTCAAGAACCGGGAGTTGGAGGTCATCGCATCTCGGAGCTGTCTTTTTTGACAATATTTTTGAAGGGCTATAGATTGAGTGAAATGTCTGGATTCAAGTCGATGGTAACCGGCAAAGAACCATGACGATAAACGATGAATAGGACAACAGAAGTGTGAGCAGAAGAAAGGATCTGATTTGAACCCGAAGAAGCTTCTCAGATCAATCCTGAGAGGTTCTCGTAACATTAGGTTTGAGGCTTTTGTCGGACTCGTTCAGGCATTCGGTTTTCAGCTCGCGCGGACCGACGGCAGTCACCATATATTCGTTCATCCTGATTTGCCCGAATTGATCGATTTACAGGAGTTCAAGGGGCAGGTAAAATCTTATCAGGTCAGGCAATTCTTGAAACTGGTCGAACGTTATGGCCTGCATTTGGAGAATGAATGATGCGGGACTATCACATTAATATTTTTTTCTCAGAAGAAGACGATGGCTACATCGCCGACATACCGGATCTGGAAGCCTGTTCGGCCTTCGGGGAAACACCCGAGGAGGCGCTTCGTGAGGTGCAACGGGCCAAGGCGCTCTGGCTGAAGGCGGCCAAAGAAAACCGGAAACCGATTCCAGTGCCCCGATACCGTCCAGTGATCTACGAGGCGCTGACGGCTTGATCCCTGGCAGCAACAATGCCATATGCAGACCTGCTGTCCCCGGGTTTTGACTGCGCACCGATTTCCCTGAAACCTTCGGCCTTCCGACGCGGACCCCGGATCGCGTCCAGAGTGAAAGGCCCGAAGGAAACCAGATCGCGTTTAGTCCTTTTCCCGTAGTTGCTGACCCTTTTTTCCGTTATTCCTTCGCAAGCAGAGCCGGCTCGGCTCGGGCTATATCCGGAAAATCCACTTCAGTGGGAGCAGGTCCTTGAGCAATGAAACCGCCAATTCTGATTTTTCAAAGCTGGCCTCGTTCTCCTATCACCAAAGACCATGCCGATGCGCTGGCTGACCGGCTAATGCTTCGTAAACGGAGTGGGAAAAGGGAAAGCGGCGAAATTTCGGATGGCTGTGCCGTTGCTGAAAAGTCATCCGACAACCAGAAAAAGAATGAACCGTCCAAAAGTGGGAATTGTTACTATTACTTGTGAAATCGATATTTTGGGGCTTGTAATCTGAAGCTGCAGTCAGTAGTTTGACCCAGCCGTCGACCCCAAACCGCAAGGGAGAGGCATCGTGACCGAAAACCGGTGGACAGCCGGACCGTAAAGCGCCCGCCAGGCGAAAGAATTTCACCTTTCGCCATGCGGGCTCTGTTTTCTGTGAAGTTTGTATCGTCAGGCTCGATTACTTTGAGCTCATCGCCTTGGCCAATCGCTGATGCCCCTGATGCCGTACCGGGCATGGCCGGGTAAGACCTGCAAACGCGGGTGGAACGGATGGAGCGCGTTGGACTAAGGCAGTGGGAGCTGTATCGTTGCGAGGCGCGGCTCCGGAAAGAGAAACAATCTAACTGCAAGGTCTCGATCAACGTCGAGCTACGTGACCCGAAACATGAACTTGAAGGATTGATTCAATAAACCAGGAAAAAAGTGGAAATGAAGCCAAAGTTCAATAGATTGGGAATTTGCATCAATCAACAGAGGGGGCGGAGTGATATAAAGAGGGGAGGTTTATGAGCGGAAAGAATCAAAAGATAACGGTTCGGGGCAGTCAGGTCACGGTCATAAACCAGCGTGATGAAGACTATATCTCACTGACCGACATAGCCCGGTACAAGGCCAGCAAGCGGACGGATTACATCATCCAGAACTGGCTTAGAAACCGTAATACTATTGAATTCTTGGGGATATGGGAACAGCTCAATAACCCCGTTTTTAATCCCATCGAATTCGATGGGATTAAAAAACAGGCAGGGTTAAACAGTTTTATCCTCACATCAAAACGTTGGATTGAGGCCACAGGAGCTATTGGCCTGGTATCCAGAGCTGGCCGCTATGGCGGCACTTACGCCCATAAGGACATCGCCTTTGAATTCGCCTCATGGGTGTCCGTCGAGTTCAAACGAATGCCACGGCCGGCCCGTGGCCCTCGCGCGCGAACAAGCCGTGCCGGCGATGCGCGCAGAGAAGCCATGACGGGCCGGAATGACCGTTTTCCCTGAAAATCTTGGATGACTGCCGCTGCAGGAAAGTCATGCGAAACCAGGGAGAGTATTAGTAGAACATAAATAGTAATCATTGGTATCTTTGGAAAATTACGGCCGACAAGGCTTGCATTCTGAAGGAAGCTTCAGTAGATTGCCAAAACCGTTGACCCCAAAACCGAAAGGGGGGGCGTTGTGACCGAAAACCGGTGGACAGCCGGACCGTAAAGCGCCCGCCAGGCGAAAGAATTTCACCTTTCACCGTGCGGGCTCTGTTTTTTGTGACGCAGTATGTCAGTGGGCGGTGGTAGAAGGGGTGGAGAGGAGCGGGTGGAGGATCCGGGAAGTCATCCGACAACCAGAAAAAGGATGAACCGTCCATAAACGGGAATCATTACTATTCTTTGTGAAATCGATATTTTGGGGCTTGTAATCTGAAGCTGGTCTCAGTACATTGACCCAGCCATTGACCCATGGCCCAAAGGGACAGGCAAAATGCCAAAAATCAGGCTGACACCAGGCTGACTCAAGCCCGCCCTGCGAAAGATTTCCGTCCTTCGCAATGCGGGTTTTGTCGTTCTAAGACCGAACGTTTGTCGGGAGACGGAAATGGTCTCACTGCCGCTCAAATTTATAGATGGCCACCTTTTCGTGAGCATCAACGACACGGACTTGCTGCTGGACACCGGGGCGCCGGCAAGTTTTGGCGATTCGTCTGAATTCACAATTGATGGGGAGACCTTTCAGGTTGCAAGAAGCTACAAGGGGTTGACCCCGGAGACCTTGTCCGAATACGTCGGCCACCCGACGGCGGGGATAATCGGTTCCGACATCTTCCAGGCTTTCGACACGCTATTTGATGTTTCCGATGGCACGATATTCTTCTCGCTGAAGCAGTTGGACTTGGAGGGCAAGGCAATCGAGACCGGATCCTTCATGGGTGTTCCCACCCTTGAAGTTCGTATCAACGGCGCAACCTATTCCATGGTGTTCGACACTGGCGCAAAGATCTCCTATTTCCAGGACGATGAAATCGCTAGATTTCCGACGGCTGGTACAGTCGCCGATTTTTTACCCGCATTTGGCCAATTCCAAACCCGAACCTTTCTGGTGGACATGACATTGGGCGCTTCGACGTTCACGCTGCGATGCGGCCAGTTGCCGGAGCTGCTCGGCATGGCGTTGTCTTTGACCGGTGCGGTTGGGGTTATAGGCAACCAGATCTTGAAAGACCGCAAGGTGGGATTTTCACCTCGTCGCGGCATCTTGGTGTTTACATGACCGCTGGCCCGAAACGAGTCCAACATGGGCGAACGTCTTGGCCTTGCATTACGGAATTTTTTCGCTTTCAGGGGACTCGATGCATGCAAACTCCTTAATACGATCATGGAGGTGCGATGCCTACAGTCGGCTGGATCCATGAGGGAATAATTGATCGGTTTTGGGAAAGTCAGCCTAAAAGCACCCTGGATGCCCACCCAGAGCCGATATATGTCTGCAATTGCTGCGGTAAGGAGTTTTTCTCATCAGAAGAACTTAAACTGCACTACAATCTTGAGCACCCTCTCGAATTGCCCGCCATCTATATTAATGGCCAGCCATTAATGCGTGAAAGCACCCTCCGGTCCGCTCTGAGAGTGAGCGATGTGGAAGTGGTGCAATGCGAGGCATGTCATGTGAGGCCGGACGGGGGCGCATGGGAAACGCTCACCGTCCCCGATTTCCGCAAGCGACTCGTCGAGCCAGACAATTCGACCTGGACGGTCCGGCTGGTTCATAAGCGCGAGGTCGATCAGGCCCGAACCGAGGAAGAATATCATATCCGTTTTCGCATCCCGCAACCTACCGCTCTCAACGCCGTCGATGCGCTTTTCATCGGCTCCTTGGTTGTTGACGAGCTGCGGCACTCCCACCTGCAATCCTACGAAGCCGGATTGCCGGCTGAAGCGCCGGTCAAAGAGTACGGCAGCGCACTCGGCGATTATGCCCTGGGTATTATCTTAAAGGAGCGTCGCAATCCGACTCACGCTCCCGTTGGGTTTGAGGAGTTCGCAGTCAAAATGCGGTCGGCGCTGGAAGTTTTGCGCCTGTTTCACCGTCCTGTGGCATTAGCGGTTTCAGGAAGCATTCGTTTCAATTTGAACGATTTTTCCGCTGGCGCACCCCCAACTACTCCGGATTTGGCGATTGGTTTGAATTTTTTCAAAGGGGTTTGTCATGCAGGCCAGCAGGATTTGGCCTGCTTGGTCTTGCAGGACCCGTCGAAGCGGGCTAACAGTGCAGTCTGCCCGGTGGATGAGACAACTGCCCGTATATTGGCGGCTTGTCGGTCCCTTGATACTGAAAGCGGCCTTTCACTGACTGAACTTGAGGCATTGCGCCAGTTGACACGCGGCACGGCGCCGGTCAGTGAACAGGATCTGGCTAAGATTCATGTAATATGTGCGGAGGGCTATCTGCGGTTGGGCTTCAAAAATGACGCTTTGCCGCATTTGCATGCGATCCGCTTTGATCCAATGCTCAAACAATGGGCACATTGCCGATTGGAGGAATATTCGAATCATGATTCCTGAGGAAAAATCAAGCTCAAACAAGAGAAAACGACGCGATCAAGTGGCAGATACCGGCACTCAAGAAGCACCAAACGAGGCCGCTTCCCCATGGGTGAGATACCTCACGGGCAAAAAAATATCGCCCCTTGCGTTTCTTCGTAAGATGGAGTCGGCCGTCGTTAAAACAGGCATCACTGTACCGGACGACGCCGTAAGAGCCCAATTTTCTGATGTTCTTCTCACCAAGCCGGACAAAATCGCACGGCTTCTGGACCTGTTCCAGGCTTGCGGCGCGTTCGGCGACAGCTTGCATCGCATCATATTGGATTTCGCTAAAGTTACGATAGAGCGGTTTGGTATTGCTGCTATTACCGAATCCTTGGATAAAGAAGATTTCAAAGACGCCGTCTCCTCTTGGTTGGACACCTTCCGCAAAAAGCCCTTAAAGAAAAACGAGTTGCTCCAACTTCTTCTTTTACTCCAGTTCGGTTGGCAGCGCGGTGTCGTCGACCATGACACGTCCGTAGCACTGATCGGTCAGTCATTAACCAAGCCTGCCAAGGGGCGGGGAAAGAAGAAGCCAGCCCAGAAACCACTGCAATCCTCACTTGCCGCTCTTCTGGGCGCCTCGCCGACCCCGGCAGTGCTTTCCGCCCTGCTGGTTTATGCGAAAGCAGCATCTGTAGAGAAGGCAGGCCTCAGCGCCAAGATTCGTGCCCAGGCCGCAGATGTCACAAGGTTGTCGGACGAGAATGAAACCTTGGATGCCGAGATAGGCAAGCTGAAATCCGAAATCAATCAGCTTCGATCACAAATAGCCACTACTGAAAGCAGGGCTGCTAAACTTGAACAGCAGATCGTCGATCTCCGTGACGGCTACCGGCACAAAATGGACGATCTGCGGGGAAAGATACGTGGCATGCTTCAGGGCCAACTCACTCGATTGCTTCAGACCGCCTTGGATGCCTCGCTCACTGATCCACCGTGGACCGTGGCGATCCAGGAACGGCTGGAAGATGCGCTGCAACTGATCGAAAGGGAGGCCGAATGCCTGCAACCTTCGGAATAGATTTTGGAACTACCAACAGCGTGGCCTCTGTCATCGGACAGGACCCGGGCACTCTGATGCCCGAGCCCCGCGTTTTCACCCAGGACGGGCGGCCTCATCCGTCCGTCGTCTGGTATCCCGGTGGTGAGCCCATTGTGGGACGGCAGGCCAAAGACCAGCTCAACGAACTTGGCCTCGGCGTTTTTGGCGACATAGTACGATCTCCCAAAATGTTTTTGGGTTCGCCTACCGGAATTTATGTCGGCGGCGTCACCCGCCAGGCGGTGGACGTAGTTGCGGATGTGCTGCGTTTCCTTCGTCAGGATGCGCTTCGCCGAGGATTTGAAGGCAACGCTTTTGAATCCGCCGTGATTACGATTCCCGTGACCATGCGGGGCTTGGCTCGCGCCGAATTGCGCCAGGCGGCCAAGAAAGCAGGGGTCGGCATCCACCAGTTTGTGCATGAGCCGCTAGCCGCGCTTTACGGCTATCTTCGCACCCAACCTGATTTTCACCGCGAAATTGCAAATCTGGAACGCCGCCTAGTCCTGGTGTTCGACTGGGGCGGCGGTACCCTTGACATGACACTGTGCCAGCTTCGACAAGGCGTGCTGACCCAGGTTTTCAACACCGGTGACACAGAGCTGGGTGGGGACCTGTTCGACAGAAGACTGCTTCAACTTGTCCGGCAGCGACATGAAGGGCATTATCCGCTTGCGGACTGGAGCCGAATGCAACCCAGTGCCGAGTCGCGCCTGATCCAGGCCTGTGAAGATGCCAAGATCGCCCTTAGCTCGCGGCAATCGACGACCATGTTTGTCAGGGACTTGCTGGCAGTGCCTGGACCAGAAAAGGATCTGCGGTTGGAGGTTTCCAGGGCCGAATTCGATGGGGCCGTGAAAGATCTGGTTTCGCAAGGGCTGGGGAAGATCGAAACTGTTCTGGACCTTGCCGGTGTGCATCGCGGCGCCATAGAATTCTGCCTGGCCACGGGCGGTATGGTTTCCATGCCGGCGATTCAGGAAGGATTGCGCGAAATATTCGGCATGCAGCGTCTGCGGCTCATTCCGAATGCGGCGACGGTCATTTCTGAAGGTGCGGCCTGGATTGCCCACGATGGCGTTGGGCTGCAAATGGCTAAACCCATGGAACTTCTGCATGCAGACAACAGCTTTGTCGAATTGATTCCAGCCGGTACCAGTTTGCCTTTGAACGGCAAGGCGATCCAACGCCGGATGGATCTTTACTGCGTGGACCCCAGCGACGGCTTTGCCAAGTTTCTCTTTGTGCGCCCCAAATGGCCGGGCCGTGAAGCTCAAGACGATCCTCGTTTACCTTACACCCACCTGGAACTGCCAGTAGACCCGCACGCAAGGCCCCTGTTTGAGAGGCTTCAGGTTGAGGTGACGATAGATCATGACCTGATCGGCGAGATACAGGCCCTTTCTCTTTTGCGGGGTGACAGGCGGGCAGCTTATATTCATGACTTGGAATTCGGTTTGAGCATCGAAGGAGGACGCAATGCCGAGCCCGGTAACTGAACCCGAGAGCGCTGAAACCTGGTCTTTTCAGGATCACCGCCCGGAAAGGAAACGATCAAAGGGCGAGATCCGGATACGGAGCAATATTTGTATCCGGCCGGACGCTTGGCATCTTGTGCCCGGCGATTTGCTGGAGGGCTGTGACATCCCTCCGCATCAAATCACCGACAAACAACGCGATGAAATGATGTACTATGTGCCGTGCTGCATCTGCCACCGAACCATTTTTCAGATCCACGAAGAAGGGTGCGATCACCCTGAATGCCGTAGACAAGGCATTCCATCGCGGGCCGAAGCAGAACGGAAAAAGGCGATGGTTGAGGCAGGCCAAGCAGGACCGGATCCAATCTCAGGTCCGGACCAGGCCACTGTGGATTTCAGGCAACCACCGAAATAGAACAGGCAAACGCGGACAAAGAGAAACAATGGCGCGAAGATGTCGATAGAAGAAAAAAAAGGGCACCGGCAACGGTTGCGGGACCGTTTTCTCAAAGGGGATGCGGAAGCCAGATCCGATGAGGCGCTCCTTGAGCTGTTGCTGACCTATGCAATTCCGCGTAAGAACGTTCAGCCAATCGCAAGGGAGCTGATCCGCATCTTTGGGAGTGCTGCCAAGGCCTTGAACGCACCGCCGGATGCCCTCGGCAAGGTCAAAGGCCTTGGTCTGGCCGCCATGACCCTGCTGAAGGTGGTGCACGCCCTTCATGGCGTGGGAATTACGTCTGATGCAACGGCTTCGTCGGCTGAAGGTGAAGCGCCCGGCCAGATACCACTGTTTGGCGGGGGAGCGGACGAATCTGAGCCGAAGGGTTCTCCGATGGGGCCGAAAGACGGCAGGGACCAAAAGCCTCTGCCTGAAGCACCGGCCAAAGCAAAACCCGCCCCGCGTAAATTGCAGGTCAGCCGGAGCCACCTGTTCGAATCGAATCATTTTTCCCGTGTCTTGAGTTTTCTGCTTGAAAATCGGGCCGTCAAGAAAATCAGTCGCGACACCTTGGTTGAGAACTCCGGCTTGCCTGATGGCCAGGTGGCCAGCCTGATCAGCATCGGCGCCGCCTTGGGGCTTATTCAGATCCGTAGCCAGACACTGACACCTATCGGGATCATCATCGCCGCGCACGACCTTTTCCTCGAAGGGCAAGGGACATTGGAATGGTGTCACTACAAAGGGGCCGGCTCTTACGAGAATTATCTCTGGTTCGACGTGTTCAATCATCTTCTGGTGCATGAACCCGCCATGTCCCAGGAAGGATGGCAGCAATATTTTAGGGACCGGCTGCAAGGGGAATATGCCGCAAAGACCATTAAAGATCATGTGCCCAAGGAAATCCGATTTCTGGTGGATGCCTACCTAAACAGAGACTTCAGCCGGCTTCAGATCCTGCAAATCTCCACAAACGACGAGCTCTACCGGCGGCGGTACACGAGCCCCACTCCGATCGTGCTAGCGGCCATGATTTACGACATGATCGTCGGCAGCGGGTCTCAGCTTGCACAAGTTGGCGAGTTGGCAGAAACGCCGGGTTCTCCAGCCATGGTGTTCGGGATGGATACCGCTGTCTTGCGCCAGCAGATCGAAGGACTCCACGACCGGGGCTGGCTGCGCTACGAGACGACCCACAACCTCGACCAGATCCGCCTGAAAGTGGGCTACACGGCCATCGAGTTTCTCCTTGCCCATTATGAAAACCGCGATCCACAGCCAACGGCTGCATGAGGGAACATAGTCGATGAACACGCCGGTCGACATGGTAAAACTCGTGAGAGACGAACTGCCCGCCCGTCCCCGCGGCAAGGCGTGCATCGTACTCACCCATAATTACGTGGAACAAAAGGCATGGGCGGCGGAGTTGGCACGTCAGTCCGGCGCCGAGCAAATCGACCTGCTGGATCGTTTCGCCCAAGACAACGAACTGGCCGCCAAGGCCGGGCAGATGCTGGTCCCGAACTTTTTCGAGTTTTTGAAAGGCTGGCGAGAGACTTCCGTGCTCATCGTTTCGGGGATGGAGTTTCTCAAGGCGACATGGTCGGCCCAGACCCGCGCTACCGGGGAGTTTCTCGAGCGCATCCGAAATTGGAGAGGAGATCCCGGGCTTCTTTTTGCGATCCAATACGACAAGACCATCGCCACTCACGATTTCGGCAACCGCTTTAGGTATCAATATGTGGTCGACCAGCGGGAGACACTGGCATTATGAAGAATAACGGACTGTTCAGCGCACTGTTCATCGAAGCGCTCAAAAAAACCGAGGCTCTCGACGACGCAGCCCATGGGCGCATGGCCACCCTGGCGCAGACCTGGCGCGGGCGAAACAATCAGGGCACCGAATCGCTCTGGGACTCTTTCCTGAAAAATGCGCTGAGTTATCTGGAGTTCGTCCCTCCTGTTAAACCGGACCTTCCGGGTGTTTACCCGTTGTTTGAGGATTACGGATTTCAGGACTGCATCAGCGTGCTCTATCTCGTCCCGCCGGGGGCGGACATCAACGAGACCGCCGTCGGAAGCTTCTACCCGGCCAAACTGTTGGCCCAACTCCAGAAGCGCGAACTCAACTGGGGAATCCTGACCGACGGCGCCGTTTGGCGCCTGTACACCACCAAAAGCTCCAGGCCCTATGAAGACTATGTGGAGTTGCCCCTGGCCGTGGCCCTGGAAGGATCGGATGAGGCCGAGTACGGCCTGTTCGAACGTTTTTTCCACAAGGATTCCTTCATCCCCGAGGAGGCTGAAGCGCCGAAAGACAGGCAGGATGAAGCGTCTGCCGGGGTCTACAAGTGCCGGCTGGACCGGGACCGGGAAAAGTCGGAACATGTGCTCGAAACCCTCGTCAAGACGCCGTTTTTGGCCCAGGTGGACGAAGTTCTCCAGTATATCTGCAACGGTTTCATTTTCGACACCCGCAAGAGCGGCGGAGAATACACGGAAGAGGAGCGGGCGGAAATTTTTAAGAGCGCCGTCAAGTTCATCTACCGCTGCCTGTTCCTTTTCTATGCCGAGGCCCGACGGTTGCTGCCCTCCGATCCGGAAAAGGCCGAGCTTTACCGCCGGCACTCTATTCAAGCCCTTTGTGAGGAGGCGCGCAAGTTCCAATGGGGGGAGCGCCGAGATACCGACCAGTACGATTTGTGGAAACATCTCAAAGGATTGATTGATGCCGTAAATGACGGTGACCCGGAATACGGCATCATGGGCTACGACGGCGGCCTCTTCGATGACGAAGAGGAGCGCTTCCTGGGGCAGCACCAACTTCGCAACGATTTCATGGCCCGGGCGCTTTACCTGCTTGCCTTTGTCGAACCCTACATCAACGAGCCAGACGGAGAGTACGCCATTCCCTATGATGACCTTGAGGTTCGCCACCTCGGGGAGCTTTACGAGAACATCCTTGAGTACACGGTCTTGCTGGCCGACGCCGACCGGATCCGTCGTCGCACCAAGAAGGGTGTGGAAATATTGCTTGCTTCCCAGACAACCAGAAAGCAGGGAGACACCCTGATCAAAAAGGGGGATGTTTATTTCGGTGAGTCCGCGCTGGAGCGTAAACAGACCGGCTCTTACTACACACCGGAGTCGCTGGTTCGTTTTCTCAACAAGAAGACCATCGTCCAACCGCTCAAAAAAAAATTCGAACAGGATTATCGAAATCGGTTCGACGAATTGCTGGAGCAAGCTCGCAAAGGATACGATGCAGGCACCCGCCGCGGGGCGGCTCAAGCCGCCTCTGCCATGGTTGAACGTTTTGTCGAAGAGGAAGTGCTGGAATTCAAGGTCTGCGATCCGGCAATGGGAAGCGGCCACTTTTTGGTGGATGCAGCCAACCAAATGGCCGGTCTGGTGGTGGCGCTGCTTGAAGAGGTACCGCATGTCGAAGGGATGCAGGTGTCCGTCACCAGCCGGCCCAATGACTGGCGGCGTCGCATCACCCGCCACTGCATTTACGGAGTCGACCTCAATTCGCTGGCCGTGAACCTGGCCAAGCTGTCTCTCTGGCTCAATTGTTTTGCCATCGAGCACAAGCTGACCTTTCTCGACCACCACGTCCGCTGCGGAAACAGCTTGATCGGTATTCGGTCTTTAAAGCAGCTCGCATCCATACCGACGCGTAAAAAAGAGAGCAACAAGAAGGAAAATGGCCAGAGACTGCTATTCGACTACAATGATCTTTCCGTCACTTTGTCGAATGTCGCGTGTAGGGTCGCCGCCATCCAGCAGATCGATGAAGATGACACGGATAGCCAAAAAGCGGCGTTGGACGAAGCAGTTGATGCCGTCTTTTTCCTGCGGCCTCTGGCAGACCTGTTCACCGCATATTTGATGGATACTGACATCCAACCTGAAGATTACAAGGAAATTTTCGAGAGGCTTGCAAAGGGACAGTCTGTTGCGGGCACCCTGAACCCAACCTTGGCCACGACTCTAGAATCTGTTGAAGCGTATCGTTACTGGCACCATTTTTTCCATTGGCCATTGGAATTTCCGGATGTATTCGGCCCCGATGCGGTCGGTGGATTTTCGGCAACTGTCGGCAATCCCCCATGGGACATTGTAAAGCCCAATTCACAAGAGTTTTTCTTGGATTATGATCCCGCGTTTCGATCCTACAAGAAACAAGAGGCTAATCGAGCTTCCGAAAGGCTAATGGCTGAAAATCCGGCAATTGCTAAAAAGTGGAAACAATACTGCGATGGGTTTACCGAGCAAAGCGCCTTCTTCAAAGAACCGCTAAACTACAGCGCCTTGGGAAAAGGCGATATTAATACCTTTAAACTGTTTCTGGAGCAGTTCTTTACCATACTTAACGACAAAGGTCGCATGGGCATTGTGGTACCCAGCGGGCTCTATACGGACCAGGGATGCCAACCCTTACGAGAAAGGTTTTTCTACGAGAGCAAAATTGATTTTCTATATGGATTTGAAAACAGGTGGCCCACTGTTTTCAGTGCCGTAGACGGCCGTTTTAAGTTCATTACCTTTGGGACACAAAAAGGAGGACAAACGGACCGATTCAAGTGTGCCTTCATGGAACACGACCCGGAACGGCTGCCGCTGATTGATGCCAACGTTCTGAAGATGAGCGTGAAGCAGGTCAAGAAGTTCTCACCGGAGACGTTGAGCGTAATGGAATTCAAAAGCCAGAGGGACATTGATGTCACGGCGAAGATTTACGGTGACTGGCCACTTCTCGGAGAAAATTTAAAGGGAACATGGAATGTAAAGTTCCGCAGTGAGCTCCACATGACCAATGACAGCCATTTGTTCAGGACCACCGAGACAGATTGCCCACTTTATGAGGGTAAGATGATCTGGCTTTTTGACGCCGCATTTGAGCAACCTCGCTATTGGTTGGATAGGAATGAAGCCGAAAAGTCCCTTGGTGAAAATGCCTGGGAGGGAAAGCATTATCGAGTTGGGTTTCGAGATATAGCTGCAAGTACTAATGAAAGGACACTCGTTTCAACAATTATTCCTAAGTGCTTTCATGGCAACAAAATCCCGACTGTATCTCCAGCGAATAATACAGATAATTATACTGGTCCTAATATTTCTGAGGCGTTGTGGTTGACTTCTGCATTATCTAGTTTTTGTATTGATTTTCTAATCCGGCAAAAGGTGTCAACTACTTTAAACTATTTTTATGTATATTCACTGCCAATTCCAAAAAAGTTTAATAATCCAATACAATTATCAGCTCTTGAGGCTGTAAGAGCAAGGACGACCCGTCTGATTTGTGTAGCACAAGCTTTCTCGGATCTTTGGGAAGCTATATTCGAGAGAACGTGGCAATCCTCCGAATTTTGGTACCCTTCTTCAGCCCCAATCGAAAAATACGGACCTGCTCATGAACAAGAAATCCGAAAACGCCTGCGGGATGAAGCCAAAAATCTAACTCCCGAATGGGGCCTGCACTGCGGTGTTCACGACCGCCTCCCCGATCGACGAGACACCGGCGACCGGGCACAACTACGAGCCGAAATCGATGCGTATGTGGCCCACCTTTACGGCCTTTCACGGGATGATTTCGCTTATATACTGGACACATTTCCGGTACTGAAGAAAAAAGAGGAAAAAGCATTTGGCGAGTTTATGTCCAAGCGGAAATGCCTGGAAGAGTATGACAGGCTCAAGCCTCTTGTGGAGAACATGAAATGACTGAAGAAGGGGTGAAAATAGAGTCGAAGGACCTTTCGATAGAAGACTTATATAAGGATTTCTATACAGTCCCTGATTTCCAGCGTGAGTTCGTTTGGGAACACGCTCAAGTTGAGAAGCTGTTACAGGATGTGCATGATGAATTTTACAATGAAGATGGACAGATTGTTAAAGGACTTGAATACTTTCTTGGCAGCATCGTTGTCTGTCGGGCAGACGATGGAACGTTTAGCCTAATTGATGGTCAACAGCGCATGACCACCATTTATTTGGTCTTATGTGCACTCCGAGACTTGCTACGCGAACTCAACGAAGATCCGAGCAGCACCTTGAAAAGCCAGATTGCATGCGCCTCCATTAACGACTTGGGGGAGGAAGTGTTTCGACACCGTCTCGTCCTTCAGTACGATGACAGCAAAGGGATTCTTAGGAAGATTGTGGATGATCCCAAAAATTTGGACAAGATCGATGATAAAACCACATCGGTTAAGCGGATCTATTCTGCTTACAATGAAGTTTGTGAATTTCTACGGGTGAATTGTGATTCGTCGGCCCAAAAAATCAGGCTCTTTTACGCGACGTTTACAAAACGCGTTAAGTTGATTCAGATCATTACCCCATCGCTCACCAATGCCCTGAAGGTATTTGAGACCATAAACGATCGAGGCGTTGGTCTGAATGCCATGGATCTTCTCAAAAATCTGCTGTTCATAAAAACATCTGCGTCTGAATACCCGACATTGAAACAGCGATGGGAAGACTTGATAAAAACGCTGGATCAATGCGGTGAAAAGCCGCTCCGTTTTTTACGCTATTTTATCATGGCCCACTTCGAACTGGACACGAAAAAGCCCCTGCGTGAGGATGAGATCTACGGCTGGTTCACCCAAAATGCAAAAGCCGCCGGAATCGAAGGTCATTCTCTTGATTTCTTGAAAACACTGATCGAGTGTGCCCGCGCCTGGTCAAACTTCCTGAGTTGCAAGGATGTGGAAGGAACGATCAACCCATACCTGAAAAACTTGCGGCTGCTCAGCGGGGCAGCTCGACAGCATTTCATTTTGCTTTTAGCCGGCAGGCATCTGCCTTCAACAGAGTTCTCGCAGCTATGCAGGGCGATTGAGAATCTATTCTTTTGTTACATTATTACCCGTGAGCCAACCCGTACGTTTGAACGAAATTTTGCGATATGGTCGGCCGACCTGCGCAAAGTTACCGAGAAAAGTTCATTGGATCGGTTTGTTATGGAAAAATTCGCGTCAGACCTCGCCAAAAGACGTGCCGCCTTTGAATTTGCTTTCAAAGAACTGACGCAGTCGCGCATTCAACAATACAGGATGCGCTATATTTTAGCCAAATTCACGCAATATATTGAACAGCAGGCATGGAGCAATCCCGCCCATAACAGCCTTGACCAATATATTGCCTCGACGGTGGAGGTTGAACATATTCTCCCACAAACTCCCACCCCCGAAGTGAAGGCAGGGTTCGACAAACAGGATCAGTACCATGATTTCGTCCAGAAGCTGGGAAATCTCACTTTGCTTGAAAAAACGATTAACACTTCGGTATCCAATGATCGGTATGAAAAGAAGCTGCCTGGATACAGAAACTCCGCCTACCTTCTGACGCGGTCATTGGCTGAAAAACCCGTGGTGGGTATCGATACACAGCTCAATCGAGCGGTGGCAAATCTGATTGCGTTCGAAAAATGGGATTCGACTTCGATCGAGAACAGGCAGGACATGCTGTCGGAGTTGGCGGGGCTTGTTTGGGATATGCCCGAAAATTCCAAGCGGCCGGAGGAGTAACGAGATCGGGGGGTTGGAACAGGACTCGCCAAATGGTATCGGGCAATAGCGAAAACACCCAGGAGATCGGCCATGGCTGACCAACTCAGATTGAAGCGCATCGATGTAAAGGGGTTTACCTCCATCGATGCCGAGGGACAGACGATCAGATTGGATCCCATTACGGTGCTGCTTGGCGCCAACGGGGCCGGCAAGAGCAACCTGGTCTCTTTTTTCAAGATGCTCAACTTCATGACCACCGGTGCGCTCCAGCAGTATGTCGCCGACCGGGGGTTTGCCGATTCATTGCTCTACTTCGGTGCCAAGACCACTTCGGAAATCTCGGCCCGCCTTTGCTTTGAGGATGAAGGCGCCAAAGACGAGTATGTTTTCACCTTGGGCCGCGATGCCACCGGTCGGTTGTTTTTGCAGGATGAGACCATCGTGTACCAAGTGGCGGGGCGGGACCAGCCGCAGGTACTCAACCTGGGAGGCGGGGTCAGGGAGTCCCAGTTGAAGGCGCGCGCCGAAGACGGGGACCAGACCTGTCAGGTGGTCTATCGCCTGCTTTCGCAGTGCAAGGTGTTTCAGTTTCACGATACATCGGCCACCGCCAAGATTCGGAGTGAAGGCTATATCGACGATGCCAAATATCTGAGAAGCGATGCCGGCAACCTGGCGGCCTTCTTGCGTGGACTGAGCATTCGAAACGGCGGGAAGCGATATTACGATCGCATCGTGCGCCACATTCGCCTGATGGTGCCCCAATTTCAGGATTTCGACCTGGCGCCGTCGGTGGAAAACGACAAGTATGTTCGCCTGAACTGGCGGGAACAGGGATCGGACTACCTGTTCGGTCCCCACCAACTGTCGGACGGTTCTTTACGTTTCATGGCGCTTACAACGCTCTTCATGCAGCCGCCGGAATTGCGGCCTCGCCTGATCGTGGTGGATGAGCCAGAGTTGGGGCTTCACCCGGCGGCCATATCGGCCCTGGCGGGGATGGTCAAGGCGGCGGCGCCGGCAACGCAGATCATCCTGGCCACCCAATCGCCGCGGCTCGTCGACGAGTTCACGCCAGACCAGGTGGTCATCGTGGAACGGGAGCAAAAGCCGCCGCGATCCCTTTTCCGGCGCTTGGACGTGCAGGACTTGGCCGAATGGCTCGACCATTACTGCCTGAGCGAGCTGTGGGAAAAGAATGTACTGGGAGGGCGCCCCTGATGCCGATGCGACTTCACATTACCACGGAGGGAGAGACGGAAGAACGGTTCGTGAAAGAAATCCTGGCGCCGCATCTTGGAGAAAGGGCGGTGTGGGCTGATGCCAGGCGCGTCCTGACCAGCCGGGACAAAAGTCTGTGCATCGAATACCGGGGCGGATTTCGGTTGACCAGTGCATACATGGTGGCGAAACGGGATATCTGCACGTGGATGAAGGAAGACCGGAACCCGGACGTGCGGTTTACCACCATGTTCGATCTCTATGCCCTGCCGAAAGACTTTCCGGGATACGATGCGGCGCGTCGGGAAGCCGACCCTTATCGCCGGGTGGCGATTCTTGAAGAGGCGCTGGCGGCGGACATCACCCGCGAGATGGACGGCGACCCGCGTTTTATCCCGTACATCCAGCTTCATGAATTCGAGGCCCTGATTCTGGCCGACCCCCAGCAACTCGACTGGGAGTTTCTCGAACACGACGATGCGATTCAGCGCCTGGTCGATATGGTTGCCGCCGAGGGGGGCAACCCCGAATTGATCGATGACGGCGAACATACCGCCCCGTCCAAGCGGATCATTGCCGAAATCGCCGAATACGAGGCGCGCAAGGTCTCGTCCGGACCTTTGGTGGTACGCCAGATCGGGATGGCCGTGCTCTGTGAGCGCTGCCGGCATTTCGCCCAATGGATTGAACGGATCGAAGGGATTGGAAATGGATTGGATGCGTAAAAACCACAGAGGAGCTGTGTTGACATGACCAAAATCCAGGATGTTGTAAAACTCAAATCGGGCTACGCCAATTTTGTGGAATTGAAAAGCGCCTTCGAGGCGACCCGGGAAAACGCGGACCGTATGGCCATGTACCGGCCGACCAAGGCTCATCGGGCGGCCTTCGAGCGGATCTGCCGGGGGCTCTACCAGCCGAACGACAAGAAGTTTTACCTTATCAGCGGATCGTACGGAACCGGTAAGTCTCATCTGTGCCTGATGACGGCCAACGTGCTGAGCCGCTCCAGCGGGGACCCCGAAATCGCCGGGTTTCACGAAAACTACGCCAAGCTGGCCCCTGAAAAAGCCAATCTACTGAAAAATATCCGCAAGGACGGCCAATACCTGGTGGCCATCTGCGACTATCACTCGGGCCGGCATTTCGAGGATGTGGTGATGAAGGCCGTTTTCGAGGCCTGCGCGGTCAAAGGCCTGGACGCGGGAGTGGAAACCGAGTTTGACGAGGCGGAGCGGCAGCTTGAGGCCTGGGAACAGAAAGGCGGCACCGGCGGCATCCGCAATTTCTATCAAGACTTTGGTCAAGCCCTGGCCTCGGTCGCCCCCGGGCTCACGGTGGACCAGCTTCGCGCCGGACTCAAGAATTACGACTCGGACATGCTGGATAAATTTCGCGGCGCCTTCAAAGACATGATGGGTGGGATCGAGTTTCAGGCCAAGTCCGGCAACCTGATTCCCATCATCCGCAAGCTGGTCCGAAGTCAGCCGTTCAAGGATCGTTTCAAGGGGTTGGCGATCTTTTTCGACGAGTTCGGATTCACCCTGGAAAAGGCCGGCTACTCCAAGGACATCCTGCAAGGGTTCATGGAGACGATCTGTAAGAACGAGCCCAACGTTCTTTTCGTGGGGTGCATCCACAAGGACTTCAAGGCATACGCCGACCGATTCAGCAAAGACGACGCCGCGGTCATGAGCGCCCGCATCACCCAGGTGGACCTGCTCAACGAAGGCATCGAGGAGATCATCGGGGCCATCGTCGAAACGGACAAGGCGAGCGATGCCTGGCAGCAGGAGATCGAGCCCAAGGCGACGGTCTTCGCCCAATTGGTGCCCACCTGCAAGACGTTGGCCTTGTTTCCCTGGATCGAGGACGTGGAGCGGATTCGCCAGCGGGTGCTGGAGGACATTTATGGCGTGCATCCGATGGCCCTGGCCTGCCTGCTGACGCTATCGTCCGAGATCGGTTCGGATGCCCGCAGCACGTTTACCTTCTTCTCGGGCGACGTGGGTGGACAAGCCGGCTCCTATGCGGATTTCATCGCCAACGCCGATCTTACGGTAGCCGGTGGCAAGCTGAACCTCTACACCGTGGACCGACTGTTTACCTTTTTCCAAAAGGAACTGTCGCCCAGAAATCCGGAACTGCGCGACCGGCAGCGGGAGTTTGTCAACGGCTACTGGGCCAGCCTGGATGCCCTGCGCAAGGCGACCGAGGGGGATTTATTCGGCTTCCAGGAGGACGAGCGGGTGCAGGTCCTGCGAGCGATCCTGATCTATCAGCTTTGCCAGATCCCCTCCACCCTGGAAAACATCCAGTTCGGGCTCTACTACCTGAGCAGTGCCGAGAAGAATCAGGCAAAGAGCTTTATGAAAGACCTAGTCAAAAACGGCGCGGTCTTTTTCCGCCAGCAGTCGAAAACCTACGAGCTGGCCGCCAGTTCCGGGCCTGATCCCTATGACCTCATCGAGCGTTTTGTGGCCGACCCCAGCCTGCATCCGGAGGACATGGTGACGGCCTTTCTCGAAGAAGCCGCGGGCCGGACCCTGCCCGAATACGCCGAAGCCAAAGGATACAACCTGCCTTTTGGAGAGGACAAGCGCTTCCGCACCCGCTTTGTGAGGGCCAAGGACCTCGGGGATGCATTCTGGGACGAAATCCGCCAGGAAAGGGCAGAGAACCAGTGCAAACCGGCCAAGAGTTTCGAGGGCACTCTGGTTTACGTGTTGTGCGAAGACGGCCAGGAAATAGGCCTGGCCCGGGAGGCCGTCAAAACCATCGCCGACAGCGAAGTGGCCCTGGCCGTGCCTCACACGCCGCAGCCTTTCAGCGACACTTTGTTGCGGGTCAAGGCCTGCCGCCATTACCTGCCACCCAACGAAGCGGAGAAAATCAGCGCCCAGGCCGAATCCAGGTTGCGCGACATGTTCGAAAACCCGGAGGACGGCTACCTGACGCGGCTGAAACAGGTGTTTCGCGATATTCAGGATGGCAACGGCGCCTGCTGGTACTGGCAGGGCGGCAAGGTGCTGGTGGACAAACCCGCGCAGCCCCACAAGCCGGCGGACATGCTCTGCGAGGTGCTGTTCAAGAAGCGCTGTCGGATCAAACATCCTGACCTGAATCTTTGCCATGACGAAAAGTGGCGCACCGGCAAGAACACCGCCTTGAAGCAGGCCGTGAGCACGCTGTTAAAGGCCGAACAGGTAATGATCGACAACGGCAATCCGGATAACCACGGGGAGAAGCGGTACCTGGAAAAGGTGCTGTTCAAGGGAGCCGGAGCGCTGCGCAAGACAGGCTCGGAGGGGGTGGTGGCCTATTTTGCCTGTGAAACCGACCCGGCCAAATTCCATGATGATTTCCCGGTTTTTAAGACGCTGTGCGAGCGGCTGGCCGGTCTCAATCCGGGCGAAACCTTCCTGGTGGGCAACTTTATCGAAGAAGCCAAGCAGGCCCCTTACGGCGCCGGCGGGACCCCGCTGATGCTCTCTCTGGCCTTTTTTGTGAGAGCCTATGGTGAGCGGCTGATCGTCTACAAGGACTCTACCTGCATGGTGGAACAGCCGCTGCAAACGTACGACGACTTGTGCGGCATCGTCGCCGATCCAGCAGCCAAGGCGGTCTTTGTGGTGCGGGACATCTCACCGGCCCAGATGGTTCTTATCGATCTGGCGGCGAAAACCCTGGGGGCCGCGCCGCTGAAACATGGCGAATCGCGCTCTCTCAACGACGCCTTCGAAACGCTCAAGAAGTGGTGGCGTGACTTGCCGGCTGTCGCCAAGGTGCTGAGCCTGTATGAAGAAACGCAGCGACCGCGGCTCACCGAACTCAAGGGACTCATGGATGACCTGACCGGCAGTGTGGATCGCTTCGATTTCATGCTGGAAAAGCTGCCGGCGGCCTACAGCACCGGGCCGGTGGGAGACGCCCTTACGGAGGAAGGAGCCAAAGCGATCGGCGCGGCATTTGCCGAGGATGTGAATCGTCTCGACACCGGTGTGCGCAACGCACAAGGGAAGGTGGCCCAAGCGGTGTGCCAGATCTACGGTGCCGGCGGTGATCTGATCGAGTGTGAGAAAGCGGTCGGTGAGTGGTACGCCGGTCTGAATCCAAGCCAACGCGATCCGTACAAGTGCGATCACGAAGACGGCAAGCAGTTGCTCGTGCGCCTGTCCGACACGAACACCCCATTCAGCAAGAAGCTATTCAAGCTCTTGGCTACCGACTACGGGTTCGGTGATGTTTCCCAGTGGACGTCGCTGCATGTCGAGGACTATGCGGCCAAAATCAAACAGGCCAAGGCCGAGGTCGACAAGTCCAAGCCGGTTATTTACAAACCGGTGATCGCCGAAGGGGTCCACGAATTGCGCGAGGACCAGAAGATGGTGGTGCGTCCTCCCGATGGGGCCGCGGGCTTGATTTTCACCCTGGATGGCTCCGATCCGCGCACCTCGGCCACCCGGCAAAAAGCCAGTGGCAACCTCGATCTATCCGAGCTTCTCAAAGACAAGCCCAATGTGAAGGTGAAAATGCGGGCTGTCGATGAAAACGGCAATGCCAGCGATGCGGTCAGCGTGGAGCTGGTGAGCCGGGAGCGCAAGTACGAAATTCAGGTCGAACCGAAGTTATTTGGCAAAGAAGCGACGTTCAAATGCCCGGAGGACTCCGAAGGGCTGGTGGCCGTCATCAAATCCATGATCGGCTATGGGGTCAAACACAAACTTTTGAGCATGGAAAAGGCCGACCGGATCAAAGCGGTGCTCCAAGACGTGAAAACGAACAAATGAGGAGCCGGAAGGTGAACCCCTCACTCGAGAAGCGGATCGTAGTCTGCAATGTCGGTGAGCTGAATCAGGCTCCTCCCGAGAATGTGTTGCTGGTAGCGGACGATGCCGACTATGTCCGCGCCTGCCGGCAGATCGCCATGGCAGAAGCCTCGGCGAGCGCATGTAAAATTTGGGTGCGCGCACCGAGCCATTTCGCCTGGCTGCGGGATTTCACCGAACAGATCGGATGCGAGGCGACCTTTCAGATCCAAACGCCGCGTCTGGTACTGGCCGATCTCTGGAATGTGCGCCTGCCGGACTGGCTGACCGATGCCGATGTCATCGACCAGAGGCTCTTTGAAATTCAGCCCGTCGGGTCCATCACCAAGCAGGACAGCTTCGTCAACCGGCTTTTGGTGTACCTGTTGGGCCCGCCATTCCAGGCGGATGCGCTTGCCAAGGAGAACATGGCCGAGTTGATCGCCGTGCTTGTGAGTGACGCAGCAAAGGAGGCCTTCGAGCGCCACCCCGTCCTGAAACGCTGCTTGGCGCGAAAGTGTGCCCAGTGGGTGGATGCGGCTGCGGAGGATTGGATTCAGCAAATCAGCCTAAAGCTCGCCGAGGATGCGAATGATTTGTGGCAGTGGCTCAGCGTATGGGCTTGCCTGCACGGTTACCCCCCGCGCTTGTTGGAATATGTCTTGACGCCGGAACAGATCCGGTTTGTTCGCAAGGTGCCGGCCGATTCCTTTTCCGAGTTGCCGCTGTCTTCACCGGCCACCGAGCAGGCCCTGGCCCAAATCGAATTTCTGTTTCACGAAGTCGAAGACCAGGTGGCTACGAGCGAAGACTTTCAGAAGGTGGCGGGGTGGACGTCCGGCCGGCTTCATCAGGAATTTGAACAGCTTTCGCGGATTTTGAAAAGTGGCTCCTTTGCGCCGACCGAAGCGGACGCGCAGGCCGTTCAGGACAAGTTTCGCTCCTGTCCCGGGGTGAGCGAGGTCCGCTTAAGGGCACTTCGGTACTGCGTTGCACCGGATCGGCCGGCGATGCTTGCTCCGGAATCGACATGGGACAGCAATCAATGGCTGCGGTGGACGGCGGAAGAATATACGGCCTATCGCGCCTGGCAGGTGCACAACCGCAATTACGACGAAGCCTTGGAACAGACGGTGGCGCGGTTTTCCGACTGGTACGTCCACGAGTACGCTGGCATTCAGAAAGAACCGCACCTCAGTCTCATCCACTGCCTGGACAGCCTGGCCGATGTTGAGTCAAAAGACGACTTGACGATCGTTCTGTTGGTGGACTGTCTTCCGCTGGCCTATTTCAGCTTGCTGGACGAGGCCCTTCGAAGCGTCGCTTTTCGCCGGCATGAAATGGGCTACCGGTTTGCCGCGTTGCCGACCGCCACTGCTTACAACAAGCCGGCCCTGGTCAGCGGGGATTGGGAGGACCGTGGGGGCGGCTATGAAACCCTCCTTAGGGAGAGGGCCCAGACCCATTGGAATAGCAAGAAGGTCGTCTACCTCAGCAACCTGGGGGAATTGGTCGATTTGCCGCTCCCGCAGGAGCCGGCGGTTATCCTGTTGAATTTTGTGGATGGCGACGAACTTTTGCATTCGGATGCAGACGCCAAGGGCACGACCCATGCGGAGGAACTCCAGCGTCTGTTTGTCCGTATTGCAGAGGCGGCGCGCCGGTTGGCCAAGCAGTGGAACGGGCCAAAGGAACGCTTTGCAGTCCACGTGGTTACGGATCACGGGGCCTGCCGCATATTGGAAGAAGAAAGGCAAGCCTTCGATTCGACGGCCGTAAAAAAACTGTTTCCGGATGAGAAGCATCGCTTTGCCGTCGTACCCGACAGTCAAACGTCGGATGTCCCGGACAATCTCTGGGATTTGGGGCACCGGTTCAAACCGCCTTTCGTGATGGCGTCAACGACCTACTTTCTACCTCGGGGGCACCATACCGTCCGGAGCCATGGCAGGTTGGGAGGGTACTTGCACGGTGGCGTCACGCCGGAAGAGGTGATTGTGCCGACGGCTGTGTACAGGTTGGTTCAGGTCGATTGGAAAACGCCAGGGTACCGATTTGTGAATCTGGAACTGGCACCGGAGACCGGCCGGTCCAGATTCTATATCCAGCGCGTCGTGACTCTAACAATCGAGGTGCAGAATCCGAATCCTGTGGCAATCGACGTCATCAACGCCCGCGTGACCGCCCCGGAGACAGATGTGAAGGGCTTTCAAGCGGCCAAAATCCAAGCCGCAATGGCAAGCTCGCTCCAGATCAGTTGCTATTTCAAAAAGTCGGCCTTGGGCGAAGGGCGCCTGGAAATCGAACTGGAATATAATATCTCCGGTGAAGAGCGGACCTTGTTGCTTTCGCTGGAGAGTGAGTTTAAATCCGCCATGTCCGGCGGTCTTAATTTGCGAGACCTTTGATGGAGGAAAATTCGGTCATGATGTCATTTGAGAAGAAGGCCAAGGACTACTACGGCGAAGTGGTCATCAACAAAGGCCTTATGAGCAAGGCCGGTTTCGGCGCCCGCGCAATTCCGGTGTATGTGGGCGAATGGATTATCAGCCAGTTCATGGACGGAGACGACCTCACAGAGGATGGTAGAAGCGAAATCATCAACACGATTTCGAAGTTTCTGCCACAAAAGGCAGACAAGAACACGATACTCAATCGCCTGATCGAGCAAGAAGAGGTGCGACTTCTGGATGATTTCAGGGTCAACGTGAACTTTGAGCGCAACATCCATTATTTGAGCATTCCGTTGTTGGATGTCAGCACCGGCATGGTTCAAAAGGACATCATCGACCACAATCCGATGCTGCTAAAGACTGGCATGTGGGGGTTGGGCACGCTTCGCTATGTCCCGCCAGACGGTGAGGAGGTCAAAAAGGGACAGATATGGATGATCGATTTCAAACCTTTTCAGTCGCCGGGTGTCGATTTGGACTATTTTCGCGAATCTCGGGCTCACTTCGAAACCGATGAGTGGGTGGACCTGCTGGTTTCATCCTGCCAGTTCAATCCGGAAATTCACCGCCTGGCACAGAAGCTGTTGCTGCTGAGCCGCATCATTCCCCTTGTCGAGCCGAGGGTCAATATCGCGGAACTGGCACCAAAAGGAACGGGGAAATCTTTCGTCTACGACAACATTAGCCGATATGCAGCGGTAATCCCTGGAGGGAAACTTTCCGCAGCCGCCTTGTTCTTCAACAGCAACACCAAACAGATCGGTCTGATCCCCAGGCATGATGTGGTAGTGGTCGACGAGATCCAAAAGATTCACACGGACACCGCCGGCGAAGCAATGGCTGCTCTGAAGATGTACCTTGAGAGTGGCCGGTACCGCCGGGCAACGGGTGATCTCGGTACGTCCGAATCCGGTTTTGTGATGCTCGGCAATATCACCTTGGGCAATAGCAGGATGCCGCTATATGAAAGCGACGGTATTTTCAAGGAACTGCCCCCGGCGCTGCAAGAATCTGCCTTTATTGATCGAATCCATGGCCTTATCGAGGGTTGGTTCATGCCCCGGGTGTCACGCAACACGCCCTCGAGATCGCTTGGCTTCAAAGGCGATTTTTTCAGCGAGGTCTTGCATGAACTTCGTGTCGACCTCCGTTATGCCGACTATGTGTCGCAGAGCTTGAGACTGCCGCATAGTGAGGATATGCGCGACAACAAGGCTATCGCTCGATTGGCCGAAGGTTATTTAAAACTGTTGTTCCCGGACCTCCGACTGACCGAAGATGAATTCATCACCTACTGTGTCAATCCGGCCGTACGTATGCGTCAGCAGGTTCGTGACGAACTGGCCAAGATTGACCAAGAGTTCAAATGGGTGACCATCAAGAGCGAACATCCCGATGAGTTCCAGCAGTCGCATCCGGACGAACGGCCAAACCCGGATCAGGAGGACCAAAAGGTCGATCCGCTGTCGACAAGCCGAAGCCCTGAAGAGCGGACGCTGGATTTGGTAGAGGGTCAAAGGGGGATTTCTTATGAGAAGCTATTTCTGCCCTACCTCAAGGACGCCAAACATATAAAGATTTTCGATCCATATATCCGGCTGCAATACCAGATTTACAACCTTATGTCTTTCTGCGAGATGCTGGCACCCGCTGAAGGCACATTGAAACTTGACCTGGTGACATCTTGCGACTCTTTAATGGAGGCAGAACTGACTTCGAAGCTTAATGATTTGAAAAAAGGTCTGCTTCAAGATCGTATCGATTTCGATTACGAATTAAAGGACAATCTTCATGATCGATGGGTTGAAACGGATACCGGCTGGCGAATCATCTTAGGCCGGGGGATGGACATTTTCCAGAAACCGGACGACAAATTCACTTTGGGATTTTTAGACCAAACAAAACGTAAATGTAAGGCGACAACAATCACATATACAAGAACAAATTCAAGGAAATAGAGTTATATTATGTTGTAGTGAATGGGATCGGATTGAATTGAATTGATAGCGTATGCCGTTATAACCGGGCATTTCAGCGGAGCCTCTGATGGCAAAGAAAAAACCTGACCTCTTTGATCTTGACCTTATGCCAAAGCTTGGAGAGGAGATGGAGACTCTCTTCGGGTGGCTTTCTCGCTTTAAATTGACCAGGGAAAGCCATAGCTATCAGAAAGTGTCAAAAAGCCAAGAGCAATCGGGTTCAAATTTGTACAATGAAGACTCTTCGAGCATCATCGCATCTCCAACGCAAAGAGCAGTTAGGCGTACCCAAAAAGAAATTAAATCGATAAAAGACGAGTACCAAGGCACCCAAAAGGGGCTTGGCCCTATTAGTCCAGAAATTTTATGGCAGACAATTCGCACTAAATATTCAAATGTTCGGGAACTTGCTTTCGATAGGCTACCATCTGATGCGATGGCATTTTACCGTCTTTTCCACTATCCTCCGTTCGATCAGTGGGGTATATACTTGATGATTGAGCCGCTGGTGAAATACCACCATCGGCTCGAACAAATCGGCTGTAGAACTGGGTTGTTTTCGGCAGAAATATTGATGCATCTTGTGATTTTCGAGGTTTTTCACCATGAATTTTTCCATCATATTGCCGAGTCCACAGCAACAACGATCGAGATCATCTGCGCGGCAATGGGCAACCCTAAACCGATATATTTAGAATATAAAAGCCGTCAGCATGAAAGGCGGATTGAATACCCGCATCACCCATTAGAAGAAGCGCTTGCAAATGCCTATGCCTGGAATTCATTAAGCTTCATCAGCAGAGTCAAGGCAGGATACAAAACGGCCATCGTCAGTTTTTACCAAAAGGCGGTTGAAAATCACTGGCCGCACGAACCGCCAGGCTATCGAGATGCTATTTATTACATTAACCGGAATCATATCCCGGGAGCTGCTCACTTCTTAGCCCAGCTCATTGGAAAATCAACAGTAGCAGAAGATATGCCATTGGTAAAACTTGCACAGTCCGTAATGCCGAATGGCTTCAGCGCTTTTATGAAGAAGCCGGATATCCCAACATGGCTCGTCGGATCAGAGAAAACGATAGAATATTTCCATAAGCTTGTACCCGCTCCCAATGAAGCATACACTCAACTTTTTTGGCCTTATGATACCGCACCAATCGATCAGTATTTACAGAAAAAAATAAAAGAGGAAAAAGAAAGAATAAATCGTACCGTGAAAAAATAAATCAGTCCAGCGAAGCTTAATATTCTTTTTTGCGTATTGTGTTCGGAAAAAAGCGAGACGAGACTATCCAAACACACTAACTTCACTGCTATGATTTTTCTCAAATAAACGAGGGAAAATGCCACGAACCGTGAGACTGGATACGGCCGGGATGTTGCAGCAAGTGAAAATCCGTGGGATCGAACGGCGCAAGATATTTCGCAAGGACAACGACCCGCAGGACATGCTGGAGCAGCTGGGCACGTTGCTGTCGGAGACGGGTACAGCCTGCTACGCTTGGGGGTTTTTGGACAACCAACCCCGCTTCCTGTTTCGAAGCGAGCCAAGTACCTATCAACGGTTAAAGTCACTGTATTTACATAACCTTTCTCTTTTGCTCATCGAGAAATTCAGTGATAAACTGCCCCAAAAAGGTTACGAAGTGCTTGAGGGTAAGTGCTCGTAAAAATAGAAAAATGTCAATTTTAACCTTGATTGGTGACGAAATAGATTTCGTCACCATCCAAACGCTTTGGTTATTGGTTTTTGATTTCCGGACCTTATAGGGGAACGACCGTTTTACTGCGCAAGATGATCCTGGACATCATCATCGACACCATTAATCAGGAGCATCTAAAAGGGGCATGAATATCAATAAGTAAGAAGAGATTTCTCAGTATGTTGGGCAGAAACTTAGAGCGGGATACGGTCTTTTAGGGCATTTGTTTCTGCCCGCATTTTTTCAGGCTGGATTTTGAGACATAAGTATTTATATTTCACTTTAAGGCCGTAAAAATGAGACAAGCTTGCTGTATTTTAAGACACCGACCTAGGATTTTTTTGGGATTTCTATTACGATTAAATTAAGAATCCAGAGAATCTAAAAAACTCGAGAATTAAAATGACGAATAAAAAAGTATAAGAGGTTATATTAATTGTTCTTAAAATTTTCATAATAAAAATAATTCTACGAAAATATATCACGTCGAATTTTATTCAAACGAAATTCAATCGATTGATAAAATTTTTTCTAAATGGGGTTTGAATAAATTTATCAATGTTGATTTTAAAGGATTTCAAAAACTCATGGAAAGATAAAAAATTTTCCGGAGGTGTCGGATTTTTTAGGGATATTATGTGTAGTTATAGGAACGCTTATGTTGTGGGAAGATAAAAGATATTTATCGGTTGAAAATTACCATGGAAATCGAATAGAAGAAGATGATTTCGAGCCTTAAAATAAGCATATGGAAATTATAAAAGTGGGTAACTGTCGATTGAAATGTTGTTTTTTAAAGTAAAATTAATACCGAAGAAGAGAGAATATAGTGAAATCTCCACTGAAAGCCAAGCCTCTGAGAAATCCAGGCGAATCGGTTGATCATCAGATTAATGATTTAATCTATGATTCGCTTTTATCTTATCTTTTTATGGCAGGTACTTTTTTGATTATCGCCTTATTAGAGTGGATTAGGTGGTACAAAAACGCACCACCAAAACCACTTCTTTACACTATTGTGGCAATGGTTGCCTGCCTTATTGCGGCATGGAAGTATAGAAAAACTCGATCCAAGGTGAAGAGTCTAAAGCTTGGCAGAGATGGACAAAAGGCCGTTGGGCAATACCTTGAACTTTTGCGAGAAAAGGGCGCCAAAGTGTTTCACGATGTTCCGGGAAAGGATTTTAATGTCGATCATGTTGTGATCCATGAAACTGGAATATATGTTGTGGAAACCAAGATGCTATCAAAACCGGATCGTGGGGAAGCAAAGCTTTTATTCAATGGCGAGACGGTTTTGAAAAATGGGCTTGCTCCAGACCGAAATCCCATCGAGCAAGTGAGTGCCGCGAAAAGTTGGCTCATTCAGTTGCTTAAAGAGTCTACGGGAAAGAGGTTTTCCGCACGTGCCGTGTTAGTTTATCCCGGATGGTATATCGAACGCACGGCAGAGGCCAAAAACAGCGATGTTTGGGTGCTGAACCCCAAAGCTCTTCCTGGATTCATATCCCACAGTGATAATCAGATCAGCCCAGAGGATGTGAACCTGTGTGCTTTTCATCTTGGGCGGTATATTCGAAATATAGAAAGCTGAAATTGGTAGCTCCGGTGATTTTTAAACCATGAAAATTCCCAAAAACTTCGAAAAATACCTCGACGCCTTCTCCCGCCTGCGCACGGACCGCAACCGCAATTACTGGGGTGAGGAGACCTGCTTCGGCGCGCCACACAAGCCGTTCCTTCTGCTTTCCGTGATGGACCTGGCGGCCCAGGGCCAGATCACCAGGAATTTGATTGTGCCCGGCCAAGAGATTGTGGAGACCTTCAACGGCTACTGGCAGCTCGTCATTCCGCCGGGTCGGACCACCAGTATGGCCTATCCGTTCTTCTATCTTCAGAGTGACGGATTCTGGCACCTTGCGCCGCTGGAAGACCGGCGAGTGCCGAAAACGGCATCAACTCCTTCCATGGCCTGGTTGCGGCGTACCTTTGCCGGGGCACGACTGGACGAGGATCTATTCGCCTTCCTGCTTAACCCGGTTTATCGCGAGCAGTTGCGGATGGTGCTGGTTCAAAAGTACTTCGCCAAGGAAGTTCAGCCGCGGGTGGCCGAGCAGGGTTTCACCAACTTCGCGGCTTTTGTCTATGCTCGTGACCTGATTGCCAAGGCTGCCGAAACGACCACTGGTTTCGGCAAAACGGAGCCACCGCCGCCGCAAGTTCGCGACCAAGGTTTTCGCAAAGCTATTGTGCAGCTTTACGACCACCGCTGCGCCCTGTGCGGGATCCGCATGCTCACCGACGAGGGGCACACCGTGGTGGAAGCGGCCCATATCGTGCCCTGGTCGCAATGCCATGATGACCTGCCCAACAACGGTTTGTGCCTCTGCCGGCTGTGCCACTGGAGCTTCGACGAGGGGCTCATGAGCGTGGGTGACGACTACCAGGTGCTGGTGTCCGGGCGGGTGCGCACCGACCGCAACATGCCCGGCCACATCCTCACATTGACGGATCGGCCGATCTTCAAGCCGGATCCTGAGAAATTCTGGCCGGCCCGGGAGAATCTGGCGCAGCATCGGCGGGAGGTTTTTGTCCGTTGATTCCTGATCTATGAAATCACCGAGGCCCCCACGGATGCGAACAATTATCCCGATTCGAGGAGGTTGATCGGTTTCAGGATGAATGGAAAGCAGAGCGATCGCCCCAGGAGAAATCGCCAAGCGACCCGGGACGGATCATTGCGTCGCCAGGTCGCTTGCGAACGAGGTTTCGGTGGATTTACGGCAGATCGGTGTAATGCCGTATCTCGCACTGGTTGTCGGGACAAAACAGATTGAGCCAGATGCCTTTGGAGCGGCCCCCTTCGGTGACGCCGCTCGGCAGGGTGATCTTGTCCCCCTCCTGGGCGCAGGCGCCCTCCGGGCAAAGCACTTCGATCCATAATCCCGGTTTGCCGGCTACCGCATCCTTTTTGTCCTTGGGCAAGCTGGCTTTTTCGCTTTCCGTAAGGACCCGGGCATCCGGGACGAACACCTTGAATTGGGTCTTCTTTTCCGTATTCATAAGACCTCCTTTGGTTTTTGGGGGTCCGCCGAAAAAAATGAGTAAGCACCGGGTCCAACCCCATTTAGTCTCTTATGAGTTGAAATGA
>DCWA01000015.1 GCA_002327445.1 Desulfobacteraceae bacterium UBA2174 | reverse complement strand
GTGATCGAAGGGGCCTGCCGGCACCTGATCAAAGATCGCATGGATGTCACCGGTGCCCGCTGGAGCCTGGCCGGAGCCGAAGCCGTCCTGCGATTGCGTGCCTTGCGTTCCAGCGGTGACTTCGATCAATACTGGCGCTTCCATGAAAGCTGCGAGTACCGGCGCACACATCAGTCACGCTATGCGGGCGGCACCGTTCCTCGAACCAAATGCGCTGCCCCGGAAAAGCGCGCCCCTCGCCTGCGCGTCATCAAGTAGCGGTTACAGGAGAAGACAAGTGCAAAGAAAGCCGCCGGAAATCGTTGCCATGAGGTCGTCGTAAAAGAGCCGCACCCTTATAGATTCGGCTTTTGAGAATTACAGACGCGCTCATCTCTTTAAATCAGGCAGCGCCCCGAAGGGCGCTGCCTCTTGATCGATACGGTTGCCCGTCTGTTTTCGAAGCGCTGCCTTGAATCATCCGGCGACATCGATGCCCATGTCGCAGCCCAGGTTCGGGTCGGGACGATCACACTCGAAGTTGCAGCTACGGGTTATCCACGTGGCCCTGCTCACGTTCACGATCACTCTCGACGTAGTTTTGAACTTTATCGGCCATGATCCACCTCCAGGTTAGTTCGGTTCAGGTTTGTGTGTCGTTTTGCTTGACTGAAAGATATGACCCGGACCTGGAATGGCAACCGGAGGCGAAAAGCAGTTAAATGAGGGGGGAAACCTATTTTTGTCAGGTCGGTGCCCGCTTGCCTGCCAACGTTTTGCGCTTCGGCAACGTCTCCAGCCTGCTTTCGGCCGGCAGGCTCGACCTTCCGTCCTGCCCGGACGATGCCCAGAATCTTCGCCACCATCGCCCTCGCGGACGATCTCCCCGCCTTCAGTGCCTCGCATCATGGCATGGTGCGCCGCCCCCGGACCATCCTAACGCGGGCCTTCGACTGCTTCCTACTGGTGGATTTTAGCGAATTGTTATAAGCCTGTCTCCGTTTTGTTCAGGAAATCGAGATGGTCCGTAATTTTGTGGAGGCAAAAATGAGTACCCGAATGGAGCCAAAAACCGTCAGGGAAAGCAGTGTCATCGTTTCCTACGCCGTCATGCCGTCGGACGCCAATCCCGCCGGCATCGTCCATGGCGGTGTGATCATGAAACACATCGACAACACCGGGGCCATGGTGGCGGTGCGCCACTCCCGCCACTTCTGCGTGACCGCCTCGGTGGACCGCCTCGATTTTCACAATCCCGGCTTCATCGGAGAATTGCTCACCTTCAAATCCAGCCTGAATCTGGTGGGAAAATCCTCCATGGAAATCGGGGTCCGGGTGGAAGCCGAGAACCTGCTCTCCGCCGAAGTGCGGCATATCGCGTCGGCCTACCTCACCTATGTCTGCCTGGGCGAGAATCGCAAGCCCATGGCGGTGCCGGAGCTGCTGTTGGAAACCGAGGCGGACCACCGCCGCAACCGCGAGGCGATCCAGCGCCGGCGGGTGAGGATTCAGGAGAAGAACAACGAGGCGGCCAAATAAGGGACGCTGCGTTCATCGTATAAAACTTGCCGGAACCTCCCCTTTCCGATATTTTTCCTATTTTACCGAAAAGATGCGCGCCCGGAACCCGTCGCCGCTGGCCCGGTTCCCGGGAGGCGCCTTTCAAAACCGATGGCGATGGCCAATTACCGCTGAACCAGGATGATGGAGCCGCCCGCATGAATGCCGCCCCTGCCACCCCCACCCCGCTGACCATTCCCGATGTGAAAAATTTCGCCGCCATCGTGCGGCAGAACGTCCGCAAGTTCGGCGCCAAGCCCGTCATGCGCACCCGCCGCCAGGGCCAAACCCTCCTCGCCGAACCGTTCACCATCGACAAGGGGGAGGTCACGCCGACCATGAAGCTCAAGCGCAAGGCGATCAACCAGAAATTCAGCCAGGCCATCGACGCCATGTACACCGAGTAGCGGCGTCCGGCGCAACCCGGCGGAGCGCCATCGACCGGTCGCCGTGCAACGCGGTCCACGCGGGCCGGTTTTCCTTTTTGGAGTTGCCATGCAGATCGATTCCGCCCATGTGGGCACCCGGTTGATCCCCCACCGCGCCGTGGTCGACTGGCGCTGGATGACCAACTATGCGGCGGCCGTCGGGGACGCCAACCCCTGCTATCTCGACGACACCCGCAGCGCGGGCATCATCGCCCACCCGGTTTTCCCCGTGGCGGTCACCTGGCCGGTGACCCTCCATCTGGACCGCTACATGGAGGGATCTTCGTTTCCGCTGGCGCTGATGGCTATGCAGGTGCACCACAGCGAGCACATCACGCTGCACCGGCCCATCCGGCCCGGGCAGCATCTCACCGTGGCGGGCACCGTGGCCGCCATCTGGCCCCACCGCGCCGGCACCCGGGTGATTCTGCGCTACGACGCATCCGACGAAGACGGGCAGGAAATCTTTACCGAGCACATCGGGGGGCTGCTGCGAGGAGTCTCCTGCACCGACGCGGGCCGCGGCCTGGACGATTTGCCCCCGGACCCGCCGGCGGCGCCCGAGGGCGCTGACGTGTGGGAGGCACCAGTAGCCGTGGACCCCCTGTTTTCCTACCGCTACGACGCCGGCAGCGGCATCGTCTTTCCCATCCACACCTCACCGGCCTTTGCCCGCGGCGTCGGCCTGCCAGGCATCATCGTCCAGGGCGCCGCCACCCTGGCCCTGGCCGTGATGGAACTGGTCAACCGGGAAGCCGGCGGCGATCCGCAGCGCATCGCGGCCCTGGCCTGCCGCTTTTCCGGCATGGTCCAGCCCGGAACCACCATCCTGGTCGTCCTGCAGCATGGTGACGGAAACCATCTTTTCTTCGCGGTGCGCGACGCGCAGGGCCAACGGGTCCTCAGCAACGGCCATGCGTGGCTGATGTCGCGCTGAGACAAGTAAAAAGGCTTTTCAAGGGTTTTTGAGGATATCGTGGCTACCGATGTTGCGCAACGTGGCGATCCCATCGGCAAGGGTGAAGGTGAAGCGGTACTGCATGGTCACGGAACCTTCCCAGATGTCGGCGGTTCCCTGAATTTTTTTGATTCGCAGCGAGGGGTAGTCCCGGTCCTCCAAAAGCCGACCCAGTTGCCGATCAAATTGTTCGCGCACCCGGGGCGGCAGCCTTTGATAGTGCTTTTTGAAGGTGGCGGTAAACCGAACGGCGGTTATTGCTTCAACCATTTCAGCGCTTCTTTCCCATCCTTGAACTCGGGAGAAACCTCGCCCCGCTCGACATCCTGGTCAGCGGCGCGTTCCTCCGCCTGCCACTGGGGGGTCCAGTACCAGCCCTGATGGGGATCGATCAGCTTGCGAGGGCGCAATCCGATCTGCCCCTCTTCGAGCACCGCCTCGACGTAGTCGCCGACATCGATGCCGAGCGCTTCCATGAATTGCCTCGGGATTCGGATCTGTCCCTGAGCGCTGATTTTCATGACCTTTTCCATGGTGAAAAACCCACTCCTGTTGATTAAAAAATTCTTTTTTTAATCAAGTAAGCAATTAAAGTTTTGTTGTCAAGTTTACCTGTGGCTGCTGTCAGGGCTCCGTCAAAGCAAGGGCCTCTGCCAATTTTCTGGTCGAGTGTCACCGTTTGCAGCCGATCTTCCCAGCTGCGGATTCCTCTGACGTTTGGAATGACACGGGAAACAAGTGTCATCCCGAGGCATGAAAACCACCCTGTCATCCCGAGGAGCGAATGCGACGAGGGATCTCTTTGAATCTGCCGGCATTTCCCGCCGTATTCCCGACTGCAGATTCCTCGCTGACGCTCGGAATGACACGGGAGGGGGGGCCGCACAAGTCGTGCTTGATTGGCTCAACTTTCATTAACCGAACCGGCGGTAGCACCGATCTGCTTGGGCGGTTTCACCGGTTCCGTCATGGCCACCCTCCTTTTGTGTTGATTCACATGAGCTTGCCGATGATCTCCTTCATGATCTCGGTGGTGCCGCCGCCGATGGAAAGGATGCGGTTGTCCCGGTAGAGGCGCTCCACCAGGTAGCCGCGCATGTAGCCGTACCCGCCGAAGAGCTGCACGGCATCGTAGGTGACCCGGTCGCTGACGGCACACGAGAAGTTCTTGGCCATGGAGACTTCCTTGATCTACTGGATGCCGGCGTCGATCTTGGCCGCCACGCGGTAGATGTACTCCCGGCTCGCCTCCACCAGCGTGGCCGTGTCCACCAGCTTGTGGCGGGTGACCTGGAAGCCCTGCAGCGGCTTGCCGAAGGCGGTGCGCGATTTGGTGTAGGTCATGGCCTCTTCCAGGGCCATCTGGGCCGTCATGTTGGCCATGACGCTCAGGGTGAGCCGCTCCATCTGGAAGTTTTCCATGATGGCGTAAAAGCCCTGGTTTTCCTCGCCGATAAGGTTTTCCACTGGCACCCGGCAGTTGTCGAAGAAGATCTCGGCCGTGTCCGAGGCCCACCAACCGGTCTTCTTCAGGCTGCCGCCCACCGCGTAGCCGGGGGTCTCCTTTTCGATGACCAGGAAGCTGATGCCGTGGGCCCCGGGGTCGCCGGTGCGCACCGCGCAGGCGAGCTGGTCGGCCCGCACGCCGCTGGTGATGAAGGTCTTGCTGCCGTTGACGATATAATGGTCCCCGTCGCGCACCGCGGTGGTCTGCAAGTTGGCCACGTCCGATCCGCCCCCCGGTTCGGTGACCCCCAGGGCGGCGATGCGCCTTCCCTCCAGCACCGGGCGGATGAAGCGCTCCTTCTGCGCCGGCGTCCCCCGGCGGACGATGGGCGGCAGCGCGATGTTGAGGGAACCGATCCCGGCGGCAAACCCGCCCGATCCCGAGTGCATCAGTTCCTCGGTCACGGCGATCAGATCGAAGAGGCCCCCGCCGCTGCCGCCGATCGACTCGTCGAAGCCGACGCCGAGAAATCCGAGATCGCCGAAAAGGTTGTACATTTCCCGGGGAAACGCGCCGGCCTCCTCCCAGTCGTCGATATGGGGCAGCACCTCCTTCTTGATCAACTCCCGGGCCGCCGTGCGGAGCCGCTGCTGCTCCTTTGTAAAATATTCCCGGACTTCGGATGATTCTGAATGCTTGCCCATGTCGCCTCCCGGATAGGGGTTGAAACCATTGAGCTGATGGTTTGCAGAAAATCGGTGCCCTAGAACCCTTCCAGTTTCGCCAGTACGTCGCTCATCACTTCGCTGGCACCGCCGCCGATGGAGATGAGCCGCGCATCGCGGAAGAAGCGCGATACGCGCATCTCGTTCATGAAGCCCATGCCGCCGTACATCTGCAGGCACCCGTCGGCGACCTTGTTCAGCAAATCCCCGCCGAGCAGCTTGCCCATGGAAATTTCCCGGGTCGCGTCCTGGCCGGCCATCTTCAGCCGCACGATGTGGTAGGTGAGCTGCCGCAGGCATTCCAGTTCGCTGAGCCACTGCACCAGCCGGTGCCGCAACACCTGCTTCTTGATCAACGGCTTGCCGAAAACGATGCGGCCGCGGATGTATTCCACCGTTTCGCGGATCATGTCCTCGCCGCCGATGTAGCACATGGGCAGCGCGGAAAACCGTTCGTGCTGGAACTGCTGCATCTGATAGATGAAGCCTTCGCCCTCCTCGCCGATGCGGTTTTCGACGGGGATGCGCAGGTCGTCGAAGTAGAGTTCGGCGGTGTCGCTGCTGCGCATGCCGAGCTTGTCGAGCTTCTTGCCGATCTTGAACCCCGGCAAATGGGTGGGCACCACGAAGAGGCTGAAGGAATGGTAGCCGGGCGCATCGCTGGTGCGGGCCAGCAGGGTGAGGAAATCGGCCTGGGTGCCGTTGGTGATGAAGGTCTTGGAACCGTTGAGGATGTAACTGTCCCCATCCCGCCGGGCGAATGTCTGCAAGGCGGCCACGTCCGAGCCGGCGCCCGGTTCGGTGACGGCGATGGCCCCCACCATCTCGCCCTTGATAGCGGCGCGCAGGTATTTTTCCTTCAGGTATTCGGAGCCGAACTGGTCGATGGCCGGGGTGGCCATGTTGGTCTGCACCGCGATGGCCATGGGGATGGCACCGCACTTGATGTGGCCGATCTCTTCCAGCATCACGGTCTCGTACCAGTAGTCGAGGCCTTCGCCGCCGTACTTGGGGTTGTAGCGGATGCCCAGAAACCCGAGTTCGCCCATCTCCTTAAAGAGCTCGTGCAGCGGGGCGATGCCCTGGGCCTCCCACTCGTCCACGTAGGGGTTGATGCGCTTGTTGACGAAATCGCGCAAGGCCTGGCGCACCTGTTCGTGTTCCTTGTTGAAGTAGAGGTTTTGGCTCATGCGGTACTCCTTTAAACTAAACGGGAACGTGGTGGAAAAAGGACTCAAAGGACAAAAGGGACATAAAGGTCAAAAAACCCTGATTGTCCTTTAGGTCGGTTGGGTCCTTTGGGTCCCTTCTCTGTTTGCTCTTGTTGCAACGGCCCTGCCTTCACGCAAAGGTGCCCGCCGGGGGGCCGTTGTCCGGCGGCCCGGCGAAGGCCTGGGCCAGCAGCATCCAGCGGCGCGCCGTCTCGCCGATGCACACCAGGGCCGTGTCGTCCACGTGGCGCCGCTGGGTCACCACCAGGCAAAAGTCTTCCGCCGGACCGCGGATGGATTCCGCCGCGCCTTCCGCGCCCCAGGTCCAGGTCTCGCCGGAGGGCGCGGCAAGGGCCACGTGAACCGGGGTGTCCGGAACGTCCAGCCCCCGGTTGGAAAAGCTCCAACCGAAGGTTTTGACCCCCAGGTGCGCGATGTGGCGCAGACCGGGGCTCACCGGCCGCCGGCGCTTGAGGACATCGTAGATGTCCTGGCCGTGGGCCCAGGTCTCCATCAGCCGGGCCGTGGCAAAGGAAAGGGCGCTCATGGGAGGGCCGTACCAGGGCAGGCGGTCCTTGGGGTTCAAGGCCGCCAGGGCTTCCATGAGCTGCCGGCGCTCGGTGCGCCACCAGCCCATCAGCTCGTCCGTGGCCATGGCCCGCCCCTTGGCCAGGGTGACCTCGGCCACCTCGTCCATGCTCTGGATCCGGCCCAGGTCCTCGATGATGTGCCGGGTAAAGGCATCGGCATCGGTGGCCGCCAGCCGCGCCGTGTGATCGAAGTAGGCCAGGTGGCAAATTTCGTCCTTGACGGTCCAGCCGGCGCAGAGGGTGACGCGCTGCCAGCCGGCTGCGTCGAGCCCGCTGACCAGGGCGTCGAGGGTATTCTGCTCCCAGGCCAAGTCGCTGCAGATCTGTTTCATTTTTTCTCCATTCTTTTCCTCTGGCGAAACACGGACAAACACCGACGGCCACGGACCGGCACGGACTTTTAGAGCGGCGTCCGGCCGCGGTTCATTGATCCGGCACCACCAGAATCGATTGGGGCATTTCGACGACCTTGGCGCGCAGGTATTCCCCCAGGGTCTTGGCCTGGGGGTCGCTGCGCACCGAGGCGGCGACCCCTTCGCCCAACAAGCCCCGGATGTAGAAGTTCACCGCCAGCAGGTTGGGCAGCTCGTAGCGCGCGATGTCGAAAGGCGCGCAATCCGGCAGCAGTTGCCGGAGCCTTTCCGTGGTGAGAAACCCCCGCAAAAAGGCGTATGCCTCCGGCGATCGGGCCCAGACGCCGAGGTTGGCGTTGCCCCCCTTGTCTCCGGCTCGGGCGGCAAAAGCTCTGCCCAGGGGCGCCCGCACCACGGGGCCGCCGGGCACCGGCGGCAGTTCGGTCGGGCCGGCCGTTACCGATACCGGTGCGTGCCCTTCCCCGGCCGGGATGACCGCCACGGGTTGGCCGTCGAGAAATACCCTCTGCTGGATGAACCGGTTGGCCACCAGCGCGGGCCAGTGCACCACCGCCGGCGAGCCGGCGCCCGGCGGCGCGGTGAGGGTGAAGCCGGGGATGTTGGCCAGGGCCATCTCCACCACTTTGGCGGAAAAGAGCTTGCCGGCCTTCTTGGCGTCCGGGTCCATCACCGTGATCCGCAAATAGGCGAAGGCCTCGTCGTTGGTGGGCGGGTCGGGCTTGTCCGAGCGGACGAGCTGCACGTCCACCGTCTGGAACCGGTCGCGTCCGCCGAGACTGTCGAACAGGGTCCCGGTGACGACTTCGGCCTTCTTTTCGATGTCGAGGCCGGTGAGGATGACCGTCATCTGGTTCTTGTGCCCGCCCAGGGTGTTGATGCAGACCTTGGCCGTTTCCGGGGGCGGCTCCCCGCGGGTGCCGGTGACCCGCACCCGGTCCGGTCCGTCCGGCGCCAGGTGAAGCGTGTCGAAGCGCACCGTCACATCGGGCGTCAGGTAGCTGGGAGCTGCGATTTCATAAAGCAGCTGGGCCGTGACCGTGCCCACGGACACCAGTCCGCCCGTGCCCGGGTGCTTGGTGATGACGAAGCTGCCGTCGGCCTCGATTTCGGCGACGGGAAAACCGACGTTGCGGTAGGTGGGCACCTCGTGGATGAACGCGTAGTTGCCGCCGGTGGCCTGGGCGCCGCACTCGATGATGTGCCCTGCGGCATAGGCGCCGGCCAGGCGATCCCAGTCGCCCGGCTTCCAGCCGAAATGCCAGGCGGCGGGTCCGGCCACCAGGGCCGCGTCCGCCGCGCGGCCGCAGACCACGATGTCCGCCCCCCGGTTCAGCGCCGCCACGATGCCCCAGCCACCGAGATAGGCGTTGGCGCTGATGGCCATGGCACCGGCCTCGGCCAGTCCGGTCCCCTTGTCGATGTGGGTGAACGCCTCACCCTGGGCCTGGAGGTCGGCCAGCCGCGGCATGAGGTCGTCGCCCTCGATGTAGGCGATCTTCGGGGACAGGCCGAGCTTTTGAGCCAGGGCGGCCAGGGCCTGGGCCATCCCGGCAGGATTGAGGCCGCCGGCGTTGCTCACCACCCGGATCTGTTTGTCCAGGCACTCGCCCATGACCTCCTCCATCTGCTTGAGGAAGGTGGGTACGTAGCCGGTTTCCGTCGCCTTGAGCTTCTTTTGGAAAAGGATCGCCATGGTCAGCTCGGCGAGGTAGTCGCCGGTGAGCACGTGGATGGGGCCGCCACGGACCATCTCGGCAGCTGCCGAGAGCCGGTCGCCAAAAAAGCCGGAGCAGTTGGCGATGATCAGATTGTCCCCTGCGGTTGGATGCGGCATAGGTTCTTCCTGCACGTTTTGGTTTTGATTAAGCGCGGAAAAAACGCAGACAATGAACACCGCGGAAAAACGCCTCCCGCGAAGCTTTGCCCGGATGAAGCCCGCCGATTCGACGCCCCGGCATTTTATTGTCCGCGGTTCAATTACTTCCCGGTGAACCGCGGCGGCCGCTTTTCCAGGAAGGCCGTGATCCCCTCCCGGGCGTCCCCGGTGGCGGCCACCTCGGCGAGTTTCCCTGCCAGGAAGCGCACCGCCTCCTCCAGGGGCATGGCCTCGGCGGCGGCGAAGGCCTGCTTGCCGATCTTCATGCCGATGGGGCTCTTCGCGGCCAGTGCGGCCAGCACCTTGTCCACCTCGGCGTCGAAGCCGGCATCCGGCACCACCCGCGTGATCAACCCCATGTCCAGGGCCTGGGCGGCGGTGAGCCGCTCGCCGAGCATGATCATCTCCATGGCCCGCTTGCGTGGCACATTGCGGAAAATCAAGGCCCCGATCATCATGGGGAAAAGCCCCACGTTGACCTCGGGGGTGCCGAACTTGGCCGTCTCCTTGGCCACGGCGATGTCGCAAGCCAGCATGAACCCGGTGCCGCCGGCCAGGCAGAGGCCGTTGACCCGTGCCACTGTGGGCTTGGGAAAGGTTGCCAAGCGGCTGATGAGTCGGGCGTAGCTGTCGAAGAGGCGCTGGCTTTTTTCATCGGCCCCCATGGCCCCACCGAGATCGGCACCGGAGCAGAAGGCTTTCTCCCCGGCGCCGGTGACGCACACCACCCGGACATCCTCGTCGGCCAGCGCCTGGTCCAGGGCTTCGTGGAACAGGGCCACCGCCGCCGGGCTGATGCTGTTGCGCCGGTCTTCGCGGTTGATGGTAACGGTGGCCACGTGGTTTTCGACGCAAAAGGTGAGGTCTGGCTGGGACATGGCGGGGCTCCTCGTTTGAATTTGGCCGCGGACGGTGGCAGACGAGCACCGAGTATTGAAAACTCCTTCAAGAGGCCACGATGCAGGTCCTGTGGACAGGCGATCGACGGCCCGGCGTTATTGTTTTGCCTGCGGCTGTCTGCGCGCGTCTGCGGTTGGTTTTTCAAGCCACTTCAGGCCGCCGGGGCGGATTCCTCGTTCTCCGTCGGCGCGATGTCCACCAGCACCTGCTGCGGGGTGACCTTGTCCCCTTCGGCCACGTTGATGCGCGTCACCATGCCGTCGAAGGGGGCCGCGAGGGTGGTGTCCATCTTCATGGCCGACACCACCACCACCCCCTGCCCTTTTTCCACCCGGTCGCCTTCGGCCACCAGGAGCTTGGTCACCACCGCCGGCATGGGGGGCGAAACCTGCTTGGGGCCGTCGCGGCGCGTGCCGCGGCGCCGGGTCCGGGCGGCAGCGACGTCTTCCAGCAGCCAGGCGCGGCCCTGGATGATCACCGCCTTGCCTTCGGGGGTGTCGGCCACGAAGGCCATCATCTGGCGGCCGTCCACCGTCAGGTGGATCTTGTGGTCGGAGATCCGGCGGTAAACCACCTCCCGGCGCCGGTCGCCGATGGTGGCGCAAAAACGCTCGGGGCCGTCGGTCTCCACCGCCAGCGACAGGGTCTCTTCGTTGTTCTTGAACTGGTATTCCATGCCTACAGCCTCCAGTGACCCAGGGTCTGAAAGGGACCGGAATGAGCGGCCTCGGCGGCAGCCCCGTTGAAAGCGGCCCGCGCCCGGGGTGCCAGTGCGTCGGCTGCCGCGGCGATGGCGGCCAGGTCTCCCCTGTCGGCGCCGGGTTTCCAGTCGGCGAAATGGGTGGGAATGAAGTCGGTGGTGGTCTCGCCGTCGGCAAAGGGCCGGGAGGCGAGCACGTCGATGAGAAACCCGATGGATGTCTTGACCCCGAGCACCGCGTAGGATTCCAGGGCCCGGATCATGCGGCCAATCGCCTGGTCGCGGGTTTCGGCGTGCACCACAAGCTTGGAGAGGATCGGGTCGTATTCCACCGGCACCTCGAAGCCCGAGCAGACCCCGCAGTCGTTGCGCACTCCCGGTCCGGAAGGCTCTTGCAAAAAGACGATTTTTCCCGGCGACGGGAAGAAGTTTTGCTCCGGGTCCTCGGCATAGATGCGGCACTCGATGGCATGCCCGCGAGCGGCCAGATCGGCCTGGGACAAGGTCAGCGGCCGGCCGGCGGCGATCTCGATCTGGTGGCGCACCAGGTCGACGCCGGTGGTCATCTCGGTGATGGGATGCTCCACCTGCAAACGGGTGTTGACCTCCAGAAAGTAGAAGCGCCCTTCCGGATCGAGGATGAACTCCACCGTTCCGGCGTTGACGTACCCGGCGGCCCGGGCCGCGGTCACGGCCGCCTCACCCATGGCCGCGCGCAGCGCCGGGGTCAGGGCCGGTGAGGGGGTTTCCTCGATGATCTTCTGGTGCCGGCGCTGGATGGAGCATTCCCGTTCGAAGAGATGAATGACGTTGCCCCGGGTGTCGGCGAGGATCTGGACCTCCACATGGCGGGACCTGGCCAGGAACTTTTCCATGTAGATGGCCCCGCTGCCGAAGGCCGCCGCCGCCTCGCGCGAGGCCTCCTGGCAAGCCTGCACCAGGTCTCCGGCCTTCTCCACGATCCGCATTCCCTTGCCGCCCCCGCCGGCCGCGGCCTTGATGAGCAGCGGATAGCCGACGGCCTCGGCCTGGGCGGACCAGGCGCCCGGGTCCCCGGCCTCCTCGGTCATGCCCGGGATCACCGGCACGCCCCCTTTTTGCATGATGCGGCGGGCCACCACCTTGTCGCCCAGGTCGCGGATCACCCGTGCCGGAGGACCGATGAACACGATGCCCTCCGCCTGGCAGCGTTCGGCGAAAACGGCGTTTTCCGCCAGGAAGCCGTAGCCGGAATGGATCGCTTCGGCCCCGGTGTCACGGGCGGCGGCGATGATGCGGTCGATGTTCAGGTAGCTGGCGGCCGGTTCGGCCGGGCCGATGGGAACGGCTTCGTCGGCCTCCAGGGCGTGCAGGGCCCGTTCGTCCACCTCCGAGTAGACCGCCACGGTGGCAATCCCCATCTCGCGGCAGGTGCGCATGATGCGCAGGGCGATCTCCCCGCGATTGGCAACGAGAATCTTTTTGAACATCATCATGTCTCCGTATCCGGGTGACAATGAACCGCGGACGGCAACCCATCTTTTTTCACACACTTCCGGCCGCCCATTTCTCGACGTCCGCGCCCGTCTGCGCCTGTCTGCGGTGAATTTTCCCGTCACATCCGGAAGATGCCGTATCCCCAAACATCATTGCGCAGCGGCGCGTTGAGGGCCGCCGAGATGCTCAGCCCCAGCACATCCCGCGTCTTGGCCGGGTCGATGATCCCGTCGTCCCAGAGGTTGCTCGTGCTGTAGTAGGCGTCGCCCTCCTTGATGGCCGCGGCGATCACCGGCTCCCGGATGAAGGCCACTTCCTCCGGCGTCAGGGGCGGCTGGCCGGCCCGGGCCCGCTGGTCGTTTTGCAGCGTCACCAGCACGTCGGCCGCCTGGGCGCCGCCCATCACCCCGATCTGGTGGTTGGGCCAGGTCCAGAGGAACCGCGGCGAGTAGCCCCGGCCGCACATGGCGTAGTTGCCCGCCCCGAAGGAGGCCCCCACCATCACGGTGAACTTGGGCACCGTGGCCGTGGACACCGCGTTGACCATCTTGTGGCCGTTCTTGGTGATGCCGCCGCGCTCGTAGTCGCGGCCGATGATGAAGCCGGTGATGTTCTGCAGAAACACCAGGGGGATGCCGCGGCGGTCGCAAAGTTGGATGAACTGCGTTCCCTTGAGGGCGCTTTCGGAAAACAGGATCCCGTTGTTGCCCAGGATCCCCACCGGGTACCCGTGGATGTGGGCGATGCCGCACACCAGGGTCGGGCCGTACATCTCCTTGAACTCCATGAACTCGCTGCCGTCGACGATGCGCGCGATCACTTCCCGGATGTCGTAGGGCTCGGCGATGTCCCGCGGCACGATCCCGTAGATCTCCTTGGGGTCGTAGAGGGGCGGGCGCGGCGGCCGGCAGCCGAGCTTGGCCTTTTCGTTGGGCGGCAGGTTGGCCACCAGCTGCCGTACGATGGCGATGGCGTGGGCATCGTCCTCGGCGTAGTAGTCCGAGACCCCCGACTCGCTGCAGTGCAGTTCCGCGCCGCCGAGCTCGTCGGCGGTGACCTCCTCGCCCGTGGCGGCCTTGACCAGGGGCGGACCGCCCAGAAAGATCGCCCCGTGTGCCCGCACGTGGACCACCTCGTCGCTCATGGCCGGGATGTAGGCGCCGCCGGCGGTGCACAGGCCCATGACGGCGGTGATCTGCGGCAGGCCCATCTTGCTCATCACGGCCTGGTTGTAAAAGATGCGCCCGCCGTCGTCGGCGTCCGGGAAAATCTCCGACTGCAAGGGCAGATACGCCCCGGCCGAATCGAGCAGGTTCACCGACGGCAGGCGGTTCTCCATGGCGATGATCTGGCTGCGGAGGGATTTTTTCACCGTCATGGGGTAGGAGGAGCCGCCCTTGATGGTGGGATCGTTGGCAAAGACGAGCACTTCTCTCCCCGCCACCACCCCGACGCCGATCACGACGCCGGCCTTGTGCACCTTGCCGTCGTACATGCCCCGGGCTGCCAGGGGGCCGATTTCCAGAAAAGGCGTGTTGGGGTCGAGGAGCAGATCGAGCTTCCTGGGGGTGGACAGCTTGCCGACTTCGGCGAGGCGCTTGAGGGCTTTTTCCGAGCGCACGTCCCGGGCGATCTTAAGCTCCTTGTTGAGATCTCCCACGAGGGCGCTCATGGTCTCGAAGTTTTTTCGATAGGTTTCCGACCGGGTGTCGACGGTGGTTTCGATGACGCTCATGCTTCCGGGTCTCCCTCCTGTTGGCTCTGCCGGAACGCGGCACGTTCGCCGGCGAGGATGGCAACATTACGGTATGTGGTCCGTGGCCGACCTTCTTTCAAGGACGATGCCAGTCGAAAAAAAATTGAAACGCCACAATATTATTGAATTTTCTTTATTGACTGCATGTCGTTGATCTTTCATCATGTTTCAAATAGAGTTAATAGTATTGCATCACTGTTGAAACATGATCTTCCGGCCGGAAACGCGATCCCGGAGATGAGACATGGAGACCCCAGCCGTGACGGCGTCGGACAATCGGGAGCTGAAACGGATCCTCGATTACCTGAAGATCAGCTACTGGCTGGTGGACATGAGTTTCGTTCTGCTGGACGTCAACCAGACCTTTCTGGATCTCACCGGCGCCGAACGCAGCCGGCTCATCGGCCGGGACATGCGCACCTTGATCAGCGCCGACGAGCGCCGCAAGGTGCAGGAAATCATCGCCGACCTGGCTTCCGGGCGCCAGGAGTCGATCCAGTTCGAGCTGTACGTCTACGGCCGAAACATGCAAAAGATCCCGGTCCTGTTTCACCTCTCGGTGAACACCGACGCCGAAGGCCGGCCGGTCACCACCAACGCGCTCCTGGCGGACATCAGCGGCCAGAAGAAGATTCGCGACGACCTGGAGAAGGAGAAGATGATGCTCCAGAGCATCCTCTTCGGCATCCGCGATTGCGTCACGATCTTCGACGACCAGGGACGCTTCATGTTCGGCACCCCGGAAAGCGCCGGGCTGCCGTCCGGCCGCAAGATCCCCCTGCTGCCTCTGGGCGCCGATGGTCCGGCCAAGATCGAGTTGACCGTCAACGGCCAGCAGCGGCAGTTCGTGGGCGAAATCCGCCCCATCTACGACCACGAGGGGCGCCTGTTCGCCCATGCCGAAACCCTCACCGACATCACCGACAACATCCGTCTGGCCGAACGCGAACGGGAGCTGTTCCACTACCGACGGCAGATGCGGCGCCACAAGCTGGAAACGGAGATGATCGGCAGCGGCAGGAAGATGCAGACGGTCTTCGAGACCATTCTGCGCTGCGCCGAGGTGGATTCCAGCGTGCTGATCATGGGAGAGACCGGGGTGGGCAAGGAGTTGGCGGCCCGGGAGATCCACGCCCAGAGCCACCGGCGGGAGAAACCCTTCGTCTCGGTCAACTGCGGCGCTCTGCCCGAGGCCCTGCTCGAGTCCGAAATGTTCGGGCACGTCCGGGGGGCCTTCACCGGGGCCATCGGCGACCGCGCCGGGCTGTTTCGCGAAGCCCACCAGGGGACCTTGTTTCTCGACGAGATCGGCGAGCTGGACAAGGCGATGCAGGTGAAACTGCTGCGGGCCTTGCAGGAACGGGAGGTCCGCCCGGTGGGCGCGGACCGCGCCTACCCGGTGGACGTGCGCGTGATCTGTGCCACCAACCGCAACCTGCCGGCCATGGCCCAGCGGGGCGACTTCCGGTTGGATCTCTTCTACCGGCTGGCGGTGATCCCCCTGGTGATCCCGCCTCTGCGCGAACGGCCCCAGGACATCTTCCGCCTGGCGGACCACTTCATCCGCAAGCACCGCCAAGGGGATGATCCGCCAAAGCTCAACCTCACCGCCCAGCAGATGCTGCGCCGCTACCACTGGCCCGGCAACATCCGCGAGCTGGAAAACGCCATCGAGCATGCCCTGGCCATGAGCCGCGGACCCGAGATCTCACCGGAATGTTTTCCCGTGCAGGTCCTCTACCCCGAAACCGTCGCCGCGCCGGCCCCGCCGGCCAGGGGAGGGAAAAAAGAGCGGGAGCGCCAGCGCATCGCCGACGCCCTGGACCGCCACGACGGCAACCAGACCGCAGCGGCCCGGGACCTGGGCATCTCGCGGGTGACGCTGTGGCGCAAGAAGACGATGTTCGACTTATGAAGTGGCCATCGGATAAAAATTGTAGCCAAGCTGACTGAAAGGAGAAGAGAGGATCATGTTCATCGACTTGCTCAGAAGCCGCCGCAGCATCCGTTCATTTCTGGACCGTCCGGTGGCGCCGGAGAAAATCGAGCTGCTGACGGAAGCGGTGTTGCGCGCCCCGTCCTCGCGGGGCATCAACCCCTGGGGATTCGTGTTGGTCACGGCGCCGGACACCATCGCCCGCCTGGCGCAGGCCAAGCCCCACGGCGCGGCCTTTCTCGCCAAGGCCCCCCTGGCGGTGGTGGTGTACGCCGATCCGGCGAAATCGGATGTCTGGGTCGAAGACGCCGCCATCGCGACGCTGATCGTTCACCTGGCCGCCGCGGACCTGGGCCTCGGCAGTTGCTGGATCCAGATCCGCCAGCGGCCCCACGACGAAACCCGCAGCGCGAGTCGGTACATCAGCGAAGTGCTGGGCATTCCGCCAGCGATGGAAGTGGAGGCGATGGTGGCCGTCGGCTATCCGGCCGAGGGAAAAAAGCCCCATGCCCCCTCATCGCTGGAACGCGCCAAAATCAGCTTCGAGCGCTACGGCGCGTAAAGCTCAGTCCGAAGACGGCCGGGATCGGCCCGAGGCCCCATCTGCCCGGGCCAGATCCTGCATCAGCCGCGCCACGGCCAGCTCCTTGGCCTTGGCCTCCACCTCCACCGTGATATCCAGATGGCACCAGCAGGCCGGCATGTCGGCGGCATCGATATAGTCATGGTGCGGCCGAGGATCCTTCCCACCCCACCCGGCCGCCGGGATCGAGAGATGAAACAGCGGTTCGCGGTTCCAGGTGGCCATGGCCCTTCGCGTCGCCGTTTCTTCGTCGAGACCGTCCGGCAGGCACCGGTGGTGGTGCACATCGTAGACCAGGGGCAGATCGAGCTGCCGGCATACCGGCAGCAGATCGGCCGGCGTGTAGCTGCGGTCGTCGTTTTCCAGGGTCGGCCGGCGGCGCACCATATCCGGCAGACGCGCCACGTGGGCGGCCAGGCGTGCCAGGGCCCCCGGCTTGTCGCCGTACACCCCGCCGGCGTGGATGTTGATCACGTCCGCGCCTGTCCACTCGGCCACCTCGGCCTGGTAGACCAGGTCGGCCACGCTGCGGTCCACCACCTGCCGCTCGGGGCTGGAGAGCAGGATGAACTGGTCGGGATGAAAGCTGGTGCGGATGTCGTGGTCGCGGGCAAAGCGGCCCGCCTCGCGAAACAGGGATTCGATCTCCGGGCCTCCGGGCAGATCCGCCACCGCGTAGCCAAAATCCGGATGGGTCTTGAGCGGCAGGATCTGGCTGTTGATGCGAAAGGCCCCGATGCCGGCGCCGCGGCAGTAGGCCAGGGCCTGTTGAAGGCTCGATGCGCTGCGGCGGCAGAGGTCGGCCAGGCGCCGGCGGCCGTCGGCCGGGCTCAGCGAACCCGGGAAGCGGGCCGTGGTGCGCCGGAATCGGATCGGTTCGTCACGAAAGATGCAGCAAAGGCCAAAACGGATCATCGGCGGACTTCTTTCTAGATGAATGGGCCAGTCCTTGAACCCGGCGGCGAGAACCGGACAAGGGGGCAATCATAAGCGCGAAAATTCCTTCGGCAAGCCACACGGCCAAGGCGGCTGGCTTGACTTCCAACGCGCCTGACTTACTGATGCTAAAAAGGCACGGAACCCTGCCGTGCCGTGCTCGCATTTGAGGCTGCGGAGTTGTGCCATGACCAGATGGGGTTGCATACTGTTGCTGTCCTTGGTGGCCCTTTCGCCGGTCTGTTTTGCCGGCGAGACCCCCGTGGCCGCGGACCCGAAAGCGCCGGTCCTGGACCACGCATCGGTATTCGACGGCTACCGCGGTTACATGCCCCAGACAGCAGAATCGTGGCGGCATTCCAATGATCGGGTGCGTGAAATCGGCGGGTGGCGGGCTTACGCCCGCGAGGCCGAGGAAGCGGCCGATCCCGAAACCGCCGAGCCGGCGGGTGCCGAACCGCTGCCGCGGGATCATCCCCACCGGAGCGCGCCATGATTCGCGTGGCCGCTCATTCCCGGGGTTTTTTGATCGCGTCGATGATCCTGACCCTCTCGGCCTGCACCGGGGTGGATTTTGACCGCTCCCTGGCCAAGGTCAACACGCAGGCGGCGGACTTCACCCACGGCCGGTTGTCGCTGGCCCGCGACCCCTCGACGCGCGCGGCGATGGCGCAACAGGCGTCGGAGCTGCTGTCCGCCGTGCTGATTGAACCGGCAGCGGTAGAGCTGGCACTGGTCAACAGCCCCGGCTTTCAATCCTTGCTGGCGCGCCGCTGGGCCGCCACCGCGGAAGCGGCCCAGTCCGGCCGCATCGCCAATCCGGTATTCAGTTTCGAGCGGATCCGGATACTGGATGAGGTCGAATACGGTCGGCTCTTGAGCGTCCATCTCTCCGATTTGCTGACCTTCCCATGGCGGCGGGAGGTGGCGCAGGCCCGCATCGCCGCCGAGGAGGCTCGCCTGACGCGTGATGTGGTGGTGCAGGTCACGGCGGTACGCGAGGCATGGATCCGGGCCGTGGCGGCAGATGAACGCCTCTCCCATGCCGTCCGGGTGCACGATGCCGCCGAGGCCTCGGCCGAATTGGCCCGGCGCATGCAGGCGGCGGGCAATTTCAATACCGGCGAACGCCTCCGGCAGCACGACTTCTACGCCGATGCGGCCGTCCAGCTCTCCCTGGCCAAGCATGCGGCCAAGGCCGGGCGGGAGGCGTTGATCCGCCGGCTGGGGCTGTCCGAAACCCAGGTGCCGCGGCTCGTCCTGCCGGAACGGCTGCCCGATCTGCCGCCGACACCCAGAACGCCCCAAGAGGTGGTCGCGGCGGCGCGGTCCGGAAATCTCGATCTGCACCTGGCCCAGGCCCGGTTTCGGGCAGCCGCCAAGGCCCAGGGGCTGAGACGGGTCACCGATGTGCTGGATGTGGAAGTTGGCGGGCGCCGGGATACGGTTTCCGGCCCGGCGGAAGGCACGGAGGCGACCGGTCGCGGTTACGAGCTGGCGCTGACGCTCCCGATTTTCGATGTAGGCGACCTGAAGCGCGAGGCCATGAGCGCCGGAACCCTGGCTGCCGCCTTTGATCTGGAGGCGGCGCTGCGCGACACGGAGTCCCGGCTGCGGGAGTCGTACTCGGCCTACCGCACCGCCTACGACATTGCCCGGCATTACCGGCAGGAGATCATCCCGTTGCATCGGTTGCGGGCCGAGGAGAATGTGCTCCTTTACAACGGCATGCTGATCGGGATTTTCGACCTCCTGGCCGACGCCCGTGCACAGACGCGCGCCGTCATGGCCGCAATCGATGCCCTGGAACAGTTCTGGCTGGCGGACGCGGCGCTCAGGGCGGCCATGATGGGAACGGGGCAAGGGGTTACGGTCGGCGCGCCGGGAGCGCCCGAGGCGGCGGGCGACCGGAATCATTAATCCGCTCGCAGGCGCCCTTGGGAGGAAGCCATGCCTACCCGTAGACGATTTTTAAGGACGGCCGCCATCACCGGCGGGGCGGTGGCCGCCTCGGCGATGGGGCGATTCGCATTGGCCGCGCTGCCGGAGCCCGTGGTGCAGACCTCCCCGGCGACCATGCCGCCGCTACATCCGCCCACCGGTCGGCCCTACCATCCGGTAGTCACCCTGAACGGGTGGACCCTGCCTTGGCGCATGCGCAATGGCATCAAGGAGTTCCATCTGGTGGCCGAACCCGTGGTGCGCGAACTGGCGCCAGGGATGAAGGCGCATCTGTGGGGCTACAACGGGCAGAGCCCGGGGCCGACCATCGAGGTGGTGGAAGGAGACCGGGTGCGCATCTTCGTCACCAACCGCCTCCCGGAGCACACCAGCATTCACTGGCACGGTCAGCGGCTGCCCAACGGCATGGACGGGGTGGCGGGCCTCAACCAGCCGGCGATCCCCGCGGGCAAGACCTATGTCTACGAGTTTGCCGCGCGCCGCCCGGGGACCTTCATGTACCATCCGCATGCCGACGAGATGGTGCAGATGGCCATGGGCATGATGGGCTTCTGGGTAACCCACCCCAAGGGCCGGCACCCCTTGATCGACGCGGTGGACCGCGATTTCGTGTTTTTGCTCAACGCCTACGACATCGAACCCGGCAGCTATACGCCGCGCATCATGACGATGCTCGATTTCAATCTCTGGAGCTGGAACAGCCGCATTTTCCCGGGCATCGATCCCCTCAACGTCCGCCTGCACGACAAGGTACGCATCCGCATCGGCAACCTGACCATGACCAACCATCCGATTCATCTGCACGGCCATGAGTTCCAGGTGACCGGCACCGACGGCGGCCCAATACTCAAAAGCGCGCGCTGGCCAGAGGTCACCACGGACATCGCCGTCGGTCAGATGCGCCAGATCGAGTTTGTGGCCGAAGAGGAAGGGGATTGGGCCATTCACTGCCACAAAAGCCATCACACGATGAATGCGATGGGCCACGACCTGCCGACCCTCATCGGGGTGGATCACTCCGGCCTGGCCGGTCGCATCACCGCCCTGATTCCCGATTATATGGTCATGGGCGAGCGGGGCATGGCCGACATGACCGAAATGGAAATGCCGTTGCCCGACAACACCATTCCGATGATGACCGGTCAAGGGCCGTTCGGCAGCGTGGCTATGGGCGGCATGTTCAGCGTGGTGAAGGTGCGCCGCGACCAGCGGCCCGGCGATTACAGCGACCCCGGGTGGTATTCCCATCCGCCGGGCACCCGAGCCTATGCCCATGACGGCGCTTCGAGCGATCCGGAACGCAGCACTTCCGCCGGGGGCCATCTCATGCCGAGGGTGCATCAGGACCATCCCCCAATTGAACTGCGGGTACGGAAACCCGGCCACGGCGGCCACTGAACCGACGTGGCCACCATCACCGTTCAAAAGAGGACGAAACGCATTCCGGGAGGGCGTGACGATGAAACAGCCGTTTGTCTGCGTGTTGATGCTGTGCGGAATCTTGCTGGCGGGCGTGACCGGCCCCTCTTGGGCGGCCGGGCCCGGGCCATCGCCGATGGCGGGCGAGGACGGGGACACGGATTGGACGCTGGGCGAGGTTCGCAAAATCGCCCGGGAAACCGGAAAGATCACCATCCGGCATCAAGCGATACCGAATCTGGACATGCCGCCCATGACCATGGTGTTCCAAGCCGAAGACCCCGCCCTGCTCGAAAAGTTCCAGCCCGGTGACAAGATTCGCTTCCGGGCGGCAATGGCGGGTGGAAAGTACCTGGTCACCCACATCGAACCCGCCCCTTGAACTCGCGAATCCAGGATTTTTTCAGGTCCCCTCCCCGTCCCCGCCCCTCTTGCGGTTGATGGCATAGGCGCCCTGTTTGCCCACAAAGGGCAGCAGCAGCAGGACGCCGAGGGTCAGGGCGTGGGGGTCGCGGAATTGATGCAGTCCGATGGTCATGCCGTCATGGCCCAGGCGCGGCTGCGGTTTGTAAGTGCCCATCAGGCGGTCCCACCAGGGAAGGTTGAATCCGTAATTGCTGTTGGTCTCGTTGGGGAAAACCGAATGGTGGACGCGATGCATGTCCGGCGTGACCACCAGCCAGCGCAGCAGGCGATCGATCTTCAATGGAATGAAAAAATTGCCATGGTTGAACATGGCGGTGCCATTGAGAAGAATTTCGAACACCAGAACCGCCGCCGGTGGCGCGCCGATCACGATGATCGCGCTGACCTTGATCCCCATGGAGACGAGAATTTCGATGGGATGAAAGCGGGTGCCGGTGGTCAGGTCATAGTCCAAGTCGGCGTGGTGCACCATGTGGAGGCGCCAGAGCGTCGGCACCGCATGAAACATCACGTGCTGCAGGTAGATGATGAAATCGAGGAAAACAACCGCCAGCAGAATTTCCATCCCGGCCGGCCACGGCACGCCGGCAAGCAGGCCCCACCCCTGCTGCTGCACCCAAAAGGCGATGCCCACCGCCCCGGCCGGAAACAAAAGGCGCAGCACCATCGTATCGATAAGCACGATCCCGATGTTGGCGGTCCACCGCCGACGCCTGGAAATGGTGCGGGGTCTCCGGGGAAAGGCGATCTCTGCCAGGGCCACCGCCGCAAAGATCGCCCCGAAAAAGGCCATGCGCACGACGGCCTCGTGATCTGCAAGCCACCCGGTCATCGAAAAGGCACTCCGATCGCCATGTCAATGGTGGTCAGGCGTCCATGGACACCGGAATGACCGTTACCGGTACCGGCGCGTTTTTGACCACCTTTTCCGCGACGCTGCCGAACTTGAAATGGGCCTTTTCACCGTGACTGGCCATGACCACCAAATCCACCTTTTCCTTGTCGACCAGCTTGAGGATCTCCCGGGCCGGGTCGCCCACCGCCACGTGTTTGATGTACAGGGGGCAGCCTTCCAGGTATTTTTCGCAGATTTGCGCCAGGCGCTTGGTGGCCGTCTTGTTGGCATGCGCCTGGAGCTCCTCGATGCGCTTGGTCTCGAAATCGCCGTACCAGCCGGCATGATGGGCGAGGTCCTCCACCACGTACAACACGTGGATTTCAGCGCCGTACTGGGTGCTGATGGATTTGACGTGAGGCAGCGCCTTTTCGGCGATGCTGGAAAAATCCGTGGGCCACAGGATCTTCTTGATTTCCATGCCGTCCTCCTTCCCGCGTCTGAGGGAGCCTTGAACGATGACTGCCAAAATCACCGGATGCGACCCAACCCGAATCCCCTCCCCGCGCCGGCTCCGGATGAACCGGCGCGGCGCGGGGGCGGCGCCAGGGGATCATTTGCTGATCAATCGACATTCCGCGCTCTGGGGCGCCAGAACGAACACGGCCGAGATGACAAACCCGGTAAGGGCGACGCCGATGCCGATGACCGGAAAGAGCAGCATCAGCGGAGCGGTGAGAAAGAGAACAAAAGGTATGGCCAGAAAGCCGAGAACCCGGCTCGATCGTTTTTCCTGGATGCAATCCTTGACGTTCATGATCCACCTCCTTGACAAAGGGGGCTATTGATGGCGAACTCGTCGCGAATGAGAAAAATCACTGGACAAACAGGTAAGACCGCCAAGACGGATTGGCAAGATGCCGCTGGACCTGCTTCCGGGTCGACGCCTTCCCAACCGCAAGCGTCGCCCTGAACGCACCTTTGCGGCCTGGAGCGCCGGCGGCCAAGATTGCCGAGCGGCCCGTGGGGGAATTTTATTCGCCGATGATCTTCACCAGCACCCGCTTGCGCCGGCGGCCGTCGAACTCGCCGTAGAAGATCCGCTCCCAGGTGCCGAAATCGAGGCGGCCGCCGGTCACCGCCACCACCACTTCCCGCCCCATGATCTGGCGCTTCATGTGGGCGTCGGCGTTGTCCTCGCCCACGTTGTGCCGGTATTGGGACACCGGATCGTGGGGAGCGAGCTTCTCCAGCCAGACATCGTAGTCATGGTGAAGCCCGGCTTCGTCGTCATTGATGAACACCGATGCCGTGATGTGCATCGCATTGACCAGCGCCAGCCCCTCCCGGATGCCGCTGTCGTCGATGCATCGCTGCACCTCGTCGGTGATGTTGACAAAAGCCCGGCGGGTGGGAATCTCGAACCACATTTCCTTGCGGTAGCTTTTCATGGCTGTTTCAATCTTTCCGGTGCCGGTGCGGTGAGAAGCAGCTCCTTTTTGACCATCAGGCGCTTCTTTTCCACTTCGTCCACGCCGGCGACGGTGATGGCGAACATGCCGTTTTCCGTGCGCTCCACCCAACCCTTTTCCCTGAGGTACCAGATGTGAAAATCCATCTGGTACTGGGGGCATTCCAGCACCTGCTCCAGGTGAACCGAGCCGACCCCGCAATCCTTGGCATTGCGCCGCCGAGCGATGTAAAGGGTCGAAAGGATGCCGTGGCGCAGGGCCTCATCGCCTCCCATATCGCCCAGGGCATCGCTTTCCTGGCGAATTTGGGTCTGGACGGCCCGAACACGGTCGTAAGTGGCATCGTAGGCGGCACGCTTTTCCGGATCGGAAAGCACGTTGTGCGCCTCCACCAGCATGCTGAAGCGCTCCACGTCCCCCGAGCTGCCGTTGTCGGGGTGATAGCGCTTGGCCAAGAAGCGGAACACACGCTCGATGGTCTCCTGGTCCGCGTTGGGACTGACCTGCAAACTCTCGTAGTGGTCGAGAAACTCGTTTTGCTTCACCGGGTCGTCTCCCTGCCGAAATGCGGTTTCGCCGTTGATCGCAAAGTCGCGCGGCAGCCCCTCGCCAAAAATGAAAAACCCGGCACGCTGGCCTCATCGGCTGTGGCGTACCGGGTATGGGCTGTCCGTTCATTCATGGCGGCAGTCCCTCGCGGCTGGCGATTGCATGATTCCGACCACGGTACCCAATCAACGGCCGGATTGCAAGCACCCGCGATGGTTGCGGCGAGGCTGAACCTCCGGAGGCCTATCCTTCACGGGGACATCTGTCCCGGCAGACCCGGAGCACCTCCGCGCATCCGGTGTAGGTCGTCGATACGCAACGAAAATATCGATCTTCACATCGCCGGGCGCATTCCGCGCTGGCCAGACGCTTGTCCTTTTCCATGGCGCACCTCCTCGGTTTTGCGGTCGTCAACGCTTCCATGCCCGTTTCGGGGATGGGATTGCCGTTACCATAGGCATCGTGCGCCCCGAGGCAAGATCGGAATTTGATCACCGCCCCCCATTGACATGTCCCGGGCGCTGACTAAATTGAGGCCAACTCAGGATTTTGACGGCGCTGCCCACTCATGGCGGATTGCCGCGCCCAAACGATTCAACTTTGCCAACGCCGCTCCCGGCGGGGTGTCTCAGGAGCCCGTGGGGGCAGGAAGATAGGGGGATCACATGAAGCGCATAGCCCAAGTACTGTTGATACTGTCGATCATCGGCATCGTGACGACCGGCCCGGCCCTGGCCGGTGATGTGGAGCCACGGGATGTCGAGTTCATCAAATCGTCCTCTTCCACAACGGTGGTCGAGGGCGGCGAGGCCGAGGCCTGGGCTTCGGCCGGCATCGTTTCCCGCAGCGATTATGAGTTCGTCAGCCGCGACACGGGCAGCGCTGTCGTCGTGGCCACCGCGGTGGACGCGCCACAGGCGGTGGGGACTGTGGATGGCGCGGACTACCGTTTCGTGGCCGGTGACGGCAGCCCCGGGGCGACCTGCCAGATCGCCCTGGTGGCGGCGATCCATCCGTCCTGCTGAGAGGCGCGATCGGTTATTGCGATAGCGGCGTTCGACAATCCATTTCAACGCCGGAAAATCGGAAAGAGGAGCGACGATCCCACCATCGCTCCTCTTTTGTTTTGGCGGCCTCGGGGAAAAAAGGGATTCTTCACGGCTTCTTCCCCGGGAAGAACAAGAGGGAAAAGGGTTTCCCGCCGGCCGGGGCTCAGTGGCTCAGGATCTTGCCGAGAAAGGAGCGGGTCCGCTCGTGCCGGGGACTGGAGAAGAAGTCCTTCGGTGGGGCGACCTCCAGGATCTCGCCGGCGTCCACGAAAAAGACCCGGTCGGCCACCTCCCGGGCAAAGCCCATCTCGTGGGTGACCACCACCATGGTCATTCCCTCCCGGGCCAGATCGCGCATGACGTCTAGAACCTCGTTGATCATCTCGGGATCCAGGGCGCTGGTGGGTTCGTCGAAGAGCATGATCTTGGGGCGCATGGCCAGCCCCCGGGCAATGGCGACCCGCTGCTGCTGGCCGCCGGAAAGCTGGGCGGGATAGCCGTTGGCCTTGTCTCGGATGCCCACCTTCTCCAACAGGGCCAGGCCCAACGCACGGGCCTCTTCCCGTGGCAGGCGGCGAACGTTGATCGGCGCCAGGGTAATGTTTTCCAGGGCCGTCATGTGCGGGTAGAGGTTGAATTGCTGGAAGACGAAGCCGATCTCGGCGCGCACCGCGGTGAGGTTGACGCGCCTGTCGTGAATGGGGAAGCCGTCGACGACGATCTCGCCCTGCTCGATGTCCTCCAGTCGGTTGATGCAACGAATCAGGGTGCTTTTGCCCGAGCCGCTCGGCCCGCAGACGACCACCACTTCGCCGGGATCCACGTGCAAGTCGATGTCCTTCAGGACGTGCAGCTTGCCGAACCATTTGTTGACCTTGCGGAAGGTGATCATCTTGTCGCGGCTCCCGAGAACGCGTTGCGTTTGTCCGAGAGGATTGTCCCGAGCCGCCTGCCCGACGGCCGTGACGCCCCCCTGAAGGCGGATACTATCCGGTGGTGGTTCTGTCAAGCAACTGGCCCGCGGCGCCAGGGTTCCGTCAAAGCAAGGGCCTCTGCCAATTTTCTGGTCGAGTGTCACCGTTTGCAGCCGATCTTCCCAGCTGCGGATTCCTCTGACGTTTGGAATGACACGGGAAACAAGTGTCATCCCGACCACCCCTTCTGTCATCCCGACCACCCCTTCTGTCATCCCGAGGAGTTTACGACGAGGGATCTGCAGTCAGGGACACCGGCCAGAGGAGCGCACAAACCCGAAAAAATCCCTCGCAACGATGCTCGCAAAACCCTGACGGGGCCATACCCGCGGCGCGAAGAGTTTGAAAAAACTGAACCGATTTTTCCTTCGGACAAATTCCTTGACTTTTTCACCTAGTTAGGGTTTCTAAATTTTTTTGGTGAATTGCCCCCGAACGGGACCCGGTTTCCTGACAACATCCCGTTCAAAGGGCTTTTTTGGAACCCCTCACCACTTGAAGAAAGGATGGGAACATGAAAACGCGAAAGCTGTTGGCCGTCGTTGGATTGTGTGTGTTCGGCTTGGGCCTCTTTGCCGGAAGCGCCACCGCCGCGGACAAGGTGCTCAAGATCGGGGTGGTCTTTCCCTTGACCGGTCCGGTGGCCACCGCCGGCCAGCGCTGCGTGGCGGCCGTGGAAACCGCCGCGGAAGTGATCAACAACGCCCATCCCGAATTCAAGGTGCCCCTGGCGGCCCAGGAGGGAATCCTCGGCGGCACCAAGATCCAATTGGTGGTCGCCGACCATCAGGGCAAACCGGACGTGGGCAAGTCCGAAGCCGAGCGCCTCTTCAACCAGGAAGGGGTCTGGGCGATGATTGGCTGCTACAACAGCGCCGTGACCAAGCCGGCCTCCGCGGTGGCCGAGCGCATGAAACGCATCTTCCTCAGCGGCTGCTCCAGTTCGGCAGCCCTCACCGAGCGCAACTACCAGTACTTCTTCCGCTGCGCGCCCACGGACAAGACCGAGTCCCATGAATTCGTCGAATACATCCAGTGGCTCAACCAGAACCAGAAGGCCGGGATCAAGACCATCGGCCTGATCTACGAGAATACCGAGTTCGGCAAGCATGCCGCCGACGAAGGCAAGGCCGCGGCCAAGGCCGCCGGTTTCGAGGTGCTGGCCGATGTGGCCTTCAACCCCGGCGCCACCAATCTCAACAGCGAAGTGCAGACGCTGAAGGCCAAGAATCCCGACGCGGTCTTCGGCGCCTGCCTGGGCGGCGACTACACCCTCTGGGTGCGCACGATGAAGCAGATGAACTGGCTGCCCAAGGTGACGCTGAACTACTGCACCGGCTACCAGGATCCCAAGATCGCCCAGCAGCTCGGCCCCGACGGCGACTTCTTCATGGGCGGCACGGGCTACTCGCCTGAAATCGGCGCCAAGTACATGCCGGATGTGGCGGCCGTGGAAAAGATCTATACCGCCAAGGTCGGCGTACCCTTCGACAGCGATTCCATCCAGGAAGCCGTCGCCCTGCTGGTGCTGGCCCAGGCCATCGAGAAGGCCGGAAGCCTGGACGTGGAAAAGGTCGCCGCGATCCTGCGCTCCGAGACCTTCGATTCGCCCCTTTCCTTGGGTGGGAAGGTCGCCTTCGGCCCCGGCGGGCAGAACATGAAGGCTACCAGCATCGTCACCCAGCTCCACGGCGGCAAGTACATGCCGGTCTTCCCGTTGAGCTACGCCGAACAGGCCGCCACCGTCCCCATGACGCCCTGGGACAAGCGCTGATCCTTCCGCCCAACCGGCTGAATCGGGGCTGGATGCCTTCAACGGGCGTCCAGCCCCACTCCGCCCGACCGGAGGCGATTCCATGGATATCTTTGCCCAGGTGATGATCGACGGCCTGTTGACCGGCATGCTCTACGCCTTGGTGGCCGCCGGGTTGAGCTTGATCTGGGGAGTGATGGACGTCATTCACTTCGCCCATGGCGAGTTTCTCATGGTGGCCATGTACCTGAGTTTCTGGCTGGGGTTCGTCGGCGGGATAGACCCGGTGATCTCCTGGATGGCGTCGGGTGTTTTCCTGTTCATCCTCGGCGCCCTGACCTACCGCCTGGTGATCTCTCACTGCATCGGCAAATCGGCCATGCCGCCGCTGCTGGCCACCTTCGGGCTTTCCCTCTTCCTGAAAAATTTCTGCATGAACCGCTTTTCGCCCAATTTCCGGATCCTGCAGGACACCCTGCTCGGGGGAAAAACCATCATGCTCGGCAGCATCACCATCGGTCTGCCCCAACTGGTCACCGGGGTTTTTTCCGTGACGATGCTCTTCGCCCTCTATTATCTGATCAAGAAGACCCGCCTGGGCTGGGCGATCCAGGCCACCGCCATGGACCGCGAGGCCGCCGAGTTGATGGGGATCCACACCGACCGCATCTACCTCCTGGTCTTCGGGCTGGGCGGGGCCTGCGTCGGCATCGCGGGCGGCTTGATGACCTCTTACCTGGCCGTTCACCCCGAGGTGGGCGGCCTCTTCGGGCTCATCGCCTTCCTCATCGTGGCCCTGGGAGGTTTCGGCAGTGTCCCGGGCGCCCTGGCGGCTGCGTTGATCATCGGCATGGTGGAGGCCCTGGCGGGGTTCTACATCGCGCCGGTATTCAAATATGTCGCCGTGTTCATGTTGTATCTGGTGGTCGTGATGGTCAGGCCCAAGGGCCTGTTCGGATGGTAGAGGCCGATGAAAACAACCCGCTTTCAACAACGTGACCTCGTCTGGGGCATCCTGGTCCTTCTGTTGGCCGTTTTGCCCCTGATTCCGGGGGTCATCGGCAACAGTTTCCGCGCCCATGTGCTGATCATGGTGCTGCTGTACGCCAGCATGGCCCAGTCCTGGAACATCGTCAGCGGCTATGCCGGCCAGACCTCCTTCGGCCATTCGGTGTTTTTCGGCATCGGCGCCTATGGCGCCGGCATGGCGGTGGTGACCTACGGGCTGACCCCCTGGCCGGGATTCCTGGTCGGCGCCCTGCTGGCCGCCGTGGTGGCGGTGCTGATCAGTTGGCCGTGCTTCCGCCTCAGCGGCCACTACTTCGCCATCGCCACGTTTGCCATCGTGGAAATTTTCAACCGCCTGTTCATGGTCTGGGACTGGGTGGGCGGGGCCCTGGGCCTCGACTACCCGATTCTGACGGACGGATGGAAGAATTTCGTCTGGTCCCAGACCAAGGTCGGTTTCTACTACGGGGCGCTGGCCCTGTTCATCCTGATTTTCGGCATCGTGCGCTGGATCGAGACCCACCGCCTCGGCTACTACCTGCGGGCGGTGCGCGAAGGGCAGGAAACAGCCGAGTCGCTGGGGGTCAACAGCACGGCGGTCAAGCTGGCGGCCATGGCCTTTTCGGCATTCCTGGCGGCCTTGTGCGGCGGATTTTTCGTTCAGTACAACTACCGCGTCGATCCGCCCATGGTCATGTCGCTGGAGATGTCGATGAAATTCGTGCTGATCACGATCCTCGGCGGGCTGGGCAATTTTTGGGGCCCTCTCTTGGGGGCCATGATTCTCATCCCGCTGCAGGAGTACACCCGCGCCTACCTCACGGTCCTTGGAAGCGGGGTAGACCTGATCATTTTCGGCCTGATCATCGTGCTCATGATGATCAAGCAGCCCGGGGGAATCATGGGGATCGTGACCGATTTCGGCGCCCGGCGCCGCCGGGCCGGGGCCCGGCCGGATACGGGAGTGTAACATGGCCCTTCTCGAGGTGGACAACCTGACGATGACCTTCGGGTCGCTGGTGGCCAACCGCGACGTTTCCTTCGATGTCGAGGCGGGAACCATCGTCGGCCTCATCGGACCCAACGGCGCCGGCAAGACCACGGTGTTCAACTGCCTGGCGGGAATGTGCAAACCCACCGCGGGACGCATCGTCTTCGACGGCCGCGACATCACCCGGCTGCCCGCCTGGAAGATTTCCCGGCTGGGCATCGCCCGCACCTTCCAGGTGGTTCGCCCTCTCAAGGAGATGACCGTCCTGGAGAACATCCTGGTGGGCGCCTACCTGCGGCAGGCCGATTCGGCCAAGGCCATGGAAATCGCCCTCCGTTGTCTCAAGACCTGTTTCCTGGAGGACGACCGGGACCGGCCGGCCGGCGACCTGACCATCGGCAACAAGAAGCGGCTGGAGGTGGCCCGGGCCCTGGCCACCGGCCCCAAGCTGCTGCTGCTCGACGAGGCGGTGGCAGGACTCACTTCCACCGAGGTGCGCGAGATGGTCGCGCTGATCCGGGGACTGCGCGACGGGGGGATCACCATTCTGATGGTGGAGCACATCATGGAGGCGATCATGCCCATCGCCGACAAGATCGTCGTCCTCGACGGGGGGATCAAGATCGCCGAGGACCGCCCGGCGGCGGTGGTGGAAAACGAGGCGGTCATCAAGGCCTACTTCGGGGAAAAATTCAGCCAACGGCTCAAGGCGATGCAGCAGGCGGGGGCTTCATGAACAACGCGATGCTGGAAGTCGAGGGAATTCACTGCGCTTACGATGGGGTGCCGGTGGTGCACGGCGTGTCCCTGAACGTGAGCCAGGGAGAGATCGTGGCCATCGTGGGCGCCAACGGCGCCGGCAAATCCACCACTATGAAGGCCATCGCGGGCCTGCACCACCCGACCCGGGGCCGAATCCGTTTCCTGGGACAGGACATAACCCAGACCCCCGGCTATGCGATGATCGCCAAGGGGATCAGCTACGTGCCGGAGGGCCGGCGCCTCTTTGCCAAGCTCAGCGTGCGGGAAAACCTCGAACTGGGGGCCTACACCGAAAAAAACCGGGCCGTGATCGACCAGCGCCTCGAACAGGTCTTCACCCTCTTTCCGATCCTTGCCGACCGGGCCAAGCAGGTGGCCGAGACCCTCAGCGGCGGCGAGCAGCAGATGTGCGCCATCGCCCGAGGTCTGATGTCCGGCCCCAAGCTGCTGATGCTCGACGAGCTGTCGCTGGGGCTGATGCCGGCGCTGGTGGAAAAGGTCATCGCCACGGTGGTGGAAATCAACCGCCAGGGAACCACCATCCTGCTGGTGGAGCAGATGGTCCAGGAGGCGCTGGAAATTGCCGACCGCGGCTATGTGCTCCAGACCGGCCGCATCGTGCAGGAGGGCCCGGCCAAGGCGCTGCTCGCCTCCGACTCGGTTCGCAAAGCCTACATGGGACTCTGAAAATCTCATCGAGGGGCTTGAAGATCCGCTTCATAAAAGGTATGACAACCCGCGAGTCGAGGCGCCGTTTTGGCGTTCGCCAAGACCGTCCGACGGGGGCAAGATGCGAGAGACGTGGATCGGACGCCGCTACCTGGCACTGGTGGACCGCCACCTGATGCCGCTGGCCGAGCGGATGGGGATGACCCCGGATCGGGCCACCTTGACCGGCATGCTGCTGGCGGTGATGGTCCCGCTGGGGTTCCTGTGGCACCCCCTGGCCGGTGCCGCATTGATTCTTGGTTCGGGCGTGGCCGATTCCATGGACGGTATGCTGGCCCGCCGCCGCGGATCGACTTCCGTCTATGGGGCCTTCTTCGACTCTTGCCTCGACCGGATCTCCGACGGGTTTTACCTGGCGGGCATCTGGGTGCTGTTCTGGCCCGATCACCATCCGTTGGCCGGCGGCTTGATGATGACCGCCTGCATGACCGCCAGCTTCCTGGTCAGCTACAGCAAGGCGAGAGCCGAAAGCCTCGGGGTGTCGTTGAACGGCGGCCTGATGGAGCGGGCGGCCAGGACCGTGTACTTGGTGGGATGGTCCCTCGCGCTGGGGGTCACCCCCGGCGCCCGCGGTCTGTTGCTCTGGACCGGAGCGGCGATCTACCTGGTGTTGACGGCAAGCACCGCCGGCGGCCGGATGCGCCGGGCGCGGCGGTTGATGAAGGCCGAGGCGCCGGCCGCTTAGAGCCGGTTCTTCCGGCGTCCGGACCGGGAGAGCCGAACATTTCAGCGTTTTGCTTTTGTTTGAAAAGACCGGAACCCACGGGTACCCTGAAAAATATTGGCCTGCGGGGTTGACGCCGGTTGCCAACAAGGGTCAATCCGGCTAAGGTGATTCCCTTGGCCAGAGGCCCGGGCGTTTGTTTCAGTACATCGTCTCATGCGGAGGAATTGCGTCGATGGAAGAAATCCGAATCGCCATCGTTGGCATCGGCAACTGCGCCAGCGCGCTGATCCAGGGAATTCACGGATACGACAAGAATCCGGACCGCAACCCCATCGGTCTGATGCACCCGGTCATCGGTGGGTTTCGTCCCGGCGACATCCGGGTGGTTGCCGCTTTCGACATCGATGCCCGCAAGGTGGGAAAGGACGTTTCGGAGGCCATCTTCGCCGCGCCCAACTGCACCCAGGTCTTTCACCGGGAGGTCCCCCCGCAAAACGTGATCGTTGAAATGAGCCCGATTCTCGACGGCCTTTCCGAGCACATGCGCCAGTACCCGGACCACCGCACCTTCGTGCCCGCCACGGCGCCTGAACCGGACAAGGCGGCCGTAGTCGAGCGCCTGCGCCGCAGCGGGGCCGAAATTCTGCTCAACTATCTGCCGGTGGGATCCGAACAAGCCGTCCGATTTTACGCGGAGTGCGCCCTGGAGGCCGGAGTGGCCTTCATCAACAACATGCCGGTCTTTATCGCCAGCGACAAGGACTGGGCGGCGCGGTTCGCGGCCAAGGGGCTGCCGGTGGTGGGCGATGACATCAAGAGCCAACTGGGCGCCACCATCGTCCACCGGGTGCTCACCGACCTGTTTGCCAAGCGCGGGGTCAAACTGGAGCGCACCTACCAGCTCAACACGGGCGGCAACACGGATTTTCTGAACATGCTGAACCGCAACCGCCTGAAGATGAAAAAGATATCAAAAACCGAAGCCGTTCAGGCCGTCTGCCCCAAGCCATTGGAAAGCGACAATATTCACGTGGGCCCCAGCGACTACGTCCCTTGGCAAAACGACAACAAGGTCTGCTTCATCCGCATGGAAGGAAAGCTCTTCGGCGACGTTCCCATGAATCTGGAGCTGCGCCTGTCGGTGGAAGATTCCCCCAACTCGGCCGGCGTGGTCATCGACGCCATCCGGTGCACCAAGCTCGCCTTGCAACGGGGCCTTGCCGGGGCCATCGAGGGGCCGAGCGCCTATTTTTTCAAACATCCGCCGCGCCAGTTCACCGACGACGAGGCATACCGGTTGACCGAGGAATTCATTCGGTAGCCAATCCCGCCCTCTTCCTTTCCCCGATACCGCACCGGCGCGCCCGGCCTGGACGCACCGCATTTTCGAAATCGCCTTTTAAAATCGACTTGACGCACCGGGAAAAGACGTTTAATAGAAAACATGTCACTATTAAGTGACATGTTCTGAACGGTGTTTTATAGGAAGGCCCTCTGTGATGCCGAATCCGCCACTCCGAGACCGGGAAGCTACCCGCGCACGACTGATCGCCGCAGTGGGAAACCTGCTGGCCCGGAAGGGATTCAAGGCATTAGGGGTCAACGCCGTGGCCCGCGAGGCCGGTGTCGACAAGGTGCTGATCTACCGTTATTTCGGCGGTCTGCCGCAGCTTATCGCGGCCTTTGGCCAGGAAGGCGACTTCTGGCCTTCCGTCAGCGAACTGACCGGCGGCGACCCGGTGGCCTTCGGGCGGCTGCCCCTCGACGAGCGCCTGCGCCGGCTGACGCGTCATTTTGTGGCCGGCATCCGCCGGCGGCCCCTGACCCTGGAAATCCTGGCCTGGGAGACGGTCGAACGCAACGAGCTGACCGCCGAGCTGGAGATGATCCGGGAGAACACGCACCTGCGCCTGACCGAAATGTTTTTCCCGGCGGGTGCCGGCGGCGCCGACCTCCAAGCCGTGCTGGGACTGGTGGGGGCCGGATTGAGCTATCTGGCGCTCCGTGCCCGAGATGTCCAGTGGTACAATGGCGTCGATATCCAGTCGGAGGACGGTTGGCGCCGTATCGAGGCCGCCGTGGACCAGATCGTGGCCGGCTTGTTGTCGTCGACACCCAATCGCGAGTAAATTTTTTTGACCAAAATGTCACCTAACGGTGACACGAAAGGAGGATTCACCATGCATCGACGGACTTTTCTCCAGTGCGGGTTGGCCGGGCTGGCCCTCATCGGCGCCAGCCCGTTGGTGGCCGGGTGTTCCCGCGCCCATCGTTCCGATTTGCGCCTAACCGATGACGTCATCACAGCGCCATCGCTGCTCGATGGCGACCGAATGAAAATGCTGCACTACGCTTCCCTCGCCCCCAGCGGCCACAACAGCCAACCCTGGGCGGTGCGCGTCGTCTCGGCCGACGAATGGATCGTCGAGGCCGACCCGAACCGGCGCCTGCCGGCGGTGGATCCCGACAACCGCGAGGCATTGCTCTCCATCGGGGCCTTTGTCGAAAACTTGGTGATCGCCGCCGGCGCCGCTGGATTCATCTGCGATATCGAACTGTTGGCGGTTTCTCCGACCGACCGTGACCTGCTTCGCGTCTCGCTGGCGCCGGGTCGCTGCAGCGGTTACCCCCTGGCGCGCCTTGAAATGCGGCGCACCGTCAAACACGGATTCCGAATGGAGCCGCTCCGCTCCCCGGATCTGGCTTTCCTGTCCGCTTCGCTGGGCGACCGGCTCCACTATTTCCCCCGGGACACCCAACACGCCGACTGCCTGCGGGAAGCAACCACCGAAAATTTTCGCGTCCAGAGCCTTCGCGACGACGCCCAGCGCGAGTTGACCGGCTGGCTGCGACTGAGCAGCAGGGCCACCAGGCGAAATCGGGACGGGTTGACGGTGGAAAGCATGGAAATCGGTGGATTGGCGGGATGGTTTGTCCGGCACTGGTCCGACCCGGGAGACTTCCTGAAGCCGAGGTTCCGCCAGCAGGGAATCGACGCGACGGCCCGCATGGCGGCCGAAGGAGGCGGCTGGATCGTGATCACCAGCCCCGGCAGTACAGTGGCCGACCTGATCGACACCGGCCGGCGCTTCCAGCGCATGGCCCTGCTGGCTCGCGAAAGGGGCATCGCCATCCATCCCATGACCCAAGCCCTTGAGGAAGCCGGCGGCCGGGAGCAGTTCAGCAAGCTCCATCCGGGCGGGATCATCCCCCAGTTCGTACTTCGGGTCGGGTACCTGGACCGCTACCCGGAACCGGTGAGCCCGCGCCGGCCGGTGACATGGTTTTTGAAGCCCGATTTCTCGGCGCGAACACATCGCGCTTGATCCCCGCTTCTCGGAGGCGCTATGGATAGGTCCGGGAACAATCGGAAAAGATGACAAGGAGAGATCCCATGAGCCTCCCGAATCGTGACAACCCCTACGATTTCAATGCGTTTTTACAATGGCGGGAAAACTGCGATTACTACGCCGACGATCCCTTCGCGCAAGCGGTGGTGCGCTCTTTCTGCGGCGAGATGGCCGAAGCGGTGGACGCCGCCGCCCGCGACGTGTCCCGGAAGGTCTCGTTTCGCTGGCGCCGCATGGCCGAGGCCATCGCTTGGCCGGAAAAGCGGCCCTACATGATGCACTACGACGGTCACCACAACCGCATCGACCGCATCGTGCGCCCCCACGAGACCGAGGTGATGGAACGGGAGATTTTCGGCGAGGCCCTCTTTTCGGACCGGACCCACCCCTGGATCAAGCTTGCCAAAATGTACGTGATCTACCAGAACGGCGAGGCCTGCATCGCCTGCCCCCTCACCTGTACCGAGGGGTTGGTGGCGGCCATCGCGCCGTATGCCGACACTCCGGAGCTGCAGCGCATCCTGCGTCACTGCAAGGAGGGGATCGACGGCGAATTCGCCATCGGGGCCCAGTACCTTTCCGAGATCCAGGGCGGCTCGGACGTGCCGGCCAACGTTCTGGAAGCGGTGGAGGAAGACGGGGTGTGGCGGCTTTACGGCACCAAGTTCTTCTGCTCGGCCACCCATGCCGACTACGCCATCGTCACCGCCAAGCCCCGGGCTTCGGAGAAGGTGGGACTGTTCGTCATGCCGTCCTGGCTACCGGGGGAACGGGAACGGGAGCGGCGCAACGGTTTTACCATCGACCGGATCAAGTGGAAGATGGGCACCAGCGAGCTGACCACCGCCGAGATCACCCTCAACGGCGCCGTCGCTTACCCGGTGGGCCCGCTGGCGCGGGGCCTGGCCAACGTGGTGGGGATCGTGCTGACCCACTCGCGCCTCACGGTGGGGCTTTCCGGAGCGGCCAGCATGATGCGGGCCTGGCGTGAGGCGGCCAAATACTGCGAATTTCGCGAGGCCTTCGGCCAGCCGCTGAACCGTTTCCCCCTGGTGGCCGGTCAGTTGGCCGAAATCGAGCACAGCGCCAAACGAACCCTGGCCGGTGCGTTCCGTCTCTACCGGGATGTACTGGGCTTGCCGGGCGGATTTTCCGGCGCGGCGGCTGACGAGCCGTTGGAGACGAAAAAGAAACGCTGGGACGTCCGCGAGCTGATCATGCTCCAGAAAATCACCGCCAGCTGGGACTGCCCGGACGTGCTGCGCCTGGCCATGAGCCTGTTCGGCGGCCACGGGGTGATGGAGGATTTTTCCTCCCTGCCCCGGCTATACCGGGATGCGGCGGTCAACGAGCTGTGGGAAGGGCCGCGCAACGTGCTCTTGACGCAGATTCACCGCGACCTGCAACGGGCGGCCCCGTGGTATCCGCCGGCCGAGTTTGTGCGCAATGTGCTGGCCGGCGCCCCCGCCGACCTGGTAAAAGAGTTCGAGGCGGAAATCGAAGCGCTCCTGGCCCATCCCGACCTGCTGGCGTTGAATCCCGACACCATCGAGGTCTGCCGGCGCTGGGATCGCTTCTGCCACCGGCTTTTCCACGCCTACCAGGACGCTGCCCTGACCATGGTGCCTCAAAACGGGTGACGCAAACCCTCGCCGACCTGCTGGCGCGTCGCTTGAAGGAATCCATCGGCCTTCAATAAAACCACCCTGGCCGCCGGGTGCACCACTCGGCCGCAGTCTCGTGGAGCCAGTCCGCCAAACCCGGCACGACGTAAAACCGGGGCCGCAGGAGGTCGTCGGCGGGATCGATGAGCCCCTCGGCCGCCGCCCGGCGTGCCAGATCGGTATATGGATAGATGCGCACCCCGACGGTGAGGTGCATCGATTCGAGACCCAGGCGGTCGGCGAACGACAGGCTTTCCAGGGCCGTGTCGCGGGTTTCCCCCGGGCCGCCGAGCATGAGAAACCCCATGGCCATGGTGGGCATGTTGAGGGTTTCGGTGTTGGCCGAGATGAGCAGCACACGCATATCAAGCTTCCCGCTGGGGAGGTTACTTCAACTGACTGTCCTTGCTGCCGCGCCGGTTGTAGCCGTCGAGGCCGGCCTGTCCGGCTTCGAGTTCGGCCTGACACCGCACACAGAACCGCACGCCGGGGATCGCCCGACGGCGCGCCTCGGGAATGGGTTCCTCGCAAAGCTGGCAATGGGTGGCGCTTTCCCCCTCGGGCAGCCGGCTGCGGGCCAGCTTCACCGCGTCGCCCACGCTGGCATCGATTTGTTCCTGAACGGCCCCGTCTCGGGCCCAGCCAACGGCCATGGTCGCCTCCTTGTCCATGCAGTCGTTGCATCACATCGCAAGCGCCGGAATGCCGAACACCTGAAATCGCGCCTGCAGTTTAGCATCAAAGGGCCAATCGGGGCAAAAGTACCCCGCATCCGTTGACTCTCGCCCCTTCGAGGGCCACCTTCATCGGAAATGATCCGCGTGCATCCCGTGCACCCCAAAGAAAGGATCTCATCCATGAATAGCGAAATGACGCAGGAGACCTCATGCCGGATTTGACATGCATATTTTGCGGCGGCCGCGCCGAGTTGCGGGGCCGGTGAGCCACGGCCCGCGTCGTCTGCAGGGACTGCGGCATGGAAACCACCCCGGAAGACTACCGGGAACAGATCGAAGACTGGAAGGAAACCGTCTGCGAACTCACCTTCGGCGATACCCCCTCAAAGTCACAACACCACGCCATTCCTGCCAAAAAACCTTCCCCTGCCTGATCCTTCACCGCCAACCCAGAGTCGCCCGCGGAGCCCGGCGCCTGGACGGGCCGCGCCTTGACAGCCACTAAGAAGCCGGCTACGGTTTTAAAAATAATCAAAGCCACTTTTCATGAATTGAAAAATTGAAGTAAATGGAATTCAACTCCGGCTCAGCGAGGAGAGGGCGTCGGCGTGGCGTCTTCGTTGCGTCCTCTGAAAAGAACTGACTCATCCCTACCGAAGGAGGCAATCATGAAAAAAAAGGATTTTGGTCAGTAGTGTCCGGTTAAGAATCGAATAATTTCAATTGGATATGAGAGCACGCCTCCGATTTGTTGTAACCACTAACATCAAGTAGCTGAAAAAGTATAGTTTTTCGAATAGTGTAAGACTCAGGATCTGTAAAATTGTGTAGAGGCTCTGGTCAATGCCGAGACGCTTTTGATGATGGCCACCAGAACGTAGACCGATATGGTGATCCAGATCTGAGTCTTTACTGCGTTTTCAGTCGTACCATAAAATGCCTTGATGCGCAGGTGTTGTTTGATCCATTTGAAAAAGAGTTCCACCTGCCAGCGGCAGCGA
>DCWA01000024.1 GCA_002327445.1 Desulfobacteraceae bacterium UBA2174 | reverse complement strand
ATTCGCAATACCTGCACTACGATCAATATCTGGCCAGGGGTATGCCGATTGCCACCTGCTTGATCGAAGGGGCCTGCCGGCACCGGATCAAAGATCGCATGGATGTCACCGGTGCCCGCTGGAGCCTGGCCGGAGCCGAAGCCGTCCTGCGATTGCGTGCCTTGCGTTCCAGCGGTGACTTCGATCAATACTGGCGCTTCCATGAAAGCTGCGAGTACCGGCGCACACATCAGTCACGCTATGCGGGCGGCACCGTTCCTCGAACCAAATGCGCTGCCCCGGAAAAGCGCGCCCCTCGCCTGCGCGTCATCAAGAGGTAGCGGTTACAGGAGAAGACAAGTGCAAAGAAAGCCGCCGGAAATCGTTGCCATGAGGTCGTCGTAAAAGAGCCGCACCCTTTCAAATCTCACATCAGATTGATCATCATCGGCAACGCCACGAAGGTCCCCACGCTGCTGCCGATGTTGGTGAAGACCACCACCAGCAGCACCCGGGTGACCTTGTTGCGCCAGAAGCCGCGCACGGACAGAATGTCCCGGCCCAGGTTCTCGAAATCCATCACCCGGGGCTTGCGTGACAGCGCCTCCACCAGGCCGGAAATCCAGCCGGCTGCCAGCAGGGGATGCAGGGTGGTGATCGGTGCGGCGATCATCGAAGACAGGATGGTCAGGGGATGGGCCAGGGCCGCCAAGGCGCCGATGCCGGCCAGGCAGGCGGTGACCGAGACCCACAGGGCGACCATGTCGGTGCCGGTCTGGAGTCCGCCGTTGGCGAACCCGTAGACCATCAAGGCAACGATCGCCAATGGCAGGGCCCAGGTCATGATCTTCATCCAGCGGGACGGCGGAGGGGCCTGTGCCAGGGGCGCCAAATCGATGGGCTCGGACCAGTAGCGCAGAATGCCCGGCACATGCCCCGCGCCCACCACGGCGATGATCCGGTTTCCCGGCGCCGAGCGGATCTTTTCGCACAGGTAGCGGTCCCGCTCGTCGATCAGGGCCTCGCGCACCTTCGGCATGCTCTGCCCCAACTCGGCAAGCACCGACTCGAGCATGTCCTGCTGCTTGAGCCGTTCGACATCTTCCTCGGTGATTTTTTCGGCCTCTCCCATGGAGAGCACCAGTTGCGGGATCAGCTTGAGCTTGTCACGGAACCGCATGGCGCGCCAAGTACGCGCCAGGGTGATGCGGATGTCCCGGTCGGCCAGGTGAATCGTCGCCCCGGTTTCCTCGGCGGCGGCCGCGGCCTGCAGCATCTCCTCACCGGGCCGGATGTCCAACCGGTCGGCGATGCGCCGCTGGAAGGCGGCCAGCAGAAGATGCGCCAGCAGGAGCATCGCCTTTTTCTCCCGCACCACCTTGATGATGTCCATGTTCTGCCACCCGGCCTGGTCCTTCAGGGCCTGGTAGCGTGAGGTGCACAGTTCCACGCAGACCGTGTCGGGTCTTTCGGCGGTGATGACGCGGCGCACCAGATCGGCGCTTTCCCGGGACACGTGGGCCGTGCCGATGAGCGTGATCTGCTTGCCGCGGTGTTCGAGCCGGGTGATGGCCGGGTTGTCGAGGAGGTCCTGGGATTCCTGGGTCATGTGGATGCCGCCTGGGCGATGACCGACAAATCCGGCCGGCTTCGCACAGGTCCTTTGCGGGTTGGCGAGAAAGGAAACAAGGGTCCGGGAAATCGGCAGATATTAAGCCCCGTACATGGGCAGGTCAACGGCCGGCTTGAATTTCATTCCCGAAAAACGGGGCCGCACCGGCTTCACCTCTCCAGCAATGTTCGAATTTCGCTGAAGAAGGCGGCCCATTGCCGGGCGATGGCGGCGGATTCGGCCACCGTCACCGCAACGAAGCGGACCGTGTCGCCGGGCTTGGCCTGGGCCAGCTTGAAAAGGTCGGGCGTGATGATCGTGGCGATCTTGGCGTAACCGCCGAGGGTCTGCTCGTTGAGCAGGACGATGGGCCGGCCGTCGGCCGGCACCTGGACATTGCCGGCGACGATCGGCTCCGAAACGATGCTGGCCGGGGCGTCGGCCTCGCGGATCAGCGCCGGGCCTTCGAGGCGGTAGCCCATGCGGTTGGCCTGGGCCGAGACGGTGAACGGACTGTCGAAAAAGGTCGCCAAAGCCGTGCGAAAATACTCGTCCTGGGGCCCGGGGACGGCGCGCAGGATCACCTGGGTCCCGTAAAGAGGAAACCAGGGCAACCGCCGCGGCTGGTCCAGCAACCGAGCCGGTCCCCGCTTGAGAATGTCGCCAGCCGCCAGCGACCGGCCGTCGAGGCCCCCGATCCGGCCGCCCAGATAGGTGGCGCGGCTGCCCATCACCAGCGGTACGTCGAAGCCGCCGCCCACCGCCAGGTAGGAGCGGCACCCGCTTTCCGGTGCACCGGCGTCTACGACATCCCCCGGACGAACCCGGACCGACGTCCAGCCTGGTGTTGGGACGCCATTGACCGTCAGCGCCGATGCGGCCCCGGTGACGCCGATGTCCGCCTCGGCGAGCACCTCCAGGCGCGGTCCGACCAGCGTCGCCTCCAGCACCGCGCTCCCGGCGGGGTTGCCGACCAGACAATTGGCCACGTGGGCGGCGTACCGGTCCAGGACCCCGGAGACGGGCACGCCCATGTGCTGGAAAGCGGTGCGGCCGGCATCTTGGATCGTGGTCAAAGGTCCGGGAGAGATCACGCGAAAGGTGTCGGTCATGGTCTCTCGGCGGCGCGCAGCCGATCATAATCGGCTTCGGAAATCGGCACGAACCGGATCCGATCCCCTGCCTGGTAAAGGAACGGATCCGCCTTGGACGGGTTGAACAGGCTGAGCGGGGTGCGCCCGATGAGGCGCCAGCCGCCGGGGCTGTCGCTGGGGTAGACCCCGGTCTGGGCCTCGGCGATGCCCACCGAACCGGCCGGCACCCGGGTTCGCGGGGTGGGCAGCCGCGGCGTGTGCAAGCGCGGGTCCAGCCCGCCGAGGTAGCAGAAGCCCGGCGCGAAACCCACCGCGTAAATGGGATACAGCGCCCGGGAATGGATCTCGACGACTTCCGCCGGCGTCAGCCGGTGGTGCTCGGCGACAAAGGAGAGGTCGGGGCCGAATTGGCCCCCGTAGCAGACCGGAATGTCCACCGTGCGCGGTTCGGCCAGCTCGGCCGCCTCCAGTTCGGATTCCAGGGCGGTGAAGGCCGCGGTGAGGCTTTCGAAAGACACCACCAGCGGATCGTAGACCAGCGCCAGGTTGCGATAGGCCGGAATTACGGCCTCGATGCCGGCCAGCGCGCGCCGGCGCAGGGCATTCGCCGCGGCATGCACCTTCCGGTTGAGTGCTAGGTCGATGCCGTCGCCATACTCGGCCAGCAAGGCCCGGTCCCCGCAGGCGCGGAACCGCGGCCGATCGTAGAACACGCCGCTCATGGCACGCCGTCGACCCCCATGGGCACGAGCGTCACCCCGGCCTTTTCCAGTCCGACACGGATGTCCTTCACCAGGGCCAGGGCCGTGGGGGTGTCGCCGTGAACGCAGAGCGTGTCGATTTCCATCTCCAGGATGCTGCCGTCGCTGGCAATGATGCGGCCTTCGGTGGCCATGCGCACTGCCCGCTCGGCGGCCAGGGCCGAATCGGTGATCACCGCCCCGGGCAACCGCCGCGACACCAGGCGCCCCTCGGGGGTGTAGGCCCGGTCGGGGAATGCCTCGAAAACCACTCGCACGCCCTCCTCGCGGCCGATGCGTGCCATGAGATTGGCCTCGCTGCCGGCCAGGGTCACCAGAAGCAGGGACGGATCCACGGAAGCCACGGCCCGGGCGATGGCCCGGGCCAACGGCTCGTTGCCCACCGCCATGTTGTAAAGCGCCCCATGAGGCTTGACATGCTGCAAGCGGACCTTGTGGGCCGCGCAAAAAGCCTGGATGGCCCCGATCTGGTAAACGATGTCGGCGGCGATTTCATCGGGGGTGCAGTCCAGGTTGCGCCGCCCGAAGCCCTTCAAGTCGGCAAAGCCGGGATGCGCCCCCACGCCCACCCCCCGGGCCGCGGCCAGGGCCACGGTGCGGTTCAACACCAGCGGGTCGCCGGCGTGAAACCCGCAGGCGATGTTGGCCGAGGTGATGAACTGGATGACTTCTTCATCCCGCCCCAGACGGTAGGCGCCGAAACTCTCCCCCATGTCGCAGTTCAAGTCGATACGCTTCATCCGATTTCTCCACGGACTTTTATTTCATCATGTTGGGCAGCACCAGGACGATGTCCGGAAAAATGGTAACCAGGGCCGTGGCCAGGGCCATGAGGAGGAAAAAGGGAAAGGCGGCCCGGGCGATGGTCAGGATGTCGTCGTTGTTGAGGCTGCTGATCACAAACAGGTTGAAGCCCACCGGTGGGGTGATCTGGGCCAGCTCGATCATCAGCACCAGGTAGATGCCGAACCAGACCGGGTCGAAGCCGGCCACGGTGATCAGGGGCAGCACGATGGGGGTGGTCATCACGATCATGGAGAAGCCGTCCACCAGACAGCCGAGGACGACGTACAACAAGCTGAGGATCAGGATGAGCATGTAGGGCGAAAGCCCCATCTCGGTGACGAAGATCGTCAACTTGCGCGTGATGCCCAGGTAGCCCACCACCACCGAGAGATACGAGGCGCCCATGACGATGAGCATGATCATGCAGCTGGTCTTGACCGCACCCATCAGGCTGGCCTGGAAGGTGGGCCAGTCCAGGCTGCGACTGGCCAGGGCGAAGGCCAGGGAGCCGATCACGCCCACGGCGCCGGCCTCGGTGGGGGTGGCCCAGCCGGCGTAGAGACTGCCCAGGACCACGAGAATCAGCACGATGACCGGAGCGATCTCCGGGATGGCCCGCAGGCGCTGGCCCCAGGTATGGTGGTCGGCCCCGGCGGGAGCCAGCTCGGGACGGAGGGCGCATCGAATCAGGATGTAGCCGCTGAAAAGGCCGGCGATGAGCAGACCGGGCAAAAAGCCGGCGATGAACAGCTTGCCGATGCTCACGTCCCCGATAATCCCGTACACAAGCATCATCATGCTCGGCGGGATGAGAAAACCCAGGGTGCCGGCGCCGGCCAGGGACCCCACGGCGATGCGCTGGTCGTAACCGCGGGCCTTGAGTTCCGGCACGGTGATCTTGCCCACCGTGGCTGTGGTGGCCGCCGAAGAGCCGCTGACGGCGGCGAAGATGGTGCAGGCGAAGATGTTCACGTGGAGCAGCCGGCCCGGAATCCGATCCATCCAGGGGGTCAGACCGTTGAAAAGATTCTGCGAAATCTTGCTGCGGAACAGAATCTCACCCATCCAGACGAACATCGGCAAGGCCATCATCGCCGACCCGCTGGTGTTGTTCCAGGCCGTGTTGCTCAGGATCGAACCGAAGGGCAAATCGGTGAAAAAGACGAATCCACCCAGACCCACGAAAAACAGGGCGATGCCGATCCACACGGTGGCGCCCATGAAGACCACCAAGAGGCCGAGCAAAGTCAGGGAAACACTGGCTAATTCCAATTTGAGGCTCCTTCATCCGGGCTCCGGGGAGCCGGATCGCGGCTTGGCGGGGTTGGGAACCCTATCGGCCTAGATCGCTGGCCTCGCGGGCCAGATGGACGCCTTCCGGGTCCGTCTTGAGCGCCACCAGGGCGCGCAGGATTTCACCGAAAAACTGAAGGGTCATCACCAGGGCGCCCAGGGGCATGAAAAACTGGGGGATGGCCAGATAGGTCTCGGAGATCTGCATGGACTGGGACCGGCTGACGACGGAATCCCAGAAAAACAGCCAGGTGAACCAAGTCAACGCGGCGCAAAAGAGGAGTCCGACGGCGAAGCAGACCAATTCCAGGTAGATTTGCGGACGGCCCCGGACCACCTTGAGCAAAAAGGTCATGCGAATATGGCCCTTGTCCCGTAAGGTGTAGCCCAGGGCGCAGAAGGTCAGGCCGCACATGAGATAGCCGGCGTACTCCTCGGTGATGAACAGAGTGGAATCGAAAGCGCTGCGAACCACGATCTCGGCGGCAATGAGGACGAGGCCGATGCAGAGCATGACCCCCGCCAAAGCCCCTCCCAGGCCACTGATACGATCGATCCATCGGATCACTGATTTCATCTGAACGACTCCCCGGCCGTTGCGGCCTGTATCGCGCGGTGTTTCACCGGAATTCGCAGGAAGGGGACGCCCCCGGCTTCATTCTGCCAGGTCGCGGCGATCCCTGGATTTCCGGTGCCCACCGGAGAACCGGGGCGGGCGGCCACCGCAGCCGCCCGCATGTCCGGTTTTTGGCGCGATCGCTGTTTAGCGCTGCACTTTCTTCATGAAATCCGCGTAGGCCGCCTTGGCATCCTCCGGGGCGTCCTTGAGCCAGTCATTGCGGATCCCGTCGGTAATCTTGGCCAACGCCTTGAGCAGCTCCTTGGAAACCGGCACCGTCTCGATGCCGTTCTGGTTGCAGATGGCTTCCTTCTCCTTGTCGATCTCCACCACCTTCTTCCACATGGCCTCTTCCATCTCCTTGCCGGCGGCCACCAGCGCGTCCCGGGTCTTCTTGTCGAGCTTGTTGAAGGCCTTGAGGTTGACGTTGACCATGTCGGTGGCCACGGTGATGTTCAGCGGATGGTAATACTTGAGCACTTCCCAGAACTTGCCGTCCACCCCGGTGGGCGTGGAGGTGATCACCGAGTCGATGAGGCCGGTGGCCAGGGAGGAGTAGACCTCGGAAAACGGCAGGGCGTAGGGAGTGCCGCCGGTGGCTTCCACCACGAGAGCCCCGTTCTTGTCATAGGTGCGGGTCTTGAGGCCCTTCATGTCCTCCACGGTGGCAATCTTGCGCTTGGTCCACAGACCGGCGCCGGGCCAGGGAGCGATGTAAAGGATCTTCTGGCCCCATTTTTCGGCGGCCTTGTCGAAGTAGGGCCGGACCGTCTCGTTGAGCAGCTTGGTCTCTTCGAAATCGAGGACGAGGAAAGGCAGGGTCACGATCTGGAAGATCTTCTCGTCGCCGGCCACGCCGGATACGAGCATGTCGGACAGCGGCACCATGCCGTCCCGCACCGCCTTGAGCAGCTCCGGCCCCTTGTAGCCCAGGGCCCCGCCGGCGCTGACCTGGATCTCCAGCTCGCCGCCGGTGGCCGCCTTCACCTTGGCGGCGAACTCCTCCAGCCCGATGGTTTGGTGGTTGTTGGGCGGCCAGACCGAGTTGGCGTTCCAGGTGGTCTTGGCCGCGCAGGGGGCGACCGAAAAAACCGTCAGAACCATTACCGCTACTGTCAGGGAAAGCATTTTTTTCATGTTTGGCCCTTTCTGTGGATGGAGTGCTCGATGGCGGCCGGCCCCTCTGCCGACCGCGGTTTGCTCCCGGTGGTGCAAAAGTTTCAATTTTCGCCGCTGACGATGGCCCCCACCGGACAAAACGCGGCACACAAGGGCCGGCGGCAGGCGAGGCACGCCTCGGTGATGGCAATGGTCAGGGTCCCGTCATCTTCGAAAATGATACGGATGGCGGCCTGATCCGGGTTGAACCGGCCGCAGCGCGCCAGGGAACAGGCCAGTTCGCAAAGCCGGCATCCGACGCAGCGACGGCTATCGACGGTTATGGACATGGGGCCTCTTACATCATGGCAGGGCCGCCGGCTGAAGGCAAGTCGATCCCCGCGGCCGCCAGGCGACGTCCGGCCTCGGTCAGGCCGAGTGCTTCCAGCCGCTCGACCGTCGGCCATCCGCTGGCCGCATCGTAACCGTGGGCCAGGTAGTAGTCGTCGAGCATCCGCTCCCAGCCTTGCGGCTCCAACCGCTGGCCGGCGAACGGGCCGCGGTCCACCGGGATGCGCGCCAGTTTTTCCGGCACCCGCACGTCCTTGCGGCCGAAGCCGGCGTGCAGGATGTTGAACAGGTGCTCCAGGGTCTGCAGCCGGGCACCCGCTTGCATCAGATCGGCGGCCGTTTGCTCGCCGCCGGTGACCAGACTGTGAAATCGGGCGATCTGCTCGGGGGTGAACAGGCCCAACTCCATCCACATCGACGGCAGGTAGCACAGGCCGGTCATGTCCACCACGCCCTTGTAGTTTTCGTACCAGGTGACCAGTTGGCCCTTGTTTTCATAGGCCGTGGGGTCCTGGATGTCGCCGATGCCGAAGCAGGCCCGGCTGACCTCCGGGGGGATGCGCCGGGCTTCCACGGCCGGAGCCCCGCGCAGGTGCCCGCCGCCCTTGGTGCTGGTGACGATGCCCAGGGCCCAGGCCTTGTGCGAGCGCATGGCCGCCTCCATCAGGGCGTTGCCGTGGGCTGTGATTGCCAGGCGCCGGCTGTCGCGGCCGATCTCGCCGGCTGCGGCATCCAGTCCCTTGGCCAGCACGGCGCCCAACCCGGTGCCTTCGACGATCTGTCCCATGAGCCGGATCAGGGGGTCTCCATCGCCCCAGTTCAGTTCCATCCCGCCGGTGTCGTTGCGGCCGATGATTCCTTCTTGAAAGCATTCCACGGCCCAGGCCAGCACCGCCGAGGTGTGGTCCCCGTCCAGGCCGTAGCGGTTGGCCAGGGCGTGCAGGCGCATGACCATTTCCGGATCGGTGATGCGCAGGTTCGAGGCGAAGGCGCGCCAGGAATTGGCCTGGAGCCCTTCGCAGACCCGGTCGCCCGTGCGGTAGACGGCGCTGCAGTAGACCGGGCAGGCGAAGCAGGCGTGGCGCCGAACCAGAGAGCGCTGGTCGAAGACGGCCCGATCGACGGCGGCGATGGAGGCGTTGTCCCAGAAGGCGCCGCTCATGTTGCATACGGCGTGGGGCCGGTTTTCTCCGGGCCGCAGGTAGGCGGCCAGGGTCCCGCCCTGGCGGTGGATGCGGACGAAGTCGCTGGTTTCGATCGTTTCGCGGTTAAAGCGCATCAGTTCGTCCAGCAGGGCTTCGGGCCGGGCCACGGTGACCGGCAGGCCGCCGCGCACGGCAATCGCCTTGAGACGTTTGGCGCCGAAGATCGCCCCGCTGCCGCCGTAGCCCGCGGCCCGGCCCCGGTCCCCGATGAGGCAGGCGAAACGCACGCCGTTTTCCCCGGCCGGGCCGATGCTCACGGTCTTGAGGCGCGGCTCGTTTTCCAGGCGCTTGATGCGGTTTTCCGTCTCCCAGGTGTCCAGGCCCCAAATGGTGGTGGCATCGCGCAGGGCCACGGTTTCAGGGCTGACCAGCAGGTAGACCGGCCGGGGGGAGCGCCCCCGGATCACGATCTGGTCGAAGCCGGCAAACTTCATCTCGGCGGCGAAATGCCCGCCCAGGTTGGCCGAGCCGACTCCGCCGGTGACGATGTTGCGAAAATCCACTGCCAGACGGCAGGCTCCGGGCACCAGGGTGCCCACCAGGGGGCCGGCGGAAAGCAGGACGGGACTATCCGGGTGGAGGCCGTCGCGGCCCTCGGGCTGAAGATCGAAGAGCAGGCGCTGATTGATGCCCCGGCCGCCGATGAAGGCCGGTGAGCCGTCATGGGCCTGGATGCGGCAGATTCCGGCCGTCAGATCGACCCAGAGCATTTTTCCGGTGCGGCCGTGGGGCATGTCGAGAAATCCTTCTTCGCCAGAGCGTCCGTCAGGAACTCAGGTAGCGGATGATCCGTTCACGAAAGGCCGCGATGTGCGCACGGCAAGTCTGGCGCAAGCCTTCTTCATTCTTGGCGGCCAACTGCTGAATCATGACCGCGTGCTCTCCCTTCACCGTCTGGTGATGCGCCGCCAGCGCATCGACCTGCATGGGGTTGTGACTGTAGGAGATGTAGGCGAGGCGTTTGGTCTCGAAGCGGATGCGCCGCAGGCCGTGGACGAGGTACTCGTTGTGCGCCGCTTCGTAGAAATGCATGTGAAAACAGTGGTTGGCCTCCACCAGCGCCAATGTATCGCCGGCGGCGATGGCCGTGTCCACTTCGTCCTTGGCCTTTTCCATTTGTTCCAGGACCGCGGCCGGATCGTGGCGCATGGCCAGCCCGATGACGCCCATTTCCATGATTTCCAGGGCCTCGAAGATGGCCTTGATGTGCTGCAAGGTGATCGGCTGCACCGTCCAGGCCCCGTTGGGCTGGGAATCGAGGATCCCGCAAGCCGCCAGACGCGGCAAGGCTTCTCGGATGGGCGTGCGCCCGATACCCAGTTCCGCCATGAGTTGTTTTTCGTGGAGAGTCTGCCCCTGGCCATAATGCATGGTGATGATGCGCCGGTTGATCTCGTCGAAGGCGACATCGCAGAGAAGGCGCTTGGGTATTGAATCGGGTTTGATCATACGAATTTGTCCGCAGGCGCGTCGGGGCGAAAATCAGGTACTGTGGAACACCCGAAATTAGGTGCTTACATAAGGTATATTCAAAATATATGTCAAGTATGCAGATGCGATATTCCACGGCCCCGCCCAAGTTTTGCGATCATCTTATTGAGATTGCGAGGGATTTATTCTGGTTTAGGCCCTCCTCCCGCCGGTGTTTTTGACTGCCGATCCCTCGTCGTAAACTCCTCGGGATGACACCTTTTCTGAGTGACTAAAATTATGAGTGACTAAAATGATGGAGTCGCTTCGCTCCGGTTTTTATATAACTGCCAGGATTCCTTCACTTTAGCTCATTTGACACTTGAATTTTCCCGTGTCATTCCGAACGTCAGAGAGGATCCGCCGTTGAGAAGATCGGCGGGAAACGGTGACATTCGACAAGAAACTGGCAGAGGCCCTCTCCCTGTCATCCCGAGGACCGCCTCTCCTCCTGTCATCCCGAGGAGCAGCATGGCGACGAGGGATCTTGTGGCAACCGTGTTCCCGATTGACACGCCAGGGCGTCAAATCTAATCTAAGCGCCCGAGGCGTCTGGGAGGCGCCGTTGCCATGACCCATTTCCACGGCATCGAAGCCGAGCCATACCGGATCCGCACCGAACCTTTCTACCTGGCCTCCGGCCGCGAGGTGGAGCTTTTCGAAGCGGCCTACAACGCCCGCCTGCCGGTAATGCTCAAAGGCCCCACCGGCTGCGGCAAGACCCGTTTCGTGCGCCACATGGCATGGCATCTGGGGCTGCCATTGGTGACGGTGGCCTGCCACGAAGACCTGTTCGCCTCGGACCTGGTGGGCCGCTACCTTCTCAGAGACGGGCAGACCGTCTGGAGCGACGGGCCTCTGAGCCGGGCGGTGCGCATGGGCGCGATCTGCTACCTGGACGAAATCGTCGAGGCCCGCAAGGACACCACCGTCGTGATCCATCCCCTCACCGACGACCGCCGGCTGCTCACCATCGACAAGAAAGGCGAAATCGTTCCGGCCCATCCCGATTTCATGATGGTGATCTCCTACAATCCGGGGTACCAGTCGGTGCTCAAAGACCTGAAACAAAGCACCCGGCAGCGCTTCGTGGCCCTGGATTTCGATTATCCGGACCCGGAACGGGAAGCGCGCATCGTCGCCCGGGAAGGGGCCGTGTCCTCCGAGGTCGCCCGCCAACTGGTGGACCTGGGCACCCGGATCCGCGGCATCCGGGAGCACGGGTTGGCCGAAGGCGCCAGCACGCGACTGCTGATCTATGCGGCCCGCCTCATGGCAGGGGGCATCGCGCCGGCCGAGGCCTGCCGCATGGCCGTCAGCCAGCCGCTCACCGACGACGACCGGCTCCTGGAAACCCTCAACGACCTGATCGCCGACAGTTTTTAAGCAAGCTGGCGAAGGCACAGGCCTTCGGATCCAGCGAAAGCGTTCTCATCCGCATGCACGCCTCAGAAACGTCCCTGGAACGCCTGGCCGTCCTGGACCCCGAGTTGGCCCGGGCGGTGACCGTCAAGCTGGCCGAGGGGCTCTCTCCCCCGGCGCCGTCCGATCTTGAACGGTTGGTAGAGGAAATCTTCCGGGCCGTATCCATCTCCGAGCCTCTGGGCCGGACGGTGGCCTTGGGCGGCGCCGAGTTGCTGGCCCATTCGACCCCTGAAGGCATGGAACGCTTCTGGCGAGAAGTGCAAGCGGCCGCAGCCCATGGCCCTGAACTGGGGCAGTTGACAGCCGAATTTCTCGTCCCGGCGATCCGTTGGGCCACGCCTCGCTTTCTGGACCACCTGAACGCCACCGTTCAAATTTTGCGCGGCAAGGGAATCTACACCCTCAAGCGGCCCCTTGAAGCCCTTTCCGCCCTGCTGCGGCAGGGGGAGCAACTGGCCGCTGAAGCTTTCCTGAAGCTGTTGGACACGGCCTTCGACCGGGATTTAACCTACAATCAAAGCCTTCACCTGAGCCATCTGCTCCCGGCGGCGGCCTTGCAACTGCCCGCGTCGCGACGCCCGGCCCAGCTTGAGCAGCTCCGCCGGGTGGTCGAGGCCGACTTCCGCCTGGCCGATGACTTTCTCGACGGTCTTGCCGACGGGCTGGGGATTCTCGACCCCCGTGCCCTGGACCAGTTCATCACCCAAGCCCTGGCCAAGTGGCGTCGTCACCCCGGATTCGGCCGGCGCATGCTGGCGCTCAAGACCCGGGCTGGCCGCGATGCCCGCCGGGCCCTGCAGCGCGTGGCGGCCCTGGCGGAAATCCACCCAGCCCTGGGCCGCTACCTGGCGGCCCGCGCCGGTTCCCGGCTGGCCATCCGGTCCCTGGCGGATTTGGCCGAGGCCCGGCGCCGCACCTTGCCCTCACTGCCGGTGGTGTGCAGCGACGGGACATGGCTCTATCTCCCGGAGGAAATCGATCTCGAATCGAATTACGCCGCCAATGTGGAGATGTTCAAGCTGCTGCTGCGCATCGAGGCCGGCTATTGGGAACACGGCACCTACGATTTCGACCTGGAAAAACTCGATGGGCCGGCTGTAGCGACATCTGAGGCGGATGCGGCGCTGAGTGACCTGGAGCGTTTTTTCGCTTCCTTCGAGGACCCGGCGCTGGCGGAAGATCTTTTTACCATCGCCGAGCAGACCCGCCTCTGCGCGGCGTGGCGAAAGTCATCCCCTGGCCTCTGGCGCCGCAGTCGTCCCCGCCTCCAGGCCGAGGCCGCGAAGATCCGGTCCTCAGAGCCGGATTCGCTGCTGGCCTGGTTTTACGAACGCCAGGTTTTCGAGTCCGCCTTCCCTTCCCCGATGCCGCTGCCTCCCGGCTTGGCCACGCTACTCGAAGACACCGATGTTCTCCTGGCTGCGGGGAAACCGGTGGAAGCATCGGCCGCCTGGGCCCGAGCCGCCTATCCAATGGTGGCGCCGCTTTGCAGCAACCGACAGCGGCTGCAAACACCTTTTGGATGGCGCGTCAGAGCGGGCTTCTTCGGCGATGCGCACCGGGAAGCGCTGAAATCGGCAAACCGCCTCAAACAAAGCCTTGAAACCCGGGGCGTTCAAGTGCGACGCAGCGACCTGGTGCGCCGGCTGCTGGAGAAAAAGGGGAAGCTCGACGCCGCGGATCTGGTGCTCCTGATCCGGCAAAGCGATACCGATACGCTGCAACCCGGCACGACGCCGCTGACCCTGGAGCAACTGCAGGCGCTGCTCGGTTCGGACCCGGCCCTGGCCTCTTCCCCTGCCCCTGACACGGGACCGGCGACCTGGCATCCAGAGTGGGATTTCAGGGCCGCCGGCTACCTCGCCGACCACGTCCGGGTGGTCGACCGGCAAGTCGTGGAAGGAACCCCGGATTTTTACTGTCAGACCCTGGTGCGTTTCAACGGACTGGTCAAACGGATGCAGCGGGCCTTTGAACTCCTGCGGCCCGAAGGCGTCACCACCCTGCGGCCCTGGATCGAAGGGGACGAGTTCGACTACCGGGCGCTGATCGACTCCGAAGTGGACCGCCGCGCCGGGGTCACGCCTTCAGAACGGCTTTATATCAAGCGCATCAAGCGCTTGCGCGACGTGGCGGTGCTGCTGCTGGTGGATCTGTCCCGCAGCACGGGAAACCGGGTCCGCGGCAGCCGGCAGACCGTGGTGGAGGTGGAAAAGGAAGCCATCGTCTTGTTCTGCGAGGCACTGTCCGTAGTGGGCGACCGCTTCGCCCTGGCCGGCTTCTCGGGCAACGGCCGCCTCGGGGTGGATTATTTCCACATCAAGGATTTCGACCAGGAGCCGGACGAGGCCCTGCGCCGGCGCATTGCGGCCGTAGCCCCACAGCGGGCCACGCGCATGGGGGCCGCCGTCCGCCACGCCACGGGGCAGTTGGCGGCCGAACCGGCCCGGGTGCGGCTGCTGATCGTCCTGGGCGACGGCTTCCCCAACGACATGGATTACAAGGGCGACTACGCGGTGGCCGACACCCGCCAGGCCATCAGTGAGGCCCGTGCCAAGGGGATTCACGTCCATGCCATCACGGTGAATCTGCCTGCCGAGGCCCGTCTGGATGACCTGTACGGCGCTGCTCACCACACTCTGATCGGCGAGGTGCGCGAGTTGCCGGATCGTCTCCTGCGGATTTACGGGCGGCTGACACGCTGAAAAGTGCCGAACCTCTTCTCCCCGTGTCATTCCGAACGCCTCTCCCCGCTGCCATTCCGAGCGTCAGCGAGGAATCCGCAGTCAGGAATACAAGCGGGAAATGCCGGTAGATTCAAGGAGATCCCTCGTCGTAAACTCCTCGGGATGACAGGGGGTTGTTCATGGACTCCCCGGACAGAGGGTTGTTCATGGGCTCCTCCAGATGACAGAGGTTGTGCCTCGGGATGACGCATTCTTCCCGCTGTCATTCCGGGCGTCAGAGAGGAATCCGCAGTCAGGAATACAAGCGGGAAATGCCAGCAGATTCAAGGAGATCCCTCGTCGCTGCTCTCGTAAAGACAGCGGTGGGGAGGATAGCACTCCTCTGGATGACTGCTGGAAAGGGATGGCGCTCCTCGGGATGACCGCGGCAAGCAGGTGCTTGTAGGAATGACAAAAACATAAAAATAGTTTAAGCCTATTAAAATTTTTAATAGCAAATAGCTGAATTTCTCTTAACCTGATTCAATAGCATTGATCTTTCATTACTCGGTCCGTCAATGCCAGCATTTCGTAATATGATTTAAATATAAACAGTTAAGAACACACTGCACCATTGAAGGAGCCGGATAGAACAGAACTTGAAGCCGCTCGGCATGTTTCTTGTTAGGAGTTAATTCTAACGCCAGATTTACCGGCCCGCGGCATAGACCGACGCGGGCCGGCCAGGAGCCAGCACCATGCGCAGACAATCCGGATTCACTCTGTTGGAGTTGATGATCGTAATTGCCATCATCGGTATTCTGGCTGGCATCGCCGTTCCCAACTTCCTCGGATACCTGCCCAAGTACCGGCTCAAGTCCGCCGTGGACGATCTTTTCACCAATCTGCAATTGGCCAAGATGACCGCGGTTCGCAATTCAACCGACTGCACCGTCAACTTTACCAGCGCCGGCTACACCATCGAATCGGAGGGCCAGACGATCCGGTCCGTCAACTTGGCGGATTATGGAAGTGGAATCACCTTTGCCAGACCTCTTGGGGAGACAGGTGATCCGTTCCCAAGCAGTATTACTTTCAATGGCCATGGAATCAGTAATTCAAACTACGCATATCTGACCAACGAGACACGTACCGGTTATTTCAAAATCGGTTCGTTGAGTTCAGGAGTCGTTAGAATTCTGAAGCCAAGCGATGAGGACTGGTGATGAAATCAGCTAATCTAAAACATAACAACCGTAATGCCGGCTTTACCCTTGTCGAATTACTCATCGCGATGACGATCTCGGGGGTAGCCCTCACGGCAATATATACTTCCTATCTTACCCAACAAAAAACCTATGTAGCTCAGACCGAAGTCACCGCCATGCAGCAAAACATCCGGGCTGGCATGTATCACCTTGAGCGCGAATTACGGATGGCTGGTTTCGACCCCCACAACACGACCAAGGCCGGTTTTCTTATCGCTTCCAATGATGAGATTAAGCTTACTGCGGACCTCAACGAAGACGGGAAAATGATATCAGGCACTGAAGATCCTAACGAACAGGTCTATTATGTCATAAATGACGGCTATCTAAGGAGAGAACCTTGGAATGGTGGCCGGCAACCATTGGCAAAAGATATTGAAATACTCAATCTGGTTTACCTGGACGAAGATAACGAGGTGCTCAATCCCAACCTCGGTGATGTATCCAATCTCGAACTGGAAAAAATCCGTTCCGTACAAATCACTATGGTGGCCCGCACCGAAAAGCCCGATCCGGAGTATCTCAACACCAACGCCTATCGCAACCAGCAGGACGAGGTGATTCTGCCTGCCCAGAACGATCATTACAGACGTCGAACGCTCACCACCACCATCCGTTGCCGAAATATGGGGCTATAAGTGATGAATTCGAAAAATCCTGAATTGTCATCCCGAGCAAAGCGAGGGATCTCTCCGCGAAACGGTATGAACAGGAAAATATCAATCCTGAACAGCTCCGGAAGGTCCAACCCTGGATTTACCCTCATCGAGGTGCTCATCGCCTTGACGATTCTGGCGGTGGGATTTCTGGCCGTGGCCAAGATGCAGATCACCGGCTTGATGAGCAATCAATACGCCATGGTGCTCACCGAAGGAACGACCTGGCTTCAGGATCGCATGGAAATGCTGATGGGGTTGCCTTACGACGACGCGCTGCTGGCAATTGCCGACGAGAACAATCCGCATAAGGATGAAGATCCCCCCGAAGGCTATACCATCAAATGGACCGTCGGCGATTTGTCCACCGACGGCATCACCGATGCCAAGGAAGTGACCATGACGGGCCAATGGCAAAATCGCTTCGGTGCTACCCGGACGGTAACGCTGAAAGGCATCAAAAACAGCCTGTGACCTTTTTGTGAAGCGAGGACAACCCCATGTATCCCGGGAAAACGGCAATGTCGCGTTTGAGGCGCAAAAACGGCTGCGGCCAAGAAGGTTCGATCATTATCGTCGCGCTGGTACTGCTGCTCCTTGTAACCTTGATGGGGATTTCCATCACCCAGATCACCAGCGTCGAAATGCGAGTGGCGGCCAATGAGCGTGACTACAAGCGGGTTTTCTATCTTGCCGAAGCGGCGGTCATGGAAGCCCTGCAACGGCTGGAAAACGCCGAGCCTGTAGACCTCAAGACCAGCACCACCACCCTTCCATGGCTGCACGATGATGACACGAACCTGGAAAACAGGGAAAACATGAAAAATACCGACAGCATCAGCGCCGAATCCACCTTCGATCCGGACACCTACTTCGCAGTCACCGCCCGGGGCATCACCGGCGGCAGCAGCCTTTCCATGACCACCTCCAGCCGGCTCTACTCCTTCGATGCCTACGGCTACAGCGAAAAACAACGCGGCCGCGCCCACATCGTCGGTGGGTACAAGCGGCGGTTTTAATGCAATGAAGGAAGAGGAAGATGCTCCGCGATGAAATAGGGAGAAAGAAGATATGCGTAGATCAGTCCACAGAGATTTTTACAGGGCCGCTTGGTTATTTTCTATACTTTTAATTTCTTTAACATTGATGCCTTGTGCAAATGCAGCAGTAACAGTTAAAGATATATATCTCAATAATGAACTCGTAAATGAAAATGTATTACTTGGAACACCAGTAGGAGAATTTACAGCACTAAAGCAAGAAGACTCACCGACGCCTCCCCCGCTAAAATATATATTTACTTTAGTAGATGATCCCGATGCCAGCGGCAACTTTGCTTTTAAAATTGATGGCTCAACACTAAAAACAGCAGCTAACCTCGATAATGAAATCACATACAAAATAAAAGTCCGGGCGCAAAACCCTGACCTTCCTGATGATTTTTTTGAAAAATTCTTCACCATTACCGCCATCGACTCCAACCCCACCGCCAGCTTCACCCCCTCTGCCACCAGCGGCGACGAACCGTTGCAGGTCGATTTTATCGACAGATCTGAAAGCCATGACGGGATTGTCTCCTGGTCTTGGGATTTCGGCAACGGAACAACTTCATCGGTTCAGCATCCGCAGGGAATTGTTTTCGAACAGGATGGCACATACACCGTCTCGTTGACCATCACGGAGGCAGATGGGGATACGAACGTGGCAACCCAGAATATCACCGTCTCCGACACTGGTCCAACAGCTGCCTTTCAGGCCGACAAGACCACTGGGGCTGAGCCTCTCACGGTGAACTTTTTCAACCAGTCGACCTCTTACGACGGCATCACCTCTTGCGTTTGGAATTTCGGCGACGGCAACACGATCACCACTACTGGCGCAAGCAACCAGACCCACGAGTACCTTGTTCAAGGAACCTATTCCGTCACGCTGGAGATATCCGAAGCCGACGGGAACTTGCATTCCGCATCGACCACAATCACCGTGGCCGACGCGGATCCGGATGTCGACTTCCTAGTCTCACCGACCACTGGTGTGGGGCCGCTTACAGTCACTTTCCAGGACAAGTCAATCGTTTACGACGACGACACGGTTTGGTACGGATGGGATTTCGGCGACGGTTCTTCGAGTAACCAGAAAGACACCACCCACACGTATGCGGCAGTCGCCGAAGCAACCAACTACAGTGCATCCTTGACGATTCAGGACGCCGATGGATCCACCATTACCAAAACGGTTCAAATTAAGTTGCTTCCCGATGTCGACGACCCCGATAATGACAACGATGGCTGGACAGTGGGCATGGGTGATTGCAATGACGCTGATGCCAACATTAATCCTGGCACCCAGGAAATCTGCGGCGATGGCATCGACAATGACTGTTTCGATGGAGACTGCGATGAGACAGGCGCCTGCACCGACTTGGCCGACAAGCCATTGGATGTCATCCTCAACGCCGCACCGCCCAACATCATGTTTGTCATCGACGACTCGGAATCGATGGACTATGAACTCATGACGCCTGAGGGCGACGGGAAGTTGTGGATAGGAGAAAGCGCCTCATACCTCTACCTGTTCAATACCGCGGACAACCTGACAACCAATTCGTCACCCGTGCTCGGATACGACGAGCATGGCGCCGCCACCGCCGAAAGGCGCATCGCCAGGGCCCGCTGGCACGGCTTTAACGCCATGTACTATAATCCTGCATACGAATACGAGCCGTGGTACGGTGAGGGTGCCGCCAACAAGCAGAACCCCAAGCTCCATCCCACCAAGGACCCTGAGAAGAATCCCACTGAATATCCCGCCAGTCAATTCACGTTTGATTTGAGCCAGGCCTGCTACACAGTTGAATTGGCGGTCTCGGGGGCCGGAGGTGAAGCTAACTCGGTATGGGTGGACGACCAGGACGGCGATTCCGTTTTTAAAGTTTCAAAAGAGGATGATTGGGGCACCAACGCGGCGGCGGATGGTGCCCACGAAAATCAACACAGATATGCAAGCAAGAAAAACGCCAGCGCTACATGGTATTACACGATCCCGTCCGACGGGGATTACCAAATTTCGGTTTTCGTCAGGCCGCACCAAGACAATGACACCCAGGCAGGCTATACGGTAAAAATAGGTAACACTATTACTTCAATGACAATGCCTCAAAACGGGTTACAGCTTTTGGGTACCTACACAGGTTTGTCCGCCGGCACAGCGGTCGAAGTGACTGTCAAACGCCAGAACGATGATGAAGGAATTAACGGCCTCTGGACGATTGCCGATGCCATTCTATTTCTACCCGTTGACTCGCAAGCTGTCGCCATTATCAACGAAGCCCATTATTGGACCGGCGTCGACACCGATGCCGATGGCATGATGGATGACGGGGAAAGTTACTACTTGGTCAATTTTGTCGACACGGACAGCGACGGTGACCTCGACAGCAGAGAATTTTATCGATTTGTTGATGGAGACACCGACGTCGAAGATGAGGGCTACCGCAGGGTGGACGATACGGAACTGGTCCTCTTGCATGAAACGGGAATGCCCGATGCGCTGGTACAGCGAAACTTCGAAGAAGATTTGCAGAACTTTGCCAACTGGTTCCAATACTACCGCAAACGCTGGCTGACCACCGTGGCGGCCTTCACCCGTACGGTGCCACAGCTTCAAGGCGTCAAAGTGGGCTATCGCACCATCAACGGCAACAGCTATATAGGAGTGCAGCCTATCAACCTCTCCGGTACCGACGAAACCCAAACCTTGATCCAAAAAATTAAAAATTTCCATCCGGATGGCAAACAAGGCTCAACCCCTCTGCGCGAGGGGCTCGATATGGTTGGGCTTTATTTTCATATGACCGCAACCACGGGAAAGTTAGAAGAAGACCTTGAAATCTCCCCCATCTCCACAGATGCAGGGGGGGCCTGCCAACAAAACTTTGCCATCATCATCTCTGACGGCGCCTGGGACGGCGGTGCCGCCGGTTACGGCAACATCGACGAGGACCAGGGAGAACCATACGCCGACGAGTGGCCCAACACTCTGGCCGACACCGCCATGTACTTCTATATGAACGATCTGGCGCCGGCCGTCGCCGACGAGGTGCCTACCAACTTTTACGACAAGGCCACCTGGCAGCACATGGTCACCTACGGTGTGACCTTCGGCGTCAACGGGCACCTCGATCCGGACGACTACGACCTTTTCAACATAGACCCGGACCAGCGGGTCTATCCGGCGTGGCTCAGCCCTCTGGGATCCGACGACAGTGCGCTCAAGGCCAAAATCGATGATATCTACCACGCCGCCGTCAACGGACGGGGCAAGTACCTGAGCGCCAAGACCCCCCAGGAACTGATCGCCTTCCTGAAGGAAGCCATCGACGACGTGGTGGCCCGCATCGGATCGGGCGCTGGGGTGACCATCAACGGCGAAGAAATCGACGCTGGATCAACCGTTTACCAGTCGATTTACAACACCGAGGGATGGACCGGGGACGTGAGAGCCTATGCCCTGAATCCGGATACCGGTGAGGTGATTCGCTCCAGCTACCTGTGGTCGGCCGAAGAACAATTGAAAGATCAGAATTGGGATACCGGGCGCAAGATCGCCACCTTCAACGGCACCCTGGGCATCCCTTTTCGCTACGACGCAAGTCAGACGGATCTTTTCGACCTTCTCAACACCGATCTCACCCAGGCCCAGAACATGGTCAACTATCTCCGGGGAGATTCCAGCCTCGAGGTCAAAAACGGAGGTACCTACCGCAACCGCAACTTCAAGATCAACGAATTGACCACCCGCGACACCAAGCTGGGCGACATCGTCCATTCGGCGCCGGTCTTTCACAGCTATGTCAAGGACAGCACCACACACAAGATGATCTATGCCGGCGCCAACGATGGAATGCTCCACGCCTTCAACGCCGACACGGGCCAGGAGGTGTTTGCCTACGTACCGCGCCTGGTGTTCGGTCACCTCAAGAGCCTCACGGACCCGAATTATAACCATGAATTCTTCGTGGACCTGACGCCCTATGTGGCCTCCGTGGTCAAGGACGGCGTACGCCTATCCTACCTTGTCGGCGGCCTCGGGAAAGGTGGCAGAGGCTACTACAGCCTGGACGTGACCGATCCGCTGGGAATAGCTTCAGAACAGGATCTGGCAGGCAAGGTGCTGTGGGAATATCCCGAGAACGATCTGATAATTACCGGAGCCAGCAACAATCCGGGTTCCGCCATCGTCATTACCACCAGCGGCGACCACGGACTCATTACCGGGGACTTGGTGGAAATTTCCGGGGTGGAAGGCAACACGGCGGCCAACGGATTCCACAAAATCACCGTGGTATCCAACACCACCTTCAGTCTCCTGAATGCGGAGGGCAGTAATCCAACCGAAGGTAACGGTGAATGGACGCGAGGTGGCGTGCTCTGCAGCGATCGGGATTTGGGTTATTCTTACAGCCGTGCTTTTACCGTCAATTCCAATCTACCCAAAGACGTTTCCGGCAACGACAGATGGGTCACCATCTTCGGCAACGGTTACAACAGCGCCAGCCTCAAAGCGGTGCTCTATGTTCTCGACGCCCATGACGGTACTGTGATCAAGAAGATCGACACCGGCTTCGGTGGACCGGAGGGTAGCTGCAATGGTCTCTCAACGCCCCTGCTGGCGGATGTGAACAACGACGAAGGGGTAGACTATGTCTACGCCGGAGACTTGCAGGGCAACATGTGGAAATTCGATTTGACCTCAGCCGATATCAACAACTGGGGCGTGGCCTATGCCGACAATGACGGTAAGCCAATGCCTCTGTTTGTCGCCAAGGATGCAAACAACAAAGTGCAGCCGATCACTTCAATGCCGGATGTCATGCGCCCGCTGTATCCCGGACAACCCGGCTACATCGTGGTCTTCGGCACCGGCAAGTACCTGGGGCCCCGGGATTTTTCCAATACGCAAGTACAGACCATCTACGGCATCTGGGACTACGGTGACGATGACGACGCTTCCGAATACTTAGGCGTTGCCGTCCGCGGCTCCGATGCCGATGGAAATGCGACCCTCACCCTGAGCAATCAGAGCCCCTTCTCAAGCCTGGCCCGACAGACCAAATTGCTGGATGTAAACTTCGCGGGGCAATCGCTGCGAGTACTGAGCGACAATCCGGTGAACTATTTGTGGGAGACCGATACGGGCGGCGAGGAGAACCCCTCCACCACGGAGGCCAACCATGTCGGATGGTATTTCGACCTGCCGGATACCAAGGAGCGAGTGGTTCAGGATGTGTTGATCCGGTCGGGCAAGGCCATCGTGATCTCCAATATCCCCAACACCAATCCATGCGCGGCCGGCGGATCATCCTGGATGTACGAGATCAACGCCAACACTGGCGGACGCCTCAAGGCGCCCCAGTTCGACATCAACAACGACAACGTGATCGATGAAAACGACTTGATCAAAATTGAAAACCCGGCGTGGTCATCGGGCGATGACCCGGCCGATCAATACCTCTATCTGGCCCCCACGGGCATCTGGTTTCCGACCATGGTCTTCACGCCCACCATCATGGGGATGGGCGAGGAGGAGATCAAGCTGATGAGCACCGCGGCCGGATCGATCATCGACCTGATGGAAACCGGGGAAGAGCGGGGCATGGTCTATTGGCGCCAGATCGACTGAGCGCAAACGGGGAATTGACATGCAAACGAAGAAGAATCGAATGGCCATCGCCGGCCTCCTGATTGCCCTGCTGATGTTTGGGGGGACATCCGTAACCACCGCTGCCGAGGACGCCCCGGCGCTTCTGCCCATCGAGCCGGTACCTATGATTCAGATCAGCGATTGGATCCCAGTGCCCCGTCCATCCTCGGCGCGCTATGGATTCATCCAGAAGATTCATCCGCACTGTTTCGTTGTATCCGACACATGCCGCGGCTTCAGCAGCGACGCAATTTTCCGGAGCAGTGCCGGCGGGCCGGCGACATCCCGGGGCGCCTTTAAGGTCGGCGACTACGTGGGCCTGCGTTTCAACAAGAACCGCGAGGTGGAGGAAATCTGGCTGGCCAAGCCTCCGGCAGCCTCCCGGTAGGGCAGAGATCCGGGCGGCCTGAAAGCTGGCCAGGAAAAGCCCGTTAAAGAAGGGATCTGTTCACCTGACATATCAGCTTTGCCGCCCCGTAGGCCCTCTGTCATCCCGAGAAGACTCCTTACTGTCATTCCGAGGAGTGAAACGGCGAGGAATCTCTTTGAATTCAACACTGCCTCCCGCCTGTATTCCCAACTGCAGATTCCTCTCTTCGTTGTAGAGTAGGGAGGGAGACAC
>DCWA01000003.1 GCA_002327445.1 Desulfobacteraceae bacterium UBA2174 | reverse complement strand
GACAGCTGGAGGACGGGAAGATGGCGAAGGAAAAGTTTGAGAGGAAGAAGCCGCATGTGAACGTGGGGACGATCGGGCACATCGACCACGGCAAGACGACATTGACGGCGGCGATCACGAAGCAGTTGGGGATGAAGGGTCAGGCGAACTATGTGCCGTTTGATCAGATCGACAAGGCGCCGGAGGAGAAGGCGCGTGGGATCACGATTGCGACGGCGCATGTGGAGTACGAGACGGCCAATCGTCATTATGCGCATGTGGACTGTCCGGGTCATGCGGACTACATCAAGAACATGATCACGGGTGCGGCGCAGATGGACGGTGCGATATTGGTGGTAGGGGCCGACGACGGGCCGATGCCGCAGACGCGGGAGCACATATTGTTGGCGCGTCAGGTGGGAGTGCCGCGGATTGTGGTATTTTTGAACAAGTGCGACATGGTGGATGATGCGGAGCTGATCGAGCTGGTGGAGTTGGAGCTTCGGGAGCTGTTGGACAAGTACGAGTTTCCGGGGGACGAGACGCCGATCATTCGGGGCAGTGCGTTGAAGGCGCTGGAGGCCGACAGTCCGGATGCGCCGGAGGCCAAGTGCATTTTCGAGTTGATGGACGCGATCGACAGCTATATTCCGGAGCCGCAGCGGGACATCGACAAGCCGTTTTTGATGCCGATCGAGGATGTGTTTTCGATATCGGGTCGGGGGACGGTGGTGACGGGTCGGGTGGATCGCGGGATCATTCGTGTGGGCGAGAACGTTGAGATTGTGGGGATTCGTCCGACGGCCAAGACGGTGTGCACGGGAGTGGAGATGTTTCGCAAGCTGCTGGACGAGGGTCGGGCGGGCGACAACATTGGTGTGCTGCTGCGCGGGACCAAGCGAGACGAGGTGGAGCGGGGCCAGGTGGTGGCGCATCCGGGATCGATCACGCCGCACACGAGGTTCAAGGCCGAGGTGTATGTGTTGAGCAAGGAGGAGGGGGGGCGTCACACGCCGTTTTTTACTGGTTACCGGCCGCAGTTTTATTTTCGCACCACGGATGTGACGGGAGTGGTGACGTTGCCGGAGGGCGTGGAGATGGTGATGCCCGGAGACAATGTGACGATCGAGGGGACGTTGATTACGCCGATTGCGATGGAGAAGGAGTTGCGGTTTGCCATTCGCGAGGGCGGCCGGACGGTGGGCGCCGGCGTGGTCAGTGAAATCATCGAGTAGACGGGGAAAGATCTGCGCCATGATCATGAACACCAAGATCCGGATTCGCCTCAAGGCTTACGATCACAAGCTGCTGGACCAGTCATCGACGGACATCGTCGACACGGCCAAAAAGACCGGGGCCAAGGTGGTGGGTCCGATACCATTGCCGACCCGCATCAACAAGTTTTGCGTGCTGCGGTCGCCGCATATCGACAAGAAGTCGCGGGAGCAGTTCGAGGTCCGCACGCACAAACGCCTGCTCGATATTCTGGAGCCGACCCAGCAGACGGTGGATGCCCTGATGAAGCTGGATCTGTCGCCGGGTGTCGATGTGGAGATCAAACTTTAAAAGATCCAAAACGAGATCCAAAGATCGGTGGGCATCATGTGTAAAGGGATCATTGGCAGAAAGCTGGGGATGACCAACGTGTTCGCGCCTGACGGGCGTGTGGTCCCGGTCACCGTTATCCAGGCCGGACCCTGCGTGGTGACGCAGGTGAAGCAGGAGGCGACCGACGGCTACAATGCCCTTCAACTCGGCTTCGGCCGGCGCCGCGCCAAGCGCATCAGTCAGCCCCTCAAGGGACATTTGGCCAAGAGCGGTGAACAGTCGCCGGAAGTACTGCGCGAAGTGGGGGTGGCCAATCCGGCCGACTTCACGCCGGGGCAGACCATCGGGGCCGACCTTTTCCAGGTCGGCGAACGGGTCGATGTCACCGGGACGACCAAGGGACGAGGTTTTGCCGGCGTGATCAAGCGGCACGGGTTTCACCGGGGGCCGGAGACGCATGGTTCCAAGAACGTGCGGCCGCCGGGATCCATCGGAAGCAGCGCCTGGCCCAGCCGGGTGGTCAAGGGCAAGCGGATGCCCGGGCATTACGGAAACGTGCGCCAGACCGTGCGCAACCTGGAAGTCGTCGATGTCCGGCCCGAGGAGAATCTGGTATTGGTCCGGGGCGCCATTCCCGGCCCCGGTCAGGGGCTGGTGACGATCCGCAAGCCCGGGAAGTCAAAGTGATTCGGCCGGTATCGGCCCACCGTTCTGACGAGGGGAAACGATGGCAGTCGTAGACGTTTTCAACATGCGAGCAGAGAAGGTATCCGAGCTGGAACTGCCCGATGCGATCTTTAATGTACCGGTGCGGCCGGCGCTGCTGCACGAGGTGGTGACCGTCCAGCTGGCCAACCGACGTTCGGCGACCGCTTCAGTGCGCCACCGGGGGGATGTGGCCGGATCGACGCGCAAACTCTTCAAACAGAAGGGCACCGGCCGGGCGCGGCGCGGGGACATCAAGAGTCCCCTGCTCCGGGGCGGCGGCGTGGTCTTCGGGCCCGACGGGCGCAACTACACCGCCAAGCTGAACAAGAAGGTGCGGCGATTGGCGCTCAAGATGGCCCTGTCGTCCAAGCTGGCCGGACAAGCGCTGATCGTGGTGGACCAAATCGCCTTCGATGCGCCGAAAACCAAGGATTTCGTGGCGGTGATGCGCGCTCTGAACCTCGGCAAGACCCTCATCGTCACCGATGGGGACAACCCGAACCTGGAGCTGTCCTCGCGCAATGTGCCGGGGGTCCGGGTGATGCGGGCCGAGGGATTGAATGTGTACGACCTGCTCAACTGCGATCGGCTCGTGCTGCTGGCGCCCACCGTGCAGCAGATCGAAGGGAGGCTGGCATGAACACTTACGACATCATCGTCAGACCGGTGATCACCGAAAAGACCACCGTGCAAAAGGACGAGCGCAACCAGATTTCCTTCGAAGTGGCCCGCCGCGCCAACCGCGTCGAGGTGAAGCGGGCCGTGGAGAAAATCTTCAAGGTGCACGTGGCGGCGGTCAATACCCAGCACGTCAAAGGCAAGGTCAAGCGCCGGGGGCGGATTCTCAGCAAGCGCAAGGACTGGAAGAAGGCCATCGTGACGCTGATGCCCGGTGAGCGCATCGAGTTTTTCGAAGGGGCCTAAAAGACAAAGGGACGGACCATGGCGATCAAGAAGGTAAAACCGACTTCTGCCGGAAGGCGTTTTCAGACCTACCTCGACGGTGCCGAACTGGCGCCGAAGGGGCCTGAAAAGAGCCTGATCTCGAAGCGCGTGCAGGGCGCCGGCCGCAACAACCTCGGGCGGGTCACCGCGCGACACCGTGGCGGCGGGCACAAACGCCACTACCGGATCATTGATTTCAAGCGCGACAAGATCGGCATCCCGGCTCGGGTCGCCGCCATCGAATACGATCCGAACCGCAGTGCGCGCATTGCGCTGCTGAACTACGCCGACGGCGAGAAGCGCTACATCCTGGCCCCGGTGCAGTTGGCAGTGGGGGAAACGGTGCTGGCCGGCGCCGAGGCGGACATCAAGCCAGGCAACAGTCTGCCGCTGAAAAACATCCCGCTGGGTACGCACATCCACAACATCGAGTTGCGCCCCGGCAAGGGTGGGCAGATGGTCCGCAGCGCCGGCAGCTATGCCCAGCTCATGGCCAAGGAGGACCGTTACGCCCTGGTCAAGCTTCCTTCTGGCGAGGTGCGCATGGTGTTGAGCGTTTGCCAGGCCACCATCGGCCAGGTGGGCAATGTCGAGCACGAGAACGAGTCGCTGGGCAAGGCGGGCCGTCGCCGATGGCTCGGACGCCGGCCTCGGGTGCGCGGGGTCGCCATGAACCCGGTGGATCATCCCATGGGAGGGGGCGAGGGCCGCAGCAGCGGTGGACGGCATCCTTGTTCGCCCTGGGGGCAGCCGGCCAAGGGGTTCAAGACGCGCCGCAAGGGGAAGCATCGGCGCTTGATTGTCAAGCAGCGCAGCAAGTGACCCAGGTTCGCGCCGCCGCCTCGATCGGTCGGCCGCACGGTGGGACTGTACAGGAGAAGCTATGCCACGGTCGTTGAAAAAAGGTCCTTACGTCGAAACCAAACTGCTCAATCGGGTGCGGGTCTCCCAGGAGAGCCGAAGCAACCGGGTGGTCAAGACCTGGTCGCGGCGGTCCACCGTCGTCCCCGAGATGGTCGGTTTGACGATGGCGGTGCACAACGGCAAGAAGTTCATCCCCGTCTTCATCACCGAGGACATGGTTGGCCACAAGCTGGGGGAGTTTTCGCCGACGCGCACCTTTTACGGCCACGCCGGCGACAAGAAGTCGAAACTTAAGAAGTAGGCATCCAGAAAAAGGATTTGTGCGATGGAGGTCAAGGCGGTTTCCAAGTATGTGCGCATTTCGCCGCTGAAGGTCCGGATGGTGATTGGCGCCGTCAAAGGACAGCCGGTGGAGACGGGGCTGGATCGACTCAAATTCATGCCCCAAAAGGCGGCCCGGCTCATTGAAAAGACTCTGCGCAGCGCGGTGGCCAACGCCGACCAGCGCCCGGGGGTGGATGTCGATCGCCTGGTGATCCGCGACGTGACCGCCGATGCGGGACCCACCCTGAAGCGGTTCCGGGCGCGGGCCCGGGGACGCGGTACCCGCATCCTGAAGCGAACGGCACACATCACGGTCATTCTTGCGGAAGAATCGGCTTAACGAAGGGGAGGACAGCTTGGGCCAGAAAGTTAATCCCGTCGGACTGAGACTGGGAATCGTCAAAACCTGGGAATCGCGCTGGTACGCCGATCGGCGTAAATACGCCGATTACATTTTCGAGGATCACAAGGTGCGGGGATTTCTCAAGCGCAAGCTGCATCACGCCGGCATCTCGCGCATCGAGATCGAGCGGTCCTCCAACCGGGTGCGGCTGAGGATCTTCACGGCTCGGCCCGGGATCGTCATCGGCAAGAAAGGGGCCGAAATCGCGACCTTGAAAAAGGAGGTCGAGAAGTTGATCCCCGGCGATATTCTCATCGATATCCAGGAGGTCCGCAAGCCCGAGGTGGACGCCCAACTGGTGGCCGAGAACATCGCCAGCCAAATCGAGCGGCGGGTGGCATTCCGGCGGGCGATGAAGCGCGGGATTCAATCGGCGATGCGTTTCGGGGCCCAGGGAATCAAGGTGATTTGCAGCGGGCGGCTCGGTGGCGCCGAGATGGCGCGTTGTGAACAGTATCGGGAAGGAAGAGTGCCGCTTCATACGCTGCGCGCCGATATCGACTACGGTTTCACCGAGGCGCGTACGACCTACGGCGCGGTGGGTGTCAAGGTCTTCATCTTCAAAGGTGAAGTGCTTTCGCAGGAACCTGCGGCCGCCAGCGCATAGCAAGGAGTTGACAAAATGCTCAGTCCCAAGAAGGTCAAGTTTCGCAAGATGCAAAAGGGCAAGATGCGCGGTCAGGCCGATCGCGGCGGCCGCCTGAGCTTCGGCCAGTTCGGTCTGCAGGCCCTCGAGTGCGGATTTGTCAGCGCCAAGCAGATCGAGGCGGCCCGTATCGCCATGACCCGCCACGTCAAGCGCGGGGGCAAGATGTGGATCCGCGTCTTCCCGGACAAACCCATTTCCAAGAAGCCGGCCGAAGTGCGCATGGGCAAGGGAAAGGGAGCGCCGGAAGCCTGGGTGGCGGTGGTCAAGCCGGGTCGGATCCTCTACGAGATGGAGGGCATTTCCCGCGAGCTGGCGCAGGAGGCCCTGCGGCTGGCGGCCTTCAAGCTGCCGGTGAAGACCCGCTTCATCGAGAGGAGTGAGCTGTTATGAAGGCCAGTGAGATCCGTGACATGAGCCTCGAGGAGATGCGCCGCAAGGCCGACGACCTGAAGCAGGAGTTGTTCAACCTGCGCTTTCAGCACAGCAACGGCCAACTGGAGAGCCCGCAGCGCATCAAACAGACCCGTCGGTCCATCGCACGGGTGCAGACCCTGCTTCGGGAACGCGAACTGCAACCAACCGCCAAGTGAGACGATAGCAGACCATGAAAACCAGAGGAACAAAAAAGCAACTGATCGGAACGGTCGTCAGCGACAAGATGGACAAGACGGTCACGGTACAGGTCGAGCGGCTGGTGCAGCACCCCCTATACCAAAAACGGCTGCGGCGCCGGTCCAGTTTTGCAGCCCACGACGAACGCAACGAGTGCCGGACAGGAGATCAGGTCCTGATCGTCGAATCCCGACCGTTGAGCAAGATGAAGCGCTGGCGTGTGAGCAGGATCCTCCAGAAAGCGGTATGACGGGACAAGGAGTAGGCAGAGATGATCCAGACAGAGTCCAAATTGACAGTCGCCGACAACAGCGGGGCCAAGGTGCTTCATTGCATCAAGGTTCTGGGCGGGTCGCGGCGGCGGTACGCCGGAGTGGGGGACATCATCGTTGTCAGCGTCAAGGAGGCGATCCCCAACGCCAAGGTGAAAAAGGGCGACGTGATGAAGGCCGTCGTGGTGCGCACCAAGAAGGAACTGCGCCGGCCTGACGGCTCCTATATCCGTTTTGATGAAAACTCCGCCGTTCTGATCAACAACCAGCGGGAACCGATCGGAACCCGCATTTTCGGACCGGTGGCGCGCGAGTTGCGGGCCAAGCGCTTCATGAAAATCATCAGCCTTGCGCCGGAAGTGTTGTAAGACTGGCATTCGGGGGAAACGGTATGTATCGGGACAAGTGCAAGCTCAAAAAGGACGACAAGGTCAAGGTCATCGCCGGCAAGGATGCCGGTAAGATCGGCAAAGTGCTCAAAGTCGACCGCAAGAAGGACCGCGTCCTCGTCGAAAACATCAATATCGTCAAGCGCCACGTTCGGCCCAGTGCCCAGAATCGGCAGGGTGGCATCGTGGAGTCCGAAGCGCCGATCCACTGGTCCAATGTGATGCTGATGTGCAACAAGTGCATGGCGCCGGTACGCATCCAGATGCGTGTGCTGGAAGACGGCAAAAAGAAGCGTGTCTGCCCCAAGTGCAACGAGTTGATCGACGCCTGACGGGCGCGCGCCGGAGGACGGTATGGCAAGTCTGAAAACGATTTACGAAACCGAAGTGTGCCCTCAGCTGGTGGAGCGCTTCGGATACAAGAACCGGATGCAGATTCCCCGCCTGGAGAAGATCGTGCTCAACATCGGGCTCGGGGAGGCGATCCAGAATATCAAGATGCTCGACGGGGCCGCCGAGGAGTTGACCGCCATCGCGGGGCAGAAACCGGTGATCACCAGGGCAAAGAAATCCATTGCCGCCTTCAAGCTGCGCGAAGGAATGCCCATCGGCTGCGCGGTGACCCTGCGCAAGGCGCGGATGTTCGATTTTTTCAGCAAGCTGGTCAACGTCGCCCTGCCCCGGGTGCGCGACTTCCGGGGTGTGTCGCCCAAGGCCATGGACGGTCGGGGCAATTACACGCTGGGAATCCGGGAGCACATCATTTTTCCGGAAATCGACTATGACAAGATCGAAAAGATCAAGGGGCTGAACGTGACCATCGTCACCACGGCCCGCAACGATACCGAGGGCAGGGAACTGCTCCGGTTGATGGGCATGCCCTTTCGCAATTAACGCCGCTGCGGTCGGACCGAAGGGATGCACCGGTTCCGGCCGCCGTTCAAGGAGGATGCGTTGGCAAAACTCGCTCTGATGCTCAAGGCCCGGAAAGAGCCCAAATTCAAGGTTCGGCGTTACAACCGCTGCCCGATCTGCGGCAGGCCGAGGGCGTACATCCGCAAGTTCGGCCTCTGCCGCATCTGCTTTCGCAATATGGCCTCCCGGGGGTTGTTGCCCGGGGTGACCAAATCGAGCTGGTAGGGTTCCGCCGAACATCCGCTTTGCCCCCGACCGGGAAGCGGATTGGGACGGCCCGCACCACGGATGAGACAGTTTCAAGGCAAACGGAGACAAAGATGACGATCAGTGACCCGATTGCGGACATGTTGGCCCGAATTCGCAACGCTGCCAAGGCGAAGTTCAACAGCGTCGATATCCCGGGTTCGCAGCTCAAGACCGAGATGGCCCGGATCCTGCAAGAACAGGGCTTTATCCGCAACTACAAGTTCATCAAGGACAGCAAGCAGGGGTTGTTGCGCATCTATTTGAAGTACGACGGGAGCCAGAAGGGCGTCATCATGGGGCTGGAGCGCATCAGTCGGCCGAGCCGCCGCGTGTACGTGAAAAGTGACGATGTGCGTCCGGTGCTCAATGGCATGGGGGTGATGATCCTGTCGACTTCAAAGGGGATGATGACCGACAAGCAGGCGCGCCAGCACCACCTCGGCGGCGAAGTGCTGGCCAAGGTGTGGTAATTCAAGTGGCTGAAAGAGCAGTCGACGGCCGGTCGTGCGCCGGACGATGAGGGCGATTTTGACAGCGCCAAGGAGAGACGGATGTCGCGTGTAGGAAAAAAACCGATTCCCATTCCGCCCAAGACCGAAATCGGTTTTACCGAGCGGATGTTGACGGTACGAGGGACCAAGGGAACCTTGGCGCGGGCGATTCACCCCGCCGTGGACCTGAAGATCGACGGCGGCGAAATTCGCGTGACGGCCGAGGGCCGTGAAAAGGAGAACCGCGCGCTCCAGGGGCTCACCCGCAGCCTGATTGCCAACATGGTGACCGGCGTCGACAAGGGATTCGAACGAATCCTGGAAATCAACGGCATCGGCTACCGGGCCAACGTGAAGGGGAGCAGCATCGAGTTCAACCTGGGCTACTCGCACCCCATCATCTTCGATTTGCCCCGGGGAGTGGCGGCATCGGTGGAAAAAAACACCATCCGCCTCCAGGGCATCGACAAGGAAGTCCTCGGGGAGACCGCGGCTTCCATCCGTCGCCTGCGGCCGCCGGAACCATACAAGGGCAAGGGGATCAAGTTCGCCGAAGAGCATATCCAGCGCAAGGCGGGAAAGACCGGAACCAAGTAGCCGATCGCAAAAGGCGAGGATAACGATGGACAGCAAGAAAGAGGCGCGCTTAAAGCGTAAACAACGGATCCGCAAAAAGGTCAGCGGAACCACGGAACGACCGCGGCTCACTGTGTTTCGCAGTGCGCACCACATCTATGCCCAGATTGTTGACGACACCACCGGTCGGACCCTGGTTGCCGCATCGAGTGTCGAAGCCTCGGTTCGCAGCCTGCCCCGGTTCGCCAGCAAGGTGGCCCAGGCCCAGTACATCGGTAAAATGGTGGGCGAACGGGCGATCGCCGGCGGGATCCAGCGGGTCGTCTTCGACCGTAACGGGTTTCTTTACCACGGCCGTGTGAAGGCCGTGTCCGACGGCGCGCGCGAGGCCGGTATGGACTTTTAACCAGCCAGTGGCAGCGAAGGAGGCAGTTCCTTGTTAAAGCAAGATAAAGGCGAAATCCAGCTGATCGACAAGGTCGTTTACATCAACCGCGTCGCCAAGGTGGTCAAGGGCGGAAGACGCTTCAGCTTCAGCGCCATCGTGGTGGTCGGGGACGGCAATGGCAGCGTGGGCTTTGGCCTGGGCAAGGCCGGTGAGGTTCCCGAGGCGATCCGCAAAGGGGTTGAAAAAGCCAAGAAACGGATGATCAACGTGCCCCTGGTCGACGGGACGATTCCCTACGAGGTGATCGGGCGCTTCGGCGCCGGGCGGGTGCTGCTCAAGCCGGCCAGCGCCGGTACCGGGGTGATCGCCGGCGGCGCGGTCCGGGCGGTGCTCGAGGCGGCCGGCGTGCAGAACATCCTGACGAAGTGCATGGGCACCCACAACCCCCACAACGTGGTCAAGGCCACCCTGGAGGGGTTGAGCGGGTTGCAGAGCCGGGAGCAGGTCGCCGCGAGGCGCAGCCGCAGAGCCGAGGACCTTTAGCGAGAAGGCAAGGAAGACGAATCGATGGCTGGAAAATTGAACATTACGCTGGTGCGCAGCATGATCTGCAGGCCGGAAAAACACCGCAAGGTGCTGCGGGGCATGGGACTGACACGGATCGGGAAGACGGTGGTCCGGGAAGATACGCCGGCCATTCGCGGGATGATCCAGGCAGTGGCGCACATGGTGCGGGTCGAGGAGAGATTCGATGAAGCTCAGTGAACTCAAACCGGCGGAAGGCGCTCGCCGGGAGCGCAAGCGTGTCGGGCGCGGCCCGGGGTCCGGTCTGGGCAAGACGGCCGGAAGAGGCAGCAAGGGCCTGAAGGCCCGGTCGGGGGGCAAGGTGAGCCCGGGCTTCGAGGGCGGCCAGATGCCCCTGCAACGGCGGCTTCCCAAACGAGGCTTCACCAATATTTTCAGGCAGACTTTCGCGGTGGTCAACCTGCGGGACTTGGCCGGTTTCGATGCCCAGAGCGTGGTGGATGAAACGGCGCTGCTGGGCGCCGGCATCGTGAAAAATCGCCGCGACGGCATCAAGCTCCTGGGCGACGGGGAGATCGATCGCGCCCTGACGGTGAAGTTGAGCCGGGTGAGCCAGTCGGCACGCGCCAAGATCGAGGCGGCCGGCGGTACGGTGGAGATGATTTCATCATGATCGGCGGCGGGTTCGGCAACATCTTCAAAATTCCCGAACTGAAGCGGCGTCTCTTCTTTACCCTGGGGCTGCTTATCGTCTACCGGGTCGGTGTGCACATCCCGGTGCCGGGAATTGACGCCGTGGCGCTGGCCAGCTTTTTCGCCCGGGCCAAGGGGACGCTGCTCGGCCTCTTCGACATGTTTTCCGGGGGCGCTTTCGAGCAGATGTCTGTCTTTGCCCTCGGTATCATGCCGTACATCAGCGCCTCGATCATCCTGCAGCTGCTTACCGTGACCGTTCCCCATCTGGAACGGCTTAGCAAGGAAGGCGAGCAGGGGCGCAAGAAGATCACCCAGTACACGCGCTATGGCACGGTACTGCTGAGCATCATCCAGGGGTTTGCCATCGGTGTGGGGCTGGAGAGCATGAGTTCCCCCGGCGGCGCCCCGGTCGTCATCGACGCCGGCTGGAGTTTTCGGCTGATGACCGTGCTGACGCTGACCGCCGGCACGGCGTTCATCATGTGGTTGGGTGAACAGATCACGGAACGGGGGATCGGCAACGGGATTTCGCTGATCATCTTTGCCGGCATCGTGTGCCGTCTACCCACAGCCGTCGCCAACACCTTCCGCCTGCTGTCCACCGGCGAAATCGCCATCTTCTTCGTGCTGGTGCTGGTGTTGGTCATGGTGGCGGTGGTGGGGGTGATCATCTACGTGGAGACCGCCCAGCGGCGCATCCCGATCCAGTACGCCAAGCGGGTGGTGGGACGGCGCATGTACGGCGGGCAGAGCACGCATCTGCCGCTGAAGATCAATACGTCGGGCGTAATTCCGCCGATCTTCGCTTCGTCGATCATCATGTTCCCGGCCACGGTGGCCAGCTTCATCTCGGTGCCCTGGATCCAGGAACTGGCTGGGCAGTTCCGTCCCGGACAGTGGCTCTATGAGCTGCTGTACATCGCTTTTATCGTCTTTTTTTGCTTCTTCTATACCGCTGTGACTTTCAACCCGGTGGACGTGGCCGACAATCTCCGAAAGCAGGGTGGTTACATTCCCGGCCTGCGGCCCGGCAAGCGGACGGCCGACTACATCGATCGGGTACTGACGCGCGTCACTCTTGGCGGGGCGATTTACGTATCGGCGGTCTGTGTGCTGCCGTCGATTCTCATCGCCCAGTTCAACGTACCGTTCTACTTTGGCGGCACGGCGCTGCTCATCGTTGTCGGCGTTGCCATCGACACGATTGCGCAGATGGAATCGCACATGCTCAGTCGCCATTACGAAGGATTTTTGAAGAAGGGGACGGCGCGGATCAGGGGCCGGCGCTGAGCCGGACAAACGCTGCGGACCTCTCCCCCAGGAGAACGCGCATGGCCAAGGAAGAACCGATCAGAGTCGAGGGGCGCGTCCTGGAAACGCTGCCCAATGCGATGTTCCGCGTGGAGCTGGAAAACAAGCACCAGGTCCTGGCGCACATTTCCGGCAAGATGCGGATGCACTTCATCAAGATTCTGCCGGGGGACAAGGTGACCCTGGAGCTGTCTCCGTACGATTTGACCCGGGGCCGGATCACGTACCGATCCAAGTAATTGGAAACGCGCCCGTCTTGTGGCGCCAACGATAGCCAAGGAGCAAACCAAAATGAAGGTCAGAGCTTCGGTCAAGAAGATTTGCAGCAAATGTATCATCGTGCGCCGCAAGGGTGTTGTCCGAGTCATCTGTGAGAACAAGCGCCACAAACAGCGGCAGGGATAAGAGGAGGCGGAGCGTTGGCAAGAATCGCGGGGGTAGATCTACCAAGGCGGAAACGGGTCGAGATCGGACTGACCTATATTTACGGGATCGGGCGCACGACGTCCCAGAAGATCCTTGCGAAGCTCAACATCAATCCGGACACCAAGACGGATGATCTGACGGCCGAGGAGATCAACGACATTCGCAAGTTGATCGACAGCGAGCTGAAGGTCGAGGGGGAATTGCGCAGCCAGGTGTCCATGAACATCAAGCGCTTGATGGACCTGGGGTGCTACCGGGGATTGCGGCATCGCAAGGGATTGCCGGCCAACGGCCAGCGCACCCACACCAACGCGCGTACGCGCAAGGGCCCCAAACGTGCGGCCGTCAAGAAAAAGGGCGCCGCCAAGAAGTAACCGTCAACCGACAGGGACGTTGATCCATGGCCAAGCGAGTTCGTACCAAAAAAGAAAAAAAGAATATTGCCACAGGTGTCGTGCACATCCAGTCCACCTTCAACAACACCATTGTGACCATCACCGACCCGGCCGGCAATGCCGTGTCCTGGTCCAGCTCAGGGGTCCAGGGGTTCAAGGGGTCGCGCAAGAGCACGCCCTTCGCCGCCCAGATGGCCGCCGAGGACGCTGCCAAGAAAGCCGCCGAGCAGGGAATGCGCAGCGTGGAAGTCTTCATCAAGGGACCCGGATCCGGGCGCGAGTCGGCGCTTCGGGCCCTTCAGGCGGCCGGCTTCACTATCACCTCGATCAAGGACGTGACCCCGGTGCCGCACAACGGCTGCCGCCCCCCCAAGCGTCGCCGCGTCTAAAAGCGCCGGCATGCGCCCGGAGCGAGTCGTCTGCTCACGGGGCGGGTCCTGTCCCATGAACGGTTTCGCCCGCTTGCGCGTGGCGCCGTTGTTTTTTTGGAGCATCCATTAAAGGAGGAAACTGTGGCACGTTACACAGGCTCTGTATGCCGGCTCTGCCGACGTGAAAACATCAAGTTGTTTCTCAAGGGCGACCGCTGCTACTCGGACAAGTGTGCCTTCGACCGCCGCGGTTACGTGCCGGGGGAGCACGGCCAGCGCCGGGGGCGCAAGATTTCCGATTACGGGGTCCAGCTGCGTGAAAAGCAGAAAATCAAGCGGATTTACGGGTTGACGGAGAAACAGTTCCGGCTCTTTTTCGAGCGGTCCGACCAGAAAAAGGGCGTCACCGGAACGAATCTCCTCGTCATGCTCGAATGCCGCCTGGACAATACGGTCTTTCGCCTCGGATTTGCCAACAGCCGAAATCAGGCCAGGCATTTCGTGCGGCATGGGCATTTCATCATCAACGGGCACCGCGTGGACATTCCATCCTACATCGTGAAGGTGGGCGATGTGATCGAGGTCCGCGAGAAGAGCCGTAAAATCCAGTCCCTGGCCGACTCCCTGGACGCGGTGGTACGCCGCGGGGTACCCCAGTGGCTTGAACTGGAAAAAGAGAGCATGAAGGGCATGGTCAAGAGCCTGCCCGAGCGCGAGGACCTGACGATGCCCATGCAGGAGCAGCTCGTCGTGGAGCTCTACTCCAAATAGACTCATTTGCTGGCACCTGACATGGTTGCCCTTACGCTATCTTTTCGGAGAAGATAAATGTCATCAAATGAGATCATGTACATGAACTGGCAGCAGATGATCACGCCAGAGAAGGTCCAGGTCGACAGCGGACCCAGCTACGGGAAATTCGTTTGCGAGCCGCTCGAGCGGGGGTTCGGCATCACCATCGGCAATGCCCTGCGGCGGATCATCCTGTCCTCTCTGTACGGTGCGGCCATCGTGTCGGTGAAGTTTGATGACGTGATGCACGAGTTCAGCGTCATCCCCGGGGTGATGGAGGATGTTTCCGAAATCATTTTGAATTTGAAGGAAGTCCGGCTGAAGGCGAGAGACGCTCAGCCCCATGAAATCCGTATCGAAAAATCGGGAGAAGGAAGTGTCACGGCGGCGGACATCATCAGCCCGGACGGACGCATCACGGTCCTGAACCCCGAACAGCACATCGCCACCCTCAGCGGCGGATCGATTCACATGACGATGGAAGTCCGCGTCGGCAAAGGATACAGCCTGGCGGAAAACAACAAGGACCCCGATGCCCCCATCGGCACCATCCCCATTGATGCGGTCTTCTCGCCGATCAAGAAGGTGGCCTACGTGGTGGGCAACGCCCGCGTTGGACAACGCACGGACTACGACAAGCTGACCCTGGAAGTGTGGACCGACGGCAGTCTGACCCCCGAGGACGCCGTGGCCTTCGCCGCCAAGATCATGAAGGAGCAGTTGAACACCTTCATCAACTTCGACGAATCCGCCGAGCCGGAACCGGATCAGCAGGTCCAGGAATTCGATGCGCCAAAATTCAACGAAAACCTCTACCGTAGCGTCGATGAGCTAGAGCTGAGCGTCCGCAGTGCCAATTGCCTGAAAAACGCCGAAATCCACCAAATCTGGCAGCTGGTGACCAAGACCGAGTCCGAGATGCTCAAGACCAAGAACTTCGGTCGCAAGTCCCTCAACGAAATCAAGGAAGTGCTTAACGATATGGGCCTGTCGCTCGGGCTGAAGTTGGAAGGATTTCCGCCTCCCGAGGAAGAAACGGAGCAAGGAGAATAATTGGCGCCATGAGACATCGCAAATCCGGGACCAAGCTGGGTAGAAGAACGAGCCACAGGAACGCCATGCTTCGCAACATGGTGACATCCCTTTTGAAACATGAACGGATTCACACCACCGACACCCGGGCCAAGGTGCTGCGCGGATGGGTGGACCACCTGATTACCCTGGCGCGGCGGGGCGACCTGCACGCCCGGCGTCAGGCGCTGTCCATCGTTCCGGAGGGGCCGGTGGTGCACAAGCTTTTTGCCGACGCCAAGGAGCGTTTCGGTAGCTTCACCAAGGGCGGATACACCCGGATCGTCAAGCTGGGGTATCGGCCGGGCGATGCGGCCCCGATGTCGGTCATTGAACTCGTCGGCGCCCCGGAGCCCTTTTCCGGCAAAAAGGCCGGTAAGGGAAAGAAGGAAGCCGCTCCCGTGGTGAAGGCGCCGGAGGCCGCGGCGCCCCAGGCCGAACCGGCATCCGCGGCACCGGAAGCGGTTGCCGCTCCGGCTGCCCCCGAGGCCCAGGCTGAACCGGTCATTCCGGCAGTGGAAGAACCTCCCAAAAAAGAAGCGGAATAAAACAGTTTCGCATGGAGCCGCAAGCCGCTTGAAAGAGGGCGGCTTGACGAATGGATTGATCGACGGCGCGCCTTTCCAGCATGGGAAGGCGCGCCGTTTTTGTTGGGGCAGGCGGCGTCAGCCCCGGATGACCCTCGGCAGCAGCATCTGGTGGTGGGCGCAGAGGCTGCGCGGGTTCTGGTAGGCGGCGGCGGTGAAGGCCTTCATGTAGTCGCGCAGGCGGCCCAGGGCCACCACCTCATCCACCAGACCGTGCCGGGCGCAGTAGGCCGGCCGCGAGTTGGCATGGTACTGGCCCGCCATTTCGTTCATTTTTTCGATGACCGGTTCCAGGGGACGGCCGGCCTTCTTTTCCTTGAGCAGGCGACGGCTGTAGCTGGCGGCGGCGGCCGTCTCGCCGTGCATCACGTAGATTTCGGTGGCGGCGGTGCCCAGGGTGAAGGCGTTGTGGCGGGTGGCCGTTGGCCCCCCCATGACGTAGTGGGATGCGGCCGATCCCTTGCGCAGCACCACCAGCATCATGGGCACCGGGGTCTGCTGGATCGAGTAGATCAGACTCTGCCCCAATCCGAGCAGTTCGGCCTTCTCGGCGGCATCGCCGACGTCGATGCCCGTGGTGTCCTGGAACCAGACGATGGGGAGCCGGTCGCGGCCGCAGAAGGTGACGAATTCGTTCATCTTGACGAGCCCCTGCCGATAGAGCTTGCCGCCGATACCCGGGTAGTCGGCGTATTCGGGATACCCCTCGCCGAGGATGCCCTGGCGGTTGCCGATACAACCCACCGGCAGCCCGTCGATCTTGCAGAGGCCGGTGTAGATTTCCGGCCCGTAGTCCGGGCGGTACTCCAAATGCTGACTGCCGTCCACCAGGCGCGCCAGGATTTGTTCGAATTCGTAGGCCCGCTTCTGGTTGAAGGGCAGCAGTCGGTAGAGATCCTCCACCGGATACAGCGGTTCGGCGGGCTCGGCCACCCGGAAAAACCGCGGGTTGTAGCCGGGCATGTCCTTCATGTACTCCCGGATCCCGTCCAGAACGCCCTTTTCATCCTCGTAGACATGGCGAAAAAAACCCGTGGCCTCGTGGTGGACCGCTACGGAACCGGGCGGCTCCACCTTGTACTGGGCAGCGGCGCGGATCAGGGCCTCGGCGCCTTCCAGGTCGAAGTAGCCCTTGGGACTCATGCCGGAGAGGATACCGCCCCCGCCCACGGCCATGTTGGCGTCCTTGTGGGCGAACAGCACCGTCGGACTGATGCTGTGGTAGCCGCCGCCGGCCGGGTTGGTGCCGTAGATGGCCGCCAACAGCGGAATACCTTCGATTTGAAGCTCGGCATTGCGGAAGAAGGTCGTCCCGCCCCCACGGCGGCCCCCGTAGAATTTTTCCTGGTCCGGCAGCTTGATGCCGCTGCAGTTTACCAGCCAGACCAGGGGCAGGTTGAGACGCTTGGAAAGGTCGGTGACCCGGTGCACGTTTTCCGCCTGCCCGGAGAGCCAGGCCCCGGCGAGCACCTTGTTGTCGAAGCCGATGACCACGGCCCACTTGCCAGCGATGCGTCCGATGCCATCGATGACGTTGTTGGTTCCCTCGGGATTGTCGTCCGGATTGTAGAGGGTGTGCAGCGGGAACCAGGTGCCGGGGTCGATGAGGTAGTCCAGGCGCTGCCAGACGGTAAGCTGGCCCCGTTCATTGATCTTTTCCGCCGGAAAACCGGCGTTGCGCACCGTCTCGACGGCTTCGGCCACCTGCTGCTCGACGGTCTTCAAATCGTTTTGATTCTGGTCGGATTCTGCGATTTGCCCGGTGGTCAGGGCCCTTCCCAAGGTGGGCATTTTTTCGAAGTAGGGTTTCATGATCCGATCTCCGGTGCGAGGAAGGTGAGCGTGGCGGCAGCGGCGGCCCGCAATGCCGCGAAACCGAACCGATATTAGAAGGGGCGGTTCGCGGGTGTCAACAGAAACCGTCTCCGCGCGGCGGGCTCCGGTTGACGCATCCGATGGGGTCCGCTATAAAGATCCGCGCTTTTTCGCCGTTTTGGAATCCCTTTCGGAGAGGCCCGTCGCTCGAGGAGCCGCTGCATGTTCCAGCTCGACCCCAGATTCGTCCAGATCGCCGCTGATCCCATCGCCTACGCCCGCCAGTGGAAGAAACAGACCGGGCAGCCGGTGATCGGCACCCTCTGTTCCTACGCGCCCGAGGAGATCGTGGTCGCCGGCGGCGGGTTGCCGCTGCGCCTGCTCACCACCGGTGCGGGGGACCAGGGCGCCGACGCTCACCTGCAGGCTTACAGCTGCAGCCTGGTGCGCGGGGCGCTGGCCGACTGGTTGAACGGGCGGCTGGCGGAACTCGACGGGATCGTCTTCGCCCACACCTGCGATTCGATGCAGCGGCTCAGCGACATCTGGCGTCTTTCCCGTCAAGGACGGTTCCACGCGGATGTGGTCTGGCCGGCGACCGTGGCGGCCCCGGGGGCCGAAGCCTACGGCGTGGAGATCCTGCAGGCCTTTGCCGCCGCTTATGGCCGACACTTTCACCTTGCCATCGCCGCCCCTGCCCTGGCGGCGGCGGCGGCGATCTACAACCGGATCCGGGATCGGCTCCGGCGCCTCTACGCGCTGCGGCGGGAGCAGCCCGGCGTGATGCCGGGCCGGGACTGGCTGGCGGTGATGCGTACGGCGATGGTGATGGACCGCTCGATCCTGGCGGAAGCCCTCGATAGCTTGGTGTCGGCCCTGGAACAGGAAACGGCGGCGCCGGCCGCAGGCAAACGGCTGGTGCTGGCCGGCGGGGTCTGCGAGGCGCCGGCGATCTATGACGTGATCGAGGCGGCCGGGGCCACGGTGGTCTGGGACGATCTGTGTACCGGTTGGCGCTACGCCGCCGGGCACATCGAACCGCTCGACGAAATCTGGACGGCCCTGGCGCGGCGCTACCTCCAGCGCAGTGTTTGCCCGGCCAAGCATGCCGGGCTGACCCGACGGGCCGACGACCTGATCGAGGCGGCCCGCCTGGCGAAGGCCGACGGGGTGATTTTTCTCTTCCTGAAATTCTGTGATCCCCATCTCTTCGACTATCCCTATCTCAAGCAGCGGCTCGACGCCGCCGGCCTGCCCTGTCTGATGGTCGAGCTGGAAGATCAGCGCGCCGCCGAGGGGCAGTTGCGCACCCGTTGCGAAGCCTTCATCGAAATGTTGTAGAAGGAGCGGTTGATGACTGTGGACTCCGCCCGTGAAACACGCAAGATCCGGTGCGTCGCCAAGATGAAGGAGATCATGACGCACTACTACATCGAGGCCAAGACCGCGGCCGAAAACGGCCGCAAGGTGGCCTGGATTACCAGCGGCGGCCCGGTGGAGCCCCTCATTGCCATGGACGTGATTCCCGTCTATCCGGAGAACCACGGCGCCATGATCGGCGCGGCCAAGATGGGCCAGGAACTGTGCGAGAAGGCCGAGGCCATGGGCTACAGCAGCGACTTGTGCGCCTACGCCCGGGCCGATATCGGCGCGGCCCCCATCGACGGCGGGCCCATCGGCGGGCTGCCCCGGCCGGACATGCTCGTGTGCTGCAACAACATCTGCGGTACGGTCTTGAAGTGGTACGAGATCCAGGCCCGCTACTTCAATGCGCCGCTGTTCATCCTCGACACGCCGATCTGCCACACCGATTGCAGCGATGCGGTGCGGCGCTACGTCGCCGGCCAGATCCGGGCGTACATCGCGTTCCTCGAGACGGTCTGCGGCCGCCCCATGGACCGGGAGCGCATGGAAGCGGTGGGCCGCTTGTCCATCGAAGGCCAGCGCCTCTGGCAGTCGGTCCTCGATACCGCAGCCCACCGTCCGGCTCCCTTGAGCGCTTTCGACGCCTTCTTTCACCTGGCCCTGATCGTCACCCTGCGCGGCACCCGGATCGCGGTGGACTACTACCGCGAACTGCTCGCCGAGATGCACCAGCGCATCGCCGACGGGATCGGCGCCGTGCCCGAGGAGCGCTATCGCCTTCTTTGGGACAATCTGCCCATCTGGTACCGCACCCGGTGGCTCTCGGAGCGCTTCGCGGCCCACGGGGCCTGCCTGGTGGCAGACACCTACACCTCGGCGTGGTGCAGTTCGCTGCCCTACCTGGACGAGAACGACTTCATCGCCTCCATGGCGGAAGGCTACACCCGGATCTACCTCAACCTCGGCATCGACCAGATGGCGGCGGCGGTAATCGACATGATCGACAAGTACGGCGTCGACGGGCTGGTGATGCACTCCAACCGCAGTTGCAAGCCGTATTCCCTGGGGCAGTATGACATCCAGCGCATCGTGGCCGAACAACGCGGGCTGCCGACCCTGATGATCGAGGCGGACATGGTGGATTCGCGCGCCTTTTCCGAAAGTCAGGTCGAAACCCGCATCGACGCTTTCATGGAAATGATCAAGGCCCGTGGACCGCGGAAAGACCACTGAAATGATCAGCGCAGGCATCGATATCGGTTCCATTTCCGCCAAGGCCGTTCTGGTCCAGGACGGCCGGATGGTGCATTCGGTGGTAATCGCCACCGGCTACAACGCCCGGCGGGCCGCCGACAACGTCTTCGAGGCGGTGGTCTCCGGCGCTGGCCTGCGGGTCCCGGATGTGGCGCGCATCGTGGCCACCGGCTATGGCCGCAACAGCGTTGCCTTCGCCGACCGCACGGTCACCGAGATCACCTGTCATGCCGCCGGCGCGCACTTCACCGATCCGGCGGTGCGCTGCGTCATCGACATCGGCGGGCAGGACAGCAAGGCCATCGCCCTGGATGAAAACGGACGGGTGCGCGATTTCGTGATGAACGACAAGTGCGCCGCCGGGACGGGGAGGTTTCTCGAGGTGATGGCGCGGGCGCTGGAAGTCGATCTGGACGCCTTCGGAGAGATGGCGCGCCAAGCGGACCGGCCGGCCAAGATCAGTAGCCTGTGCACGGTCTTCGCCGAGTCGGAGGTCATCAGTCTCATCGCCCGTGGCGAGATCAGGGCCAACATCATCGCCGGCATCCACGACAGCATCGCGGCCCGGGTGGCGGCCATGGCCCGCCGCATCGGAGTGACGCCGCCGGTGATGATGACCGGCGGGGTGGCGCGCAACAGCGGGGTGGTGGACGCCCTGGCGCGGCAGCTGGGCGAGTGGATCGTGGTGACGCCGTTCGCCCAGATCAACGGCGCCCTGGGAGCGGCCTTGCTGGCGGCGGGATAGCCGGCTGAGTGGACCGAGTGGACAGAGTGGACCGAGTGGACATTGAAAAAAGAGCGGCTTCCATTCTTTTTTCTCTATGGCGCCGTGGTCCTGTGGTTCGTAAATCGCTTTTACGAAACCACTCGAATTTTCAGTTTCCAGTTTCAAATTTCAACAATGTCGAAGCGGTTGTCCAGCAGGTCTACCAGCAGCAGCTTGCCCCGCAGCCCGGCGCCGATGCCCAGAAGGCGCTTCAGCGCCTCGTTGCATGCCAGGCTCGCCAGTGCGATGACGGTTTGGGGCAGGACTCCGAGCCGGATTTCGGCGCCGCGTTCGGGCGCGGCCTCCGCCGGGCCGTAAACGGCCTCCAGGCCCGGGTCCCCGGGTTCGATGAGGGTCAACTGCCCGGCAGTCCCGGCCACCGCCGCCGAAACCATGGGGATGCCCAGTTGCCGGGCCGCTGCCTGGACCATGAAACGGGTGGGCAGGTTGTCGAGGCAGTCCATGACCAGGTGGCTGCCGCCAATCAATTCGACGGCGTTGCCCGGATCCAGATGGTGGGGGACGCAGCGGACCGCGACGGCGGCATTGATCCGCGAAATCCGCTCAGCGGCGGCTTCGGCCTTGAGCCGGCCCAGATTTTTCTCGGTGCACAAGAGCTGGCGGTTGAGATTGGTCGCTTCGAAACGGTCGCCGTCCACCAGGGTCAAGGCGCCGATGCCGATGCGGGCCAGGATCTCCACCGTGGCTCCTCCCAGGCCCCCCAGACCTACCACGGCGACACGGGCGCCGCGGAGCACCGTCTGTTGATCCCGGGTGATCGATTCCCGGTTGCGCCGGTAACGCGGTTCGTCCTCGGGGACCGTGGTCGTCGCATGGACCGAAGGCGGGGTCATGGCTCATCCTCCTCCCACCGGGGGAAAGACCCCGAGGCGGTCGCCGTCCTCGAGAACCCGGGACAGGTCGGCCTTGCGGCCGTTGACGAAGACCAGCTTGACCCGGGCCGATGGCACGTCGAGCTGAGCCAGCACCTCGCCCGCCGTGGTGCCCGGCGCGAGCGGATGGCTGGCTGCCGATGGCGGCTCCAGCGGTTTGAGGCTCGCATAGAGGCGGATCTGGATTTGAATGGGCATGGGGCCTCTTCCTTTGCCGGCGGCGGGACGGCGCGCCATCCCGTTGTCCGGTCCGCAAGGGGCGCGGGTCCGGTGGACACGACCGCGCGATTTCCCTGAAACGATAAAAACAACCGGTGCTCCCGTCAAGCATCGCGCCTCCGCCGGACCGGACCATGCCGGAATTGCTCAACACCATTGTCCCCATCTTCGTGGTCATCGGGGTCGGCCTGCTGGCGAGCCAGCGGGGATTTCTGCCGACCGAATTCCTGGGGCCGGCCAACCGTCTCGTCTACCATCTCGCCATTCCCGCAATGATTTTCCGGGCGGTGGCCACCGGCGACCTCGAGCGCCAATTCGACCTGCCGGTGCTGGCTGTGAGCCTGGGGACCCTCGGCGTCGTTTGCCTGGTGGCCCACCTCGTCGCCCGGCTGTATGGCCTGGAGCGGCCGGCCCGCGCGACCTTTACCCAGACTTCCTTTCACGGTAACCTGGGTTATATCGGGCTTGCCGTGGTTTTTTTCCATCTCGGCGATGAAGCCATGGGGCGGGCCAGCATCCTCGCCGGATTCATCATGATCCTCCAGAACCTGTTGGGCGTGGTGGTTCTTTCGACCGGCCCGGAGGCGCCCCGGGGGATACGCTGGCGGCGGGTGCTGGGCAACCCGATCATTCTGGCGTCCATGCTGGGGATCGGTTTTTCCGCCGCCGGGATCGAGCTTCCCGGGATGGCGGATCAAAGCCTGGCGATTATCGCCCACATGGCGTTGCCGCTGGCCCTGTTGGTCATCGGCGCCACCCTGTCGCCGCGCCAGATCCGCAGCTCCTTGAAGGCCGCCGCGTCCGCCAGTATGATCAAGCTGGTGGTCCTTCCCGCGATCGGCTTGGCGGCCTGGCGCTGGCTTGGGCTGGCTCCCGCGGCGTACCTGCCGGCGTTGATCCTGCTGGCTTGCCCCACGGCCACCGTGACCTATGTGATGGGGCGGGAAATGGGCGGGGATGCGGATCTGGCCGGCGCGGTGGTCTCCCTGAGCACACTGCTGTCGGGCGCCACCTTTCTGGGGTGGCTGTCCCTGGTCGGTTGAGAGAGGCGCCGCGGTGACGGCGGGTCGCGGGCCAACTGCATTTCAAAAAGGAGGTCGAGAGGGAGACCGTCACCCCGTTGAAAATAACGACGCCGGAATCGGTGGGAGGCTACCCGAGGCATGACCCAGGCGTGACCATATTTGCACTGAACCGGTCCCGGACTTCCGAGAGCCGCTTCAGCCGGGAGGATCCGCTATGTCCAGTCCCTTTCCGTTCGAAGTGCTGCTCGTTTTCGGGTTCTTGTCCATCATGTTGCTGGGGGGCGCCGCGCTGCGGGCCAACGTCCCTTTGTTCCAACGCTTTTTGATACCCGCCTGTCTCATCGGCGGGCTGTTGGGGCTGGTGCTGGTCAGCACCGGCCTTGCGCCGGCGCCGGTGGCCGCGCTGGAGGCTTTCGCCTACCACCTGTTCAACATCTCATTCATTTCGGTGGGGTTGACGCCAGGCGTCCGAAACCGGCCCGGTGGGCGCGGCGCCATGCTCCGGGGGCCGCTGTGGATGGCCTTGGTGGAGGGAGTGACCTTTCCGCTGCAAGCGGTGATCGGCGGGGTGGGCGTCATCGTCTTCGGGTGGTTCGGGGTGAATCTGTTTTCCACCTTCGGTTTCTTCGCCCCCCTGGGATTCACCGAGGGCCCTGGCCAGGCCCTGTCCATCGGCAAGGTCTGGGAGGGGTTCGGTTTCGCCAACGCCGCCACCATCGGCCTGGCCTTCGCCGCCGTGGGCTTCTTTTTCGCCTTTTTTGTCGGCGTGCCGCTGGTGAGCTGGGGAATGCGGCGGGGGCTGGCAGCGGGGGCGGGCCGGTTGGACAACGATGTGCTCAAGGGGATCGTCGACCGCCATCGCGCCAGGGAATCGGCTGGACAGCTCACCATGCACTCGGGCAATGTGGACACCCTGGCGTTTCACCTTGCGCTGGTCGGTCTGGTGTACATGCTCACCTATGCGGCCGTTTACGGACTGGGGAAGATTCTGCCGGGCGATGCCGCCAAGATTCTCTGGGGATTTTTCTTTTTTTTCGGCATGGGGATCGGGTTGCTGATCCGGCGCCTCATGGAATGGCTCGGCATTGGTCATCTGCTCGATGAAGGCATCCAGCGCCGCCTGACGGGATGGTCCGTCGATTACATGATCCTGGCCACGGTGGCGGCGATTCAGGTGCCGGTGGTCTGGCAGTACTTCGTGCCGATCTCGGTGATGTGCCTGCTGACCGGGGTGCTGACCACCGGGGTGGTGGTTTTTCTCGGAAGGCGTCTCGACGGGTTCAACCTCGAGCGGACCGTGGCGATCTACGGCACGGTCACCGGCACGGTTTCCACTGGCCTTCTGCTTCTGCGCATCGCGGATCCCGAGTTCGAAACTCCTGTGGCCATGGAGATCGGGTTGATGAACGTGATTGTCACGCCGATCATTGCCGGATCGATGGTCCTGGTCAACGCTCCGGTCTGGTGGCATTGGTCCGTCGGGCTGACCAGCCTGGTGTTCGCCGCCATCGGATTGGCATGTCTGGTGTTGATCCGCCTGCTCAAGTTCTGGGGGCCGCGCCGAATTTGAACGACGCGGCCGTTTTGGGAGAGGATGTTTGCAATGACGGCACATTTTGAACACGTTCTGGTGACCGGGGCCGCCGGTTTCATCGGCTACCACCTGGTTGACCGGTTGCTCACCGACGGCTGCCGGGTCACCGGCATCGACAATCTCAACGACTACTACGACGTGCGGCTCAAACAGGATCGACTGGCACGGTTGACCCGACACCGCGGTTTCACATTCCAGCATTGCGACCTGGCAGACCGGGCGGCCATGGCCCGACGCTTCGCCGAGGGCCGCTTCGACGCCGTGGTCAACCTCGCGGCTCAGGCAGGCGTGCGGTACTCGCTAGAAAACCCCCACGCTTACGTGGACGCCAATCTCGTGGGTTTCGTCAACGTCCTGGAAGGCTGCCGGCACCACGGGGTGCGGCACCTGGTCTTCGCCTCCTCCAGTTCGGTCTACGGCGCCAATACCGCCATGCCCTTTTCGGTCCACCACAACGTGGACCATCCGGTGTCCCTTTACGCGGCCACCAAGAAGGCCAACGAACTCATGGCGCACACGTACAGCCACCTGTATGGCCTGCCGTGCACCGGGCTGCGTTTTTTCACCGTCTACGGTCCATGGGGAAGGCCGGACATGGCCCTGTTCCTTTTCACCCGCGCCATCCTGGACGGCGCGCCGATCCAGGTCTTCAACCACGGCCGCATGCAGCGGGATTTCACCTACATCGACGACATCGTCGAAGGGGTGGTCCGGGTGCTGGCGCGGGTGCCGACGGGAGACGAGGAGTGGGACGGCGATGCGCCGGATCCGGGGATCAGCTACGCGCCCTACCGGATTTACAACATCGGCAACAACCAGCCGGTGGCGCTGCTGGATTTCATCGCCGAGATCGAAAAGGCCCTCGGCCGGACGGCGGTCAAGGAGTTGCGCCCCATGCAGGCCGGCGACGTGCCGGCCACCTATGCCGACATCGACGACCTGGCCCGGGATGTCGGATTTCGACCGGCCACGCCCATCGGCGAAGGGATCCGGCGGTTTGTGGATTGGTATCGGGAATACTATGGGGTATAAAAGGGAAGCGGATGTGGACCGGTCTGGCGGGTCCACCCCATTTTTTATATAGCTCTCCATCAACACCCTTCACCAGGAATCGCCATGAAACTCACCATCGTCGGCACCGGGTATGTGGGGCTGGTAACCGGCACCGGGTTTGCCAATCTGGGCAACCAGGTGACCTGTCTGGACATCGATGCGGACAAGATTGAGCGCCTGGAGCGGGGCGAACTGACCATCTACGAGCCGGGATTGGAGGAACTCTTCCGCCGCAACCGGGCCGGCGGCCGGTTGACGTTTACCACCGATCTCCGCCGGGCCGTGGAGAGCGCCGAGATCATCTTCCTGTGCGTCGGCACGCCGCCGGATGCCCGCCAAGCCGCCGATTTGACCGCAGTGCGGGCCGTGGCGACCGACATCGGCCGATTCATCAACGGCTACAAGCTGGTGGTCAACAAGAGCACCGTGCCGGTGGGCACGGCCGAGATGGTGCGCCGCATCATCCGCGAGCACCAACCCGACCCGATCGATTTCGATGTGGTCTCCAACCCTGAATTCTTGCGCGAAGGGGCCGCGGTCAAGGATTTTGAAAATCCCGAGCGCATCATCGTCGGCACCGACAGCCCGCGCGCCGAAGAGATCCTGTCACGGCTCTACCGATCCCTGGCGCGCACCGATCGGCCCATCATGGTCACCGACATCCCCAGCGCCGAGTTGATCAAGTATGCCGCCAATGCCATGCTGGCCACACGGATCAGCTTCATGAACCAGTTGGCCCACCTGTGCGAGAAGACCGGCGCCGACATCAAGGCCGTTTCCCGGGGGCTGGGGCTCGACAGCCGCATCGGACCCCGGTTTCTCCAGGCCGGCGTCGGCTACGGAGGCAGCTGCTTTCCCAAGGACGTCAAGGCGTTGGTGGCCACCCTGAAAACCCACGGGTGCCCGGCGGACCTGTTCGAGGCCGTGGACCGGATCAACGAGGCGCAGAAGACTTTGGTGGTGGATCGGTTGGCGTCGCGCCTCGAACTGGCCGGAAGCACCGTGGCCATCTGGGGGCTGTCGTTCAAACCCAAGACCGACGATATCCGCGAGGCGCCGGCCCTGAGCATCATCGCCCGCTTGGAAGCCGCCGGCGCCGTGGTGCACGCCTATGACCCGGTGGCCATGGACAGGGCCAGGTCCCTGCTGCCCGGGGTGCGGTTCTTCAGCGATCCCTACGAGGCGATCCGGGACTGCGACGCCCTGGTGGTGGTCACCGAATGGGACGAATTCCGCAACGTGGACATGCGAGCGGTAAAGATCCTGCTGCGCCGGCCGCTGATCGTGGACGGCCGCAACATTTACGACCCGGTCGAACTGCGCACCCTGGGCATGGACTACATCGGCATCGGGCGCTGAGGCGCAGGGCCGCCACCGCTTCCCCGAACCGCCGCGGACACCCGCCGCTTCACAATCCCGCCTGACTTCTTGCGGTCTTGCACTTTTTGCGGCCGGAGGGACGGACCCTGTCGGCATCGACCGGGCGGCCGTCTCCCCGGTCCGGCTCCCTTGCCAGGCCGGCCAGGTGGCGGCGGGGCGGGGTGTTTCCATCCGATGGTTGTCCTTCCGGAGCATGCAATAAAATCTTCATATCTTTTTTAATGATTATTCTTTTTTTAGCTCTTGCCGACGGCTGGAGAATAGTAAAAATTTCACCATTGAAACATATTCTGGGCCTTTTCGCCCCGTGCTGGATATTTTTGTATTGACAAAGTTGAAAAAATTGAATTCAACTAAAAGCAGAAAAAATATTCAAAATACCAGGGAAATTTCGACCGCGCGTGACCGGTCTCATCGCGCTCTTGCACCCAACGTTCCAGACCGCAAAGGAGGAGCAATGGCCAGTCCCCATCCCAAAAAGCATGAACTGGTTCGCGCCGCCATCCAGCTTTTTGCCGAAAATGGCTTTGACGGCACCACGACGCTGCGCATCGCCAAGGCGGCCGGCGTCACCGAACCGCTGATCTACTATCATTTCGCCAACAAGGACGGGCTGTTCACCTATATCCTGGAAAAAGCCTTCAACGATTACTTCAATCGCCTGGAACAGCTCCCCGATCAATCCAAGCCGGCCTTTCACCGTATCGAGACGTTGATTTCCCTGCACATGGAAATCTCGGCGGAAAAGCCGGAAGAAACATACCTGATCGCCAGCACTTGCCCGGCCAAGCTCAAGGACGGTGCCCATGCCTGTTCCCGGCTGATGGCGGAGCAGCGCAAGCGCCTGAGCCGTTACCTGGGCGATTGCCTCAAGCAGGGGGTGGAGAGCGGCGAATTCGCCAAGCTCAACATCCCCCCGACGGTCAACGTGCTGCTGGTGCTGATTCTGGGCATCATGCGCCAGCACGCTCTGGGGCTCGATACGCGGCGCGGAATGCGAAAAGCGGCGGTGGATTTCTGCCGTCGCAGCCTCATGGCCTGAACCTCCCGCCGTTTTCCACCCGCCAGCGCGCTTTCCCCTTTCATGCCCGCACGATGGCCAGGTCCTGCCGCCTGGCCATCGGCATGTTTTTTCCTGTCGTATCTTCCTTGACACTTGCGTCCAGCCGTTTATGATATCTGGCCGGTATTCAGGACCCATTCATTATGGAAAGGAACGATCCGTGGCCATCATCACCATTTCGCGGGGATCCTACAGCCGGGGCAAGGAAGTCGCCGAAAAGCTGGCGCAAAGGCTCGGGTACACCTGCATCTCCAGGGATATTCTGCTCGAGGCCTCCGACGAATTCAACATCCCCGAAATCAAGTTGATCCGTGCCCTGCACGACGCGCCTTCGGTGCTGGAACGGTTCCGGCACGGCAAGGAACGCTACGTCAGTTATCTGCGCTCGGCGCTGTTGCAGCATGCCAAGCAGGACCGCCTCGTCTACCATGGTCTGGCGGGGCATTATTTTCTCAGGGGGATTCCGCACGTTCTGAAGGTGCGCATTCTCGCCGACATCGAGGACCGTGTCGCCGAGGAGGTCAAGCGGGAGGGGATCTCGCCGGAAAAGGCGCGCTACATCCTGCAGAAGGACGATGAAGAACGGCGCCGCTGGGGGATTCAGGTCTACGGCACCGATACCTGGGACAGCCGCCTCTACGACATGGTCCTGAACATCAAGACCCTGACGGTCGATGATGCCGTGGACATTCTCTCCGGCGTCGTCGCCAAGCCCCGTTTCCAGACCACTCCCCGGGCTCAGAAGATCGTGGACGATCTGGCCTTGGCGACCCGGGTCCAGGCAACTCTGGCCAAGATCGCCCCCCGTTTGGCGGTCATCGCCGACGGCGGGACGGTTTTCATTCGCAACGCCGAGGAGACCTCCGCCTTGTCGGAAGAAGCCATCGCCGAGATCCAGGCGATGGCGGCGAGGATCGAAGGGGTTGAAAAGGTTCAAATCGATGCGGCTGGAGGCCCGCCGCAAAGCAGCCATGTCAACCCGTTTCACAATATTGGGTAAATCGGACACCCCGGAGTCCATATGGGTATTGACAGAGCGCTCCGGAGCCAATAGATGGTCTGGGGTACTGAATCGGCGGTAATTTCAATCGGGAGGGCATTGCGATGAGCTGGTTGGTCGGGACCTTCGGCACGGCGATCGGCAAGAAGCTGTTCATGTCGGTGACGGGGTTGTGTTTTTGTTTGTTTTTGGTGGGCCACCTGGCCGGCAACACGCTATTGCTGTCCGGGGCCGATGCCTTCAACGCCTATGCGGCCAAACTCCAGAGCCTGGGGGCTTTGCTGCGGATCATGGAGGCGGGGCTGATCTTTTTCGCAGTGGTGCATGTGGGGACGGGGCTCTACCTGTTTTACCAGAACCTGCAGGCGCGGCCGGTGCGGTACCGGGTCAACGCCAGCGGCGGAGGGCAGACACTGGGATCGGCGACCATGCCCTACACCGGAGTGCTGATCCTGGCGTTTCTGCTGTTTCACCTGGTGCAGTTCACCTTTGTGGACAAGGGTGATGCGGGAGTGTACGCGCTGGTGGCGGCGGCGTTTGCTCAGCCTTTTTACGTCGGTTTGTACATTTTGGCGATGGCGGTGGTGGGCGTCCACGTGAGCCACGGTTTCTGGAGCGCCTTTCAGACACTGGGGATGAACCACGACAAGTACTTCGGGCTGCTGCGGATGGGCAGCGTGGTGTTTGCGGTGGTGCTGGCCGCGGGATTTGCGTTCTTGCCGGTGTTTGTGGGTTGGGTGGCGTAGGAAGTTTTTTATAGGTCTTATAAGACCTAGGGGACCTATAGGTCTTATATTCATTTTTTCAGGAGAGCGAGATGACCAAGCTGGATGCGAAAATACCGGGAGGGCCGATCGAGAGCAAGTGGGAACGGCACCGTTTCGATTTGAAGCTGGTCAACCCGGCCAACAAGCGCAAGTTCAACGCGATCGTGGTGGGCACGGGTTTGGCAGGCGGGTCCGCCGCGGCGTCCTTGGCAGAGTTGGGCTACAACGTGAAGGCCTTTTGTTTCCAGGATACCCCGCGGCGCGCACACTCCATCGCGGCCCAGGGAGGCATCAACGCGGCCAAGAACTACCAGAACGATGGCGACAGCGTGTGGCGGCTGTTTTACGACACGGTCAAGGGGGGCGATTTCCGGGCGCGGGAGGCCAATGTGCACCGGCTGGCGGAGCTGTCGGTGAACATCATCGACCAGTGCGTGGCCGCCGGGGTCCCCTTCGCGCGGGAATATGGCGGGCTTTTGGCCAACCGGAGCTTCGGCGGCGCGCAGGTGTCGCGGACGTTCTACGCTCGCGGGCAGACGGGACAGCAGTTGCTGCTGGGTTGTTACAGCGCGATGTGCCGCCAGATCGGTACGGGCAAGATCAAGATGTTCCCGCGCCGGGAGATGCTGGACCTGGTGATGGTGGACGGCCGTGCGCGGGGCATCGTGGTGCGCAATTTGATTTCCGGGGAAATCGAGCGCCATACCGGTGATGCGGTGGTGCTGTGCACGGGTGGTTATGGCAATGTATTCTTCCTCTCCACCAACGCCATGGGCTGCAACGTGACGGCGGCCTGGCGCTGCTACAAGCGGGGGGCATACTTCGCCAACCCGTGTTTCACGCAGATTCATCCGACCTGCATTCCGGTGCATGGCACCTACCAGAGCAAGCTGACGCTGATGAGCGAAAGTCTGCGCAACGACGGTCGGGTGTGGGTGCCCAAAAATCCGGGGGACAAGCGGGCGCCGGGGGAGATTCCGGAGTCCGATCGCGATTATTATCTGGAGCGGCGCTATCCGAGCTTCGGCAACCTGGTGCCGCGGGATGTGGCCAGTCGTGCGGCCAAGGCGGTGTGCGACGAGGGCCGCGGCGTCGGCGACACGGGATTGGCGGTGTATCTGGATTTCGCCGATGCCATCGCCCGCGACGGCCGGGCGACCATCGAGCGGAAGTACGGCAATCTGTTCGCGATGTACGAGAAGATCACCGACGAGGATCCGTATCGGCAGCCGATGCGGATTTTCCCGGCGGTGCACTACACGATGGGCGGACTGTGGGTGGACTACAACCTCATGAGCAACATCGACGGTTTGTTCGTGCTGGGGGAGGCCAATTTCTCCGACCACGGCGCCAACCGTCTGGGGGCCAGTGCGCTGATGCAGGGGTTGGCCGACGGGTATTTCGTGATCCCCTATACCATTGGGGGTTATCTGGCCGGGACGCCACTATCGCCGGTGAGCGAGGACGATGCGCCCTTCATGGACTCGGCCCGGCAGGTAACCGAGCGCACCCAGCGCCTGCTGTCCATCAAGGGACACCGCACGGTGGATGATTTTCATCGGGAACTGGGGTCGATTCTGTGGGATTACTGCGGCATGTCGCGCAACAACGATGGATTGGCCAAAGCCCGGGAGATGATCCGGGACTTGCGGGCGCAGTACTGGCAGAACGTGCTTGTGCCAGGGCGGGGTGACGATTTGAACCAGAGCCTGGAGCGTGCCGGCCGGGTGGCGGACTTTCTGGAATTTGCCGAGTTGATGGTGGAAGATGCGCTGGCGCGGCAGGAGTCGTGCGGGGGGCATTTCAACGAGAAATTCCAGACAGCGGAGCACGAGGCGATGCGCGACGACGAGAATTTTTGTCACGTGGCCGCCTGGGAGCACACCGGAGACGGCAGCGCACCACAGCGGCACACCGAGCCGTTGGCATTCGAGCATGTGCACCTGACGCAAAGGAGCTACAAGTGATGGCGACGATCGATTTGACGCTCAAGATCTGGCGTCAGAACAGCCCGCGGGACAAGGGGCGATTCGAAACCCTCGCGGCCCGCGGAATTTCGACGGACATGAGCTTTTTGGAGATGCTGGATGTGGTCAACGAGCAGTTGACGCTGGACGGCCGGGAGCCCATCTGCTTCGACCATGACTGCCGGGAGGGGATCTGCGGGATGTGCGGGGCGGTGATCAACGGCCGGCCCCATGGGCCGCAGCGGGGCACGACGCTTTGCCAGCTGCACATGCGGCATTTCGCCGACGGCGACACCCTGGCCATCGAACCTTTCCGGGCGCGGGCTTTCAAGGTGGTCAAGGACCTGGTGGTGGATCGATCCGCGCTGGACAAGGTGATGGTGGCCGGCGGCTACATAGCGGCCAACACGGGGTCTGCGCCGGAGGCCAACGCAACGCCGATTGCCGCTGCCACGGCGGAGCTGGCGATGGATGCGGCCGCCTGCATCGGTTGCGGGGCGTGTGTGGCGGCGTGCCCCAACGCGTCGGCGATGCTGTTTGTCGGCGCCAAGGTGAGCCACCTGGGATTGTTGCCACAGGGGCGCCCGGAGGCGGCCCGGCGGGTGCTGGCGATGGTGCGTGAGGCCGACCGGCAGGGATTTGGCAACTGTACCAACGTCACCGAGTGCGAAGTGGAGTGTCCCAAGGAAATCTCGATCGCCAACATCGCCCGTATGAACCGCGAATTTCTCAAAGCCGCCATCGCCAGCAGGGAAAGGTAACCCGTCATCCCCGGATGGAAACGGCAGCGGTGGCTGCGGCATGTATCATGAATGGTTGGGATGGATTTGACCTTATCGCAGATCGCCGGTTGCCTCAATGTGGCTGAACCCACGCTGGAACGCTGGATCCGGCAGGGGAGAATCCCGGTGGAGCGCATCGGCGGAGAGTGCCGCTTCAACCGGGCGGCCCTGGAACGCTGGGCCAGGGATCACCACATCCATTTTTCCCTCGCCGCGGCCGAAACGGAACCGGTGGTCGCGGTGTCCGGCGGGCTGGCGGAGGCCATGCGCCGCGGCGGTGTCCATCGAGACATCGGCGGCGACAGTATTGATGCGGTGTTGAAAAACGCCGTGGCGCATCTCACCATGCTGCCGCCGCCGATGCAATACGAACTCCACAACCAGCTGTTGAGCCGCGAGCAGTTGAGCTCCACCGGCATCGGCCGGGGGGTGGCCATTCCTCACCCGCGCAGCCCGTTCACCGGAATCGCCGACCTGCCCTTGATCGCCACCTGTTTCCTGGATCATCCGGTGGACTTCAACGCCATCGACGGCCGACCGGTCTTTGTCCTTTTCATCCTCATCGGCGATTCCATCGACTGCCATCTGCACCTTTTGTCCCGCCTTGCATTCTGCCTGCGCGACGACGCCTTCATCGATTTTTTGCGGAATCTGCCGCCCGCCGAAGCCCTTTTCGATCGCATCGCCACCTTGGAACGGCCCTTGGCCGAAAGCGGGTATTGAAAGCCGTGGGGCGACTGCAATCCTGGCGGCGGATCGCGGAATGGCGCCTGTTCCGATCTGACGACCGGCTCTTGATGATCCTGTTGGCCCTGGTGGTCGGGGCCTGCGGCGGGCTGGCGGCCGTGGCCTTCAACCGCGGCCTGACGGCCTTGTTCAATTGGCTGGAACCCTTTCGGGGCGAGCCCTGGGCCTTTGTCCTGCCCGGAATCGGGGCGCTGCTCTCGGCGGTGTTCCTCCACCGGGCGATTCGCAACAGCGCCGACAACGGAGTGCCGAACCTGATCCACGCTGTATCGCGCCAGGGCGGCAGGATGCGTTCTCGCTCGATTCTGTCGCCGCTGGTATCCAGTTGCCTCACCATCGGCAGCGGCGGCAGCGCAGGGCCGGAGGCCCCGGTGGTGGTCAGCGGGGGGGCCATCGGCTCCGGCATCGCGCGGCTGTTTGCCCTCAACGACCGCCAGCAAATCACCCTGGTGGGCTGCGGCGCCGCGGGTGCCATCGCCTCGATCTTCAACGCCCCCATCTCCGGGCTGGTTTTCGCCGTGGAAGTGATCCTGGGGGAATGGAGCAGCCTGAACATCATTCCCATCGCCATCGCCGCGGTGGCCGGCACCGAGGTGAGCCGGACCCTCCGGGGCAACCAGATCGCCTTCGATCATCGTCTCTTCGACATCGGTCTGCCGGACATCATCGCTTCCGCCGGGCTGGCCGTGGTCGCAGGCCTGGCTTCGGTGCTGCTCACCCGGATGCTCTACCGCATCCACCGTCTTTCCGGAAAAACCGGGGGGCCCGTGTGGCTGCGGGCGGCAGTGGGCGGCTGTGCCGTGGGCTTCATCGGCATGGCACTGCCCGTGGTGCTCGGTGAGGGCTACCACGCCATCGACGCGATGATCGCCGGCCATTTCACCCCGGGTCTGGCCATCGTGGCGGCGGCCACCCTGGCCAAGATTCTGGCCACCGCCCTGACTCTCGGGTCGGGCGGGTCAGGGGGAATTTTCGCGCCTTCGCTGGTGATCGGCAGCCTCGCGGGGCTGACCTACCACCGGGCCTTGACGATGTTCTGGCCCTCGGTGGAGTGGATCGAGGAAGGCTGCTTCGCCCTGTTGGGCATGGCCGGGCTGATCAGCGGCATGCTCCAGGCGCCCCTGACCGGGATCTTCCTCATCGTGGAAATCACCGGCGGCTACGAAGCGATTCTGCCCTTGATCATCGTCTCCACAGTCTCCACGACCATCTGCCATTTCTTGGAGCCGGCGTCGTTCTACATGAAGGATCTGGTGGAGCGCGGCCAACTGTTGCGGCCCGGTACCGATGCCCGGGTTCTCTCCGACATGCAGGTAGGTGAGCTGCTCGAAACCGACTGTACTGTCGTTTCTCCCGGGATGCGCCTGCGCCAATTCATCGAGGTGATCAAACGCTCACGGCGCAATTATTTTCCGGTCATCGACCCGGAAAGCCAGCGTTTCCTCGGGTTGGTGAGGCTGGACGACATTCGCCCCTATCTCTTTGATCCGCTGCTCTACGACGCCGTGGTGATGGGCCAGATCATGGACAGCCAGGTGGCGACGGCCGGTCCGGAGGACGATCTCAACGAAGTTTTGCAACACATGGACGCCGCTCGGCTCTTTTCGATGCCGGTAGTTCACCAAGGCCGTTTCCTGGGGATGATTTCAAAGGCGACCCTGCTGGATCGATACCGGCGGGAGCTGATGGTTCAGACCCATTGGCGATAGAGGAAGGATGCAACGCATCCCGGGGTCAAAGCCGGATTTGCACCGGATCGACCCGCCGTCGCAGGACGCGCTGGATGGTTTCCGTGACGGCAGGGCCGGCGTCGGTAACCAGCAAACGAAGAGAGACGGCCAATTCGGAGGAGGGCGGCCACGGGCCGAGCCGGTGGGCCAACCGTTCCAGGGCCAGTGACAGTGGATCGACGAGCCGCACGCGCGGGCCGATCTTTCGCTGGATCAGGGGGGCGATCCGGCTGCACGCGCTTGCGCCGAGAATCAGGGTGTCCACCTGGCGCACCTTGAGCCGGTGGAGGTATTTCTTGACGATCAATCGGCCTTCCGGGCTGTTTTCCCGTCCGGCGTCCAACAGCGGCCCAAGCAGGGGCGCGGCGGCGGCGTGCACCCGGGCTTCCGGCCGGATGGCTTCGATGAGGCGCGGATAGGCGCCACTATCCACCGTGGCACGACTGGCGATGACACCGATGCGGCCGCTCGGCGAGGCTTCGGCGGCCGCGGCGGCGGCGAGGGGGAGCGGGTCGACGACGCCAGGTTCGGCCACCGGAGAACCTTCCCGCAAGGCGGCCATGGTCTGGCTGGCCAGAAGGATGAGGTCAGCTCCTTGTTGGCGGAGACCGTCGAGGCATAGGCCGATTTGCCGGCGCACCAGACGCGGGCTTCGCTCGCCGATGGGCCTGTGGGCAGTATCGGCCAGGTAGCAGACGGGCAGTTGCGGCCAGCGGGACGAGATGGCCGCCGCCAGCGGCAATCCGCCCAGGTCGGCGTCGAGAATGCCGATCTTGACAGGGGCAGGGGTCGTTTGCATCATTGTCGCATCCCGAGTGCGTCGCACCCCTGGCGATCATCGGTGGGGCGCGCCGCCGGCAACCGTTTCACGCCCGTATCAAGGAGACTCATGGCTGCATCCCTTCCCAACGCCCAGATGGACCAGCGGATTTTCAAGCTGGGTCTGGCTGTCGAAACCATTTCCGCCTATCTGCTCTGCTGCGCTCTGGCCGACGAGGGGCATCCGGTGACGCGATCCGGCCTCCTCCAGGTCTGGAATGCCGATCCCGACACCTTGGACCGGGCTCTGGCCGATCTGGTCGAGCGCGCCATTCTCGAAACCACCGATCCGGCCGGCGAATACCGAATTTCGCCCACCTCGGCCTGGCGCCGGGCCTGATCAAAACAAATCGCGAACCGGGGGTTACGGGGCGTCGTCTTCGGCGGTGGATTCCCGCGCCAGGACACGGGCCACCACGGCGCGGATCGTTTCGTCGGGAATGTCGGTGCGCATGCCGGGGCAGGTGGTGGCCATGGCGTGCCAGTTGGCCACATCTTTCAACACGGCCGGGATGAAGGGCCAGCGCCTGCACATGAGCGGTTTGACCGGGTGGATCGTGCACAGATCCTCCCAGAAGATGCAGTAGCCGTCGCTGCGCTGCGCCAGCAGCGGCCGGTCGCCGGTGCCGCACAGGTAGCGGGCGCGAAAATCCGCCACCGGACAGCCGAGGTAGGCGGCGATGGCCTCGATGTCGGCCGGGGTGACGTAGGTGCCCCCGAAACCCCGGCAGCACTGGCCACAGCGCTGGCATTGAAACAGGTCGTCGGCGTCAAATGCCATGGCGTCCGTCCAGTGCCCGTTTCAGGGTGGCTTGGTCGATGAACTTGAGGTCCCCGCCGACGGGTACCCCGCAGGCAATGCGGCTGATGCGCAGGGATGGGCCGGCGAGGATGCGGGCAAGGTAGGCGGCCGTGGCGTCTCCGGCCACCGTGGGGCTGGTGGCGAGAATGACCTCCTCCACACCTCCGTTTTCCAGCCTTCGGCGCAGTTCCGCGATGCGCAGGTTCTCCGGCCCCACCCCGTCCATGGGCGCCAGTGCGCCCTGAAGGATGTGGTAGCGGCCCCGGAAGGCGCCACTTTTTTCGATGGCCACCATGTCCGTGGCCTGTTCCACCACGCAGATCTGGCCGTTGTTGCGGGCCGGGTCGGCGCAGACGGGGCACAATTCTTCGTCGCTCAGACCGAAGCACTGGCGGCAGGTCCTGGTCTTCTCCTTGACGGCCAGCAAGGCTCGCGCCAACTGTTCGACTTCGGCGCGCGAGGCGCCGATGAGGTACAGGGTGAGACGTTCCGCCGTCTTTTCGCCGATGCCGGGCAGCTTGGCGATGCGGCGGATCAGCTCGATGATCGTGGGGGGGTAATAACTCACGATACGGGGTTCTCCATCTGGCGGTTTCCCGCTCAGAAGCCGGGCAGCTTCATTCCGCCGGTGAGTTTGTTCATCTCGCTCGATACCATCTCCTGGCTTTTGTTCAGGGCATCGTTGACCGCCGCCAGGATCAAGTCTTGCAGCATCTCCACGTCCTCCGGGTCCACCACTTCCCTTTCAATGGACACCGATACGATCTGGGGGCGGCCGTTGGCCACCACCTGCACCATGCCGCCACCTGAGCTGGCCGTCACGGTCCGTTCGGCCAGTTCCTCCTGGAGCTTGACCATTTGCGTTTGGAGCTTTTGGGCCTGCTTGACCATGTTGCCCAGGTTTTTCATTGGCTGTCTCCTTCCTGTTCCCCTTCCAGAACGCGTACGTCCATCACCTGTCCATTGAAGAGTTCGATGGCTTCGGAAACCAGGGGGTGCCCGAGAGCCTCCTGCTTGATCGCATTGCGCCGCTGGCGCTGGCGCGCGCCATCATCGGCAGCCCGCGGCGGGGTTTCGAGGGTTAGTCTGAGGTTTCTGCCCACCACGTCGCCGCAGACCGCTTCGATAGTCTGACTGTTTTTCTGGAGCAAACCGGCGTGAAAGCCGCTGCCGCCCACTTCGAGAACCACGTCGGCGGCGTTGATGGCCTTGATGCGGCAGTGGGTCAGAACGCCGGCCAGCTTCGGATGGTTCTGCCGGATCCGATCCAAGATTCGTTCTTCCATAGTGCCGTCGGCGGGTTCCGGCGCGGCATCGGCCACGGGCGGTGCCACCTCGGCTGCCGGCAACGGCGGAGCGACCGGCGACGGATCGGCGGCTGCCGGCGGCTTCGGCGGTGCCAGCGCCTGCCCCTGGGCGCATTGACCCCTCAGTTCGTCCAGTTTGGTCACCAAGGCATCGATGGTCAAGGGGGGTGGCACCTGAACCAGCCTGGCCAGCGCGGTTTCCACCGCCAGCCGGGGCTGGGGCGCCAAGCGCACGAAACTGTCCTCGCGCAGGAGAAAATCCAGGGTCTGGCTCAACTGGGCCGGCGAGATTCCCGATACTTGGCGGCCGATGGCAGCGACCTCGGCCGCCGGCAAATCCACCAGCCCTTCGGCGTCGGCCACCGTCCGGACCACGAGCATGTGGCGGAATTGCTCGCAGAGATCCTGGTAGAATTTTTTCAGGTCCATGCCCTGACGGTAGGTGTCGGCCACGGCATCCAGGATGGCGCCCAGGTCCCGGGAGAGCATGGCGTCGGCCAGCTTCATCAGCTGCGCCCGGTCGAAGACCCCCAGAATGTCCTGCACCCGGGCGGCATCCACCTCGCCGTCGGTGCCGGCCAACACCTGGTCGAGGAGGCTCAGGCCGTCGCGAAGGCATCCGTCAGCCTCCCGGGCGATCATCTCGAGGCCGTTCGCCGCTACAAGGCGGCCCTCCCGGTGGCAGATGTCCTCCAGATAGGCGGCGATTCCCCGGGTGGGCACGCGCTTGAGGTCATGGCGCTGGCAGCGGGACAGGATCGTGGCCGGAATCTTGTGGGGTTCGGTGGTGGCAAAGAAAAAGAGGACGTGGGCCGGCGGCTCCTCCAGCGTCTTGAGCAGGGCGTTGAAGGCACCGGCGCTGAGCATGTGCACTTCATCGATGATGTAGATCTTGTACCGGCTGTGGGTCGGCATGTACTTGAGGTTTTCCCGCAACTCGCGTACCTGCTCCACGCCGTTGTTGGATGCGCCGTCGATCTCGTAGACATCGGCAGCGTTACCGCCGGCGATTTCCTGACAGCTGCGGCACCGGTTGCACGGGTCGGGCGTCGGGCCCTCGGCACAGTTCATCGCCTTGGCCAGAATTCTGGCGATGGTGGTCTTGCCGGTGCCCCGGGGGCCGGTGAAGAGAATGGCGTGCGCCAGACGACCGGCGCGAATGGCGTTGCTCAGGGTGCGGGTGACGTGATCCTGATGGACCACCCGGGCAAACGTCCCGGGCCTGTATTTGCGGGCCAGTACAAGGTAGCTCATCGTTTCGGCTCAGTGCCAGAAGATTGCGGGCGGTACTCGGAGAAACGGGGCGGTCAAGGCGCCGCGGGCACCGGCGCCGGCAGCATGGTGGTCTGCCGTGAATGCGGGCGGGTGGCGCCGGCGGCCTGCGATCCGCGCAAAAGGATGGCGGAGAGAGAGGGATTCGAACCCTCGGTGCCGCTTTTGACAGCACACACGATTTCCAGTCGTGCACCTTCGGCCAGCTCGGTCATCTCTCCGCGGCATTGCCGGTATCCCGATTTTCCGCAGCCGCCGTTTCCCGGGGGTTCCGGGTGGACGGCGGAGTTTTCCCTTACTCTTTCCCGCCGCCGAAGTCAACCCGCAAGGCCCCGCGGCAACCGGCGTCGACCGCTGCGGGGATTGCCATCGGCGCGGGTTCGGATCTATAAGAAGTCATCCGCCAGTTGACGCGAATTGAGGAGATCCTGCTCTACTGCACCCTCAAGAGCGATAGCCAGTCCCTGACGGCCAAGATGCTCCATCATGCCGGCGCGGAAATCGCTTTCGGCACCAACGCGGACGTGGCCCTCTGGAACCGGCGCCTCAACGCCGGTCAGGTGTACTTGCAGCGCTGGCAACCGGGGGAAAAGGGCGAAGGCGGTTTCCGAAAAGGGCTGCTGCCGCACTATCCGGGAAACGGCCTCATCGCCGTGGCGGTCCACCACAACGGCCTGTTGTGGCCGGCGGGCGACACGAATCGTTTCAGGGGCAACGAGGGCGTCGATTTTCTGGTGTTCGAGGCCGAGCGCCAGATGGCGGACAAATTCCTGCGTGAGGAAGGCTGGCACCGCATCGACAAAGAAGAAAAAAACGCTTTTTCCACCTGCATGTGCGGAGTGGCGTCGTCCCCCTCCTGATTCGACCTTTGCCTTTGCTCAGACGGGTCGGCTCCCCGTCCGGCTTCACCTGACTGACAGTCAGGCTGTAGTAACCGACAACTTCGGAGTCATTCTTCGCTACCACGAAGGTTTTTGCGGAACCGCAGGCGCCGGCTGCTTCGGCGTGCCAAGGTTGATGCCTTCGTAAAAAATCCGAATTGTCATCCCGAGCGCAGCGAGGGATCTCTTTGTAAAACGAAATGTATAATAATAACAAATGCTTGAGATTCCTCGTCGCAATCTCCTCGGAATGACAATGGCTATTCGGAATGACAATGGCTATTTTCGGGTTTTTTAAGACGTTATCAAGGTTGCGGAAGGAAACGAGGGAAAAGTGGCGGCGGGGCACCCCGGATGAGGCTCGTTCCTGTTGCCACTTTATCGCCAGGGTGGCAAGACCGAAATGATTGAAGAAAATGGCGGAGAGGGTGGGATTCGAACCCACGATCCCGGTTTTAGCCAGGATACCGCTTTTCGAGAGCGGGGCCTTCAGCCGCTCGGCCACCTCTCCGCAAACCGTTGCTCGTTGACAGATGCCCTCTTTACCCGGTTTCTTCAGGTCCTGTCAAGGCGCCCGGGGCGGCAAGAACGGCAAATATCCCTCATGGGTCGGAAGGGCTCAGGATCGCCGCCACCTCCGGGTGATAGGCGCCTTCGGCGCATTGGCGGACGAAGAGCGGCGGTTCGATGCGCAGGCCTGGCCCTGCGCCGCGCACGGCCTCCACGAGCAGATGCCCGGCCCCGGCCCCGGGGTGGGGATGGACGAGGCGCATGCGCTTGGGTTCCAGGCCGGCCTGGCGCAGGCCACAGACCAGATCCACTCCCCGCTCGGCCGGGAAAACGGCGGAAAAGCGCCCTCCGAGGTCCAGCAAGCGACGGCCGGCGGCGATGAAATCCTGGAGCGCGGCGAGGATTTCATGCCGGGCCGCCGCTTTCTCGTCGTCGGGGTTGAGGCGACCGGTGCCGTGCCGGTGATAAGGCGGATTGGCGAGGACGTGATCGACGGGGCCGACAGCCCGGCGCTTCAGCTTTCGCAGGTCGCCTTCGATGACCACCACCCGGTCCGTCAGGCCGTTGTCGGCGGCGTTGGCGCGGGCCAGGGCGGCGAGGTTCGGCTGGATTTCAACGCCCACCGCGGAGATGTCCGGGTGCAGCAGCGCCGCCATGAGGGCGACGATGCCGCAGCCGGTGCCGAGGTCGACGATCCGGTCCGCCGGCTGGAAACGGGCGAAGGCGGCCAGCAATGCGCTGTCGAGGGAAAAGCGGTATCCTTCCCGGTGCTGCTTCACCTTGAGGCGGCCGTCGAGAAACGTGTCGCAGCTGATGTCTTTCATGACCGGGCGATTCTGAAACGGATCTTCTCGATGGCCGCTTCCGGCAGACCGGCGTTGATGCGCCCGATGATTTCGGCCTTGAGAAACTGGAGCTGCTGCATCCAAACGCTGCTGGCCACGTCCACCAGCAGCAAATTGTCCTTGAGGCCGACGGGACGGGAGTTGGCGGCGATGACCGGTCCCACCAGCTCTTCCCAGCGGCGGCAGATGTCCAACAGCACCTTGTCGCCGCTGCGGCACAGGCGCTCCAAGGTGTCCTGAAGCAGTCGGCCGATGTGAACCGGCGCCGTCATTCGCGGGGAATCGCTGTCCATGGCCCTGATCTATCGGCCTCGGCGGGTTCTGTCAAGTTGCATGCCCCGGGCGTTTTACCCTTGACTTGCTTGCCCGGCTCATCTAATTTCAGATTCGATATCAATAACTTCCGGGGCAGGTTGAGCAAGCGGCCCCTTAACCCGAAGGAAACGGCGCGGATCATGAGTTGGGATTGGGAAAAGCTGAAAGAGCAACAGGAGCGGCGCACCGGCGGCCCCGTACCGCCCCAGATGGATGAATTGCTGCAGAAATTCAAGAACCTGCGGTTTCCCGGCGGCCCCTTCCTGCTGATCCTGGTGGCGGCGCTCATTCTGGGGACCTCGATGTTCTACACGGTGGCGGTGGACGAGGTCGGGGTTGTGCAGCGCTTCGGCAAGTACGTGCGCACCACCCAACCGGGCTTGAATTTCAAGCTGCCGGCGGGCATCGAGACGGTGACCAAGGTGAAGGTGAGGCGTGTCTATGCCGAGGAGTTCGGTTTGACCACCGACGAGCAGGGCCGGGTGCGGTTCGGCTCGGACGACGAAGGCGCCTCGGTGTCCATCATGCTCACCGGGGATCTGAATGTCGCCCTGGTCCCCTGGATCGTCCAATACCGGATCAACGATCCGTACAATTACCTGTTCAAGGTCCAGGATGTACGGCGTCTGCTCCAGGACATGTCCGAGGCCAGCATGCGGCTGGTGGTGGGGGACCGCAGCATCAACGAGGTGATCAGCAAGCGCGAGGAGATCGCCGTCGAGGCCCGTCAATTGCTGCAAAGGGAACTCGACAACGCCGAATCGGGCATCAACGTCGTCACCGTCGAGATGAAGCGCACCAACGTGCCCGGACCGGTCCAGCCCTCCTTCAACGAGGTCAACCAGGCCGGCCAAGAGAAGGAGAGGATGATCTACGAGGCCCGGGAGGACTACAACAAGGCCATCCCGGAGGCGCGCGGCGAAGCCGAGCGAGTGATTCGGGCCGCGGAAGGCTACGCCCTGGAAGTGGTCAACAAGGCCAAAGGCGACACGGCCCGCTTCCAGTCGGTCTACGAGGAGTACATCAAGGCCAAGGATGTCACCAAACGGCGGATCTACCTGGAGAATTTGAAAGCGTTGCTGCCCAGGATCGGTCATAAATACATCCTGGATGCCGATCAGAAAAACGTGCTGCCGTTGCTCAACATCGGCGCCAAGCCCGTCGAGGAACCGTCAAAATGAAATTCAAGGGAATCATCGTAGCCGCCGTCGTGGTGGTGGGGCTGTTCTTTTTCACGGCGGCCTATGTGGTTGACGAGACCGAGCAAGTAGTGATCACCCAGTTCGGCAAGGTCGTCGGCCAGCCCAAGACCGAACCCGGCCTTTATCTCAAGCTTCCGGTGATTCAGCAGGCGACCTATTTCCCCAAGAACCTGCTGCAATGGGATGGCGACCCGGGGCAGATTCCGACGCTGGACAAGACCTATATCTGGGTGGACGCCTTCGCCCGCTGGAAGATCGTCGACCCGGTCAAGTTCTTTCAGACGGTGAACAACGTGGTGGGGGCCCAGGCCCGTCTGGACAACATCATCGATCCCGCGGTGCGCAACCTGATCACCGAAAACCGCCTCATCGAAACCGTGCGGCGCACTAACCGCCGGCTCGATACCTTCGAAGTCGGTCTCGAAAACATCGAGAAGGAAGGGCCTCCGGTTTCGGTCTTTATGATCACCACCGGGCGGGAAAAGATCACCGAGGCCATCGTCACCCAGGCCCAGCCAAAGCTCAACCAGTTCGGCATCGAACTGGTTGACGTCAAGCTCAAGCGGATCAACTACGTGGAAGAGGTGCGGGAATCGGTTTACGCCCGGATGATCGCCGAGCGCAAGCAGATCGCCGAGAAGTTCCGCAGCGAGGGACAGGGGGAGGCGCGCAAGATCTTCGGACAGAAGGAGCGCGACTTGAAGGAAATCACCTCCGAGGCCTACCGCGTCGCCCAGGAGGTCAAGGGCAAGGCGGATGCAGAGGCAACACGACTCTACGCCGAGGTCTACGGTCTGGACCCGGATTTTTACTCGTTTACCAAGACGTTGGAAACTTACACGGAGGCCATGGACCAGAACAGCTCGATGGTCCTGTCCACCGATTCGGAGTTTTTCAAGTACCTCAAGGATTACAAGGCCGAATAGGACATTTCAGCCAGTCGCAAAAAAAGCACCGTTGCCGGCCATGAAAGGTTGCAGCGGTGCTTTTTTTGCGCGGACGCCGGCAAACAACGCTCTACTTGCCCTTGCGGCGCTGGTGGCGCGTGCGGGCCAGCAGTTTGCGGTGCTTGTGCTTGCGCATCTTCTTGCGACGCTTCTTGATGACACTGCCCAACAGATCACCTCCCGTAGTCCGATGTATGCCGGATCCGCCCGAGGAGGGCGGATGTCGAGCGGCGGTTTCGCGTAATCGGCTCAATTAGCACTTTTTTGTTTGGCCTGTCCACCCTTAATTTGATATCAATCGGTTCATGACGCGCGTCCGGCGTTTCTCTCCACAACAGGTTGAAGCGGTAAGGGAAGCTGCGACGATGGCCGAGGAGGTTGTCAGCGACACCTTCAAACTATCGTCGACCCAGTGGCGATACGACATCAGGACCATCGATTCGATGAACGATGTCGAGCCGGACCACGGCCCCCTGGCCCAAGTGATTCTTTCGGCCCGGCAGAGGAGCGATTCATGCCTGCGATCCCAGCGGGTCGATGTCTATCTGATTTGCCTTCAGGACCATGCCATTCTCGATGCGCTGGAAAGCCATCCGCAATTGGACCTCTTCCCCTTGATTCTGTACGTGGTGGTTCACGAGCTGATCCACATCGAGCGGTTCAGCCGCTTCAAGCAGAATTTTCAAGCATCCCTTGAAGAAACGCACAGTGAAGAGGCCCGCGTGCACCGCCTCACCCGCCAGATCGTCGAAAGCCTGCCGGTACCCGGCATCGATGTCGTCCTGCGTTTTTTCTCCCGCTGGCAGGGGCCCATCGACACGCTGCACGCCCCCGATTAGCCACTGTTCAAGGCGATTGCTCCATTTTCGAGGATGCTTGACAAGCCCGAAGGGGGACCTATATTTACGCATTCTTGCGCCAACCTGAAGCGTTTCGCACCATTTCAGGAGAACCGAGCCATGCCGATTTACGAGTACGAATGCGAAAAATGCGGTCGTATTGAGGAAGTCCTTCAGCGATTTTCAGATGAACCCCTCACCCGCTGCCGACACTGTTCCGGCAAGCTGCACAAGCTGGTGTCCCATAGCGCGTTCCATCTCAAGGGAGCCGGATGGTACGTGACGGATTATGCCCGCAAAGGGACCGGAAGCGGCGAGAAGGCGGCCGACAAGCCGGCTGCCGGCACCGGCGATGTTTCGTCCGGGAGCGGCGGCGGGGAGAAAGGCAACACCCGGAGCGATTGAAGCGGAAAACAGAAAAGGAGAGGTTGGACGATGAAATTGAAGCCATTGAATGATCGGATTCTCGTAAAGCGACTCGAAGAAGTGAACACGACCAAGGGCGGCATCATCATCCCGGATTCGGCCAAGGAAAAACCGGCCGAGGGAAAAGTGATCGCAGTAGGCAACGGCAAGCTTGGAGAGGACGGAAAGCGGATTCCGCTGGAAGTCAAGAAGGACGACCGCGTCCTGTTCGGCAAATACAGCGGCACCGAAATCAAGCTCGATGGCGAAGAGTACTTGATCCTGCGAGAAGACGACGTGCTGGGAATCGTCGATTGATCGGCAGCCGACAACGGTTCGCATCCACTCGTTTCTGATGAATTTTCAAGATCGATGCTAAGGAGGAGTGATTACTATGGCCAAAGAGATCAAGTATGACATGAAGGCCCGCGAGGCCATGCTCAGAGGTGTGAAGACACTGGCGGACGCCGTGGTGGTGACCCTCGGTCCCCGGGGGCGCAATGTGGTGATCGACAAATCCTGGGGCTCCCCGACGGTGACCAAGGACGGCGTGACGGTGGCCAAGGAGATCGAACTGGAGGACAAGTTCGAGAACATGGGCGCCCAGATGGTCAAGGAAGTGGCCAGCAAGACGAGCGACATGGCCGGCGACGGCACCACGACGGCGACGGTTCTGGCCCGGGCCATCTATGAGGAAGGCCAGAAGCTGGTGGTGGCGCTCCACAGCCCCATGGCGGTCAAGCGCGGCATCGAGAAGGCCGTCGAGGTGGCTGTCAAAGAGCTGCAGAAGATGAGCAAGCCGACGAAGGACCAGCGTGAAATCGCCCAGGTGGGAACCATTTCGGCCAACAACGACGAGACGATCGGCAACATCATCGCGGACGCGATGAACAAGGTGGGCAAAGAGGGCGTGATCACCGTCGAAGAGGCCAAGGGGATGGAGACCACGCTCGATGTGGTCGAAGGGATGCAGTTCGACCGCGGCTATATCTCCCCCTACTTCGTCACCGACCCGGACAAGATGCTCGCTTCCATCGAGGATCCCTACATCCTGATCAACGAGAAGAAGATCGGCAACATGAAGGATCTGCTGCCGATTCTCGAGCAGGTGGCCAAGATGGGCAAGCCGCTGGTCATCATCGCTGAAGACGTCGAGGGCGAAGCCCTGGCGACCCTGGTGGTGAACAAGCTGCGCGGCACGATCCAGGTGGCCGCCGTCAAGGCCCCGGGCTTTGGCGACCGGCGCAAGGCCATGCTGGAGGACATCGCCGTTCTCACCGGTGGCCAGGTGGTCAGCGAGGACTTGGGCGTGAAACTGGAGAATGTTTCCTTGCAGGATCTGGGCAAGGCCAAGCGGATCACCATCGACAAGGACAACACCACCATCGTCGACGGTGCCGGCAGCCGCAGCGCTCTGGAAGGCCGCGTCAAGCAGATCCGGGCTCAGATCGAGGAGACCACTTCGGACTATGACCGCGAAAAGCTCCAGGAGCGCCTGGCCAAGCTGATCGGCGGCGTCGCGGTGATCAACGTGGGCGCGGCCACCGAGACCGAGATGAAGGAAAAGAAGGCGCGCGTGGAGGATGCCCTCAACGCGACCCGGGCTGCCGTGGAAGAGGGGATCGTCCCCGGTGGCGGCGTGGCCCTGGTGCGCTGCCTGGAGGCTCTGGACAAGATCAAGATCAAGGCCGACCAGAAGCTGGGTGTCAAGGTGGTGATGCGCGCCATGGAAGAACCGTTGCGGCAGATCGCCAACAACGCCGGCTCCGAGGGCTCGGTGGTGATCGACAAGGTCAAGAACGCCGAAGGCCCCTTCGGCTACAACGCCGAGACCGACACCTACGAAGACCTGATCGCCGCCGGCGTCATCGATCCGACCAAGGTAGTGCGTCTGGCGCTTCAGAACGCGGCCAGCGTGGCTTCGTTGATGCTCACTACCCAGGCGATGGTTGCCGAAAAGCCCGAGGATAAGGAAGCCGCACCGGCAATGCCCGGCGGTGGCATGGGCGGCATGGGTGGTATGGGTGGCATGGGCGGCATGATGTAATATTCGAACAGAGATTCCGATCGAGAATTAGAACCCCCGGCACGAGTGCGTGCCGGGGTTTTTTTATTCAGAAATTCAAATGCTTGACAACTATCCGAAAGGCGGCCTAAATTGACTGGAACGTCAATTTCGCCAACCAACCCTTCAAGGCGGTGAGCCGAGCAATGAACAACCATCGCGACATGATCACGGCCGCGGGGCGCCTGACGGCTCGCGGCGCCCTCTCGTCCTGGCAGTGGATCGGTGTTTTCTGGGCAATGGTTCTGATGGGGGGCTTCGCCGTCACTGCCGCCGGTCAGGGCACCGCCCCGGCCGTCGGAGAGGAGGAGCGTGGCTCCGGTTTCGATTACGTCGTCGAAAGGGGGGACACGTTCTGGGACCTGTCTCAGCGGTTTGGCGGCAGCCCTTATCAATGGCCACAGATGTGGACGCACAACAACCAGATTCCCAACCCGCACCGTATCTTTCCCGGCGATCGGATCCGTTTCGCGCCGCGTTCCTTCGGCCTGCCACCGGAATCGTTGCCTGGCCCCTCGTCATCCCGGGGGATGGAATTCCGGAATCCCCCTGCGCCGCCGGCGTCTTATTACTACCCCGGTATCGAGACCGTCGGTTTCATCCGCCGGGAACAGGTCGCTCCGGCGGCAATCATCTCCAGCCTTCCAGAGGATCATACCATCGCCGGGCAATGGGAGACGGCCTGGGGCCGGCCGGCCGAAGGGGGGATCGTGATGCCGGGCCAGCAATTCGTGGTGTATCGGGTCCTGGAACCGGTCACCGAGGCCTCCGGCAAGAAATTTGTCGGCTATCCGCATTACCTGCTCGGGGTCGTCGAGATCGCTGCCGTCTCGGGGGGGTCTTTCAGGGCCGAAATCGTCCATTCTTACCGGGAGATGCGCGTGGGGGACAAACTCATGCCCAGGCCGGTGCGGCGGCCCGATGCCGATATCCTCCTGGCGGAGGCACCGGCGGGCATCGCCGGCCGGATTCTGCGGCCTGAGGAAGATGTGGTGCTGTTGAGCGATCAATCCGTGGTGTTCATCAACCGCGGGCGGTCTGACGGGGTGGCCGTGGGCCAGCGCTACACGATTTGCGATCCCGGCTCCGCCGGTGGGAGCGCATGCTTGGGATCCGGCGAGCCGGCGGCCATCGGCAGCCTCCTGGTGCTGCGTGTCGAAGACGAGACGGCGACGGCGCTGGTGACCGCCTCGGCGCGCGAAATTCCCTTCGGCGCGTCCGTCATTTCGGCTGCATCCGATCAATGATCGCGGGGAAGTGGGTTCTCGGGCGCTCCCTCGCGGGTAAAGCCCCTACAAATAGTCCCAGGTGGCCTTGAGCACTTCCTGGTAAGTCGTCTTGCCTTCCAGCATGCGCTGGATCCCACTGTCGCGCAGGGTGGACATGCCTTCGGCCAGGGCCTGCCGGCGGATGCGTTCGGGGTCCGCGGCGGCAGAGGTGAGCTGCCGGATCCCGTCGGAAAAGGGCATTACTTCATAGATGCCTAGTCTGCCATAATATCCCGTCTGGCGGCAACGGTTGCACCCCGTGCCGCGGTGGAGGGTGACGGGGCCTTCGCGATCCACATCCAGTCCAAGATCCTTCAGGTGCGAGCCCTCCATGACGAATGGCTCCTTGCAGTAGAGACAGATGCGACGGACGAGGCGCTGGGCCAGGATGCCCACCAGGGTGGCCTGGATCAGATAGGGCGGCACCCCCAGGTCCAGGAGCCGGATGATGGCGCTGGGGGCGTCGTTGGTGTGCAGGGTCGAAAGCACCAAGTGGCCGGTCAGGGCGGCCTGGACGGCGTTCTGGGCCGTTTCCAGATCCCGCATTTCGCCAATCATGATGATATCGGGGTCCTGGCGCAGGATGTTGCGCAGAATGGTGGAGAAAGTGACGTCCACCGACGGTTGCACACCGATCTGGTTGAAGTCCTCGTGGATCATTTCGATGGGGTCTTCCACCGTGACCACGTTTTTTTCCGGCGTGGCGATATGGCGCAGGGTCGAATAGAGGGTGGTCGATTTGCCGCTGCCGGTGGGGCCGGTGACCAGAACGATGCCGTGGGGCATCTGAATGAATTTCCGGTACCGTTCCTGGTCCCCGGTGGTAAAGCCCAGTCCGTCGAGGTCCTGAAAGAGCACATCCGGGTCCATGATCCGCATCACGACCTTTTCGCCGAAGGCCACCGGGACGGTGGATACCCGGATCTCCACCTCCCGGCCGCCGCGGTCGATCTTGATGCGGCCGTCCTGGGGGCGGCGTTTTTCGGCCATGTTGAGCCGGCTGAGGGTCTTGATGCGGCTGACAATGGCGTTGTGCACCTTCTTGGGCAGCTTGTAGACCGTGTGAAGAACACCGTCAATGCGCAGGCGCACGAAGACCAGTTCGCGCTTGGGCTCGATGTGCACGTCACTGGCGCGCTGATCGAAGGCGTACACCAGCAGATGGTTGACCGCGTTGACAATATGCTGGTCGTTGGCCGGCAGTTCGTCGGCGCTGGTCAGCTTGACATACTGCTCCAGGTTGCCCAGGTCGACCCCGCCGCCGAAAAGGTTTTCCGCGGCGGCAATCGAGCGCTTGAACCCGAAAAATTCGTCGATCAGCTTGACGATATCGCTCTTGGCGCTGATGATCTGCTCCACCTTGAGGTTGGAAACCCGAATGAGGTCATCCATGATCTCGATGTTGAGCGGCATCGGGGCGGCGACGGTGAGGATCCCCTCCACCACGTCGATGGGCAGCACGAGGTGTTTCTTGGCAAAATGCTTGGGGACATGACTGGTGACGGTGTTCAGGTTGAGCTTGAGCGGGTCGAGTTTGCGATAGGGCATCTTCCACGCCGTCGCCAGGGCCTGGAAGATGCTGTCCTCATCCACCAGCCCCTTTCCGCCATCGCCGCGCATCAGGTTCATCGAGGCGATGACATCCACGATGGTCACCGGTACCCGTTCGTCTTCGGCCTCTTGGCGGCGTTGCTGCTCGGCCAGCCGGGCCCGGGTACGTTCCTGTTTCTCCAGGACTTCCTTGGCTTGCGGTTTGGAGAGCAGGCCGGCACGGATCAGGATCTGGCAGACCAGTTTGGGATCGAAGGGGCGGGTGTGGAATTCGTTGCGCATGAGGGTCTCCGGCCGGGTATGGGGTAAACGTGCCGCCAACATAGAAGACGTCGATAAATGCGGCCCGTCAGGGGGTTGGCGCTGAATCCGGTTTGGCGGTAGCGCGTTCCACCATGCGCGCGTTGTGCGCCTGAACCTCGCGCTCGTAGGCCTCACGGCGCTGATGGTATTCGCGAATCTTGGCATTGAGCGTTTCGACAGCCTCGGTGTACCGCGCCTGCTGGGCGTTGTTGACCCGCCGTCCAGCTTGCTGCGCGAGGGCGGCGCGCTCTTTCTCCAGCGCCTCGTGCTCCTGGATCAGGGCATTCTGGCGCTGGCGCAAGCGGGTGGCCATCTCCTCGGCAGCCTTTTGATCCGCCGGAGTCTCTCCCGGTTGCGGCGCCTGCCCGGACGCGGCGGCCTCCGGAACAGCGCGCCGGGCCGGGGAGCGCGCCGACTCCCGGTAAGCCTTGAGATTGGCACGCTGCTCCGGGGGAACTTCGGCCAGGTTGTCGGTGAATCGGATCGTGCCGCTCTTGTCGCGGTAGCGGTAGAACTCGGCCGCCGCCGGCGTCGCCAGAACTGTCGCCATGATCAGCATCAAAACCCATCGAAACCCCATGTCCGTCTCCTGTATGCAGAGCCTGCTTTTGCGTTTGATATTTCGACTCTTGGGATTTTGGGCGAAAACATCAAGCTTTCTTATTGGCCAGGCCAGGTCCCGCCAAAGCTTCTGGAAAATTTTTTCTGTTTTGACACCTTCTTCCGATCTTGTTCCGAGCCTTTTTTAGGGTGCTATCCCTACCTCTTTTCGGGAGCCCTCGGAAGCCCATGTTTCGGGGCTATTCCATTATTTCCCGATGTCGTTCCGCACCACTTATCCGATGTCGTCCCGCGGCACTTATCCGATGTCGTCCCGCGCCACTTTTCCAGATGTCATCCCGCCCCACTTTTTCGATGTCGTCCTGCAGCACTTTTCCAGATGTCATTCCGCCCCACTTTTCCAGATGTCATTCCGCCCCACTTTTCCCGATGTCATTCCGCCCCACTTTTCCCGATGTCATTCCGGAGCGCCAGGGCAAG
>DCWA01000025.1 GCA_002327445.1 Desulfobacteraceae bacterium UBA2174 | reverse complement strand
CGGCCTCAATGGCCAGGGCCTGGCGTAAAATCGTGATCCCCGCCCGCTTGCGGTTGGTGATATCCAGGCCGACGGCGATGATTTGCTGCCGTCCGTCGATGATCATCGGGCTCATGTACAGCTCCTCCCAGAACAGCTCTCCACTTGCCTTGCGGCTGAGCCATTGAAACCGTTGCGGGCCTTCCGAGGCGGCCTTCCGGATCCAGCTCATCGCATCTTCGAAGGAATAGGGGGGATCCATCCACAAGTCGACGGTCTTGAGCATGTCCAGGGACGAAACGCCGTAGGCGGTGCAGGCCGAGGGATTGGCGTCGAGGATGTCACCGGTTTGCGCGTCGTAAATACGGATCGACATCGGCGACTGAACAAACAGGGCCCGGAACTGTTTTTCGCTGCGCCTCAGCCTTTCCGACGAAAGCCGCAGGCGGTATCCGCCGGCAAGCAAGCCGACCAACCCCAGGATGCCGATGGCGCCGTGAGCCCACGCCAATCGGAAACGATGGTTGGACAGTTCGGCCATGTAGTTGTCCAGGGGGATGGAAACGCTGATGCCGCCCCGGAGGTCGCCCGCCTTGGTCCCTTGGGCCGCGTGACACTTGAGGCAGTCGTTTTCGGCGCCCAGCGGTCGCATGAGGCGCAGGTGGCGGTTGTCGCTCCGAGGATCCACGGTCAGCACTTCCCGGGCTCCGTTTTCGATCAGGCGAAGCGCGGCGCGCTCCCAGGCATCCGGGGCGTTTTCGGGCCGCAGCGGATGAAGGCTGGTGACATGGATTTTCAGGCCGTGGGGCGGCCGCTTCTGCGCCTGTACCAGGCGTGTCAGGTAGGCCGGATTGATCAGGGTGAGGCGGATACCGGAAGCGGTGGTGAGGTCGCGTTCCGGCAGGTTCTTCAAATGGGGATTGGGCAGGACCTTTTTCGTGGGGCGCACGTAGACCCCGCCCTGCTCGGCGACCCAGTGCTGATAGGCGGAATCGGTTTCCAGGACTGTCCGCAGCTCGAATTCGGCCAGGGACAGGAACGACTTTTCCGTCTGAATCCAATTCCACCCGAAGGAGGCGGTGATGAGCAGAACCCAGATGACCGCCGTGACCGTCAACCAACGGGCGAGGCGATGATCCGGGCTCCCGGGACTGTCCTTCCCGGGTTTGCTGTCCAACTGGCTGGCCGTCATCGAACCCGTTTCCCTTTCGGAGGAAAACATTTGCCCCCTCTCAGGCACACCGGTCCTTCACGGCATTGGGCCATCGAGGCGCTCCGGATAGAATCCTTTCATAAAGGCCCCGTTGACGGCAAAACGGGTTTGGACCTGAAGACAAGGACATAGGCATTTTTTGGCTTTTTCTCAATCAAGGCAACTATCGACCGCCGAGATGGTGCAGCAACCCCTACCCACCCGCGCCCCACGCTTCCCGCGTATCCGGAAAGCCATCATGAACTGATAGACGATATGCCAGGGGTGGCCGCCGGACGCTGCCGACTGAAGGCGAAGTCGACCACTTCGAACAGCCTGGACCGGCGGTGCCGCGCCTCGGCGATGACCAGACCGGCCGCCTCGGTGATAAGGTCGTGGGGAAAAAGAGCAATCTGATCGTTTTGAGTTGATCTTGATGTATTTCAACCTACTCGCTGTCGAGGGAGAATCCAGGGGTACTGGCCTCGACTTTTGGTTTCTCCAACCTATGCCGGCGAGAGGGTTCGACGCTAGTTGTTGTTTTCCGCTTGCATCGATGGGGGCGGGCCATCCGTCAAGCCGTTGGCAGACAGCCATGCCATGACCTTGACCGGATCGGAAGTGTACACATTCCAGCCGTCGCTGTTTTTGCAAAGCAGTTCGCCCTGGGGAAACTTTCGCGGCATGTTGCGCCGTCGCCTCGGAAGCATCAGAGTCATCAGGGTACCGGCCTGAATCGCTGCCGCCGCTTCCTTTTCCATCTGCTCAAGAGCCAATCCAATACCTTTCATCAGCGATATTCCAGATCTGGTCTGTTGGAATTTTAAGTCAGTCCTTAATCCGTGGCACAAAACCTGCTAAAATAGAACATAACATATTGAAATATATCGCTAAATATTGTATACAGGCGCATAAAAACGACTCACTCGAAAGGTGAAAGCCATGCGCCCTGTCATTCGCATCAAGGACACCATCGATCGGTTGGCCAGCCATAGCGGTATCGTCCATATCGGAACGCTTTTGCAAAAAACCGACCTCAAAAGCAGGCTGGACAATTTCGGTGGGCTACGCTTTGAGCAACGGCAATTTTCCCATAGCGATGTCCTGTTTTCAATGATTGCTCTTCTCAGCATTGCAAAGCCCGACTACGATGCCATCGAACTGTTTCGTCCGAAGGCGGACTTTTTCAAGTTGGCTTTGGGTCTTTCCGGGTGCCCGTCGGCAGTCGCATTGCGCCAGCGAATCGATCTGCTCGGCCACAGCGTCGAGACGATTTTAGCCGAGGAATCGGCCAACCTGGTCAAGACGGCAGCTCCCGCATTGACGTCCATCGAAACCAGTTGCGGACCGTTTTTACCATTGGATATTGATGCAAGCCCCTTTGACACCTCAAAAACTCAAAAAGAGGGGGTTTCGCGCACCTACAAAGGCTGCGACGGCTATGCCCCGATTTTCGCCTACTTGGGGGCCGAAGGGTATCTGGCCAACCTCCAATTGCGCATCGGCAGCCAGCATTGTCAAAACGGGACACCGGAGTTTATCGCTCAAACCATCGGCTATGTGCGCCAGATCACCCCGGCGCCGGTGCTGATGCGCCTGGATTCGGGAAACAACAGTCAGGACAACTTTGCCGATGTGCAGCGCGACAATGTTCATTTCATCATCAAGCGCAACCTGCGCCGGGAGTCGCCGATGGCTTGGCTGGATTTGGCCCGCCGTTGCGGCGATTGCGTGCCGGCTCGCAAGGGAAAGCGCGTTTGGATCGGCAAGACCGGCGTTGGAGTCAACGGACAGCCATTGCCGTATCCGATCGTTTTCAAGGTGATCGAGCGCACCATCGACAAAAAAGGTCGGCAACTGGTGTTTCCGGATATCGAGGTGCAAACCTACTGGTGCTCCCTGGTGGATATGCCGGCGCGGGAAGTCATCAAGTTGTATCATGATCATGGCACCAGCGAGCAGTACCACAGCGAACTGAAAACCGACATGGATATCGAACGGTTGCCAAGCGGACGGTTTGCCAGCAACAGCCTGGTGCTGCATTTGGCGATGGTCGCCTACAATGCATTGCGCATCATCGGTCGGCAGAGTCTTGAAGAAGCTCGCCGAAGAGGGATCAATCTGCCCGGAAGCCGTTCCTCGAAGCACGTCGAGCGCCGTCGGATCCGGACGGTCATTCAAGACCTGATGTACATGGCCGGCCGGCTGATTTACCGTGGCCGGCAGTGGTACATCGGATTCGGTTGCCTGAACCCGTTTGCCGAGCTTTGGCGTTTGATCGATACCCGGCTGCGCGGGGCTACCGCATAGCCGATATCAGCCCGGAGAACAGACAAGGTTTTACCGGCCGATGTTGCCGGAGTGGTAAAGTGTTGTCTTTTCCGTGCTGCTATTTGCAGATGCAATGAAATCGGGATCTCGGTCCTGCTTTTCGGCTTGAAAAACCGAGCGAAAAGCCGATGGAAGTTGTCAAAGAACGTTAAAAACATCTACTGACATCTGTCAGCAGATTTTGTGCCACGGAAACAGGTCAGTTTTTAAAAAGAGAGTGCCATAAGCAAATAGCGCGCCATAATTTGGATGCCTTGAATTTTTATGTTTTCGGGGACTTGAAATCTGCTTCAAACAATCTGAAATCATGAGAATTTTTAACATACCAACAAGGATTGGAAATAAGTTCGGCGCCTTTGAATGAAGGGAGTTGGACAATCTAATTTATGTCAAAATGAGAAAGAATTGAGAGAGTTTCTGATTTAAATCTATCAGAATGATAGTATTTTGCTTGCTTGAATTCGCATTTCCACGGGCATTGCGCGATGGCGCCGTTACGGCAATGTGTCCGTATTTCAATGGGAATTTGTAACCGGAGGGAGACATTTGGAGACGCGCGCCGGGGAGCGCAATTTCACAGGAAAGATCAAGATATTTCGGTATAGTATTTGCTATCCTTTCGCCCGTCGCCTGGAGAATTTTTCTGCAAGGCCAAAGGAGATGGCGAATGCCGAAGGTGAAATGGGATTTTTCCGGCAGTACATCATCTCGATGCGTCATTCTGGGCCGGGGCGCCGCCATCGATCCGCTGCGGGGCCTGCTCGGCTCGTTTTTCGAAGAATGCCAAACCATTGAGACCAAAGAAGCCTTTTGCGAATGCCCCGCATCCGCACCGGTCGCGCTCTTGTTGGTTACCGGCACGTTTCCAGGCGGCATCGATTATTCGCTGCTGCTGGCGGCCAAGGCAAAGTTCCGCCCGTCATCCACCATCTGCATCATCGCCCACATGGATCCGAGGGCCGAAATCCGGCTGCGATCGACCGGGCTGGCCTTTTTGGGCAGCCACGTCGCCTTTGCCAGCCAGGGAAGGATGGTCCTGGACCTCCTGCCGCCCTAAACTTAATATACTGATTTAATGGATAATAATTTCGATCCTAGCCCCTCGAAGAAAAGCCTGACGATTCCTTCTTGACGCCTGAACCCTCCTTTTTTATAATACTTAATTTGGTCAATGCGGTGGCATAAAATTGAAGGTTGTTTTAAGTGCTGACTTAACATCCTGATTCTATATTGTTTTTATTCCGTTCAGGGCGGCGCGGAGAAACTTTGTTGCTGCGCGAGCTGGTCCTGAAGCGCGTCGATGATGCAGGATGAATGGGGGCAGAAGGTTTTCTTGTGCCTGATGGATCGATGCAATGCCCAACGACAAGCGGCTGACGCAAGATTTCGCCCAGCGCACCATCTCATTCCGGGCAAGCAGCGGGACCGAACTGGGCCGGGGCGACGAAAATCAGGACCAGCGCCTCCGGGAGTGCATCCGAGACATCGAGAGGATGCACGCCAGGGTGATGTCGCAGGAAGAGTCGGCCCTGATCGGCCGGCTGGCCGCCGGTGTGGTTCATGAATTGAGCAACCCCGTCAACTGCCTGGCGACCAATTTTGCCAGCCTTCGTGAAATGTTCACGGACCTGGCGCAAATGGTCCGGATGTACCGCGGCGCCATCGGGGGCGAGAATGCCCCGGAAGGTTGCGCCGCGGAAATCGAGCGCATTCGAAAAGGGGAGGCGGAGCTGCAGATCGATGCCATCCTGGATGACGTGCCCGCCCTGTTTGCCGAGACCCAACGCGGTTTCGACCGGATCGGGCGGATGATCCGCGGCATGCGCGACTTTTGCTGCGACGGCAGCGGCGATCCGGTCGACGACTTCATGCGCTTCGACATCAACCTGGCCGTTGAAAATATCCTGGCCGTCGCCGTCAACACCTACCGGTACTGCGCCGAAGTGCATCCCATCCTTGGTGCCGTGCCCGAAATTGCCTGCCGCCCCGCACAGATCCACCAGGTGCTGCTGCATCTCGTCCTCAATGGTGTTCAGGCCATCGAGACGCAGCAACGCAGCGATAAAGGCAAAATCATGGTTCGTACCTGGCGCGATGAAAATTGCGTGTGCCTCCAGGTGGCCGACGACGGACCGGGGATTGCGCCTGAAATCCGCGGGCGCGTCTTCGAACCGTATTTCACGACAAATTCGCAGGGCAAGGGTATCGGACTGGGGTTGAGCCTCTGCCGCCACATCGTGGTCGACACCCACCGGGGGGACCTCTGGTTCGACTGCCCTGCCTCCGGAGGAACGGTTTTCACTGCCCGGATTCCAATAAATCGGTCATGACCATTTCGGCTGAAAAAGCATCCAGTGAAGAAATCGCGGTCCTTTTTGTGGACGACGAGCCTGATATGCGCCGGGCTGTCAAACGGTTTTTGGCCAAAAGCGACTTTGGCGTCCTCACCGCCGGCAGCGCCGACGAAGCCCTGGAAATCCTTCGCCGGCGGCAGATCGGGGTGTTGGTGGCCGACATCAAACTCCCCGGGATGGACGGATTGAGCCTGCTGGAAAAGGTCCGGCACCTTCATCCGGATACGGTCAGGGTGGTTTTCAGTGCCGACGTCCCCGGGGGGCAATTGCAGGAATGGATCGATCGGGGCCGGATCTTCCGATTTATCTCCAAGCCCGTGGATCTGCCTGAATTTCGCCGGACCCTGGATGGCGCCGTGGCGCACTACCTGGCACGCCGGCACCCCCCGATTCATCCGGCACCCTCTTCCGGGCGCGCTGAAAACGCGTCGCCTACAGGGGAAACCGGCGGGGATTGTGCAGGAACCATCTGATTTCTTTCCATGAATCATCTTGACACCCCTCATGGCTTCCATTAAATTATAAAATTTCAAATAATTTTTGCACTGGTATCCTTTCACCTCTTACGGTGGCGGGCGGGAAGGCGTTGTCCCGACCCGTGCGCGGAGCAGACGCGGATGTTGCCTTCGAATCTCGACCTGATCCACATGATTCTCAATGCCGGCCTGGTTGTCCAACTGGTATTGCTGAGCCTGTTGTTCTTTTCGATTTCTTCATGGGCCATCATGATCATGAAGTATCGTTACCTGCGCCGGGCTTTCGAGGAATCGTCCCGGTTCTCCGATTTTTTCTGGAAGAGCACCGACCTCACCGAGGCGTTCAACCGGGCCAAACTGCTGACGGGCAGCCCGGTGGCGCGGGTGTTCCGGGTCGCCTACGTCGAGTTGCGGCGCGTGCAGCAGCAGGGTGTCGGCACAGACGGCCAGCGCAAGGCCGGCAATTATTTCTCCCGGGGCGGGGACAACGTGCGCCGGGCCTTACGCCGGGCCATCAACAGTGAGGTGGCGCGCATGGGCCAGATGGTTCCGTTTCTGGCCACCACGGGCAACACGACCCCCTTCATCGGCCTTTTCGGAACGGTCTGGGGCATCATGAATTCATTTCATGGGATCGGCCTTCGCGGATCGGCAAGCCTGGCGGTGGTGGCGCCGGGGATCTCCGAGGCGCTTGTGGCCACCGCCGCCGGTCTGATGACGGCCATTCCGGCCGTTATCGCCTATAACTACTTCACCCAGAAGATCCGGCTGATCGAGACCGAGCTGCAAAACTTCGCGTCCGATTTCCAGAACATCGTCGAGCGGGATATCCTGGGGAGGCAGGAGGTGGGACGATGAACACCGGCCGGGACCGTGACAGCCTGATGGCGGAAATCAACGTGACGCCCTTCGTGGATGTGATGCTCGTGCTGTTGATCATATTCATGGTCACCGCGCCCATGATGGTGCAAGGCGTGGATGTGGCGCTGCCGGAGGTCTCCGCCGAGCCGATCGAGTCGCAAAAGGAGCCCTTGCTGGTGACGGTCAACGCCCGGCAGGAGGTTTTTATCAACGACTACAAGGTGACCTTGGACTTCTTCAGCGACAAGCTGAGCAAAATTCTCGAGACGCGCACCGATCGCGAAGTGTATCTCCGCGCCGACAAGGACGTTCCATACGGGGCCGTTGTTACGGTGATGGCCGGAATCAAGGCCGCCGGGGTGGATCGGCTCGGCATGGTGACGCTTCCCCCCGACGAAGAGAAAGACAAGCCAAAGGTGCGATGACGGTGACGAAATGAACCCGCGGCATCCATTGCATATTTCCAGAACGGGCGGTCACCCGCCGGAGGACCGTGTCACGGCGCTGCCGGTGGCGCTGTCGGCCGTGCTGCACCTGCTCGTGCTGGCGGCGGTGATCTGGATGCCGAACTGGACCCCCGACCGCAGCCGCATGATTCCGGCCATCGATGTCACCATGGTGTCATTGAAGGATGCCCCGCCCGGCACCCCCGGGCCGGGTCCGGCGGCCCAGCCGGCGCCTGAAGCGAAACCGGAACCACCAGCCCCTCCTGCACCTCCCGCCGCTCCCGAGCCGGCCCCCGCGGCGGCCCCGCCGCCTCCCGAGAAGGCGCCGCCTGAAGCTGAGGTTGCCGTGACGCCGCCCAAACCGGCCCCGGTTCCCGAAGCCGAGGTGTCCATTGCGCCGCCCAAACCCAAGGCCAAACCGGTCGAACCCAAGCCGGAAAAGGTGACGCCCGTACCGAAGGGCCCGCCGGAAGTCAAGAAAAGCCTCAAGAAAGAAACCTACCGCCCCTCTCCGGCCGTGGCCCGGGCCATTGCCGAATTGGAGAAAAAGGTCGATAGCGGCAGGCCCGCCGCCGTGAACGCGGCCATCGATAAGCTCAAAACTGCCGCCGGTCCACCGGCAGCCATCGAGCGGCTCAGAGCCAAGGCGGGAACGGGAAGCGGTGCGGGGGCCGGCACTGGGACCGGCACTGGGACCGGCGCCGGTGGAGGGGGCGGAGGTGGCGGGGGGCCCCTGAGCATCGAGGATATGTATCGCTTGGAGGTGGCCTACGCGGTGAACAAGAACTGGGCGTTTTCCGAGTCGCTGGGTGGCGGCCGGTCCGATCTGGTCGCCGAGGTGGCCTTCAGCGTCCTGCCGGACGGCCGGATCAAGGACCTTTGGTTCGACAGGAAGTCGGGCAACAGCTACCTTGACGAATCCGTCCGGCGCGCCATCCTGAAATCCGAACCCCTGCCGCCCCATCCCAGGGGGGTTCGTCGGCCTGATATTATCGTGGGGCTTCGTTTTTCGCCTCGGGGAGTCGTCCAGTAAACCAACGGGCACCGGATCGGGAGTCCGTTCTTGACGCAGGTGAAACAGACATGAATTTTTCGGACAATTTTCTTGGCGGCAGGGTTCGGCGATGGCGGCGTGGGTTTCTGGTGCTGGGATCTTTGCTGGCGCTGGCGGTGGCCGTCTGCCCGTCTGCGTCGGCTGCCGACTACGGCTATATCGATCTGACCAATCCGTACTTGCGCAAAATCCCCCTCGCCATTCCGGATTTCAAGTCCGTTTCCGGTGATCCGGCAACGGTCGAGCTGGCGCGCGAAGGGGCTCGGCTTGCGTCTCAAACATTAGATTTTACAGGATATTTTTCGATTATCAACCCGGGCGCCTTCCTGGTGGATCCCAAGACGATGGGCGTTACGGAAACCGACGTCGATTTCAAGGCCTGGACCGGGATCGGCAGCGAACTGCTCATCACCGGGCTGGCGAGTCTCTCCGGTGGGGTGGTGGATCTGGAGCTGCGTCTCTTCGACACCGTCAAACAGGAGCGGCTCCTCGGTAAACGCTACACGGCACGGCAAGCCGACCTGCCGCGGTTGATCCGGCGCTTTTGCAGCGAAGTGCTCATGCTGCTCACCGGCAATCCCGGGCCTTTTGAAAGCCAGATCGTCTTCGTTTCCGGTGGAAATGGTCAAAAGGAGATCTATACCTGCGATTTCGACGGCGGCAATCCCCAAGCCTTCACCCGGCACGGGAACATCAGCCTGGCGCCGTCCTGGTCCACGGATGGCCTATGGATTTCCTACACGTCCTACCAGCGGGGGCGGCCGGACCTCTATATCCGCCATCGGCTGGAGAATCGCGGCGCCGTGGTGGCCGAGAAAGGGATCAATCTCAATGGCCAGTGGGTCCCGGGGCGGTTCGAGCTGGCCGCCACCTTGTCCTTCAGCGGTGACGAGGAAATCTACCTGCTGAGCGGGGGAGGGAAGATCATCAAAAGATTGACTCAGCAGCCGGACATCGATGTGTCTCCCACTTTTTCCCCGGATGGCGGGCGGATGGCATTCGTCTCCAAGCGTTCCGGCAGTCCGCAGATCTATGTGATGGACATGGGGTCGGGCCACACTGAGCGCTTGACTTTCGAAGGCCCTTATAATACACAACCGAGCTGGTCGCCCAAGGGCGGCCGTATTGCTTATACCGCCATGGAAAAAAACCGGATCGACATCCGAATGATAGAGATAGAAACACGAAGAATCGTCCAGCTCACCCAAGGCAGTGGAGACAACGAGTCTCCTTCCTGGTCCCCGGACGGTTCGTTGATCGCCTTCAGCTCCACGCGGGAAGGCCCATCCAGGATTTACGTCATGACATCGTTCGGGACGGATCAGAGAAGGCTGCTGAGTTTGCCCGGAGCACAAAGTCAGCCGGACTGGTCCCCCAACGGCATTCAATAAACCAAATATCACACAATAAAAAAGGGTAAAAAGGAGGATTCATGCGAAGCAAGGTATGGGTTGGGATGGTGTTGCTGATGGTGGCGTTGTTGATGATTTCCGGATGCGCCAAGAAGGCCGTCAGGACCGATGGCGATGTCAGCCAGGCCGGTCAGGACGCCGCAGCCCTGGAAGCGGAAAAGGCCCGTCGGGCCGCGGAGATCGAGGCCGCCCGTCTTGCCGCGGAGCGCGATGCCAAGCGGTTGGCGGAAGAGGCCCGGCTGCGCGAGGCGCGCAACCAGTTCATGAATGAGCACATCTACTTCGAGTTCGACAGCGCCGCCTTGACGCCGACGGCGGTGAGCGTGCTGAAGGAAAAGGGCGCCTGGTTGGACAAGGAGCGGGCGGTCAATGTGCTCATCGAGGGGCATTGCGACGAACGCGGCACCAACGAGTACAACCTTGCGCTGGGCGAACGCCGTGCACAGAGCGCCAAGGCGTTCCTGGTTGACATGGGAATTTCTCCCTCGCGGCTTTCTACGGTGAGCTACGGTGAAGAGCGTCCCCTGGATCCGGGCCAGAACGAAGCGGCCTGGGCGAAAAACCGGCGGGCACAGTTTGTCGTCGAGTAGACGCCAAGAGAATCCGGCGCTCCGGTGGTACGCCTCCGGTGCGCCGGAAAATGCTTTTGTTCCGTGCGGCGGCCGAAGGCAGGAAGGCGGCCGCCGCCCCTTTCTGCCCGCCCCTTCCGGCGGGCTTTTTTTATCGCCATGAAAACTTCATATAAGTCTATTTGGATCTTTTTGTCGGCAGTGGTGTTGTTGCTCTTGGCGCTGGGAGGCTGTTCGGTGCAAGAGGACATCGTACGGCTCGATATGCGCCTGGCAACACTGGAGCGGACCCAGGCGGACCTGAGGACGGCAGCGTCCCGGAGCGAGACGGACGACAGCCAGTTGCGGACGCGGTTTGCGGAAACCCAGGCCGAGATTGACGGCTTGAAATCCGAAATCAGCCGGCTGCGGGGAGGCGTCGAGGAGACCCAGCACCTTCTGGGGGAAAAGGCCCGCAAGGCGGATGCCGGCGAAGATCTCAGGCGTCTCGAAGCCCGGGTGCGGCGCATCGAAACGTATCTGGATCTTCAGGCGGATGACGCTGCGCCGCCCCCATCGCCGACTGGCGGCCCCGTCGTCGGAGGGGCGACTGCTGGCGGGGCGGCTCCTTCGAGCCCCCCGGCACAAACCCCCGAAGAGCTTTACCAGGCCGCCAAGCGCGATTTTGATCGGGGCGACAACGAGACCGCCAGGGCCGGTTTCCAGTTGTTTCTGGAGCGCCATCCCAAGGCTGCCAACGCGGATAACGCTCGCTTCTGGCTCGGGGAGACCTACTACCGGGAACAGTGGTACGAAAAGGCGATCCTCGAATACCAGGAAGTCATCGAGAAATACCCCAACGGCAACAAGGTCGCGGCCAGCCTCCTCAAGCAGGGGTTGGCTTTCGCCAACCTGGGGGACAAGGGCAATGCCCGTCTGATTCTCAAAGAGCTGATCCGCAAGTATCCGAATTCAAACGAGGCCAAGATCGCCCGGCAGAAGATCGAGGGGATGAACTGATCGTGCCGGCCGAAGGCCTGGTGAAGATCATCGGTATCGATCCCGGGCTGGCGGCCACCGGCGTTGGCATTATCCACGGTCGTGGGATGCAGGTTCACCACTTCGCCTACGGCACCATTCGCACTCCTGCCCATCAGCCCCAGCCGGACCGTCTGGCCCGTATCTACCGCTGCCTCTGCGACCTGCTCGCCGAGGAGGCGCCGCATTTAATGGTCGTTGAAGACGCCTTCTCCCTGGAACGGTATCCCAAGTCCGGCTTGACGCTGGGCAAGGTGACGGGGGTGATTCTGCTCGCCGGTCAGATCCACGGCCTTCAGGTCGTCCAGGTGGCCGTACGCGAGGCCAAGGCCGTGCTCACCGGTAACGGCAACGCCGCCAAGGTCCAGATGGAAGGGGCCGTGCGGCAAGCACTCCACCAGAGCGCCCCCATCCGTCCCGATCACGCCGCCGACGCCCTCGGCATGGCGCTGGTGGGGCTTTACCGTTACGGGCAATGGTGTTCAACCTCTGGGGCAGGCAGGGGAAGGGGACCCGAATGATCGGATATCTGGATGGAACGCTGCTCCAGCGCTACACGGACCGGATTCTTCTGTTGGTGGGAGCGGTGGGCTACGAGGTGCTGTTGCCGGCCGGCGTCATCGCCAACCTGGCAGGCAAGGCCCTGGGCGATCCGCTGGCGCTCTACATCTACCACCAGCAGACCGAACGTCAGCCCAAGCCCCTGCTCATCGGGTTCCCGGTGGAGGCGGAGAAGGAATTCTTCCAGTTATTGATTTCAGTAGCCGACGTGGGGCCGATGAAAGCCTTGCGGGCCATGACCCTGCCGGTGCGAGACATCGCCCGGGCCATCGAGGGCCGGGACGTGAGCACCTTGCAGCGGCTGCCGGGGATCGGCACGCGCACCGCTCAAAAGATTATCGCCAGCCTGGAGGGCAAGATGGGCAAATTCGCCCTGATCCGCCCCCGGGAGAGTTCCGCGCCACTCGCGGCCGAGGACATGGCGCAACCGGTTCTCGAAGTGTTGGTGTCCCAACTTGGCTACAAGCCCGCAGAGGCCCGGCGCATGATCGACGAGGCCATCCAGCGCAACGCTGCCATCGACACCCCCGAAGCGCTTTTCGAAGAAGTCTACCGCGGTGAGGCCAGCCGATGACCGACGAGATGCTCACCCGCTGCAGCGTTGGCCGCGAAGGCATCGTCTCAGGCCGCCTCATGCCTGGCGACGAGGCACCGGAGCTGCTCAGCCTGCGGCCGTCACGGCTTTCCGAGTATATTGGCCAGCGGGAACTGGTGGAAAGCCTCAGCATTGCCATCGAGGCGGCCAAGGGGCGCGGCGAGCCTCTGGAGCATCTGCTCTTCCATGGGCCACCGGGCCTGGGCAAGACCACCCTGGCCCACATCATCGCCAACGAAATGGGCAACCAGTTGACCGTCACTTCGGGCCCGGCGCTGGAAAAGGGGGGGGACCTGCTGGGGCTGCTCACCCATCTGGAGGAAGGCGATGTCCTGTTCGTCGACGAGATCCACCGCACCCCCAAAGCGGTGGAGGAGTTTCTCTATCCGGCGATGGAGGATTTCGCCGTCGATTTCGTCTTCGACAAGGGGATTCACGCCCGCAGCCATCGTTTCCGTCTCAAGCGCTTTTGCCTCGTGGGGGCCACCACCCGGGTCGGGATGCTCTCGGCTCCCTTGCGCGACCGTTTCGGGATGATGCGCAACCTCGATTTTTACGTCATCGACGACCTGGTGCGCATCACGCGGCGCTCCGCGGCGCTGCTGGAAGTGCCCATCGATGCCGAGGGAGCCCGGTGCCTGGCCGAGCGCAGTCGGGGCACGCCGCGGATCGTCAACCGGCTGCTCAAGCGGGTGCGCGACTACGCCCAGGTACGCGGCGACGGCCGGGTGGACGCTTCGGTGGTGGAGGCGGCCCTGGCCCTCGAAGGGGTCGATCCTCTGGGCCTGACACGCCTGGATCGGCGCTACCTGAAAACCATCATCGAGTACTATGAGGGCGGGCCGGTGGGGATCGAGGCCATCGCCGCCACCTTGCAGGAGGATGTCGATACCCTGGTGGACGTGGTGGAGCCCTACCTCCTGGCCATCGGGATGGTGACCCGCACCTCGGCGGGCCGCCGCGCCGGTGCGGACGCCTTTCGGCATCTCGGATTCAAGGTCCAGGTCAAATTGTTTTGAAAATACCTGGCGGCCATCTGACTACCCCGGCAAAAATTTCGAAATCTGAAAAATCCAAGCGATGTCTTTTACCTGACGCCTTTTAGGGGCGCACCTCCGGGACGCCTGCGGCATGTTTCTCGCCGATTGTTCTGCCATTTTCAGTCACTTGAAAATACCTGGGGCGGCCGGGGGCTGACTTGCGCCGCCGGCAAGAACTCGGCGCCAAGAGCGCGTAGCCCGCAGCCGCGCCAGATGTTGGCGATCTGTCAGTGCATCATCGAAATGCAGAGGCGTTTGCACAAGGCCGATTCGGTTGCGGCCAACGCGCTCTATGCGCCTCAGACAGCTTCCCGGACGGTCGCCAAGTCAACCCCCTGGCCGCCCTTGCATAATTTCAAAATGCTGAAGAATCGATGCGACGATTTTTTGCCCGTTGCGTCTCACTTACTCGCCTCCCGGCGGGAGCAAGCCGAACTGGACCGCCGCCCCGGAACTGTTTGAGGCGCATAGCGTCCGTTGGCCCGGACAGTCGCGGATCTGCGCCAAAGGTACGTTTTCTCTCAGTATTGCAGGGCCGCATCGCCAAAGTTGCGGCGCTGCCCGGGCTTACGGACGGTTGGCGCCGAGTTTTCCGGGGCGCCGGATCCAGGGCGCTTTGCGGACGCCGACGCTATGGCTTCCGAAAGGCTTCTGATTTTCTTTCAGCCATTTGCAACCAACCGGGGTGGCCGGGGGTTGACTTGCGCCGCCGGCAAGAACTCGGCGCCAAGAGCGCGTAGCCCGCAGCCGCGCCAGATGTTGGCGATCTGTCAGTGCATCATCGAAATGCAGAGGCGTTTGCACAAGGCCGCTTCGGTTGCGGCCAACGCGCTCTATGCGCCTCAGACAGCTTCCCGGTCGGTCGCCAAGTCAACCCCCTGGCCGCCCTTGCATAATTTCAAAATGCTGAAGAATCGATGCGACAGGCGACGGTTTTTTGCCCGTTGCGTCTCACTCACTCGCCTTCCGGCGGGAGCAAGACGAGCTGGACCGCCGCCCCGGAACTGTTTGAGGCGCATAGCGTCCGTTGGCCCGGACAGTCGCGGATCTGCGCCAAAGGTACGTTTTCTCTCAGTATTGCAGGGCCGCATCGCCAAAGTTGCGGCGCTGTCCGGGCTTACGGACGGTTGGCGGCGAGTTTTCCGGGGCGCCGGATCCAGGGCGCCTTGCGGACGCCGACGCTATGGCTTCCGAAAGGCTTCTGATTTTCTTTCAGCCATTTGCAACCAACCGGGCGTCGGATCCAGAGCGTCCCGGCAATCGACCAATCCCCTTGCGCATTGTCGAAAAAAGGCTGTTATCTTGGAGTGTTTACGTTGCGTCGCTTCCGGGCGTGACAGTGGGAAGGGTGATCACAGGCGGGGGCAAACGGGTTTGGCGGAAGGGGCGGATGGATCGCCGGAAGGCGCACCGCCAGCCTCGAACCGGCTGCGCCATGCGGAAATATCTACCGCCATGCCTGCGAAATTGGCGAAGGTGATGTCGCGGAAGGTCAGATGCATTTCTTCGGCTACGATGTGAAACAGGTCCAGGTAGGTGCCCAGGATGCGCCGCGACCAAGGGAACCCCAGGTCGGCCGCCATGCTCCGAATATTTTCCCCGGTGCCTTCGATTTCCACAAAATCGCCGAAGGGCAGGGTGTCGAGGCACAGGTGAACCTCGCCCACATCGAATGTCCGGCGCCATTTTTCGTAGCAGCGCACCGCCCTCAGCCCCAGGCTGTGGAAAACAGCCGCCAGGACCTCGCCATCGGCCAGGGTGGTCTCCAATTCCCGGCGGACCTTGAACTGGCCGTCGTCGCGGCACGGCAGTTTGTAGGTGAGGCGCCATGCATCGTCTTGGCGTAGGCGCAACAGCTCCCCTCGTGCCTCCAGGCTGCGGCTGGGATCATCGAAAATCCGGTTGCATTCGAAGACCCGGCCGCCGTCCCTGGCCCCCAGAGACAAGACCCGCTCGACCAAGGCCTCGGGGCAGGGCACCCAAAACTTGACTTCGATTTCGACGGCGTCCATTGTCGTGTTTCCATTTTGGATTGACGGGGTCCGAGCGAACCGGATGGCGCCGCCATATATAGAAGGTGGGAAGCAATCTTGTCAAACTTTCGGTATGTTTTTACCTTGACAAACCGGCGACCATCATCTAATAAAACTTGATTCATTGCCAAACCGAAGAAGTATTGCATCAGGAGCGTCGAGCCGTGAAAAAGTACACTTACAGCGCCAAGGATGGGGATAACCCGAACAAGTGGTATGTCGTGAACGCCGAGGGCCTCGTCCTCGGGCGGTTGGCCTCCCAGGTGGCAGCCCGCCTGCGGGGCAAGCACAGCCCCCTGTTCACCCCCCATGCCGACATGGGCGACAGCATCATCGTCATCAACGCCGAAAAGGTGGTGATGACCGGAAACAAGTGGCAGGACAAGGCATATTACCACCACACCGGGTACCTGGGCGGCATCAAGGAAATTTCCGCCGAGAAGCTCAAGGCCAAGCGGCCCGAGGACCTGGTGCGCATCGCTGTGCGCGGCATGCTGCCCAAGAACCGTTTGGGACGCAAGCTGTTCAAGAAGCTCAAGGTATACAGCGGGGGCGCCCATCCGCACGAAGCCCAGGAGCCTGAAGCCTTGTCATTGAATTAACCGGCGCAAGCCGATCTTGTCGAGCGGAAAAGACCCATGGATCTTCAAAACAGCGTTTACGCCACCGGAAAGAGAAAAAACGCCGTCGCACGCACTTGGCTGACTCCCGGCAGCGGCGAGATCATCATCAACGAAAAACCGCTGGACACCTATTTTACGGTAGAATCGGCCCGCACCCTGCTGATGGAACCGTTCCGTGTCACCAACACCCAGGGCGGTTACGACGTGCACGTCAGCGTGCACGGCGGCGGGATCACCGGCCAGGCCGGCGCCATTCGTCATGGCATCACCCGGGCCTTGATGCTGGTGAACCCCGAGTTTCGGCTGCCGTTGAAGAAGGCCGGCTTCGTCATGCGAGATCCGCGTGAAAAGGAGCGCAAAAAGTACGGCCAGCGCGGCGCCCGCGCCCGGTTCCAGTTCTCCAAGCGCTAATCGGCGCTTATCGGCTGCCTGTCTCGCGGGAGCGGAGGGGATTTCCCCTCTCGCTCCCGTTTTTTTGTTTGGGGAATGCCTCCGGCCGCCATGGCGGCGCATCTCCCGCCGCCTTCAACTTGTTTCCTTCCGTATTTACCCGGCCGTTACACCGACACAATGGCGTCGGGGAACCGGGTCAGCCGCCGCGCCCCGTTGCCTGTCACCAACCAGGTGTTTTCGATTCCCACGACCCCTGTTCCCGGAAAGATCAGTTTCGGCTCCAGGGCGATGACCATCCCCTCGACCAAGGTCATGTTTTGACCTTCGGCCAGAAAGGGATACTCGTCCAGTTCCAGGCCGACGCCGTGGCCGACGAACCGGATGCGGTCGGATGCCGCGCCCATGAAGTGGTCCGCGTAGCCGAGATTCGCGGCCTGCGCGATGCACCAGCCGTACAGGTCGCCGGCCACCGCACCGGGGCGCATCCGTTCTGCCAGCCCGTCCTGGATGGCCACCATCGCCTCGTGGGCCCGCTGCAGCGGATCGGGCAGGCGGCCGATGACATAGATGCGGGTCTGGTCGGACAGGTAGCCGTCGTAGGCGAAGACGTAGTCGACCAGGATCGGCACCCCGGAGACCACTGGTGCCAGGCTGGGCCCCTGGGCCACGGCGGGTCCCAGGCCACGACCGCCGGTGGGGGAGGCCAGAAAGCTGGGGGCGGCGGCGTTGGCCCCGCTCATCAGGTGCCCGTAGAACAGTTCGGCTCCCCAGAGGCGCATCCGCACCACTCCCTGGTGCCCCAGACGACGGGCCTCGGCCTCGATGCGTCCCGCCAGCGCCACTTCGCTGATGTTCGCTTCAATCAGGCCGGGTACTGCGGCAAGCACGGTGTCGGCACGCCGCGCCGCTTCTTGTATTTTTTCGATTTCGTAAGCCGACTTGACGGCCCGCACGCGGCGTATGGCGTCGCTGATGTCGATCATCCCGGTGCCTGGCAGCAGGCGGCAGATTCCCAGATAGCGCTGGGCTGGCAGCACATCCAGCTCCAGGCCGAGGCGTGCCGGCACGGCAAGGCCGAACCGCTGGAGAATGTTGGGGATTTGCTTGGGGCTGTCCAGGGAGACGATCCGCGCCAAAGGGGACTCGGCCTGTGCCCGGGGGAGGTGCTTGCGCACCATGAGCACCGGTTCGCCCTCTGCCGGCACGTAGAGATGAGCCTGCTGAAGGGTGCCGCTGAAATAAAACAGGTCCGCGTTCTGCGCCAGCAGCGCGCCATCGAGGCCCAGGCGGCGCAGATGCTCCTGGAAGGCCGCGGTGCGGGCGGAAATTTCTTCAGCCGGGGTCGTGGAAGCGGTGAATTCGGGCATCGGCGAGATTCTCCTCTTTCGGATAATCGTTTCGACAGCATAATGACGGCCGGTGCCGGCCTTGTCAAGGTGGCCGGGATCGAGGGGCCTCGCGCTTGAAATGGCGCCGCCGCTAAGCTAAATTGAAAATCCTGTTTTCGGTGACCGCGTGGCTGCACGCGGCTTTTTTTCGAGGAACTCGTCATGACGGCCTATTTCATCCGGCGTCTGCTGCTGATCGTTCCCACTTTCCTGGGCATCACGGTGATGGTCTTCGTGATCACGCGGATGGTCCCTGGCGGCCCCATCGAGCGCATCATCGTCCAGGCGCGTCAGATGCAAAGCAGCCTCGGTGGGTTGGCTTCCGGGCCGGCGGAACAGCGCCAGCCGTTGTCGGAGGACCAGATCGAGCGCCTCAAGGCCTATTACGGATTCGACAAGCCGGTGCTCGTCAGTTACGGCCAGTGGCTCGCCAAGGTGATGCGCGGGGACCTGGGGACTTCAACCCGCTATTACGACCCCGTGTGGCGGATGATCGTGGAGCGCATTCCCATTTCCCTCTATTTCGGTATTCTCACGTTATTGATGGTCTACGGCGTGTGCATCCCCCTGGGGATCGCCAAGGCCCTGCGCCACAAGAGCGGATTCGACAACGTAACTTCGGTGGTCGTCTTTGTCGGCTACGCCGTGCCGGGATGGGTCATCGGGGTGTTGCTGCTCGTTCTGCTGGCCTCGGTGTGGGAGATCTTTCCCCTCGGTGGGTTGACCGGCGACGATTTCCCCGACATGGCCCTCGGGGAGCAAGTCGTCGATATCCTTTGGCACACGGTACTGCCGTTGGCCGCCTACGTGGCCGGATCGTTCGCCGTGATGACGATGTTGATGAAAAACACGCTGATGGACAACCTGGCGGCCGACTACGTGCGCACCGCCGTGGCCAAGGGGCTGCCGTTTCGCCGGGCCGTGTTCCGTCATGCCCTGCGCAACAGCCTGATTCCCATCGCCACCAGCTTCGGCAACAACGTGTCCGTGGTCGTGTCCGGGTCTTTTCTCATCGAAAAGGTTTTCAATATCAATGGGATGGGGCTGCTGGGCTACGAGAGCGTGGTCGAGCGCGACTACCCCGTGGTGTTGGGGATCCTGGTGGTTTCGTCGCTCCTGTTTCTCGTCGGCAACATCCTTTCGGACCTCTGCGTGGCCGCGGTGGATCCGCGGGTGCGCTTCGAGTAGGGGGGCTGGAAACTTGAAACTGGCCAGCTGAACCCGGAAGCCCTTATTTTATATTAGATAAAGAAGATAGCCCGTTACCGGTTACCGGTTATTGGTTATCAGAAAAGGCGACTCAAGGTTTCATGTGGCCGGTTTCAGGAGCCCAGATCCGGAAGCAACATATTGATTTTTTGCTGAACCCTTGAACCTTGAACCTTGAACCTTGAACCTTGAACCCTTGAACCTTGAACCTTGAACCTTGAACCCTTGAACCTTGAACCTTGAACCTTGAACGCCGTCCGCCCATGCCCCGATTCCAGTTCAATCCGCCGACCCTGCGCAAGATCCGCCGCTTCCAGTCCATCCGGCGCGGCTGGTGGTCCCTGGTGGTCTTCGGTTGCATGGTGGTCGCTTCGTTGTTCGCCGAACTCTGGGTCAACGACCGGGCGCTGGTGGTGCGTTACCAGGGTGAGTTCTATTTTCCCGGCTACAGCGACCCCCTGCCAGGTGCGACCTTCGGCCTGGATTATGCCTACGAGACAGACTATCGGGACCTGGCCCGCCGTTTTGCCGCTGCCGGCGACGGCAACTGGGTGCTGATGCCGCTGGTGCCCTACGGCCCGTACACCACCGACCTGCGCGACGACGCCTTTCCGCCCTTTCCCCCCGACTGGCGTCAGCGGCATTTCTTCGGCACCGACACCGTAGGGCGGGACGTGCTGGCGCGGTTGGTCTACGGGTTCCGCATCGCCATCCTCTTTTCCCTGGGGTTGCTGGCGGTCAACTATGCCATCGGGGTGTCGCTGGGCTGCGCCATGGGGTATTTCGGGGGCCGCTTCGACTTGTTTTTCCAGCGCCTGATCGAGGTCTGGTCCAACGTGCCGTTTCTCTACGTGATCATCATCATCAGCTCCATCGTGGTGCCCAGCTTCTGGATCCTGGTGCTGATCATGGCGATTTTCGGCTGGATCGGCATCACCTGGACCATGCGCACCGTCACCTACAAGGAGCGTGAACGCGACTACGTGCTCGCCGCCCGGGTGCTGGGGGCTTCCCATGGCCGCATCATCCTGCGCCACATCCTGCCCAACACGGTGGCGGTGATCGTGACCTACGCACCCTTTTCCGTCTCCTCGGGGATCGTGGCCCTGACGTCCCTCGACTACCTCGGCTTCGGCCTGCCGCCTCCCACCCCGAGCTGGGGCGAGCTGCTCGCCCAGGGATGGACCTACATGAGCGCCTGGTGGATCGTGGCATCGGTGGTGGGTGCCATGGTGGTGACCCTGGTGGCGGTGACCTTCATCGGTGAAGCGGTGCGCGAGGCGCTGGATCCCAAGCGATATACGATCTATGAATGACGAACGGGTCAATCATGCCAATCAACCCGAAAGACACGAAGCATCCTGAACTCAGGACGGTTCTCTTATTTTGCCTGTTCGTCCTTCTCCTGATGGTTGCCGGCTGTGGAGAGGAGAAAACCCCCGGCACGGACCGGAAAGCCGATGCCACCGCCGACGCGGCACCGGCGGCGCGCCGGCCCCGGGAACCGCTGCCCGAGGGGATCGTGTGGCAAACCAATGACACCGACCCGGTCTTCGCCTCTCCCGAAGCGGTGCGCGGCGGCACCCTCCACGAAGCCCTGCTGAGCTTCCCGCTGACCTTCCGCACCGTGGGGCCGGACTCCAACTCGAGCTTCCGCAGCGCCATCCTCGACAACCAGCTCAGCCTGGTGGGGATCCATCCCAACACGGAAAAGATCATTCCCGAACTGGCCACCCACTGGGCCTTCGACCCGGACGGGCGCACCATGTATTTCAAACTCGACCGGCGCGCCCGCTGGTCGGACGGTCACCCGGTCACGGCGGACGATTTCGCCTACACCCTCGATTTCATGCGCTCCGAGCACATCGTGGCCCCCTGGTACAACGACTACTACAGCCGTGAGATCGAGCGCGTGATCATCTACGACGACCACACCCTGGCGGTGGTGGCGGCCAGGCCGGTGCCCGACCTGCACCTGCGTATCGCCTTCGCCCCCACGCCGGAACATTTTTACGGCCGGCTGAACGACGATTTCGTCCTGGCGTACAACTGGGAGATCGTCCCCAACACGGGCCCCTACCAGATCAGCGACTTCGAAAAGGGGCGGCGGGTCCGTTTCAAGCGCAAGGAGAACTGGTGGGCGGAGGACCGGCGCTACTTTCGGCATCGCTTCAACGCCGACACGGTGGTGTTCACCGTGGTTCGCGATTTCAACCTCACGTGGGAATATTTCAAGAAGCGGCGCCTGGATACCTTCGCTCTGAACCTGCCGGAGTACTGGCACGTCAAATCCAGGACCGAGGTGGTTGAGAAGGGGTACGTGGAGCGGATCTGGTTTTTCAACGACACCCAGCAGTCGGCCCAGGGGTTGTGGCTCAACCTGGACCGGGAGATCTTCGCCGACCGGCGGGTGCGCTACGCCTTCGCCCACGCCATGAACGTCGAGAAGGTCATCGATCAGGTGCTGCGGGGAGACTACTACCGCCTGGAACACGGGTTCATGGGCTACGGGGCCTACTCGAATCCCGAAATTCGGGCCCGGCGTTTCGACCTGGGAAAGGTCGAGGCCCTGATGACCGAGGCCGGGTGGCGGCGGGGCGCCGACGGCATCTGGACCCGCGACGATCGGCGCTTCGCCGTGGAGGTGACCTACAGCCTGGAGGAGCACACGCCCCGGTTGGTGGTGCTGAAGGAAGAGGCCCGCAAGGCGGGAGTGGAATTGCAATTGCGGCGCCTGGACGCCACGGCCGCTTACAAGAAGGTGCTGGAAAAGAAGCATGACGTGGCCTGGATGGGCTGGAGCACCTCCCTGCGGCCCCAGTACTGGGAGCACTTCCATTCGGTCAACGCCCACAAGCCCCAGACCAACAACATCACCAACACCGACGATCCGGAAATGGACCGGATCATCGATGCCTACCGCAATTCTCTCGACGCCACGAAGCGGGCCGCCCTGAGCCGGCAAATCCAGGCGAAGATCCACGAGATCGGCGCTTTCGTGCCCACTTTCATGGTGCCCTATGTGCGCCAGGCCTATTGGCGGTGGTGGCGCCTGCCGGAGCCGGCCGGGACCCGGCACACCGGCGACCTTTTCGATCCCTTCGGCAGCGCCACCGGCGGGCTGTTTTGGTACGACCCCGCGCGCCACGCCGAAACCGAGGCGGCAATGAAGGCGGGCAGGGGTTTCGAACCCGTGACCCGGATCGACGAGACCTACAAGATGCCATCTCTGCGCTGAGGCCGGTTTGCCAATGAACGACACCATCCTGAGAGTGGAGCAACTGTCGGTGAGCTTCGCCACCGAGCAAGGCCGTTTGGCGGCCGTGGAGGATGTCTCTTTTGACCTGCGCCGCGGGGAGACCTTGGGCCTGGTGGGCGAAAGCGGCTGCGGCAAGAGTGTCACGGCCCTGTCCATCATGCGCCTGCTGCCCCAACCGGCCGGGCGCATCGAGGCCGGGCGCATCCTGCTGGAGAAGACCGACATCGTCCGTATGCCGGCGGCGGACCTGCCCGGACTGCGGGGCCGGCGCATTGCCATGATCTTCCAGGAACCGATGACCGCTCTGAACCCGGTCCACCGCGTTGGGCGCCAGGTGGCCGAAGTGTTTCACCTGCACCGGCCCGAATTGGATGACCGGGCCGTGGCGCGCGAGGTGATGGCGATCCTCGACAAGGTGCGCATTCCGGAGCCGCAGGCCCGGCTCAATGCCTATCCGCACCAGATCTCCGGAGGCATGCGGCAGCGGGTGATGATCGCCATGGCCCTGGCGGCCCGGCCGGACATCCTGATCGCCGACGAGCCCACCACGGCCCTGGACGTTACGATTCAGGCCCAGATCCTCAGCCTGATGCGGGATCTCCAGGCCGACACCGGGGCGGCGATCCTTTTTATCACCCACGACCTGGGAGTGATCGCCGAAATGTGCGACCGGGTGACGGTGATGTACGCGGGACGGATCGTGGAAAGCGCGACGGTGAGGGCGCTGTTCGACGATCCGCTTCATCCTTACACCAAAGGCTTGATGGCGGCCGTCCCGCGTCTGGACTGGCCCTCCAAAACGCCCCTGACCACCATCGAGGGGACGGTGCCGGGCCTGGGCGTCATGCCGCCCGGATGCCGTTTCGCCAACCGCTGTCCCCATGTGATGGAACGATGTCGCCATTCGCCGCCCCCCCTCACCGAGGTGGCCGAGGCGCACACGGTGGCGTGCTATCTTTACAGATGAAAGGACCCAAGGGACCAAAAGGACCCAAAGGACAAAAAAGATGAAGAAAGGGAGATCATGAGTGCGGACTTCATCCCGCCTCACGGTGGGTACAAGAGTCTGCTTTCCTACCGGAAAGCGACGGTGGTCTACGATGCCACCGTGCGCTTTTGTGCCCGTTTCTTCGACCGGCGAGACCGTACCGTGGACCAGATGGTCCAGGCGGCCCGGTCCGGAAAGCAGAACATCATCGAAGGAAGCCTGGCGTCGGGAACCTCGAAGAAAACCGAAATCAAGCTGACGAATGTGGCGCGGGCCAGCCTGGAAGAGCTCCTGGAAGATTACCGTGATTTCATGCGGTCCCGCGGGATCGCGGAGTGGCCGCGGGAACATCCTTATACCCGGCGCCTGCGGGAGCTGAATCGTCGGTCCGATGCGGATTATGAGACCTTTCGCAAGGGAATCGAACATCCCGACCCGGCCATCGTTGCCAACATGATCGTGGGATTGATCAAGGTGACCAATTACCTCCTCGACCGGCAGATTGTCCGGTTGGAAGAAGATTTCGTCCAGCAGGGAGGCCTGAGCGAACGTATGACCCGGGCAAGGTTGCGGCAAAGACAGCGAACGACGCGGCCGGGGAGTTGAAAACGGGTTTCGACCAGAGCGATGGATTTTGAAGGGACAAAAGGGACAGAAGGGACCTAAAGGACTAAACAACAGAAAAGCAATGATTCACGCCCCCGGGTCCCTTGGGTCCTTGAAGTCCTTGGTGTCCTTTTTCTTTGGATTTGGTGCAAGTTTGATGAATTCTCCACTTTTGACAGTCGAAGACTTGGTCATGCACTTTCCGGTGCGCGGCGGTGTGCTGCGGCGGCAGGTGGCCACCGTGCATGCCGTGGACGGGATAGACATGACCCTGGCGGCGGGTCAAACCCTGGGGCTGGTGGGCGAGAGCGGGTGCGGCAAGACCACGGTAGGCCGGTGCATCGTGGGTCTCTACAAGCCCACCTTGGGGCGGGTGCGCTTCGACGGCCAGGCCATTGCCAATGCAAGCGCCGGCGATCTCAATAAAATTCGCAGAAACTTGCAGATGATTTTTCAGGATCCCTTCGAGTCCCTCAACCCCCGGCACACGGTTGGCCAGATCCTGCGGGAACCCTTCGAGATCCATCGCATCGGCACCCCGGCGGACCGGGCGGCACGAGTCGAGGCCCTCATGGAACGGGTAGGGATGGATCCCGGCGCCGTGGACCGTTTCCCCCACGAGTTTTCCGGCGGTCAGCGCCAGCGTATCGGCATCGCGCGGGCCATCGCCCTCAACCCGCGGCTCATCGTCTGCGACGAGCCGGTGTCTGCCCTGGACGTGTCGATCCAAAGCCAGATCCTCAACCTTTTGGTGGGGCTGCAGCAGGAGATGGGCCTGGCTTATCTCTTCATCGCTCACGACCTGGCCGTGGTCAAGCACGTCTCGGACCTCATCGCGGTGATGTATCTCGGCAAGATCGTGGAGCAGGCGCCGGCCGAGACGTTGTATCGGAACCCGCTCCATCCTTACACGGTGGCTCTGATCTCCGCCATTCCCGAGGCCGACCCGGACCGCCGCCGGAATCGCATCCTGATCGGGGGAGACGTCCCCTCGCCGCTGCGCCCGCCGCCGGGTTGCCGCTTTCATACCCGCTGTCCCATTGCCATCGAGCGCTGCCGGGTGGAGGAGCCGTTGCTGGAGCCCCGGGCCGGCAGTTCCCTGGACCACCGCGTCGCCTGTCACCGGGCGGGTGAATTGCGCCTGCCGAAGGCGGGTTGATCGCCTGACCCCTCTGGATCCCGAATTCGTCGCGTGGCGTGGAATTTTCATTATGCCAAACGCTGCGCCGGCATGTATAATTGTGGCGAATCGATTTTCATCCCGGACTCCAAAAGGCCGAGGAGGCGACCATGGCAATTCATCCACTGGCCGGGAAACCGGCGCCGCCCGGTTTGCGGGCCAATATTCCGCGGCTGGTGAGCGCCTACTACACTCGGCGCCCCGATCCCGAGGACCCGCTCCAGCAAGTGGTCTTCGGCACTTCCGGGCACCGGGGATCGTCGCTGAGGAACAGCTTCAACGAGCATCACATCCTCGCCATCACCCGGGCGATCTGCGAGCAGCGCCGGTCCGCCGGCGTGGACGGGCCCCTGTTCATCGGCATGGATACCCATGCCCTCTCCGAGCCGGCTTTCGCCACGGCTCTGGAGGTGCTGGCCGCGGAAGGGGTTGCAGTGAGGATTCCGGCGGACATGGGGTACACCCCCACTCCGGCGATTTCTCATGCCATTTTGACCTATAACCGCGGCCGGCGTACCGGCCTGGCCGACGGCATCGTCATCACCCCTTCCCACAATCCGCCCGAAGACGGGGGTTTCAAGTACAACCCGCCCCATGGCGGGCCGGCTGATACCGGAATTACCGCGGCCATCGCCCAACGGGCCAATGCCCTCTTGGCCCAGGGCCCCGAGCGGATCTCCCGCTGGCCCCTGGCCCGGGCCCTGGCGGCCGACACCACCCGTTCCCACGATTACATCGGCGCCTACGTGTCGGATCTGGCCGCCGTGGTGGACCTGGAGGCCGTCGCCGGAGCCGGGTTGAAGCTGGGCGTCGATCCATTGGGCGGGGCTGCCGTGGCCTTCTGGGAGCCCATCGTCGAGCGCTATGGGCTTTCCATCGAGGTGGTCAACCCCCTGGTGGATCCCACCTTCGGCTTCATGCCCCTGGACAAGGACGGCAAGATCCGCATGGACTGCTCCTCTCCTTATGCCATGCGCGGCCTCATCGACCTGAAGGACCGCTTCGACATCGCATTCGGCAACGACACCGACGCCGACCGCCACGGCATCGTCACCCGGTCCGGCGGCTTGCTCAATCCGAATCATTTTCTCGCCGTGGCCGTCTGGTACCTGTTTCAACACCGGCCGGAGTGGCCGGCGACGGCCGGCATCGGGAAAACCATCGTTTCCAGTGCCATCATCGATCGCATCGCCGCCGACCTGGGCCGGCGTTTGGTGGAGGTGCCGGTGGGGTTCAAGTGGTTCGTGGACGGACTGCTGAACGGCACCTTGGGTTTCGGCGGGGAGGAAAGCGCCGGAGCGGCTTTCCTGCGCCGCGACGGTACCGTATGGACCACGGACAAGGACGGGATCATCATGGATCTGCTGGCGGCCGAGATCATGGCCCGTACCGGCAAGGATCCCTTCGACCTTTATAAACAGATCGAATCGCGTCTCGGCCGCTCGGTGTACCGGCGCATCGATGCCCCCGCCGATGCGGCTCAGCGGGCCGTGTTCGCCAGTCTGTCGGCCGAGTCCATCACTGCCACCGAGCTGGCCGGAGATCCCGTCGTCACCATCCAGACCCGCGCCGCGGGAAACGATGCACCCATCGGCGGGCTGAAGGTGGCCACGGTCAACGGCTGGTTCGCGGCCCGTCCCTCGGGCACCGAGGACATCTACAAGATTTACGCGGAAAGCTTCGTGGGGGAGGAACACCTGGCCCGGTTGCAGGCGGAGGCCAAGGCCATGGTGGATCATGCCTTCAAGGCGGCGGGGGTGTGAGGGGGTTGTCGGGTTGGTTGGGTTTGTCGGGTTTGTCGGGTTGATGGGTTGGGAGGGGGTGTTGGGGTTGTAGGGTTTGTCGGGTTTGTGGGGTTTGTGGGGTTGGTTGGGTTTGTCGGGTTGGTGGGGTTTGTCGGGTTTGTCGGGTTGGGGGGTGTGGATTGGCTGGGTTGATCCGGTGAGGGGAGGTGGGCAGGATGGATCGGGACGAGATGATTCGGGCCGTGGAGGCCCATGAGGGGTACTGGGACATCATCGTGGTGGGCGGCGGCGCCACCGGCCTGGGGGTTGCGGTGGATGCGGCCACCCGGGGATACAAGACGCTGCTGTTGGAGCAGCACGATTTTTCCAAGGGGACTTCCAGCCGAAGTACCAAGCTGGTTCACGGCGGCGTGCGCTACCTGCGCCAGGGCAACGTGTCTCTGGTGATCGAGGCGCTTCACGAGCGCGGCCTGATGCTGCAGAACGCGCCGCATCTCGTCAGCCACCAGTCTTTCATCGTGCCCAACTACGAGTGGTGGGACGGCCCTTTTTACGGGGCCGGAATGAAGGTCTACGACCTGCTGGCCGGCAAGCTGGGCCTTGGGCCGTCCAAATGGCTCTCTCGCGAGGAGACCCTGGAGCGGATCCCGACCCTTGAACCCGAGGGGCTGCGCGGCGGGGTGATCTACTACGACGGCCAGTTCGACGACGCGCGCTTGGCCGTCAACCTGGCCCAGACCGCGGTGGAACACGGTGCAGTCGTGCTCAACTACATGCGCGTCACCGATTTCATCAAGTCCGGGGACATGATCCAGGGCGTGGTGGCGGTGGACGAGGAGAGCGGCCGGCTGTGGGAAATCAACGGACGGGCGGTGGTCAACGCCACCGGGGTGTTCGCCGATGAGCTGATCATGCGGGACAACCCCGAGGCCCGGCGTCTCATCACACCCAGTCAGGGGGTGCACCTGATCCTGGACAAGAGTTTTCTGCCCGGAGACAGCGCCGTCATGGTGCCCCAGACCGCCGACGGGAGGGTTCTGTTCGCCGTTCCCTGGCACGGCCGGGTGGTGGTGGGGACCACCGACACCCCGGTGGACGAGGTGAGCCTGGAGCCCCGGGCCCTGGAATCGGAGATCGATTTCATCCTGGAGCATGCCGCCCGCTATCTGAGCAAGGATCCGACCCGGGCGGACGTCAAAAGCGTCTTTGCCGGCTTGCGGCCCCTGGTGGACCCGGGACACAGCAAGTCCACTTCCGCCATCTCGCGGGATCACTACCTGGTGGTCTCGGAGTCCGGGTTGGTGACCATTACCGGCGGCAAGTGGACCACCTATCGCAAGATGGCCGAAGCCACCATCAACCAGGCCTTGATGGTGGCCGGGCTGCCGGACCGCGAATGCGTCACGCGCCACCTGAGGATCCACGCCTGGCTCAAGAATGTCGACAAGCGTGATCCGCTGCACGTCTACGGGTCCGATGCGGTGTATCTCAAAAAAATGATGCGCGCCGACCCCGAACTGGCCAAGCCGCTTCACCCGGACCTGCCCTACACCCGGGCCGAGGTGGTCTGGGCCGTGCGCGAGGAGATGGCCCGCACGGTGGAGGATACCCTGTCGCGCCGTACCCGGGCCCTGCTGCTCGACGCCCGGGCCAGCATCGAGATGGCAACCGAAACGGCGCGCATCATGGCGGCGGAACTTGGCCGTGACGATGCCTGGATAGATCGTCAGGTGGCGACCTACACCGCCTTGGCCAAGGGGTATTTGCCGACTTGATGGCCGCGGCGCCGTCCTGGGCAAAATGTAGTGGAACAAGGCCGGTGATTCAGCTTGTTTTGGTTGCCCCGGTTGTATCAAATGGCTGAAAGAAGACCAGAAGCTATACCGCCGGCGTCCGCAAGACGCTCTGGATCCGGCGCCCCGGAAAACTCGGCGCCAACCGTCCGTAAGCCCGGGCAGCGCCGCAACGATGGCGATGCGGCCCTGCAACCCTGAGATCAATCGGTCCTTTGGCAATAGCTCGCTACTGTCCGGACCAACGGACGCTATGCGCCTCAAAGAGTTCCGGGGCGGCGGTCCAGTTCGTCTTGCTCCCGCCGGAATCCGAGTGAGGTG
>DCWA01000011.1 GCA_002327445.1 Desulfobacteraceae bacterium UBA2174 | reverse complement strand
ACGCTCCGCCGAGTGGCTATGTGGCCGGATAAGCCTCGAAAATAATGCTCGAATCATGCTAACTTGCTGATATCAATAAACTTGAACGTCGTCGCAAAAGAGCCGCACCCAAAGGAAACTGGCCAGACCGCTTAGAGCCGAACAGCTTGAGTTCCTGGCCGCACTGAAGGTCTCAAGCGAAGTTTTTACTTCCCCATAACCGGAAAACGGCCATGAGCGTCTGCGAAATTGCCCTGAATCAACGGCCATATGGTGTGGAAAATACGTCTAAGGTCCGATCACGGTGTTGCAGGTTTGCTTAAAATACTCACATACCATGTCATCGGTTTTATTCGGAAAGCCCTTTAAGCGCCACCTCGTGATAGGCGGATTCCGCCCGGATGACGGCTTCAATTTCCCTGCGCACCTCGCCCAGTTCGGGCCTTTGCTTTTCGGAAGCCGCTTTAAAAGCCAGGGCCAGCCTTTGCCAGGCCAAGCCGGTTTCATGCATCCTGGCAGAAAGCCCGAGATCCCGGATTTTTGCTACATATCCGGCAGCCTCTTCCAGAAAGTCGGCATACATCAGCCGGAATCCGCCGCCGCCGGTCCCCCGTTTCTCAATCACTTGGTAGGTAAACCGGCAGGTCCACTGCCAATCGTTGAAGTCCTTCCACAGCGCCAGTTCATCGCGCATCTTTTCCAGGGCTTGGATGCCCATGACACCGGAGGCATCCCCGGTAAGCGCCCGGCTGTTGTCGATCACCGCATTTCGCACAACATCGGCCATATCCCGGGGCATTGAAACCGTTTCCGGGGCATAAAGATTGCCCCTGAGATGAAAAATCGCATCCCGGAAAAACCGGGCCTGACGCATATCGGCAAACGGGACGGCGATCAGGTCGGGAAACTGCGTATCCGTGATGAAAAATATGTCTTGGGTGCCGTCATACCCCCAGACCGTGATTAAATGACCGGGAAAATGCGTATTTCCGCTGTAATGGGAGAGATAATAAATATCCGTCTGAACGATTGCCGGCCGGCCGTTGTCCAAGTGATGGCAAAGGGCGGCCTCGCCCGCCGCTGGATCATTTGTTTGTTCCCATTCAAAGGCCATCCCCATGCGGCTGAAAAATTGGGCTTCAAAATCCATGGACCGAACATGCATCATGCGGGAAACTGGAAGTCCCTCAAAATCCAGATACCAAAGCCCAAGACCGGCGCCGATACCGAAACACATGGCTTCTGAAAAATCAATGCCATGAAAGTTGACTAAGTCTCGAATGCCAGTGCTTGCACAATGCCGGCCCGGATGATGAACAACATTTAGCCTGACCGAATCGATCGCACCTTTCTTATCCATGCCTTACAAGCCCCATGCCCAAATTCGAAAATGACAGTTTACGGCCGCATGGTTGCATTCAAAGCTCGACTTTATGCATCCATGGAGCCGCAGCGCGACGTCCCAGCGGTTTTGTCTCGGTCAGTGAGACGCTTCCACTTCGTTTATCGGTTAATGCAAACTCAGGCCTCCCGACACGCTGATGTTCTGCCCTGTCACGAAAGCCGCGTCATCCGAGGCCAGCCATGCCGCGGCACCTGCCAGGTCATCCGGGTATTCCAGCTTCGGTATGGCGGAACTGTTTGCAAGTACCTCGCTCATCTCTTTGAAATCATGTTCCTGAACCGTTTCGCTTTGAACAAGCCCCGGAGAGATTGCGTTTACGGTAATTCCGTGACGGCCCACTTCAAACGCCAGCCCCCTGGTAAGGCCGACAACCGCCGCCTTGGAGATGATGTACTGAACGCCGTTACCCCGTCCCATAAAAACGGTGTCTGATGATATGTTGATGATACGGCCCCAGTTTTGGGCGCGCATGTCGGAAAAGACCTCTCTGGCACACAACCACATCCCTTTTACGTTTACGTCCATGACACGGTCCCAGTCCGCCTCGTCCAGTTCGTAAAAAGGCTTTGTTGCCCGCTCGTAACCGATATGTCTGAGCATTACGGCAGCATTGTTTACCAGGATATCGATTTTTCCGAAGCGCCGGCGGGCCTTTTCCACCATCGCCTTGACCTGCCCGGAATCGGAAACATCACAGACCATGGGCAATACCTCGCGGTCTTCGGAGGCTATTTCTTCTGCGGCCTTTTTTAATACGTCCTCGGTGGTTCCGCAAATTGCAATATCGGCCTTTTCGGAGTAAAGACGCCTGGCTATGGCCTTGCCGATTCCCCTCGCACCTCCGGTAATGAGTGCTACATGCCCTTCCAAACGTTCGCATCGCATAGACGTCCTCCTTTTATTAAACGTTATCTATTTTCCATCCATAAATGATAGCGTCGTAAAAAAGCCGAAAACAGCCATTGTCATTCCGAGCTTGCGACGAGGGATCTCAACCATCCGCTATTATTATGCATTTCGTTTTACGAAGAGATCCCTCGCTGCGCTCGGGATGACAATTCGGATTTTTTACTACGAAGGCATCATCTATATTGCTCGCGGGATACCACCCCGCGAATCGGATTCTCCTGGATGAAATTACGAACATTTAAAGCCGCCAATTCGACGGCTCTTTCAATGACACCGGGAACCATCGCCGAATTGTGCGGCGAGCCGATGAAATTGGGAAGCCCGCAGAAAGGATGATCCATCTTAAATGTGCCCGCGCCGAAAGGTTCGACCCACCAGGCGTCGATGCCTGCCTTGAAATGAGGGTTATTCACAAGGTGTTCGAAAAGAGCGGCCTCGTCTATGAGTGCGGCTCGCGCCACGTTTACCAAAACAGCGTCCGGTTTCATCAACTCAAGCTCGCGACGACCGATGAGGTTGCGTGTTTGCTTGTTTAGCGCAATGGAAAGAACAACGATGTCGGATTCCTTTAAAACGTGGTCGAGGTCCTTCAGCGTCCCGATGAAATCCACCGCTTCCCGCGTCCTGCCGCTTGAGTTTATGGCGTATATTCTGCATCCCGGACATCGGAAGAGCTTTGCCGCGGCTTGCCCTATGCCACCGAAACCGATAATGCCGACCGTTGAACCGGACACCATCTTATTGATTTCAAACTGGTTGAATTCGCCGCGTGCCAGCTTGTCGTGATTTTTCAGCAGCTGCTTTGCCAGGGCAAGCACCATGGCCAGTACGTGCTCCGCCATCGGTTCGGCGTAGGCGCCGACGTTGCTTGCGATCTTCACCCCTTCGGGGACATCGTCGAAGGGAACATGATCGGCGCCGGCCGAAAGAAGCTGCAGGAAGCGCAGCCGCGTAAGCAGCGGGTATTCATCCTTGGATAGTTCTTTTGGAGGGTTCCAGGAAAAAAGCACATCTGCCGCTTGCAGCGCTTTCTTTCTGTTTTCTTCGTTCAGATCACCCAGGAAAGAAAAGAATGTTCCTTCCGGAATTGTTTTAACCAACAACTCTTTTTCTTTTTCGTCAATGTCAAAAGTTACTACAATATGGTAACGTTCCATTTTGGAATTCACGGATTTGTCCTCCCTTCTTGTCATAAATTCTCTACGCCCATGTAAATGCTGAAAACCGGGCCTTGAAGGATTCCGTTTTCGCAGACCCGGGCGGGGTCATCTCGGGCTCCGAAAAAGCTTTGAATATTCCTCCGGCACCGTGTCTATCATTTATTCAAAAGACTCATGATACTGGAAACCCGAATGATTCTTCAAAACCCGTTACGTAGCTTGGAGATTCCTCCAGGTCTCTTTCTGTAAAAAGCTCCCCTCAACGTTGTCTTCCATCTCCTCAAACATCCGCCAGGGAACGGCAAAGGAGAGCACATTCCGGTCAAGCTGTTTCTTGAGATTCTTTCTTGCGGAAAGGTCCGTGAGGCCGATAACCGCCCGGGGATGCTCGGAGCGTGCCTCTTGGTAGGGTAAGATCCCGATCTGCTGGCACCCGGCGGCAAAGGGGGCGATCACGTTCTGGTTGGCCCCCCTGCCGTAGTTGGCCAGCACCACCAGGGCGGAGAGTTGGTCCGGATCGGCCAGGAAGATCATCACCCGGGGTTGTTCCCGGGTCGGATCGAGATGATTCAGGGGTTTAAAGACCACGTATTTTGCAGGCACATCCATGATAGGCAGGCTGTCAATGAACCTTTTGACCAGCTCAGGGGACTTCATATAGCCTTCCCCGTGGCGGAATTCCTCCAAAAATTCCCTGCCTGCGGCGGATTCCAGCTTTTCCGCCATATCGCGGCCTTCCTGCCAATTCTCGTTGCCCGTGGACAGGAAATGATTGAAACATTCGATGCCGCCGGGGAAGTTGAGATACTGGTTTCCGAATCCCAGCCCGACTCCGCCGCCCCAGCAGCCGTAGGTCTTTTCATCGAAGGCCGCGGTTCTCCCTTTGGCCGCGGCCACCAGCATCCACATGACACAACCCCATTTGCCTTCTTTGAAGCTCACGGCCTTCTCGGGCCTATCATCACTCCAGAGGATGGCCACAGGATGGTATTTCAAGTTAAGCGATCGAGCTATCTTGCTTTCCATGCTTGCGTCTCCCTGTTTGTTGAATTAGTCGCTCCCTATCGCCTCGGGCTGTTGCGACTGCCCTAAAAGATTTCCGTAATACTCCCAGCCACCGCCCAGGGCTTTGAAAAGCCGGGCCAGGTTCGAGGCCACTTCCGCCCTGGACAAGGTTAACTGATCCTCCAGTTCAAGCAGGGCTCTCTGGGCATCCAGGACGTTGTAGAAATCCGTCAACCCTGTATCGTAGCGGTCTCTTGCCAAAAATTCGGTCCGCCTGGCGGCGGCAACCGCCTTTTCCAGGGATTCTTCCCGTAGCTGCTCCTTGGCATAGGCGGTCAGCGCGTTTTCTACTTCCTGCAAGGCCTGCAATACCGTGGACTTATAGAAAAGCAGGGCCTCTTTTTGTCTTTCCGTTTGCAGGTCAATGTTCAGCCGAAGAGCACCACCCTGGAAGATATTCCAGGACACGCCGGGTCCAATGCCCCAGAACCGGCTCTGGGCGTCGAGGAAATTGCTCTCAATGGCCTCCAGCCCGATGGTGCCCGATAAACGAAACTTGGGATAGAGCTCAGCCGTGGCCACTCCGATCCTGGCGGTCTGGGCCGCAAGTTGCCTTTCGGCCCTGCGGATATCCGGCCGCCGGCGCATGGCCTCGGCCGGGATCCCAACGGCCACCCTGGGGGGAACCCGGGGGATTCCTTTGTCCGCGGCAAGCAGTTCATCTATCGAACCGGGCGCCTGGCCCAAAAGAACGGCCAGGCGGTTCTTGGCCGCCCGCAGGCCGCTGGTCAGTCGGGGAATCTGGGAGCGGCTGGTCTCCAGGTTCCGAAGGGACTGCTGCTCGGCCAACTCGTCAATCAGACCGGCCTCATACCTCGACTTGTTCAATTCATGTGTTTTTTCCTGGGTCCTTATGTTGGCCAGGGTGATATCCAATCTTTGCCGATAGGTCCGTACCTCTATGTAATTTACGGCGACTTCCGCCATCAAGCTGACCAGGACATCCCTTACATCGGCCCGGCCGGCCTCGATCTCGGCCCGGGCGGCCTCGATCGAGCGCCTGATCCCGCCGAACAGGTCCAGTTCCCAGGCGGAATCGAACCGAACCAGGTAGTACTCCTCTTCCGTTCCGCCGACTCCCGCCCGCAGGGACTCGCTGCCTCGTTCTTCTTGAACCGCACCCGAGGCATTCAACGTGGGATAGAGGTCGGATTCGCTGATGCCTCTGAGGAGTCTTGCCTGCCGCAGACGGGAAAGGGAGGTCTGCAGGTCCAGATTTCCCTGGACCGCTTTTTCTTCCAACGCCGTGAGCACCGGATCATCCAATACCTTCCACCACTCGGCCAGAACGTCCCGGTCCGGCCCGGAGGCCTCCAGGCCCTTCTCCATCTGGGCGGTCCAGCTTCCGTCAACCTCGGGCCGGACTTCTTCATAATCCGGCCCCACCATGGCGCAGCCGCCCGCGAGCAGAGAAATAAGCACGAGCAGCCAGGGTATAAACCGCATGCGTCCCGCACGCAGATCCCGCTTTTCTTTGTTTGGTATGGTCATATTCCGCATCCCGCTTTTCGCCTTTTGGCTGGCTATTCGTCTTGCATCCGCCGCTTTCCGCGGCCTTTCCATCGCAGGGCCTGTCCCTTTTCACCCAGCTGCTGAAAAATGTAATACAGCGCCGGGATGATCAGTATTCCCAGGGTGGTGGCCGCGATCATGCCGGCAAAAACTACGGTGCCGATATGGGTGCGGCTTGAGGCCCCTGCGCCGGTCGCCACGACCAGGGGGGCAACCCCCAGAATAAAGGTCAGGGCGGTCATGAGCACCGGCCGGAAACGGGTTCCGGCTCCCCCCACCGCAGCCTCATAGGTGGAGGCGCCCTGGTTTTTGCGGTCCCTGGCAAACTCCACGATCAGGATGGCGTTTTTGGCCGCCAGGCCGACCAGGAGGACAACCCCGATTTGAGCGTACAGGGACAGGGGATGCCCGGATATCCAAAGCCCGATAAAGGCACCCAGCGTGGCCACCAAGACGGAAAGGACGATGGATACGGGCAGGTTCCAGCTCTCGTAGAGCCCCACCAAAAAGAGATAGGCAAAAATCATGGCTAGGGCGAACAGATAGACCACCGTGCCGCTGGCCTGTTTTTCCTGATAACTCATGGAGGACCATTCAAACCCATAACCCGAAGGCAGTTTCTCCCGGGCCAGGCGCTCCATGGCGGCCATGGCCTGGCCCGAAGAATAGCCCGGCGCAGCCTCACCCTTTATGTCCAGGCTGGTGAACAGGTTGTAGCGTTTGACCACCTTGGGTCCCAGTCTGTAGGACAGATCCACCAGGCTCTCCAGGGGGACCTTTGCCCCCTTGCCGCTCAGCACATACAAATCCCGGATATCTTCCGGCTTGGCTCTGTATGGGGCCCGACCTTGGACCCTGACGTCGTAGGTCCGGCCGAACAAGTTGAAATCGTTTACATACCTGGACCCCGTCTGCTGGCCCAGCACGGCAAACACTTCACTGACGGGAACGCCCATCTGTTCTGCCCGGGTCCGATCCAGATCCACAAAAATCTGCGGGGTATCCGCGGTAAAGGTGGTGTAGACCCGGGAAAGGGAGGGCTCCCGATTGGCGGCCGCCACCAGTCCCCCGGCCACGGATACCAGTTCCGCCGGGCTCTGGCCCGCCAAGGCCTGCAACCGGAAATCGAACCCGCCGGTGGTCCCTAAACCCTGAATCGGTGGCGGTACAAAGGAGATGATGTTGGCCGTAGTGATGGCGCTGAATTCCCTGCCCGCCTTGCCCACTATGGCATCCAAGCTCAGTTCCGGCCTGGTCCTCTCTTCCCAGGGCTTCAGATCGCAGATCACAAAGCCCACGTTTTCCGAACGGCCGCTGAGCAGGCTGAAACCGCTCACGGAGAGCACGTGCTCCACTCCTTCCATCTCCAGAAGCTTTTGGGTCGCCCGGGTCAGGACCTGGTTGGTCCGCTCCAGGGTCGCCCCTTCCGGCAGCTGAACATCGCAGAAGAATCCGCCCTTGTCCTCCTGGGGCAAAAAACTGGTGGGCAGGTGTCCGGCGAAGAACCAGGCCCCGCCGACAATAATCAGAAAGAAAAACATCGCTACGGCCAGATGCCGGATCAGCCAGCCCACCACAGAGGTATAAACCGTGCGCGAGCCCCCCAGAAACCTGTTGAACCAGGCAAAAGGGCCGCGCCGGTGGGGTTCGGTTTTTTTCAAAAAAATCGCGCACAGGGCGGGGCTCAAGGTCAGGGAACAGATGGCCGAGATGACCACCGAGACACACAGGGTCACCCCGAACTGTCTATAGAGCCCTCCGGTGATTCCTGGCATGAAGATAATCGGGACAAAGACCGCCAGAAGGACCAGGGTGGTGGCCACAATCGGCCCGGTAATCTCCTCCATGGCCTTGATGGCCGCTTCCTTGCGGTCGCCGGCTGCTCCTTCTTCCCGGATGCGATAGACATTCTCCACCACGATGATGGCGTCATCCACCACCACCCCGATGGCCAGAATCAGAGCGAACAGGTTGATGGTGTTGGCGGAAAATCCCAGGGCGAGCAGGACGGCAAAGGTACCGATAATGGAAACCGGTATGGCGGCCGCGGGAATCATGGTGGCCCGCACGTTCTGCAAAAAGGCAAAGATGACCAGAACCACCAGCAAAAAGGTCAGCCCCAGGGTAAAAACGATCTCCTTGATCGTTTCGCGCACATAGTCGCTGGTATCGTACATCACCAAATAGTCCATGTCCTCGGGCAGGAACTCGGCCTGGCGTTTGAGCTCCTCTCTCACCGCGTTCATGGTGTTCAAGGCATTGGCCTCAGAGGATTTGTACACCGCTACACCCACCGTGGGGCGGTTGTCCACGCTCCCCTCGGTGCCGTAGGACTCGCTGCCCAGCTCCACCCGGGCCACATCCTTGACCCGCACCAGCCCTCCTTGTTCATTGCTCCGGATCACGATATTTTCGAACTCCTCCGGGCTCTCCAGCCGGCCCTTGGCCTTTAAGGTGTACTGGAGTTCCTGCCCCGGGGGGGCGGGAGCGGTCCCCACCGAGCCCAGGGTGGCCTGGATATTCTGCCGGCGAATGGCCCGCACCACATCGTCCGGTCCCATCCGCAGGGCCGCCAGCCGGTCCGGGTCCAGCCAGATGCGCATGCTGTACGTATACTCGCCAAAGACATTCACATCGCTGACCCCGGGAATACGCACCAGGGCATCGTTAATGGTCCGGTCGATATAATTGCTCATAAAGATCCGGTCCCGGGTGCCCCGGGGCGAGGTAAAGGTGACGACCCCCAGCATATCCTCGGAACGGCGGCGCACATCGATCCCCTGATCCAGCACCTCCTGGGGAAGCCGGGATTGGGCCAGTTGGAGCCGGTTCTGTACATTGACCTGATCGATATCGGGGTTGGAGTCCACGGAAAAAGTAACCACCAGGCTGTAGCTTCCGTCGTCTGAACAGCTCGATTCCATATAGAGCATGTTCTCCACCCCGTTGATCTCCTGCTCGATGGGGGCGGCCACCGTGTCCCGGACCACCTCGGCACTGGCCCCGGGATAGGCGGTGCTGACCCGGACGGCAGGTGGTGTGATGTGGGGCAGCTCGGCCACCGGAATATTAAATATGGCTATGAGTCCTCCCAGGGTGATCAGGATGGAGATGACCATGGCCAGCCTGGGACGTTCGATAAAGATCCTGGAAAACATCGTCTGTTTATTCTCCTTCGATCTGCACGGTTATTCCGGGTTTCACCTTTTGGATCCCCCGAACGATCACCTTTTCGCCCGGCTTCAACCCCGAAGTTACGGTGAACTTGCCGTCCAGGACGGGGCCTGTTGCGATCCGGCGCTGTTCCACCCTGTCCTTTTCATCAACCACATAGACAAAGGCCCCTTCCCGGTCCCTTTGCACTGCGGCCTGGGCAACCGCGGGGACCATCTCCGGCTTGGCCTCTCCCAAAAAGACCCTCACGTATTCGCCCGGTACAAGACGCCCGTCCGGATTCTCGAACCTGACCCAAATGGCAATGGTCCCCGTATCCGGATCCACCCGGTTGTCCACGAAATCGATTTCTCCCTTCCGGGGATAGGCCGGACCGCCGGGGAACTCCAAACCGACGGTCAAAAAGGGGGCGGTATCCCCTTTTTCGGCATCCTCCAGGGCATGCATGATCATTTCCCCCTGATTTTCGCTCACCGAAAAGACCACCCTGATCGGGTCCATGCGCACGATTTCCGCCAGCGGCTGGCACGATGGGCCGACCAGGTCTCCCGGCTTATAGCGGCTCTTTCCGATCCGGCCGGTTATCGGGGCTTCCACGGTGGCATAGTCCAGGTCGATCCCGGCCAGCTCCAGGTTGGCCCTGGCCTCGTCCAGCCTGCCCCGGGCCAGATCCCGGGCCGCCACGGCATCATCGAGATCGGTCTTGGGCACGCTCTCCGGCTGTGCGGAACGGAGGCGCTCGAGACGGGTCTCCGCCTTGAAAAGATCCGCCTCCGCCTGGGCCACCTTCGCCCTGGCTACGGCGACCCGGGCCTTGTAGGGGGCCTGCTCGATGACATAAAGGACCTGTCCCTTCCGGACAAAGGAGCCTTCCTTGAAATCGAGCTTTTCCAGGTATCCCTCCACCCGGGCCCTGAGATCGATGGATTCCATGGATTCCACATGGCCGATATATTTTTCCGGGGGATTTGCGGGCTCAAGCCCTACTTTTGCTACTCCAACCAGGGGCGGAGGAGCCCCGCCGCCATCATCGCCAGGTCCGGCAAAGCCGTACACCGGAAGCCACATGAAACAAGCCGCCACAATGGATAGAAATACTCTCATTTGTTATACCTCTTACCGTTTTATTATTTACTTATGGTTTGCTCGTTTTCTGCCCCGGGGCGGAGCGCTCTTATGCAGAAATCGGTTGCCTGCGTCGATAAAAAAGATACATCCAGAGACGCCAGAAGTCTGAGCCGGCTTATGCCGATTAACATCCCCTGGATGACGAAGGCTGTTTCGCGGGGAGGAAGATCGTGCCTGAGGCTCCCGTCCCGCCTCCCGCGCTCTATGCATTTCTCCCATATGCAAAGGATCTTGTACATCCCATTGGATGAGTTCTGATTCGTCGGGGCTAAATTCTGGCAAAAAGAACCTGGAACATCCCGGATCAATACCAGGAGTGCATCCGTATTTTCTGTGCCGAACTCGAAATGAAAGCCGATCAGGGCCTTGACGGCGTCGAGGCCGGTCCGGCAATTTTCAAACCGGGCGCGGCAACCGGAGAGATAGCGCTCGGTGACGTCTTCTAAAATACAGAGCAGAATCCCTACCTTGCTCTTGAAATAATGAAAGATCAGGCCTTCCGCCACCCCCGCCTCTTTGGCGATGGCGGAAGTCGGCGTAGCGGAAAAGCCGTTCCGGGCAAAAAGCGCCGTTGCCGCTGCCAAAATGGTTTCTTTCCGGCTCATCAATGAAGTCCCCCTAGTTTTTTTTGATTGAGCACTCACTTGGATATGTGCGAAAGTAAGAGCTGTCAACAATTTTTTGAGGGCTTGTTCTGAAACAGGGGCCGTCAGGCTCCAGGGCATCCAGCATGTTGGGGGAGATGTCCCGGCCCTCGTCCAGCGGACTTGTTCCCATCTCATCTGCACGCTCAGGCCATGGTGCCGATGGTGCGTCGGAAGCGCGCCAGCGCCAGACCGAACAGGGCGGTGCCGATGGCGGCGATGGCGAGGAACTGCGGCCACACGGCGGCAAGCCCCGCGCCACGGTAGAGGATGGCCTGGGCGAGCATCACGAAATGGGTGTTGGGCGCGGCGAGCATGATGTATTGGACGGCCTCCGGCATGCTCTCGCGCGGCGTGCTGGCGCCGGAGAGCATCTGCAGCGGCAGCAGCACCAGCATGAGCAGAAGGGCGAACTGCGGCATGGAGCGGGCCAGGGTCGCAAGATAGATGCCCATGGACGTGGTGGCGAACAGATGCAAGGCCGTCCCGGCCAAAAACAGCGCGAGCGAGCCTTCGATCGGGACGGACAGCAGCCCCTGCACCACGAAAAGGAGCGAAAAGGCGGACGCGGCGAGCACCACCAGGCCCATGGACCAGACCTTGCCGCTCATGATCTCGAAGGGCGTGACCGGCATGACCAAAAGATGCTCGACCGTGCCGTGCTCGCGCTCGCGGATCAGCGCCGCGCCGGTCAGCACGATGGCGAGCATGGTGATGTGGTCGATGACCGACATGACGGCGCCGAACCAGGACTTGTCGAGCAGCGGATTGAACCGAGCCCGCAGCGCGAGGCCGACCGCGGGCTCGGCGACGTCGCGGTAGCGCTGCACGAAGCCGCGCACCTCGCCCTCGACGATGGTCCGGATGTAACCGCTGCCGGTGAAGGCCTGGCTCATGCGGGTGGCGTCCACGTTGAGCTGGATCGCCGGCCGGCGTCCGCGCAGGAGGTCGCGCTGGAAGCCGGGCGGGATGTCGAGGGCGAAGGTATCGAGGCCGGCGTCCATGCGGGCGTCCATTTCGGCCTGGGTGATCAGTTTTGGCGGCAGGAAGTAGGGCGGATAGAAGGCGCTGACGATGCGCCAGGACAGCGGCGAGCGGTCCTCGTTGACCACCGCGATCGGCGCCTGGTTGAGGGTTTCCGGCATCGCCGTCGCCCGCGTGTAGATGGAAAAGCTGAAGGCGTAGACGATCAGCACCAGCATGATCGGGTCACGGGCGAGGCTGCGCAGCTCCTTGATGCCGAGATGCAGGACGTTGTCCGCGCGCATGGCTTCAGGTCTCCTGCTTGCGCAGCAGCGCGGCGGCGAGCCCGATCAGGACGGGCACGGCCAGCGCCAGCGGGACGAAGGCGGCCAGCAGATCGGAGAAATGCAGCGCTTTCGAAAAGGTGCCGCGGGCGATGGTCAGGAAATGCGTGGTCGGATAGATCTCGCCGATCAGCCGGCCCGCCCCTTCCAGCGAGGAAACCGGGTCGATCATGCCGGAGAAGTTCGCCGCCGGCAGGATGGTGAGCACCGCCGTGCCGAAAAGTGCCGCGATCTGGCTGCGCATGAAGGTGGAGATCAAGAGCCCCAGCGCGGTGGCGGCGCCGACATAGAGCAGGGCGCCGGCCGCCAGGGTCAGGAAATCGCCCTCCAGCGGCACGCCGAAAATCGTCACCGCAAGCAGCGTGAGCAGCAGGAAGCTCAGGAATGACAGCACTACATAGGGCGACTGTTTGCCGAGCAGGAACTCAAGCCGCGTGGTGGGCGTGACGTAGAAGTTGGTGATCGAGCCCAGCTCCTTCTCCCGCACCACGCTGAGCGTCGCCAGCATGGCCGGGATCAGCATGAGCAGCAGCGGGATGACGGCCGGCACCATGGCGACCAGGCTCTCGAGGTCGGGGTTGTAGCGGAAGCGGGTTTCTATGTCGCCGAGCCCGGCCAAGGCGCGCGCCTGCCCGGCTTCCCGCGCCCGGGTCGCGAGCCAGTGGGCGTGCATGCCCTGCACATAGCCGCGGATCGTCTCCGCGCGCGTCGGCATGGCGCCGTCGATCCAGACGCCGATCTCCACCGGCCGGCCCCGGGCGAGGTCGCGCGCGAAGCCCGGCGGGATTTCGATCGCAAGACCAAGCTCGCCGCGGCGCATGCGCCGATCCATGTCCTCATAATCGGTGATCGGTGGCTGCTCGATGAAGTAGCGGGAACCGGCGATGTTGAGCGTGTAGTCGCGGCTGACGGTGGTCTGGTCGCGGTCCAGGACCGCGAAGGTCAGATCCTCCACATCGAGGCTGATGCCGTAGCCCATCACGAACATCAGCAGGGCGCTGCCGACCAGCGCCAGGATCAGGCGGATCGGGTCGCGGCGCAGCTCCAGCGCTTCGAGACGGGCGTAGCTCGCCATGCGGCGGGGATCGAACCACCGGCGTGCGCCACCCGACCCGCCATCGTCGCCGCACGCGCCCCCGCTCGCCATGCCGGCGGTTACCGGGCTATCATCAGCGCCGTCCGGTGCGGCGGCCCCTTCGCCGGCGGCGTCCTCGAGGTAGCGGATGAAGGCCTCTTCGAGGCTCTCTCCACCCTGCTTTTGCACGATATCGGCCGGCGCGCCGGTGACAAGCACCCGGCCGGCGTGCATCAGCGAGAGGCGGTCACAGCGCTCGGCCTCGTTCATGAAGTGGGTGGAGAGGAAGATGGTGACACCGTCACGGCGGGAGAGCTCTCCCAGGATGCGCCAGAAGGCGTCGCGCGCCACGGGGTCCACGCCGGAGGTGGGCTCGTCCAGGATCAGCATCTGCGGCTGGTGGATCATGGCGACGGCCAGCGACAGGCGCTGGCGCACGCCGAGGGGCAGCTTGTCCGGCAGGGTGTCGATCACCGCGGCGAGATCGAAACGGTCGATCATTTCCTCGACCCGTTCCGGAATCTCGGCGGCGGGCACCTGAAAGAGTCGGGCGTGCAGCGCCAGGTTCTGGCGCACGGTCAGCTCGGTATACAGTGAGAAGGACTGCGACATGTAGCCGACGCGGCGGCGCGTCGCCAGGTCGTGCGGGTCCACTTCCTGGCCGAACAGCCAGGCGCGGCCTTCACTCGGCGACAGCAGGCCGGTGAGCATCTTCATGGTCGTCGTCTTGCCGCAGCCGTTGGAGCCGACGAAGCCGAAGATCTCGCCGCGGCGGAGGCGGAAGGAGACATGGTCGACGGCGGTGAAATCGCCGAAGCGCATGGTCAGATCCTGCGCCTCGATCACGGTCTCGTCGTCGGCCGTGCGGGGCGGGATCTCCACCGGGCGATGGGCCCGGCCCTTTTCCTCCGGCAACAAGGCGATGAAGGCCGCATCCAGCGAGGTGGTGCCGGTCTGCCGTTTCAGCCCTTCCGGGGTGTCCGTGGCCAGCACCCGCCCGCCGTCCATCGCCGCCAGCCAGTCGAAGCGCGCCGCCTCCTCCATGTAGGCGGTGGCCACCAGCACGCTCATGCCGGGCCGGGTGCGGCGGATGCCGGCGATCAGCTCCCAGAACTGCCGCCGCGAGAGGGGATCGACGCCGGTGGTGGGCTCGTCGAGGATCAAGAGGTCCGGGTCGTGGATCAGCGCGCAGCACAGGCCGAGCTTCTGTTTCATGCCGCCGGAGAGCTTGCCGGCGGGCCGGTCGATGAATTGCGCCAGCCCCGTGGCCTCGGTCAGAGACGCGATGCGCCGCCTCCGCTCGCCGCCGTCGTGGCCGAACAGGCGGCCGAAAAAATCGAGGTTCTCGAAGACCGAAAGCGTCGGGTAGAGGTTGCGGCCCAGCCCCTGCGGCATGTAGGCGATGCACGGACAAGCCGCACGGCGATACCGGGCATTGCGCATGTCGCCGCCGAGCACTTCGACCGTCCCTTCTTGAATTTTGCGGGCGCCGGCGACCAGCGCCAGCAGGCTCGACTTGCCGACGCCATCCGGGCCGATCAGCCCCGCAAGGCACCCGGCCGGGATATCCAGATCGACGGCCTCGAGCGCGCGCACCTTGCCATAGCGCAGGGACACATCCCGCAGGCGCGCAACCGCCGCCGGGCCGCCGCCATTCTCGATCTCGGCATGCAGATCGCCGGTCATTGCGGCAGCCTCGTTTGCAGTTCAGGCGGCCAATCCACCCGCGGGTCGAGCCGCACATGGGCCATGCCCGGCAGACCGGTCTTGACCTGGTGGAGGTGCTGCCTGAGCAGGCCCGGGTCGATCCGCGCCTTGATGCGGAACATCAGCTTCCGCCGCTCCTCGGCCGTCTCCACCGTCTTGGGCGTGAACTGGGCCACGTCGGCGACGAAGGAGACTTCGGCCGGGACCACGTATTGGGGGGGGCGGCATCCAGCACCAGACGGACCTCGGTGCCCAGCGTGACCCGCCCGGCCTGTGCCGTGGGCAGGAAGAAGGTCATGTAGACATCGGAAAGATCGACCATGTTCAGCACCACGCCGCCGGGGGAGAGCACCTCGCCGGGCCGGGCGGTGCGGTACTGGACGCGGCCGTCGCGCGGCGAGGTCAACACGTTGTCGTCAAGCTCCACCTGGATTCTTTCAAGCATCGCCGTGTAGGCACTGACATCCGATTGAGCCTCCTGCACCCGGGATTTTGCCGTGGCAATTGCCACATCCGCCCTTGCTACATCGACCTCGGCGGCACGGAGCATGGCCTTTGCGCTGAGAAAAGAGGCGCGGTCGTCTTCCAATTTCTGCTGTGAAACCGCATTGCGAGGCGCCAGCACTTGGGAACGCTCCAGCCGTTTTCTGGTCACCTCGACCTCGGCCAGGCGTTGCTCAACCACCGCCTGCGCGGCTTTTTTCTCCCATTGGCGCTGCACGACCAAGCTGTTGGCGGTCTGCACCGCGTTCTCCGCCTGTCGCAGGCGGGCCTCCGCCTCTCTTTGTTGCGCCTCCAGCACAGCCGTGTCCATTCGCGCCAGAACCTGCCCGGCACGGATGAAGTCGCCTTCGTCCACCAGGATCTCCTTGACCCGGCCCGCGGTCTTGGCCGCGATATCGATCTCGACCGCTTCAATCCGGCCGTTGGCGCTGGCGATACGCCCATCCAGTTCGTCACCGGCGAAATGACGCCAAAGAAACAGAATCAGAACTGCCGCCGCACCAAGAACCAACACGCCGGTACCCTATTTTTTGACCGTTGAGCTCAATGCATCCCTCCATCGTTTTCGAGTTTCAGAACCGTGATGGTCGCGGCTATGGGTCGGGGCTAACGGATTTTCCGGCCAAAGTCCCACGAGTGATCTCTTTGTAAAATGGGCCATTGGTCAAAAAATCACAATAACAAATCAGCATCATCTTGAGGCTCGTCAGCAGAATTTGTGGGTGAACTTCGGTTTTGGGAGATCACCAAGTGTATGATATAAGGAGATTTTCAGTACATCGAAGCTACGATAGCCGTAGGCTTTTCTCGATGTGAGTTTCGCCTTGTTGTTAAAGCCCTCAACTGCGCCCGGGGCGAGGCGCCCCCTGACCTTGAACCAGTTGAGCAGAAGCGGTCGATGGGAGCGAAGCATCAAGGCCACCTTTTTCATCGGCTCCAAGCGCGAGCGCATGGTCCGCTGGCACCATTGATCCAGAAAGCGGCCAGCCCAACCGGCTGTCTGGTAGTTCCAAAAACGTTGCAGGTCTTCCTTGAGCAGGTAGGCCCGGACGGTTTTCAGATTCAAACCCAGCAGCTCCTTGAGTTTTACGGTTTGATTGGTTGTCAGGTTCTCGGGGCGTTTGAGCAGGCACCAGCGGCTGCCGGTCAAGATCGGCTCTTGTCCGTCAGCCTTCAGGGCTCTGGCCTCATTGGCGCGGATTTTGTCAATCGCTTTGTTCACATGAGTCATAATATGGAAGCGATCCAGGATATTGAGCGCATGGCCGGCTTCTTGAGCAATGATGCGCAGGTACGGCTTCCACATGTCGCTGCAGATAAAGCAAAGGCGGGCCGTGCGCTGCGGGCCGAACTCGGTGAAAAACTGTCGCAGGGTTTTTGCCGTGCGCTCCTTGCCAACCCACAGCAACCGCCGACAACCCGCATCGATCTGGTAGACCAGCGTCACGTACTTATGGCCTCGCTTTCTGGAGATCTCGTCGATGCCGATGGCCGTAACGGTTTCAAAATCCCGCTGCTCAAGACCCCAAGCCACGGCCATTTTGACCGAACGCCAAACGTTGTCCCAACTGGTATTGAAAACTTCGGACACCTGCTTCCAGCAAAGAAGCCTGGCCCACCTGGCCAAAAACCAACTGTAGGTGGTGGTCAGATGGTTTTTGCCTTGTGCCCGGGGCACTTGCTCAACCTTTATCCCGCAACCCGGGCAGTTGACCCGGCGCATGGCGTACACAAAGAACACGGCGATGCCCCATAGGGTACAAACTCGAAGCGTCGCTGCGGCAAAACGTCATAACCGGGCCTTTTGCGACCGCAACCGGAACAACCCGGCCGTCCACGGTAATTACCAAAATTTTTCGCCTTTGTCTTTTCGAATCCGATGGCGCCGCGAAGAACGGCTTTACCGGAACCCCCCTTTCCTGAACAGTCTCCAGAAAGTGACGCATACCGCCGATGCGGGAAAACGGCGCAAGGAGGGACCGGGCTCAACGTGGATGCCGGAGTGCCGCTCGATTTTCCAGAGGATGTAATCCAGACCGTTGTCGAAGGTAAGGGGAGCTTTGAGGAGTCTCAGGGCGGAGAGCACCTTGCCCTGCACCTTGCGCAGGTGCCAGCCAAGACGGTTGAGATATTTTTCCCTCCGGGAAATCAAGGTCCGATAAGTGCCGGGGGCCCGGCCGGCAACGGGTTCCGCGGCAAGCCCCCGGGCTTTCAAAGCTTCAATGGTAACTGCTTCATAATAGTCCGGAGCGGCGTCATAGAGGCGAACCGCGGTGCCCGGTTTTTCCGACCGGAGCTCGCAGCGATAGCTCAGGCTCAGCCCGATACCCCAAAGTTCGCGGGGCGTGAAGATTTCCGGAACCTGGGGCAGGGCGCGATCCACAAAGGTATAAAGAGCACGAGCCAAGGAATCCTGAACCTGCCCGAAGGCTTCCGCGTCGCGGGCGTAAACCAGGGCGGAAGGCTGGGCAAAACGCCCCCAGATATAGGAATGAAACCACGTGGCGGTTCCTTTGGCAAAATCGTCGAGGGTCAGAACGGCGTACTTGGCCCGCAGGGTTCGCTCCCCATGGGGAAGCTCCAGGTAAAAGACGTTCGGCGGCAGCAGGCGATTCATCCATGCCTGCAATCGCGAATGAAACGCCACCTTATAATCGTCGACCAACAGGTAAAGATCGGCCATCCCTTCATCCACGCGGCCGCTACGCAGGCAGGAGCCATAGAAAAGCACGGCGGCCACCCCGTCGTGCCGTCGCCTGGCGGCATCGGACAACGCAGTGATCTCCGGCGGGAGCGCGCGCGTGTTCCAATGCTGAATGATTTTCTTTACGTTCGCGTCGTTCTTCATGGGGAACCTTGGCCTCGCCGGCTCAGATTCTCAGAAACCGGGCCGACCTCTTACTTCAGCTCCGGGGTTCGTGACCATGCCGATGGTCATGGCACCGGGCATGGTCCGGGGGGCCTGGCTGTCCGTGGATTTCCCCGTTTACAGGCGGTTGTTCGAAAAGCATCGTTGGGCAAGAGTCGGATTTTTTTCGTCGGGGTCGATGTCAAGAAACCAGGACCTCAGAGGGCCCTTGGCGATCCGGAAGGCAAAACCGGTTGCCAGCCGCACTACCAGGAACATGCTGGAAATGACCGTCCACAAGGCAACCGCCACCAGCCCCGGGTCTGGCCGTCCGGCAATGAGCCCCAGGGTGAGAAGGATCAGGTTGGGGTTGCGCCGCCCCGTTATCAGGCGGAAATAGGAATCGATGGGCCGCCAGCAGAAAATCCCCGAAGGCTCCAGGTATTTCTTGAAGATAACTTCAACCATGCGGCCGGCAATGTAGCCGATGAAGATCGCCCAGAAGGCGTCCACCAGGGAAAGAGGCATTCCCGGATCCCAGCTTGTCAATCCGAGACCCCAGACAAGGTACCACAAGGGGGGCGAGATCAGATCGATGGCATGGTCGAAAATGTGCCCGAAACGGCTGGAATTGACGGTGACCCGCGCAAGCTTGCCGTCGACGGTATCAAGGAAGGTCATCGCCCAGGCGGCTGCCAGGCCGAGAGCGAAGTGGCCATGGTAGAAGAGGAAACCGGCGATGATGACCAGAACCAGGCTCAGGGAGGTTACCATATTGGGGGTAATGCCTCTGTCGGCGCAGAAGCGGGTCACCACCCGCGCCGGCCCGGGCCAGAGCCATTTTGTGACCAGATCGGTAACGCCCTTGTACGACCCGGAAAACAGGCGTCGTTCCAGAGTTTCCCTGTTCCCATCGGCAATGGGCAGAAGATAGGGAGGGTCGATCTTGTGCAACTGCTCCATGTATGTCGGCGCAAGGGTCTGAGGGGTCTCGAATGAAAGGGACGGAGGCAACGCGCTGCCGGGCTTCCCCTCCAGCACATCGCGAACCAGGAGAGCATCGGCCACCGCCACGTGGGCGGCGACGGGCCTGCTCCCCGCTTCCGTGGCAGTCCGGAGAACGGTTCCGGGTTTCCGGACCAGGTTCCCGATGACACGCTCATCATAGAGGTAATCGCCTCGCAGGAGCAGGACCGAATCTTCACTGGAGACGGATGCGAGGTCATCGATCACACTGGTGATATTCATTCTTTTCAGGATACGCTCGAGACGCTGGCGGCTGGAAAGGCTCCACAACCGGATGGGGGTCTCCGCAAGGATCAACGCATGGACGGTCATTGTTATGCTCTCGGAAAAATATTGGAATCGACGGCCACAATCGGAGCCGATACAAAAAAAGTTGGTTCATCGCGGCGAGGGCGCCGCTCCTACGATGATTCGGCGATGGTCCTCTTCCACTTCACGATGCCAGGATAGCTGGAATCACGATCAACCAAATTTAGCGGTACAGGTTAGCAAATTGCTCGGCCGACGGCAAGGAAAACGGCTGGGAGTGCCAGAGGAGATTGATATACGGATGGATTTGGCCGGAAGCCGCGGCGAGTTGAAACTGAAAACGGATGCCTGTATCATTGGTCGCGGTATCGCCCTGGAGGATTCCCGCCTGCGGTTGTCCGGTGGCAGTACCACCGTTTGGGGTGGGCGCTGTACGCCCCCGCAACTTGGCCTCGCGCCGCCCGCTTTTGCTTCCGCGGGGCTGGCCACAATAAGCGCCAAGTTGTTTTTGCCCGGTATCGACTGGAAAAATGAACATTGAACATTGAACATCGAACATCGAACATCGAACATTGAACATCGAACATCGAATGGTGAATGGGGAAAAAGGAACTTAGGGAGACCCAGCGATGGTTAAAACTTTCCCCTCGTTCCCAAGCTCCAGCTTGGGAACGCCCTGCCCGGGAAGCTCCAGCTTCCCTCCTTCTACAGCTGAAACGCGCTTTCTTTCTAGGGAGCTCGCCAGGATCTCGAAGTGGTCTTTCCCCTCGTTCCCAAACTCTCGCTTGGTAACGGCGTCACCGAAGCTGGAGCTTCTGCACAGTTGTGTTCCCAAGCTGGAGCTTGGGAACAAGAAGCAACCCGGTTTTTCATTCGATGTTGAACGTTCAATGTTCGATGTTCGACGTTCATCTTTAAAAACAACCCAATGGCATAGATGCAACCCGAGTTTTCATTCGATGTTCAACGTTCAATGTTCGATGTTCGACGTTCATCTTTAAAAACAAGCCAATGGCATAAATGCAACCCGTGAGTGATCGGATTATGGAGGATACGATTTACACCGGAAGGCTCAACCATGCGGGGTGTTTGATCACAGGTGATCCCGAATGGCTTGCCGGCGCCACGAGGCCCCGTATCGGGGTCATCAGCAATCCATTGAGCGGTGGGAACCGAAAAGGGTTGCAGCCTGTAGAGCGGATCCTTTCCGGGTACCGCCGGGTCTTGCACCGAAAGGCCGTTGATCCCGAACAAGTGACGGCGGCGGTACGAGATTTCGCTTGCCGTGGGGTGGATCTCCTGGTGGTGAACGGGGGCGATGGGACCATTCATGCGGTCTTGACCGCCCTGTTTACTACCGGATGCCCACATCGGTTGCCGGTGTTGGCGCTCCTACGTGCGGGAACGGCCAGCATGATTGCCAGAGACGTGGGGCTGAGGGGTTCAGGGTTACGGGCCTTGTCTCGGCTTCTGGAGTGGTCCTCTTCCGGGCGTGGTGCGCCGTCCATTGTAGAACGGCCCGTCTTGCGTTTAGAAGGGGCGGTCGGCGCTCAGCCCCTATACGGTATGTTTTTCGGCGCCGGCGGGATTTATCAGGGGATCGAATTTTGCCTGAATCGGATACACCGGGCGGGCGTGCGGGGTGAACTGGCGGCAGGGCTTACCTTGGGCCGGTTCTTATTGGCCGCGGTCGGCGATGACAAACGAACCATCCCACCGGCCGCCATTCGAATGAGCCTGGACGGCATGCCGATGCGGCCCATAAATGCCCTGGTCATCCTTGCCACCACTCTGGAGCGTCTGTTTCTGGGAATTCGTCCCTACTGGGGCAGCGAATCCGGCCCCTTGCACCTTACCGTAGTTCGCTCCGATGCAGAACATCTCCTTCGGGCGATTCCATCCCTGATCAGGGGTCGAAGGAGTCGGCTGGGAAGCCCTGACCACGGGTACATAAGCCATAACGTCCGCGACGTTAGACTTCTCATGCAAAGCGGCTTCACACTTGACGGCCAACTGTACCTTCCCGACCCTCAGCGTGGAGAGCTGTCGCTCAGAAGTGGAGGGCAAATAAAATTCTTCAGATTATGAAAGCTCCATGACCAAGTCGTCCTGCTTTATGGATTATTCTTGGGGACGGTTTGCAAAAACGCACCAAACCGGTTCATTTCTTCGAGCCGACAACTCCAGACAAGCTTGCCCTCGTGGACGGTGATATCCGGGCAACCATCGCACATGTCCTGCCGTCCGTCCGGTTCGAAGTTTACGGGTTGGATGATCATGAAGCTCTGAAGGTGGGCCGGGCGGAACATGGTCGCCGGCTTGGAGACGATCTCCCTCATTACATTGACCAGGGCCTTCCTCATTTTTCGATCCACAAGCCCGAAAAGCGAGGCAAGTTTCCCTCGCGCCATGCTTTTGGGAGTGGCGTAAGACAAGTAAGTGCCCGTAAAGATATGGTTAAAGGTCTGGATCAACTCCATGAGCTTGGGAGACATGTACCCCATGACCTTCCCATTGAAAACGATTCGGTTGGCCAAAAGCCACTTGAGAGAATCCGGATTAGCGGTCCCATTCAAGTAGGCCGCAGGTTCATACGCAGGGTCCGCTTTTCGAATCATCTCCACGGCATCTTCCGCCATCAGCGGCTTCGCTCCTCCCCACTCGCTTTCATGGTACATGAGGCCCGGATCGACTTTTTGACCTTGTGCATAGAAATCGAAATCCCCTGTCAGGTTGGGGGATCGATAAAGAATAAACACCATGGTATGGACGATATTCGCGTGTTCTTGAGCCCAACGCACCATATTGGGTATTTCCGCAAGGGTCTTCTCCGATATCGTGGCATTGAAGGAACAGGCGATCCCGCCGGCCCTGGCCAGCATGCTTGTGTAATGATACCGCAGGTCATTCAGCTCCGTTTCTGTTGTCGCGTTTACATTGGGTCGATTCTGGCTCGTATCGATATGGAAGGTGAAACCGAAGACACCCGCTTTCTTGAGGTCCTTCAATAGAGATTCCGTGAGTGCAACTCCATTCGTGTTCACAATGGGCTTCCAACCCATTTCCTTGACCATTCTTACCGTTTCGACAATATGAGGGTAGACGAGAGGCTCACCTCCGGCGATACTCATGCAGTCGCTTTTCCTCAATTTTCGGAAGACCGCCAAGTCGGAACGGACCTCTTCCAGAGACCTATGGCCTTTCGGGTCTCTGTAACATCCCTTACATCTCAGATTGCATAGACTGGTCGGCTCCAGCCAGGAAATGCCGTTATCCGCGTAATTCCACGGAAGCCTGTAGTACTCAAGATGATTCAGTTTAAAGGCCATGTTTGATGACATCTTTCTTTATCTGTTTTGCTGATGCAAGAGCACAGCGAGGTAATATTTCAATAACCATGGGTAACCCCTCTGGATCCGGCCTTCGCCGGAATCCGGAAAGTCTGTGGAGTCACCCCGGTTTATTGAGGAAAGACATAGCAAGAGGTTCCTTATATGTCAAGGCGAAGCAGGCCGGGTTTTTTTCTATTATGGCACCGAATTTAAAGCAAAGCGACTCTTGATCTATGGCTCAAGCTGGTATAGTTATAGGTAGACTCCTTCCATGGCGCGGATAAACGACGGGACCCGCGGTTGGTACCTCTCGCAAGGGGAGTCTCGAGGCGGGGAGGGGTTTCGGCGCCTGGTCCGGCCGTAAGACACTGTCTGAGAATATCCTTCACCCTTCCTGCGATTGGGTGTCCGTTGTTTCGCGTAGGGGGCGGTTCGCGAACCGCCCCTACTTCCGGGAACAAGGAGAAAGAAACGTTTGTTCTTGCCCATATATCGGACCTGCATCTCTCTTCTCCGACCGGGGTACGCCCCACCTTGCTGCTCAACAAACGCCTGCTCGGCTATCTCTCCTGGCAGTGTCGCCGCCGCCACATCCACTCGCCGCACGTTCTTGACGCGCTGCTGCTGGACCTGGCCGAAGCGGCGCCGGACCATGTAGCCGTAACCGGAGATCTGACCAACCTGGGGTTGCCGGACGAGTTCCGTCAGGCAGCCCTGTGGCTCAAGCGCCTTGGCCCGCCGGAAAAGGTTACGGTGGTCCCCGGCAACCACGACGCCTACGTCGCCACCTCATGGCAGGACACATTCAGCCGGTGGGCCCCCTATCTGGCGGGAGACGATGACGGCGCCGGGGCTTATCCGAGTTTGAGAGTGCGAGGTCCGGTGGCATTGATCGGTCTTTCATCCGCCCGCCCCAGCATGCCGTTTGTCGCCGTGGGCAGTCTTGGCCGCCGGCAACTGGCGCGCTTCGAAGAAATGCTGGAGCGGACCGGCCGGCTCGGCCTGCTGCGCATTGTCCTGATCCACCATCCGCCGATTCCCGGCAGTATCTCCTGGCGCAAGCGGTTGACCGACGCCCGCCTTTTCGGCGAGGTTGTTGCCCGCCAAGGGGCGGAACTGATTCTTCACGGGCATGCCCACGTCTCCAAGGAGGATGAACTCGTCGCCGGGAGGCATCCTATCCCCGTTCTCGGGGTTCCCTCGGCATCCAATGCCGGCCCCATCCCGAAGCGCACGGCCCGTTATCGCATTTGCCGTTTTCAACGCACGGCAGACGGTTGGCGGCTGCGTCTCGCCGTTCGCGCCTATGCTCCAGTGCAGCACGCATTCATAGCCGGCGCGGAGAAGGAAATCCGCCTGCCTGCCCGCAATCCCTGACGAATCCTCCGCAAGTCGGCTCTCTTTTCAGGGGATCCTTCGCGTCAGGAAAACCCCGCCGGCCAGAACCGCCAGAGCAGGAACGAGAGTTGTCCAGGCGGGCGATATCTGGAGGATCAGGCCGGTATAGCCAAGAATCTGATTGAGAAAGAAGAACGCCACACCGGTAATGGCCCCGACCATGATGAGCCAGCCGAGACCGGAACCGCGGGTCGAGCGGCACACAAACGGAAGCGATATCATGATCATCGCGCCGGTCATCACCGGAAGGCTCAGCTTCTGCCAGAGCGCCAGCCGGTAGCGCCCCGGATTTTCTCCCCGTTTCTGCCGATTGCCGATGACCCTGGCCAGTTCCGTCAAAGAGAGGGTCTGCGGTGGCAGCGCCAGTTGAGCCGCCTCCTTGCTGGTGAGCAGGCCGGGAAGGGCAAGCTGGGGGATTTCGCGCACCGCCACTCCCCGGTCCGTGATCATCTTCTGCCGCACTCCGTGCAATACCCATTCCCCCTCGGGGCCGATCTTTGTCTCCCGAGCATGGATATAGCGCGTCAGCCTCCTCTCCTCGTCAAACTCGTAGATGTCGGCCGCCTGAGTCCCGTGTTCCCTGCTGGTGCGCAGGTTTATAAAGCGCCTTGCGCTTCTCGTCCAGAAATCCCCTCGCGGCAGAATGGTTCCCGCCTCCGAAAGCGCGGTTTCACGCAGGGTCCAGGCCGTCTGCTCCAGGGACGGAATGACGAACTGGGCGCCAAGCAGGAGGGCAAGAAGGGTAAGAAGCGCAGGTTTCGCAAAAGCCCACCCGACACGTTGGATCGAGATTCCGCTGGCCCGCATGGCGAGCAGTTCGAGGTTTTTGGACAACAGCCCAAGGGCGACGATGCTTCCGAGCAGAGCACTCGGCGGAGCCAGATCCATCATGCGGTCCGGCAGGGTCAGAGCAACGTACAGCAGGGCGTCGCTCGAGCTGTAGCTCCCCTTGCCGACGTCGTCCAGTTGGCCGGCCAGCTCAAGAAAGCTGAGCAGCCCGGCCAGGACAAGATTGACATTGAGCCATGTGCGCAAAAAAACGGCTGCCAGATAACGGTCGAGAATTTTCACGGCAAAAACTCCCCACCGATCAGGGGCGGCGCCCCAAAAGACGGCGAAAGGGATTGCGTCCCGGAAGCATGATCAGAACCAGAACGCCGAGCAGGGCCGTCACCCACCATATGCCGGGCACGGCGCCGACCACCTGTTTTTCGACCCAGGTCTTGGCTATCAAGTTAAGATTGTAAAAGGCGAAGAACAACACGATGGCTAGGGTCACTTTGCCGTATTTGTCGCGCCGCGGGGCAACCCGGCTCAGGGGGATCGCCAGCAGGGACATCAGGACGGTGGAAATGCCCGTAGAAAGCCGCCATTGGAACTCCGCCATATCCTCCGGCGCCGGTGAGCGGGCCAGATGCAGCGTCGATGCGGCCTTGCGGCGATATTCGGCGGGAGGGGTCCGGTCGGTATCGAGCCGAAATACGCTTTTGCTGAAGTGGGTAATCAGGTCGGCTCCCGTCTTCCGATTCAGCACATAGCGGTAGCCATCCCGGAAAACGATGGCCTTTTGTCCCTCTCCCGGACCATCGATCTGGTGGGCGTCGCGGGCCGTTGTCACTTTCCGCCTGTCCGATTCCAACTCCCATACCCGCACATTGCCGGCCCGGTTACCAGCCGGATCGAGCTTTTCGGCAAAAAAGACCACTTCCTCGCCCAACTCGTAGAACCGCCCGGCCTCAACCTTGGCGATGTCGAAGTCATTCTTCCCCTTGGCTTCCAGGGCATAGATTTTCTCATAAGCCCGGGGACGGACGAAGAGCGAAAGGGTGGCAACCACGAGGCCTAGGAAAAGCGCCAGGGAAAAAACCGAGATGACGATTCGCCCCGGACCCACGCCGCATGCCTCCAAGGCCGTCATCTCGCTGTCGGCATGCAGGCGGCTCAAGGCAAGGACAACCGCCAGATAAAGCGTGACCGGAAGAAGCACTTCAAGGGCTATGAGTACCTTGAGCCCGACCAGGACGACAACCGTTTCGCCGCAAAGCAGGCCGTTGACCGCATCGTTAAGAAAGCGGACGGCGCTGTAGCCGGCGAAAATCATGATCAAAACCGCGCAGACCGCCACCAGGCGGGCCATAATTTCCCCTACGATATAGCGCTCCAGAATCAAAGCGGCTCCAAACACTTCAAATGAGTCTGCAAGAGATAAATGTAAGTTCCCGCAACGGCAATTCCCTTGACTCTTACCAACATTTTCTCTAGATTGTTAAAATTTGATTATAACATACTAAAGCTACCGGCGACAAGAAATTGCCGGTTATCGCAAGACGAAGAGGAGATCGAAACAGCATGAAAGCCATTATTCTCAGCGCAGGGCAGGGCAAGAGACTGCTTCCCTATACCGCTGAACGGCCCAAGTGTATCGTTCCCATTCATGGCCGGACCATGGTTGAATGGCAGATCGATGAACTGATCAAGTGCGGCGTCGAAGACATCTGCGTCGTGGTCGGGTACGGGGCCGACAAGGTCGAGCAACGGCTCAAGGACCGCTACGGACAAGACGGCGTACGCATCCTTTTCAATCCCTTCCACTCCGTGGCCGACAACCTGGGCACCTGCTGGATCGCCCGGTCCGAGATGACGGAGGATTTCATCCTCCTGAACGGCGACACCCTCTTTCAGGCCCCTGTCCTGGAAACCCTCCTTGCCTCCGAGCCGCGCCCGGTAACGGTAACCATCGATCGCAAAAACCGCTATGACGACGATGACATGAAGGTCATTCTGGATGGCGCGCGCCTGCTACGCATCGGCAAGGACCTCCCCCTCGACCAGGTTCGCGCCGAGTCCATCGGCATGCTGCTGTTCCGCGGAGAGGGGCCGGAGCTGTTCCGGCAAGCCGTGGAAGATGTCATGCGTCATCCCGCCGCCCTCAAGCGCTGGTATCTGTCCGTTATCGACGAACTGGCCCGGAAGACGCCCGTCTGGACCTGCTGCATCGAAGGGCTGCTCTGGGGCGAGGTCGACTGCCCCGCGGACCTGAAACATGCCGCAAAAGTGGTGCGCGCCATCGCGGAAAGACAGGCCGGCGCCATGCGCGGAGCGGTATAAAGATCGCTGTCCCGGTTCGGTGAAATAAATTGAGAAAGCGGTTGCGGGCCATGCCCCGAGCTGCTTCCCCGGACCTCCAAGGAAAGGTACTTTCGGATACCCATGACCACCCGACCCCATGAATCGGCAACGGCCGAAAAGGACACTTCCTCAACCGCCCGGCTGCAAATCCTGCCAGTAGGCGACAAGGCCGCACGCCGCGAATTTCTGCATCTTCCCGGATCGCTGTATGCCCATGACCCGGCCTGGATTCCTCCCCTGCTCCTCGAACGCAGGGCGCATCTCTCAAAGAACAATCCCTATTTCGAACACGCCACGTTTCAGGCGTGGATCGCCCGGCGCGGAAACAAAACCGTCGGACGCATCAGCGCCCAGGTGGACCAGCTCCATCTGCAGCGCTACGACGACCATACCGGTTTTTTCGGAATGCTGGAGGCACAGGATGATCCGGAGGTCTTTCAAGCCCTTTTCGATACCGCTCAAGCCTGGCTGCGCGAACGGGGCATGAAACGCATCCGGGGGCCCTTCAACCTTTCGATCAATCAGGAATGCGGCTTGCTCGTCGAAGGCTTCGACACGCCCCCTGTCATCATGATGGGGCATGCCCTGCCTTATTATTCCCGGCGTATCGAAGAACAGGGGTTTACCGCCGAGCAGGATCTCTTGGCCTATCGCATCCGGTCGGACTTTGCCGCGCCCCGTCAGCTTGAGTCACTGAACTCACGCGTTGCCGGACAGGTACGCCTGCGACCGATGCGTCGCCGGGAATTCACGGAAGACCTGGCAATCCTCAAGGACATCTTCGAAGATGCCTGGGCCAACAACTGGGGCTTCCTGCCATTTACCACGGAGGAGTTCAACGATTTGGGGAAAAGCCTCAAACTCTTCGTACCGACCGACTTTGTCCGCATCGCCGAAGTTGACGGCGAACCGGCGGCAATGATGGTGGTTTTCCCCAATCTCAACGAAGCGATCAGGGATCTGGACGGCAGGCTGTTCCCCCTGGGCTGGCTCAAATTGCTCTGGCGGCTCAAGGTCGGCGGCGTGAAAACCGGCCGTGTGCCGCTGATGGGAGTTCGGCGGCGTTATCAGGGGAACCGTCTCGGGGCCATCCTGGCTCTGCTGCTGATCACCTCGCTGCAGGATTCGGCGCGCCGCCGCGGCCTGGAAGAAGTAGAGGCGTCCTGGATACTTGAGAACAACATCGGAATGCGCGCGATCATCGAGTCGATCGGCGGAAAGTCCTACAAGCGCTATCGCATTTACCGCAAGGACCTCGCTTGCGCGAGAGATCCGCTGACATGAACCCTGTTCCCGTAAAGTTTGTCGCCGTTATTCTCGCCGGCGACCGCGGCGCCGAAGACCCCCTCGTCAAGGCGGCCGGCGTCAGTTGCAAGGCGCTGGTCCCCGTTGCCGGGCGGCCCATGATCCTGCGCGTGCTCGATGCCCTCGAAGGTGCGGCCGTCATAGATTCATGCCTTGTATGCGGCTCCTCGGACCGCCTCCCGGGCAAATCCCCCGAGCTCGATGCCCGGATCGCTTCCGCAAAGGTTCGCTGGATCGAGAACCAACCATCGCCCAGCCGTAGCGCCCAAGCGGCCCTGGGCGAACTGCCGCCCGACCGGCCGGTGCTGGTGACCACGGCGGATCACGCGCTCCTCACGCCGGAGATGGTCGATCGTTTCTGCACCAAGGCCGCCCAATCGGGATGCGACGTCGTTGCCGGCCTCGCCCGCTCCGAGATGGTGGCGGCAGCCTTTCCCGAAAGCCGCCGGACCGTAACGCGCCTGCGCGATGGCGGATACTGCGGATGCAATCTCTTTGCGTTGCTCACGCCCCGGGCCGGCAATGCGGTAATCTTCTGGCGGCGGGTCGAAGAGCAGCGCAAGCACCCCCTTAGAATCGTAAAATCCCTCGGGTTGATGGCTGTCCTGCGCTATCTTCTCGGCCGCCTGACCCTTGAAGAAGGATTGGCCCGCATGTCGTCCGTGATGGATGCCCGCGCCGGCGTGGTCTGGATGCCCGAGGCGGAAGCGGCGGTGGACGTCGACAAGGTCGAGGACTGGGCTCTTACGGAGAAAATCCTTTCAGGACGTCGGGAAAGCGTGATAGGAAAGCCTTCCTATGGAATTGAACCTGTGCAATAATACAACGGATCCGCCTCGTCGCCGGGAGCCCCCGCGGAGATAAGGCGAAGGCCCGTCAGAGGGGTTCCCGGACAGAGGGGTTCTATGAATGAATGAACTTAAAATGACGCCGACCGAAAACTCCATCGCCTTGCGTCAAGGCGATTTTCAGACCCTGGCCGAGGCCCTCGATTATGCAGCCGAAGGCACGACGGGGATCAATTTCTATTCCGGCAAAGGGGCGCTTGAAGCCTCCCTCTCCTATGCGCGGTTGCGAGACGGTGCCCGGTCGCTGGCGGGCAAGCTCCTGGGGCTGGGCCTCGAGCGGGGCGAGCGCATGGCCCTGATCGCCGGTACCGATGCCGATTTTGTGCGCTTTTTCTTCGCCTGCCAGTATGCCGGACTGGTTCCCGTCCCTCTCCCCGCGGCAGTCCATCTGGGCGGCCGCCAGGCCGTTAGCGAAAATTTGCGCAAACTCCTGGTCTCCTGCGGAGCCAAGGCCGCAATGAGTTCCAGCTCCTTCTGCCCCTTCCTGGCCGATGCCGTTGACGGTCTGAATCTGGTCCATGTCGGGGAACCAGCCTGCTTCGACGCCCTTCCGGAGACGGATTTGCCGCTGCAGCATCCTCATCGCGATGAAGTCGCCTACCTGCAATACACTTCGGGCAGCACCCGTTTCCCGCGCGGGGTCGTGATCACGCAGAAAGCGGTCATGGCCAACCTGAAAGGGATCATCCGCAACGGGCTCGGTGTCCGCCCCGGAGACAGGTGCGCCTCATGGCTCCCCTTCTACCACGATATGGGGCTTGTGGGCTTTCTTCTCGCGCCGATGGCTTCGCAGCTTTCCATCGATTACCTGAGCACGCGGGATTTCGCCATGCGACCGCGGCTCTGGCCGGCATTGATTTCCAGGAACCGCGCCACAATTTCCTACAGCCCCACCTTCGGATACGCCCTATGTGCGCGGCGCATCCGCCCCACCGAAATCGAACCGTACGATCTGAGCTCCTGGCGCATTGCCGGGATCGGTGCCGAGCCCATCCGTGCGGATATCCTCGAACGTTTCGCCCGGCTGCTGGAACCGGCCGGCTTCCATTCCCGGGCCTTTGTCGCCTCGTACGGCCTGGCGGAATGTTCCCTTGCCGTCAGTTTCGCCCCCCTGGGCGAAGGTCTGGTGATCGACCGGATAAGTGCCGAGACGCTCGCGAAAAACGGAACAGCCATGCCCGTTGAAGATAGCAAAAGCAATGGAAAGACGAGAGAACTCGTCTTCTGCGGCGCGCCCCTTCCCGGGTACGAGATCGAGATCCGCGACGAGCGGGGGATGGTCCTGCCCGAGCGGCGCTGCGGGGTGCTGCATGTGCGCGGACCCAGCGTCATGAGCGGATACTTCGGCGACCGGGAATCCACAAGGGAAGTCCTGTCTCCCGACGGTTGGCTCAATACCGGAGACCTCGCCTATCTGGCCGGCGGCCAAATGATTATCACCGGCCGCAAAAAAGACATGATCATCGTCAACGGCCGGAATATATGGCCGCAGGATATTGAATGCATAGCCGAGCAGATGCCGGGAATCCGTTCGCGGGACGCTGTTGCATTTTCCATCGGCGAGGCTGGAGAAGACGAGACCGTGGTTCTGGTCGTTCAGTGCCGTCAGTTCGACGGGACGGAACGCGACCGCCTGGTGCAGGCCCTGCGCGGTCGCGTCAGGGAAGAGTTCGGCATCGATTGCATGGTCGAGCTCGTCCCCCCGCACACCCTGCCGCAAACGTCATCCGGGAAGATATCGAGAAGCATGGCGCGGGCCGATTTCCTCCGGCGGAACCGGGATCTGTTCTCAGCCCCCTTGCAGTGTGCCGGCCGAACCGGGAGATAGGGGCATGGTCGAACCCGTACGCGAGTCGCGCAATGATGCCGCGCCCGCCCACGTCACAACCGTCGCCATGACCGGCGGGACCGGCTTCATCGGCAAATCCCTCATTCATCGCTTCCTGCGGGAAAATATTCGCGTCAGGGCGCTGGTACGCCCGGCCTCCATATCGTCGTGCTTCAACGCGCCGGGGCTGTCATGGATTCATGGCGAGTTGAACCGTGAGGAAAGTCTGAGGCAACTTCTCGACGGAGCTTCGGCCGTTATTTATTGTGCCGGATCCGTGCGCGGCGCATCGGTGTCCGACTTTGTGCCGGCCAACGTTTCCGGAGTGGCAAAGATCGTACCCATGGCGCGGAATTCGGTGGACTCTCCGCGCCTTCTTCTGATCTCCTCCCTGGCTGCCAGATCGCCGCAACTCTCCTGCTATGCCGCAAGCAAGCGGCAAGGGGAAGAGGTCCTGCGCGGCGCGGCGGACGGGCTCGACTGGACGATCATCCGGCCGCCGGCGGTGTATGGCCCCGGAGATCGCGAAATGCTTCCCCTGCTGCGATGGCTCCGGCGGGGAATCGCCTTTGTCCCGGCAGGTGGGCGAGGGCGCTTTTCGCTGATTTTCATCGACGACCTTGCGGAGGCGGTCCTGAGCTGGCTGGTGAGCGGCGCCGGCAGCGGCGGCTGCTTCGAGCTGCACGACGGCAAGGCGGGAGGGTACTGCTGGGAAGAGGTCCGGGAAACAGCCTCCGAGCTCTACCGGCGTCCCGTCAGGCGTATCGATGTTCCGCGGATCGCCCTGGATGCCGCGGCCCATGTCAACTTGGCCTTTTCCCGTCTCACGGGATACCTGCCGATGCTGACGCCGGGCAAGGTTGGAGAACTGTGCCACGATGACTGGGTCGGCGATCATTCGGATTTCAGGCGCGTCACCCGCTGGGCTCCGGAAGTCGGGCTGCGCGAAGGGTTGCTTCGCACGCTCGGGTGACGCGTTCATCAAGCTCTTAATGTAGAGGAACATGGCTGTGCCCCAAAAAGACTATGCGGAGATATTTGAAGCGGTCAAGGCGATCCTCGAGCGCTTCGACAAGGTTCCGGAATGCATCCGGGAGGAAATGGAAATTGTCAACGATCTTGGTCTGGACTCCCTTCGGGTGATGGAACTTGTTCAGGAAGTGGAGGATGCCTACGATATTTCCTTCACCTTGAACGAGCTAGCCGAAATCCGGACGGTGAGGGATTTCGTTTTGCGGATTCAAAAAGAAATCGAGGCCTGAGACATGGGACTCTTCGATAAACTCGCATTCGTTGCCCAAGCGCGCCAGGCGCTGGATGAGATGGGGATCGATCCATTCAACGTGGAGATTGAGGAGATCCTCTCGCCAACCGAAGCCCGCATAGCCGGCCGCAAGGTGCTTCTGGCGGGTACCAACAACTACCTCGGGCTGACCTTCGATCCCCGGTGCATCGAAGCGGCCTGCCAGGCTACCCGATCTGAAGGGACCGGCACCACCGGCTCGCGAACGGCCAACGGCACATTCGCCGGGCATCGTGCCCTGGAAAGGGAACTGGCCGAGTTCTTCGGCTGCGCCAAAGCCATCGTCTTCTCCACGGGATTCGTCGCCAACCTGGGCGTCATCTCCACCCTCACCGGCCCCGGGGACACCTTAATTATAGACGGCGACTCCCATGCCAGCATCTACGACGGCTGCCGGATGGGGGGAGCCGACATCCTCCGCTTCCGGCACAACGATACCGTCGACCTCGAAAAGCGCCTGCGCCGCCTGGGTGACCGGGCAAAGAATACCCTGATCATCGTCGAGGGAATCTACAGCATGCTCGGCGACCGGGCGCCTCTGGCCAAAATCGTCTCCCTGAAGAAGCGATACGGCTTCTGGCTCTTGGTCGACGAGGCCCATTCGCTGGGGGTTCTCGGCCAAAATGGCAGAGGGCTCGGGGAAGAGTGCGGCTGTATGGATGACGTCGATTTCATCATCGGCACCTTCAGCAAAAGCCTCGGGGCCATCGGCGGATTCTGCGTGAGCAACCATCCCGAGCTCGACCTGGTACGCTATGCGAGCCGCTCCTACCTCTTTACCGCGTCTCCGTCCCCGGCCACCATCGCCTCGGTGCGCCGGGCGCTTCAGGTTCTTGCCGCCGGAGCGAATCTGCGCGAGCGTCTCTGGGCAAACGCCCACAGGCTCTATGAGGGGCTTTCGGAGCTGGGATACCGCCTCGGCCCCGAACCGACACCGGTGGTTGCCGTGTACATGGGATCGAAGGAAGAAACCCTCGCTTGCTGGAAAGAACTCCTCGAAAACGGCATCTATGTCAATCTGGTATGGCCGCCGGCAGCCCCCAAGGGGGAAAGCCTGCTGCGCTGCAGCGTCAGCGCGGCCCATACGGAGGAGCAGATCGAGCGGATTGTATCCCTGTTCGGAGATTTGGCCGCAAATGTCGGTTTGCGGCATGCTCCCGCCTGAATCGACACCCAAACGGGGATACAACGCCTTCCATGATCGGTAAGCCAGTTATGGATGGAAACTAGACGAAGTCAGAATAAAGTTGGCTATGGCGTCGGCTCCCCTCTCCGCCGCCGTAGTCCCTACCTCAGTATAGAAAGTGTAAACGAAAGCCTCATGCTGTTTTTCCAAAAACTGCTGATGTGCGGTAAATGCCCGCTCCAGGGCCTGGCCCAAATCCGGTTGAATTTTATCGACTACCTGCCCCAGCCTCCAATGCGCATAGTATGGATTGCCCTGCCATGCGACTTTATGTCCGTTAAGGAAAATACAGGGACGGGGTTCCAGGAGAAATTCATAGACTTGACTGCTGACATCCCCAAGGTAGATATCGGCTGCAAGCGTATAGGTCATATCGGCTAAAGCGTTACTGCCTGTATCGACATGAATATTCGGGATTAAACGGTATTTGCCGGGAAGCGAGGCATGATGCCGGTGGGTTCTTTTAAAAAGCACCGCATGGGGGGCCAAAATCACGTTAAAAGCTCTGTTTTTATTGAAAAATTCAAGAACATCCACCCCCATCGGCTTCCAGGAGGAGACCGATGGGTCAAAATGGGGATTATATATTATAGTAGGATTATCATTGTTGAAAAGTCGCGGAACGTTCCGCCTCAGGCCACGGACGACTTCGAATTTCGGGTAGCCGACCACGGCATAGCGCCCTTTCGCCAGGTAGCCCAAGTCTTTGAGCCGATCAACATATTTTTGTCCCGGCAAAAGGGTAAAATCAAAGGAACCGGATCGGTCATCGAAGCTCCCCTCCCTATCACCTGCGCCATGACGGGTGTTGATCAGGATCAAATCTTTCAGGCCATATTTGGTGCGCAGCTTGACACAATGGCGCTCCGGCGACACAAGCGCGTCCAGTCCCCGAAAAAAATTGAGATTATGACGGAGAACGATATTTTTGCGCATGAATATCCACTTGGATATGATCGGATCGACGCATCTGTAATACCAGGGGATCTTAAGTTTCGTGAATTGGCAGCGATGTCCGGGATAGAGCGATGCGATGGCTTGTGCAAAGTTCATCTCTTGACGAGAGGAGCATGCGATAAAGACATCGATATTCGGATAACGCCTCGACAACTCAAAAGCATAAGGAGCCGCATGAGGCACTTGATGAATGAAATAATGATTGAAAAGGAATCCAACTCGAACCACGATACAAAATCCCCTTCTACGGCATGGTGACCCGTTCAAAACGAAGACAGAATTTATCCTAGGGGCCACCGGATGCTTGTGATTGCTGTCGGTGGTCACCTTGTAGCGCCTCGGCGTCTTGGCCCCGAGACCCAACCTGCGCATCAGGCTGCGGACCCGATAGCGGCCAACATCGGTAGCCGGCCTCTCCCAACTCCTCGACCATCCTGCGAGAGCCACAGGTCTGCCTGGATGCCCGAAAAATCTCCTTGGGGATGGCGGTAGCGACGGAAGAACAGGTGCGAATTTAACAGAATAGGTTATCTGCCGGTGCGTTTTCAACCGGTTTTTTTGCCCGAAAACCGTGTCCGCTTCCCTCGATCCGTGTATCATGTTATAAAAAAGGGCTATATCATCGTACTCTTCCCGGGGCTGCTCAAGGACGAATAAATGCGACTTATGCTTCACTTTTTGCGGACTTACCCCCGGCATACCCTCACCATGCTCCTGGCCCAGCTTCTCGCCGGCTTAATGGAGGGAATCAGCCTGACCGCCCTTTTGCCGATGCTTAACATCGCCGTTGGCGGCACCAAGAATTCCGGGATCGGGAAAACCGTCACCTCCGCACTGCATGCCATGGGTATTGCGCCGACAGCCTCCTCCTTGTTGATGGTTGTGGTTGCAGGCGTTCTTCTCAAAAGCGCTTTAGTGCTGCTGGCCGACCGCAAAGTCGGGTACACCGTTGCCCTGGTGGCAACAGACCTGCGCCTTACATTGCTGCGTGCCATTCTTGGAACCCGCTGGGAGTATTATATTAGCCACCCCATAGGCAGCCTGGCTAATTCTGCCGCCAGCGAAGTCATACGGGCCTCTACTGCCTACGTGCACGGGACTTTGGCCGTTACCTACATGGTAACGTGTTTCGTTTATGCAGTGGTCGCCCTGATGATCTCCTGGAAAGCCAGTGTCGTGGCCTTTGCGGCCGGGTGCCTGCTGATGGTTTTACTCAATCGCCTCATACGCAAAGCAAAAAAGGCCGGCAGACAGGAAACCTCTTTGATGCAGTCCCTGCTTTCCCGCTTAACCGATTGCCTGCAATCGGTAAAACCGCTGAAAGCGATGGGACGGGAGCAGTTGGCCGAAAAAATGCTCGAGAAGGATACCCTCAAGCTCAATAAGGCGCTGCGCAAACAGGTCTACAGCAAAGCCATACTGAAAAGCCTCCAGGAACCGTTCCTGATTCTCATCATAGTGGCAGGGCTCTATGCAACGCTGGTCCTTTGGAACTATGATCTGCCGAGCGTCATGGTAATGGTTTTTCTGCTGGCGCGGCTTCTCGGCGAATTCGGCAAGATGCAGCGCAAGCTCCAGGAAATGGGCACCTGCGAAAGTGCATTCTGGTCGCTGCAACAAAAAATCGACGATGCCAACCTGCAACAAGAGCCGAACCTCGGTCAGAAAAAGGTGGAGCTGGAAAAAAATCTGCGTTTCGACGGGGTCAGCTTCAGTTATGGCAAAGTCCAGATTCTGAAATCGGTATCCCTTGAGATCCCCGCCGGAGCCTCCATTGCGGTAATCGGGCCTTCGGGGGCCGGCAAAACCACCCTGGTGGATCTTGTGACCGGCCTCCTGCGTCCACAGCAGGGGGAGGTGCTGGTGGACGGCGTGCCCATGAGTGACATGGACGTGAAATACTGGCGCAGCAAAATCGGCTACGTTCCCCAGGACACGGTCCTTCTTCACGATTCCATTCTGGCCAATATCACCCTGGGGGATTCCGGGCTCGATGCGACCGATGCAGAAGCAGCGCTTCGTGCCGCTGGAGCCCGGGATTTTGTCTCGGCAATGCCGGAAGGGCTGCAGACTATTGTCGGGGAACGCGGTTCCCAACTGTCGGGCGGCCAGCGCCAGCGTATCGCCATTGCCCGCGCGCTTGCCCATCGGCCGGCTCTCCTGATTCTCGACGAAGCGACAAGCGCCCTCGATCCCGAGAGCGAAAAAGCAATTTGCGAAACTCTGGCCGGCCTCCGCGGTAAAGTCACAATGCTTACCATATCTCATCAGCCCGCGCTGGTCAAAGTTGCGGACCGGGTTTACGGCATCAAGGACAAGACCGTGGTTCTCGATCGCAGCGAACCCACGAGGGTTTCCACCGGAACGGTAGCGCCAGTGAAACCGTTTCACATGCTTCTCTTGTCTGCCGTCCTGTCCATACCTTTGAGCTTTCTATCCGGCACCCCTTCGGTAGGGGGAGTCATTCAGCCCCCCTCTTCCACGGTTACAGCCGTTAAAACTCAGGCGATACCCCTATGGCGCCAGGCGTACGACCAGTACGAACTTGGCCGGACAAGCAGCGACCCGCGCAAAAAATCCGCTCATTTCCGCCGTGCGGAGGCATTGGCGCAACAGGCCATCAAGGCGGACCTGCGCAATGACGAAGGATACAAATGGCTGGCGGTCGCCTTGGGAGCCCGGGCCGAAGATGTCAATGTAAGGGAGCGGATCCGCCTCTCTCGCAAGGTTAAGGAAAACATCGAGAAAGCCCTCTCCCTCGATCCCGACGATGATATTTCCCTGCTTGTGCTCAGCCGCTGGCATTACAAGGTTGCTTCCCTGCCGCCCTGGACCGGGGCTTTCGTCGGATTTGTCTATGGTGGACTCCCCCCCGCCTCGCTGGAAAAAGCGGAAAGCCTCCTGCTGCGGGCAATTGCGACAAAAGATCGCATATCCCATCGGTACAGCCTGGCCAAGGTCTACCATGCCATGGGACGGCGCGAAGCCGCTCTCGCCCAGTTGCGGCAGGCCCTCAAACTGCCGGCGACCTTCCCGGAAGAAGCCGAAGACCTCGCAAAAGCACGCAAAAAACTGATCAACTGGCATTGATATATCTCTTTCTCGCCGGCCGCCCGGGCCAGCCGCGCCCAACCGAGCCTGCCGGAAGCATCGAGGCCATGCCAGAGTCCTCGACGCCCGAGGGCGATGTGCACATCTTCGGGCACCTCGCCGTGCAGAACCGCCCTTTCGAGCCGGGCCAAGACGAGGATCGGAGGTGGAACGGATGTTCCCGGGGAAGCGGATGAAAGTCGTGGAGAAGGCCGAGCGGTTGGTTTCGGGCTCCATGGTGACAGTGACCGTCTCGGACCGGCATATCACTGTCAACGTGGACACGGCGTACATCGCGCAGGTGGCCGAGCTCGACGGCTGCTATGTCATCAAGAGCGACTTGCCCTGTCACCGCCGACAAGCAAGCGATCCGCTGTAGGGTCCCACAATAAAGTGTCTTGAACCCGCGGGTTGATTTCAGATTGAGTTGACAGGAAGCTGGAAAATTTAGGTGAGTGCGGTTGCCTCATCATTGATCATGGGCGGCCCGGAACCATGCTTGTCATAGGGGCAAGATGCTCCAGTGATAAAAGGGTCTCGACTGCTACCGTTCCAAAAAACAGCCATGCTCATAAAGGTGAATCGTCCCATGCTCAAGTAAAAGCTTCTTCTACGATCAATCAGGCCGCACCTGCGGCCGGCGGCATGGCTTGTATGTGACTACGCTCAATTGCCTGGAAATACTCCTGGAATTCTTCAGCCGTTCGAAATGGACCCCGGGTCTTTGCCCGGGGTGACGGCCTGCTGAAGGAACCCGGATTCGTCCGGCCCCATTCCGTCATTCCGGACTTGATCCGGAATCCATGTTCATCGGGACGAGACGGCGGAAGCGCATCCGGAAATTACCAAGGCAGTCGTCACCTCCTTGATCAAACCGGACACCACCGTGGCCGGCGGCGGCGCTGACAATCGAAAGTTGCGTCCGCCGGTGATCTGCTATAAAGACCATTGCCCCATGCGAGACAACATCCCGTTCTAACCGCCAACTGACTCAGCTCACGTCGGGCCGCTTCCGCGGCTCGCCGATTTAATCTGAAATTGTCCAGCAAAGGTCGAATTAATCAGGAATTTTTCTGCGGATTAATGCGGAAGGCAACAAAAGGAATCTTGCGGTTTCTGGAGAAGTCTTTTCCCGAGTTGCGGTGCTTGATGCAGAATTCGGGGCTGGTAACGATATTTCTAAAAAATTCAATAAGTTTGGCATAGGATTGGCAAAGCAACCTCCGTGCCAACATTATCGTTTTTCAAAGAATTTTTTGACATTTTTTCTCCTTTCGATGAAAAAAAGATGGGTTTTTGAGCTGTTCACAGGATAGCAGAATACGCTGAAAAGTCAAGTAATTCAGCAGGTTTTAGCCTAAGTTTATGACATTGGGGCGCACGGAAGCACAGCCGTGCAGCGCCATCAATCCGATTGCCGCAAGAAGCCCAAGCATAATGTGGGTGCTCTTCTTCGATGTATTTCCCTCTCAAATTCTGGAACAATTGAAAAGCAACGGTTCAGTTGTTCATCGCTCCAGGTAGCCCGCGTTCACCCCAGTTCCGCCCAATGAGTCCGTGATTTCGCTTTTCGCGGGACACGATAGGCCATATTAAAAACAAGATAATAGGGCAGAACCCGAAGGGGCAGATTCTGATGCCGAAATCGACTGGTGATGTTTTTGATGCTAAAGAATTCCTGGTTGAATTTGTCGTATTCCATTTCCAATTGATCGGCTGTCATGCGCTCCGGCTGGACGAGCACGCTATAGCCTGTGTAGCGCTTATAATCACGATTCAATAACCGCCCCTCATTTGTAATTTGTCTGTGAAAGGCCGTGCCCGGGTATGGAATGACAAGATTGGGCGCAAGGGAAGTAATATCGCTGTTTTTGAAGAACTCCAGAGTCTGCGTAAAAACTTCAGGACCATCGCCGTTAAGCCCAAAGATCAGGCCGCCGCCGACTAATATCCCATGCCGGGTTAAAGCCGATATTTGTTCCTTGTATTTTTGCGCGTGGTTAAAGGACTTATCGACGGATTTCAGGCTTGCCGAATTGATGCTTTCCAACCCGACAAAAACGCCCTTGCAGCCGGCCTCCGCAGCCAGGCGCAGCAGTTCTTCGTCTTGGGCGGACCTCAGCTCCATTTGCATCCATAATTTTTTCTTCAAGGGGGCTAAGGCCGCGAACAGTTCCTTTGCATACTCGCGGTCAGCGCAGAGGTTATCGTCCATAAAGAAAATATGACGGCTGTCGGCACGCGCCACATCGGCTGCCACCTCGTCAATGGGGCGTTTACGATAGGTCGGATGAATATATCGATTGAAGCAGTAGGAGCAACGATTGGGACATCCTCGGGTGGCTTCCACCGGGTAGACCGGCAGATAAAGTCCGTGCAGTAAGTCAAGACGAGGCGGCGCTAAATTGCGCAGATCCGGCGGCTCCGCATTACGATAAACTCTTTTCAACGAACCAAGTTCTGCGTCTTTCAGCAAACTCTCCCATGCTCCGCCCTCGGCCTCGCCGATAAGAACAGCGTCGAAATGTTCGAGAACCTCTTCGGGAACAGCGGTGGCGTGGGTTCCTCCCGCCACGGTTAATAGGCCGGTCTTCTTAGCCTTTTGGGCAAGCTCGTAAGCCATTGGAACGTTATTGGTCGAGAAGGTGATTCCCGCCAAGTCAAACATACCCGAAGGGATCTCGATCTTCTCCACCCGGCCATCGATAATCCGCACGTTGTGCTTACCCGGAGTCGCTCCGGCCAATCGCGGCAGGGTGAGGGTTCTGAACTTGGTGAACGGTAAGGCGCGCGGTTGCGCGTCAATCAGCAAAATATTCAGAGAGCGGCCGGCGAGCTTCGGCCCGGGAAGGCTGGAGACCTTTTCCACGTTGAGCAAAAAGCCATTGTTTATAACGCGATATGAAGGAAAACGGGACGTTTCGCTCGGGAGCCACTCCTTGCGCCTGCCCACGCAAAACAGCGCCATCGGTGCCAGATAGTCGCGCCACGAACAATAGATATCCGTGAAACACACCACCCAGGACTCGGGATATCGAGGGGGAATCACGGTTAAAGGCCACATGTGTTTCCTGATGATGTCTTCCTCCTTGGCGGAGAGGGGGGTAATCTTCCGCGCGTTTTGTAGGGCAATGAGGGGGTGTCTGATGCCGTGCCATCGCGGTCCTTCCCGGAGCCAGTCGTAATAAAAAAGATCGTGTAAAAGGGCGCCTTTGACTACGGCTTCGGAGTCGAGCGATAAGCGCTTTGATATCCGAAACGCCTTCCAGGAAACGTCCAGGACGTGGTCAAGGCGGGATTTACCGAAATGGTGGTTAAAATCCTTTAACTTGATAACGCCCGGATGTTCAAGCAGCGGCCGGGCGATCTCAATAAATCTCCGTCGGGCTGTATCCTGATCCACCAGCCCGCTGCGTTCTCTTATCCTCCTGCGCGCAACCAAGATGAAATCCATAAGCATTGCCAGCCCTACCGAGCCAAGAACAACGTCAATAAGGAAATCGAATCGTTCATAAACATGTAACGCCCAGGGAATAAGGAAATCGAGAGCAACATCAAGCCCGGTCGCCAGCAACATCCAATAAATCGAAAAAAGCAGGCAAACGTGCCCTCGGATGTTGAAGCGGTCGTCTCTATAATCCCAAAGACGTACATGAAAAATCTTTTCTATGACTGCTCCCGTGATTAATTCGAGAACCGACAAACAAATGAGATAAAAAAGGGAGCGGATCGGCAGGCTGTATGTATCAAAAATAACATGACCCCCTAAAACAAAGAGGGCTCCGAAGCCGTAAATTGGCAGGTAGAAGCCTTTCAGCAAACCAGGGTTGATCATTCGACGGTTTTTCACCGAACGGAAAAGCGCTTCCAGTATCCACCCCATAATAGAAAAGATAACGAAGTAATTTAAATAAAACATTTAGTGCTCCTTTTTCCTCTATCCCCAAAAATGACCAAATTGGTCGTTTGGTCATTTACAGGTAAAAAAAAATTACTCCCTTGCGTTACGGAGCTCAAGGCCATGAAAAAGGATTTGAAGGAGATCGTCTATCTCGGCGGTTGCCCCCTCTAACTCCATTTCCAGAGTCCATCCAAATTCAAGCCCGTTAATTGCCGCCGCGATTGCCTTTGCTGTAGCAGGGATATTTATTGCCTGGAGTGCTGAGTTGTTCACCCCTTCTTCCAGAATCTCCTTGATGAGGTTCAACTCCTGTTTGGCGATCTCCGCCCGCTCTTTCTCTATAAAAGGTAGGAGATCCTCCGCCCGCTGGCGGTTGATCTCGTATAACAGGCTCAAATCTTTATAATATTTGATCTTGGCAATGATCATCTCCCTTACCTTCAATTGGGAAGTCTTCTGGTTCCCCATCGCCTCACGCATTTTGACAATCATGATCTTGCCCTCTCGCTGCAAAATAGCCCGGTAAATTTCCTCCTTGCTTCGGAAATAATTGTAGATCGTGCCTTTTGCTACCCGCGCCTTCTTGGCGATCTCATCCACCGCAGTCTTCTTAAAACCAAGCCGGGCAAACAATTCTTTCGATGCAGCGAGTATGCTCTCACGCAAGGTATTCGCCTCTTTTGTCCCCATAGCTCGAATCCTTTTGGAAATGACTATATGACTAATTTAGTCCATCGGGCCAAAATTGTCAAGACCTCCTTATATGTGACTACGCTCAATTGCCTGGAAATACTCCTGGAATTCTTCAGCCGTTCGAAATGGACCCCGGGTCCGTCATCCCGGACTTGATCCGGGACCGGGGTGACGGCCTGCTGAAGGAACCCGGATTCGTCCGGCCCCGTTCCGTCATTCCGGACTTGATCCGGAATCCATGTTCATCGGGACGAGACGGCGGAAGCGCATCCGGAAATTACCAATGCAGTCGTCACCTCCTTGATCAAACCGGACACCACCGTGGCCGACGGTAACGCTTGTCACGATGTCTCCTCCTTGGCTGAAATAGTTCACGGCCTGTGGAGACCATCTGTGAGAAATTTTCATGGGCTTGAGAAGATGCGGTTCCCCGGACGCTTACGCATGCCCACCAGGGAAACGGCATCCTCTTGCAAGCTCTGAATCCGCATTCGCCGCGCCGGCGCAGGATCCGGCCGGCGCGGCGCCTCTGAGGAACGATTTTTTCAGAGACGACAAAACGATAGTGTAGTGAATATTACAATTCATCGGATAGAAGCGTCAAGAAAAACCAAATTCCATTCATTTAATATGCGGCGGCGACCGGAACGGAAGATCGTTTCGGCTGTCAAGGCGTGGCCGGATATTGGCGGCAGCGGGTTTCGCGGGTGAACAGAATCAGGAGCAAAGACAGGGCCAGCCAGGCGATCATCAATGAAAAGCCCGCCCGGTAGGCGGCGGCATCGTATCGGCGCACCCCGTCCACCAGGGTGCCGGTCCAACAGGTATCCAGAACCCAGCCCACCAGGGGCTGCAACAGCATGGGGCCGAGCATCACTCCCATGTTCACCAGGCCCGAAACCGTGCCGGCCAGGTCCGCCGGGACCGATTCCTTGGCGAAGGCAAAACTGACGATCATGGCTCCGGATGCGCAGCCGGTCACCACCAGAAGCCCCACCACCGCCGCCAGTGGCAGACCGGGAAGATAGACCAGTGTGCCCCCCAGGCGGCCAAATCGGTGACCAGGCCGGCCAGGTAAAGCGGTTTGCGCCGCCCCAGGCGGTCGGAAAACCATCCGAACAGGGGGCTGGCCAGGGCCCAGGCCACCAATTGGACCGATGTCAACACCGATGCCCGGGCGGTGGACATCCCGTATTGAGAAGTGAGAAACGGCACTCCCCAGAGTCCGGCGAAGGTAAGGATGGCGCCGACCAAGCCTCCGGGAATCACGAAGAGCAGCCAGGCGTTGCGAAAACGCAACACCTCCGCCAAGCCTTCCCGCACCGGCCGATGGGTCTTGGCCGGACCGCTGTGCGAATAGTTGACAAACCCCTTTTGCGCGGGGGTATCGCGTACCACCATCCAGACCGCGGCGCCCACCGCCAGGGTGACGCCGGCCGCCGCCAGCATCACGATGCGCCAGTGAACGTGGTCGATGAGCAGGCGCAGCGGCGGTCCCGCCCCCACGGCCCCCAGAATTCCACCGAGCAGCCCCACCCCGGTCACCATGGCAAACAGCCGCGGCGGAAACCAGTCGGAGGCCACCTTCAGCAACCCGATCCAAGCCACGGCCACCGAGGCACCGATGAGAAAACGCCCCAGATAGGCCCAACCCAACGAGGGGGCCAAAGCGAAGAGCGCCCCTCCCGCCCCGGCCACCAGCGCCCCGGTGGTGAGCAGCCGGCGCGGCCCCCACCGATCGGCCAGGACCCCGGTGGGGATCTGCATCAACACATAGCTGTAAAAATAGAAGGCCGACAGGTTCCCCAGCGCCGCCGCGCCGATGGAAAACGTGCGCATCATTTCGGCGGTCATCACCGCGGGGGCCACCCGGTAAAAGAACCCGATCAGGTAAAGCGGTGCCGCCATGCCCCAAACCCACCAGGCGGTGCGCAGGGGCGGCAGGTGTCGCGCAGCGGGCGATTTGTGCCTTTTCGGGAGGGGTTCCATCCCGGCTCTGTTAGACCGGACCGCCCGAGGGGTCAAGCGATTTGAAAAATCGGGGCGCTTTCAGGCGAGATTCCGGAAGGAGGATATTCTTGACAGGCATATTTTTCTCTGCCATACGAAAAGTAATTCGATTAGAATTAATGAACATCATTCATTTCATTTCCGGAGCGTCGCCTTCCCGTGCTTTCAATCACCGACCTGGTCATCGGATTCCACACCCCCCGGGGGACCATCCACGCGGTGGACGGCGTCAGCCTGTCCCTTGACGAGGGAGAGGTCCTGGGGGTGGTGGGCGAATCCGGCTGCGGCAAGTCGGTGCTGGCCCTTTCTGTTCTCGGTCTCCTGCCCCAGCCGCCGGCCTTCGTGGCCGGAGGCAAAATCCTGTTCAGGGATCAAGACCTGCTGAAGCTTCCCGGCGATGCCTGGCGGCGGCTGAGGGGCAACGCCATCGGCATGATCTTTCAGGAGCCCATGACGGCCCTCAACCCCGTCTTTACCGTCGGCAACCAGCTCATGGAGGTTTTTCGCGTCCACCGCAACCTCGGGCGGGCCGAGGCCCTGCGGGAATCGGTGGAAATGTTGGCCAAAGTGGGCGTCCCGGCCCCGGAGCGGCGTGTGAAGGAATACCCTTACCAGCTCTCCGGTGGCATGCGCCAGCGGGTGATGATCGCCATGGCCCTGGCCTGCAACCCGGACCTGCTGCTGGCCGACGAGCCCACCACGGCCCTGGATGTGAGCATCCAGGCCCAGATCCTGGAGCTGATGATCGCCCTCAAGGAGGACATGGGCACGGCCATCATGCTGATCACCCACGATCTGGGCGTGGTGGCGGAGATGACCCAGCGGGTGGCGGTGATGTATACCGGCCGCATCATGGAGGAAGCCTCCACTGTCACGCTCTTCGACAACCCCTTGCATCCCTACACCCTGGGACTGATGGGGGCCATTCCGAGGGCGGACGCTACCTTCGAAACCGAGGCCTTGACCGAAATCCAGGGCGTGGTTCCCGGCTTGGGAAATTTGCCGCCGGGATGCCATTTCGCGCCGCGCTGCCCCCGGGTGATGGATGTCTGCCGCACCGAAGTGCCGCCGCTGGTCGCCGTGGCCCCCGACCACCGGGTGGCCTGCTGGGCGGTGACCCATGGCTGAGCTGCTCGCGGTGCGCCACCTGGTGAAGCATTTTCCCCTGCGGCAGGGCTTCTGGGGCCGCCAGGGAGCTGCGGTTCGCGCGGTGGACGACATTTCTTTCAACATCGCGGAAAACGAAACCCTCGGCCTGGTGGGTGAATCCGGATGCGGCAAGTCCACCGCCGGCTTCAGCATCCTGCGGCTCATCGAACCCACTTCCGGCGAGGTCTGGTTCGAGGGCGAAAACCTGCCGGCATTGTCCCCCGAGCGGTTGCGTACCCATCGGCGCAAGATGCAGATCGTCTTTCAGGATCCGTTCGGCTCGCTCAATCCGCGCATGACGGTGGAACGCATCGTGGAGGAGCCGCTGCTGAACTACGAAGACCTCGCCAGCGGCCAACGCAAGCAAAGAGTAGCCGAAGCGCTGGAAACCGTGGGGTTGCTGCCCGAATACATGACCCGATTTCCCCACGAGTTTTCCGGCGGTCAACGCCAGCGAATCTGCGTGGCCAGGGCCCTGGTGCTCCAGCCCCGGCTGGTGATCGGCGACGAACCGGTATCGGCCCTGGATGTGTCGGTGCGCGCCCAGGTGCTCAACCTCATGGTCCGGTTGCAGCGGCAACTCAAGCTCTCCTACCTGTTCATTTCCCACGACCTGTCGGTGATCCGCTACGTCAGCCACCGGGTCGGCGTCATGTACCTGGGCCGCCTGGTGGAAATGGCGGATGTGAAAACCATCTATGACCAACCGGCCCACCCCTACACCCGGGCGCTGCTCTCGGCGGTGCCCTTGCCGGATCCCCGGCGCCGGCGCCGGCGCATCGTCTTGCAGGGGGATGTCCCCTCGCCCATCCATCCGCCACCGGGCTGCCACTTTCACCCCCGCTGCCCGGAAGCCATGGCCATCTGCCGGGAGGAGCCCCCCCGCATGCGCCGTCTGGCCGCGGGCCATCGCGTCTGCTGTCACCTGTACAACGACCACGAGGAATGGATCGTGCAGCCGCCGGCTTCCCGAACGGAAATCCGGCTTCAACCCCAAGACAAAGGAGAAAGCGTATGAAACGGAACGGGATGTGGATCATCGTGTCGCTCGCCATCGCCGCCCTGCTTTACGCCGGGCCGGCAGCAGCGGCCGGAGACACGCTGGTGGTGGTTCAGGAGGCGGAGCCGGTGGGGCTGGACATCATGCAGAGTTCCATCCAGACCACCATGAGCGTCGGCTACAACATCCATGACACCCTGCTCAAGCCCCAGGAAGACGCCACGGTCAAACCGGGGCTGGCCGAAAAATGGGAGGCGGTGGACGATCTGACCTGGAAATTCACCCTGGTCAAAGGGGCCACCTTTCACAACGGCGAACCCATCAACGCCGAAGCGGTGAAATTTTCCTTCGATCGCATCATGAGCGATACCCTCAAGAGCCCCCACAAGGGGAAACTCAACAGCTTCAAGGAAGTGAAGGTGATCGACGACCGCACCTTCACCATCTCCATGCACCAACCCTACGCCCCGGGCCTCTACATGCTGGCCCAGTACCTGTTCATCGTTCCGCCCAAATACGTCCAACAGGTCGGCGACGCCGAGTTCAACCTCAAACCCGTGGGTTGCGGGGCCTACAAGCTGGATCGGTGGGTCAAGGGCCAGGAGATCGTGATGTCGGCCTACGACAAGTACTACGGCCCCCAACCAGCGTACAAGAAGTTGATTTTCAAGGGGGTCCCCGAAGAGTCGTCCCGCATCGCCGCCCTGCTCACCGGGGAAGCGGACGTCATCAGCGGTGTGCCGGTACACCAACGCCAGAAGATTCTGGATTCGGGCAAGGCGTACCTGACCGACCAGATGGGCTCGATGAACTACCTGGGCCTCAACACCTACGAGAAGCCCTTCAGCGATGTGCGGGTGCGCCAGGCGGTCAACCACGCCGTCAACCGGCCGCTGATCAACAAGGCCCTCTTCAACGGCAAGGCCATCCTCTGCGCCGGCCCCATCAGCCCGCGGACCCTCGGTGCCGACCCGTCCCTCAAGCCTTATGCCTATGATCCGGAAAAAGCCAAGAAGATCCTGGCCGACGCGGGCTACCCCAATGGCTTCGAGACCCGGCTGGCCTACGGCACCTACATGCCCCAGATCCAGGAGCAGGCCGAAGCCATCGCCGCGGACCTGGCCAAGGTGGGCATCAAGGCGACCCTCGAGCCCTTCGAGCGCGCCGTGATGTGGGACCGCTACAAGAAGAAGCTGCACCAGATGTACATCTACTTCTGGGATGACGCACCGGAGCCGGACCGCTACATGTATTCGCTGTTCCACTCCAAGAGCCGCGACTACTACTACAAGAACGAAACCGTGGACCAGCTCCTGGACAAGGGCCGCTCCACCATGGATCCGGCGGCCCGGGTCAAGGTCTACAACGAGCTGGACCGCTTCCTGTACGAGGACGCTCCCTGGGTGTACCTCTACGTGATTCCGGAGGTCTTTGCCGTCTCCAACGCCGTCGATTACAAGGGGTTGCGGGATGGCTACCTCATCATGAGCACCGCCAAGCCGAAGAAGTAAGCGGGGCGGGTCGACGTCTTGAGCGCTCGGGCGCCGGATGGGGGGAAAATCATCCGGCACCCGGCGGAACCTGGAAACTCGAAATTCGAAACCGGGTCCTTTGGGTCCTTTCAAACCCGAAACCTGGAATTTTGAACCTTGAACCCGGATCCTGACCCATGGGCCGTTACATCCTCAAAAGGCTCTGGCACACGGTCTACGTGGCCGTCGGCATCTCCATCATCAGCTTCTTTTTCATCCACCTGTCCGGCGACCCGGTGATGCTGATGCTGCCCCCGGACGCCTCCCATGCGGAGGTCGAGGCCCTGCGCGAGCAGCTCGGGTTCAACGACCCGCTCCCGGTGCAGTACTGGCGCTTTGCCAGCCACGCCGTCCGCGGGGACCTGGGCACTTCCCTCTACCACCGGGTGCCGGCCATCGACCTGATTTTCGAGCGTCTGCCCGCCAGCCTGGAACTGGCCGGCGCCGCCATGCTCATCGCCCTGGTGGTCTCCATTCCCCTGGGGATCGTCTCGGCGGTCAAGCGCGGCTCGTTCTGGGACGTCTCGTCCATGCTCGGGGCCCTTTTCGGGCTCTCCATGCCGCATTTCTGGCTGGGCATCATGATGATCCTGCTCTTTTCGGTCCACCTGGGCTGGCTGCCCACCTCCGGCCGGGGGACCCTGGCGCACCTGATCATGCCGTCACTGGCCCTCGGCTTGAGCCTCATGGCCATGTTCGCCCGCCTGACCCGCTCGGTAATGCTCGAGGTCCTCAGCCAGGATTACGTTCGCACCGCCCGGGCCAAGGGGCTGCGGGAGCAATGGGTCATCGGCAAGCATGCCCTCAAGAACGCCCTGATTCCCCTGGTGACGGTGGCCGGCATGCAGTTCGGCTTTCTCATCGGCGGCACGGTCATCATCGAGACCGTCTTCGCCTGGCCGGGGGTGGGACGCCTGGTGGTCCAGGCGATCTTCAGCCGGGACTATCCCCTGGTCCAGGCGGCGGTGCTGGTGCTGGCCGTCCTCTTCGTCCTGATCAACCTGATCACGGACCTGGTCTACCTGTACCTCGATCCCCAGATCAGCTACCTGGAGGCCAAGTGAAAGGGGCCGGCCGCTTCCGCCACCTCAGCGCCAGTTGGCGCTTGTGGGCCGAGACCTTCCAGGCGCTGAGCCGTTCCCCCGGCGCGGTGATCGGCGGCCTGCTCTTCGTCGCCATCATCGCCGTGAGCTTGGGCTTTCCGCTTCTCTACCCGCGCGACCCCCTGGCCCAGGAACTGCTGTCCCGCCTGATCCCACCCTTCTGGCAGGAAGGCGGCAGCCTGGCCTACCCCCTGGGCACGGACAACCTGGGCCGCGACGTGCTGGTGCGCATCCTCTACGGCAGCCGGGTGAGCCTCCTGGTGGGCTTCTCGGCGGTCCTGGTGGCCAGCGTGGCGGGGATCGCCCTGGGGTTGATCTCGGGTTATTACGGCGGGCGGGTGGACCATTTCATCATGCGCCTGGCGGATGTCTTCATGGCCTACCCGTTCATGCTGCTCACCATCTCGGTGATCGCGGTGCTCGGAAACTCGATCTTCAACCTGATCCTGGTCCTGGGACTCTCGGACTGGGTGACCTACGCCCGCACCATTCGCGGCAGCGTCCTGAGCATCAAGAAGAAGGAATTCGTCATGGCGGCGCGCAGCGTGGGCACGCCCCACCGGGTGATCCTGCTGCGCCATGTCTTTCCCAACGTGCTGTCGCCGATTCTGGTGCTGGGTACCGTGCGGGTGGCCAATATCATCATCTGGGAGAGCGGGCTGTCCTTTCTCGGCATGGGCGTGCCGCCGCCCATGCCCACCTGGGGCCGCATGCTGGCCGAAGGACGGGTGTACATCGCCGATGCCTGGTGGCTGGTGACCTTGCCGGGGCTGGCCATCATGCTCACCATCCTGTCCATCAACCTCTTGGGCGACGGGCTGAGGGATGCCCTGGACCCGCGCCTGAGAAACATTCCCGGCTGACCCGGAAAGGAGTTGGAACCTGACATGAAAGTACTTGTGCTCGGTCTCGGGCTTCAAGGCAGGGCCGTGATCCACGATCTGTCGCAAAGCGATTCGATCGAGGCCATCATCGGCGCGGACATGGACACCGGCGCGGCGGAAGCCTTTCTCCAGCGGGGCCGCTATCCCAAGGTTCGTTTGCAGAAGATCGACGCCCGAAAGAAGGATGATCTGGTGGCGCTGATGCGCAGCACCGGGGCGGCCATCGCCGTGTGCATGCTGCCCACCTTCCTGGCGCACACCGTGGCCGAAGCCTGCATCGCCGTCGGCATCCCCTTCGTCAACACCAGCTACGCCCATTGGGTGGCCGACCTGGACGGGCAGGCCCGCGAGAACGGCATCACCATCCTGCCGGAAATGGGCATGGATCCGGGCATCGACCTGTTTCTGGGAGCCCTGGCGGTGCGCGGCCTGGACACGGTGCATGGCCTTTACAGCTACGGCCTGGGCGTCCCGGAGCCGGCGGCGGCCGACAATGCCCTCAAGTACAAGATCACCTGGACCCTGGAAGGCGTCCTCAACGCCTACCGCCGTCCGGCCCGGATCCTCAAGGACGGGCAAACCGTGGAGATCCCCGGCACGCAGATTTTCCGCCCCGAGAATATCCACACCATCGCGGTGGACGGCCTGGGTGAAATGGAAGCCTATCCCAACGGCGATGCCCTGGAATTCATCCAGCGCTTCGGCCTGGGGGCCGAACTGCGGGACATGGCCCGTTTTGCCGCCCGCTGGCCCGGCCACTGCGCCTTCTGGCGCGTCATGGCGGATCTGGGGCTCCTGGAAGACGAACCACTCCAGTTTCTGGTGTGCCATCTCGCCCCGCGCCTCCAATACCGGGACAACGAACGGGACGTGGCCGTGCTGCGCGTCCAGTCCTGGGGAGTGAAGGACGGTGTCAAAAAACGGCTGACCTACGAGGTGATCGACTACCGGGACCTGGAAACCGGCCTTTTCGCCATGAACCGCACGGTGGGGTTTACCGCCAGCATCGCCACCCAGATGGTGCTGGCAGGGGAAATCCGCCGGCCGGGGGTGCTGTCGCCCATAGTCGATGTCCCCGCGGAACGGGTGCTGGCGCAGCTCGAGGACCGCGGCATCCACGTGTCCAGACGGGTCGAGGATCTTTCCTGAGCCGGCATGAATTCGTCGACGGAAGAAATGGCGGTCCGCCGCCAGGTGGGCACCAAGATCCGGGAACTGCGCCTGGCCGCCGAGATGACCGCCGTGACGCTGGCCCGGCAAGCCGGGCTCTCCCAGGGGCAGCTTTCCAAGATCGAGACCGGCAAGGCGGCCATCTCTATCGCCGCCCTCACCGAGTTGTGCCGGGTACTGGGCCGCCCCCTGAGCTACCTCTTTCAAAAGGAGGCGGAAATCCCGCGGGTCCTGGGGACCATGACCACCGTGGCCGGCCCCGAGAGCCGGGGCACGGCCTGGTTCGCCGAGGAGGTGGCCCGCCGCAGCCGGGGACGCCTGTCCCTGGTGCCCCTCAAGGCCAACGTTCTGGGCACCCAGACCCGCCAGGCCGCCATGCTCCGGGAAGGGCTCATCGATTTGTTCATCGAGGATCTGCCGGCCTTCCGCGATCTGGTGCCGGCGCTGGACCTCTTGAGCCTGCCGTACGTGTTCAGGGATGCGGCGGAACAGGCCGCCTTTCTCCAGTCCGGCGACTTCCATCGATGGGTCCGCCAGCCGCTCATCGAGCAGGGGGTCCGGCCGATCAACCGGCGCTGGAACTGGCGCCGGGGGTTGGAGTGGGTCATCCTGGCCACCCGGCCCATCACCCATCCGGACCAGGTGCGCGGTTTGCGGGTGCGGATTTTCGAATCGGCCCTCCTGGCCAAATTCTGGGAAAGCCTGGGCGCCCGGCCGGTGGTGATTCCGTGGCCCCGGGTGCGCCGGGCCTGGCTGCGGGGGGAAGTGGACCTGCTGCCCACCCACAAGGCGCATCTGTATCCCCTGGGGTTCTGCCGGCGCGGGCGCTTCGTCTCCTGCCTGAACGACGTGGCCCCCGTCCTGATGGTGGCCGTCAACGAAGCGCGCCACGCCTGCCTCCCCCCGGCGCTGCAAGCCGGCCTGGCGGAGGCCTGCGACGAGGCGGGAGATTTTTTCAGTGCCGAAGTGGCCCGGGCCGAGCCGGAGAACGAGACGGCCAACGTGCGCCGCTACGGGGTGAGCTACCTCGATGTGGACCCCCAGCCGTGGATCGATGCCAGCCGGCGCGTGGCCGAGGCGCTGATCGCCGAAGCGCCCACTGCGCGCACCTTGTGGGAAGCGATAAAATCCGCACCGGGGCGCCCACGCCCAATCCTGCTGTCATCCCGAGGAGCCCATGCTCAATCCTGCTGTCATTCCGCGGCGCCACGCGACGAGGGGTCTCTTTGAATCCACCGCCATTTCCCGCCGTATTCCCGACTGCAGATTCCTCGCCGACGCTCGGAATGACAACGGGAAAAAAACGCCATCCCGAGGAACAACCCATGTCATCCCGGGGCGCCCATGCTCAATCCTGCTGTCATCCCGAGGAACGCGACGAGGGATCTCCAGGCGCCGGCAAGATGTCTCTCTGCGTCCGCAATGACGGCAAGACACGATAGACCCAAACGAGACGCCATCCCTCACCGGATGGGCGAACACGCCGGATCATGGACACCACCGAAAAACTGGCTGAAGCGGCCCTGGCATTCCAGACCGGGGACCTGACCCGGACCACGGGCAAGGCGATCCAACGCTGCATCCTGGACCTGATCGGCGCCGCCATCGCCGGCCACCGGGCCGCCTCGGCCCGGGCATTGCGCCGCATGGCCCTGCAATCCTTCGGATCGGGGCAAGGCGGCGTCTGGTTCACCGGCGACCGGCTTCCCCCCGCGGCGGCCGCCATGGTGAATGCCGCCGCGGCCAGCGCCCTGGATCTGGACGACGGGCACCGGGGTGCGGCCGGACATCCGGGTGCAGCCGTCATTCCGGCGGTCTTCGCCGTGGCGCCGATCCTGGAATCTTCCACTCCGGAAATTCTGGCGGCCATCGCCGTGGGTTACGAGGTCGGCTGCCAGGTGGCCGCCGCCCGGGACATCGACCGCCTGCCGACCCTGTCCACGGGACGCTGGGCCCCCTACGGGGTGGCGGCCGCCGTGGGCCGGCTGCACGGCGTTCCGAAGTCCTTGCTGGCCCAGGCACTGGCCATTGCCGGAGTCCAGGCGCCGGATCTCGCCGCCTCGGGCTACTCGCGGGTGATGGGCAACCATGTCAAGGAAGGCATCCCCTGGGCCGTGCTGCTGGGCATCAGCGCCGTGGCCCTGGCCCGGGAGGGATTCACCGGGCCCCTGGACATTCTCGATCATCCCGACTGGTTCGATGCCCGGCGGATCCTCGCCGGAAAAGACTTCGGCCGGGCCGTCGAGTCCGTTTATTTCAAGCCCTACTCGAGCTGCCGCTGGAGCCATGCGGCCCTCGATGCCCTGCTGGCCATCCTGGCGGAGCACCATCCGGACCCTTCCGCCATCGAAAGGATCACCGTCGACACTTTCGCCCGTGCCCTGCGCCTCAACAACGAAACCGATCCGGACACCATCGAAGGCGCCCAGTACAGCATCCCCTTCTGCCTCGCCGTGGCGGCTTTGCACGGGGCCGAAGCCCTCCTGCCCCTCTCCTGGACCAGTCTTCACGATCCGCGGTCCGTGGCCTTGGCACGCCGCGTGGTGCTGACCGTTGACCCTGCCCTGGACGCCCTTTTCCCCGCTCAAACCCCCGCCCGGGTCGCGGTGGAAACCGGCGGCCGGCGGATCGAAAAAACCGTCCTGACCCCTCGGGGCGATCCGGCCAACCCCCTCGACGACGCGGCGCTGGAAGCCAAGTTTCGCCGCCTCGCCGGCGCTGCCTCGCTTTCACCGGCGTTTTCGCAAGCCATCGGGGATGCCGCCGGGCGCCTGGGATCGGGCGGTTTCACCGATCTCCTCAGCCTTCTCGACGGCGCGCAGCGCTTTTGATCTTTTCGATCTCCCGGCGCCGGCCCTGCCGGTTCACGCCGACTCCGCCGGAAAGGATTTTCTGTTATCACTTCAAGTTATCGTCATGCCGGAAAAAATCATATTGAAGAAATCAAGGCGGCGCTGTTTAATGGGGATAAAAAAATACCGCCAGCGGCGGGACTTACTTCAACCAACGGAGATATTCATGGCCATCAACGAAATTGTCGAGCTGACCCAATCGCTGATCCGCTACCCATCCACCGCCGCGCGCCCGGACCAGATCCGGGAATGCGCCGATTTCATCTGCGGCTATCTGACGCAACACGGGATTCGATTTGACCGCACCGAACACAACGGCGTCCCCTCCATTGCCGCCCTGCCCGCCAAGGACTTCGCGCCGGTGCTGCTCATGGCCCATTTCGACGTGGTGGCCGGTCCGGATGACCTGTTCGCCCCCCGCATCCAGGACGGCCGCCTCTACGGGCGCGGCAGCATCGACGACAAATACGCCGCCGCCCTCTCGCTGGTGATGATGAAAAATGAACTGGGACGGCTCAAGGACCAGGGCAGGGGCCAGGCGGATGCGTCCTTCGGCATCCTGCTCACCGGCGACGAGGAGGTGGGCGGGATCAACGGCGCCCAGCAGGCCCTCGCCCGCATCCGCACCGACTTCTGCATCGCCCTGGACGGCGGCAGCCCCAAACGCATCGTGGTCAAGGAGAAGGGCGTGATGCGCCTGAAGCTCACCGCCCGCGGCAAAACCGCCCACGGCGCGCGTCCCTGGCTGGGCACCAACGCCATCGAGGCGCTGGTGGCCGACTACCGGAAGATCAAGGCCTTTTTCCAGAGCGAAACCCCGGACCACTGGCACCGCACTCTGAACTGGGGCATCGTGCGGGCCGGCGAATCGGTGAACCAGGTCCCCGACCTGGCCGAGGCCTGGCTCGACATCCGCTTCACCGAAACCGACGACATGGACGCGCTCCTGGATGAACTGCGCGCCGCCATCGCAGGAGATATCGAGGTCCAGGAGCGGTGGCCGCTGTTCACCTCCGGCGACTCCCCTTACCTCGATCTCTTGCAGCAGGCCGCCGGCGCCGAACTGGTTTTCGAACATGGCGCCAGCGATGCCCGTTTTCTCTCGGCCCACGGCATGGCCGGCGTCGTCTGGGGCGGCGACGGGGAAATGAGCCAGCACTCGGCCAACGAACACGTGGTCATCGAAAGCATCCAGCAGGTGCATGACGCCCTGGCGTCCTTTCTATCCGAAGCCGCCAGACAGCGAGGCCAATGAACGACGTCCCCATTCTTCAGATCGAGTCCCTCAAAACCTACTTCTTCACCTTCGAGGGTGTGGCCAGAGCCGTGGACGACGTTTCCTTCGACTTGGCCAAGGGAGAGATCCTGGGGGTGGTGGGCGAGTCGGGGTGCGGCAAGAGCGTGACCGCCCAATCGGTGATGCGGCTGATCCCCGAACCCCCCGGCCGGATCGTCCAGGGCCATATCCGCTTCGATGGCCGGGATCTCGTCACCCTGGCGCCCGAGCAGATGCGCACCATACGCGGCCGGCGCATTGCCATGATCTTCCAAGAGCCGATGAGTTCCTTGAATCCGGTCTACACCGTGGGGGATCAGATCGGGGAGATGTTCCGGCGTCATTTGGGCCTGTCGCGCCGCGAAAGCCTGGCCAGGGCTGTCGAGATGCTGCGCAGAGTGCAGATTCCGGCACCGGAAAAACGGGTGCAGGCCTTCCCGCACCAGCTGTCGGGAGGCATGCGCCAGCGCGCCATGATCGCCATGGCCCTGGCCTGCAACCCGGAAATCCTCATCGCCGACGAACCGACCACGGCCCTGGATGTCACCATCCAGGCCCAGATTCTGGATTTGATGCTGCAGCTCAGGGCCGATTACCAGACGGCCGTCATGATGATCACCCACGATCTGGGCGTCATTGCGGAAATGGCCCAGCGGGTGGTGGTGATGTACGCTGGCAAGGTGGTGGAAACCGCATCCACCGCGGTTCTGTTCGAGGACCCCAAGCACCCGTACACCCGCGGCCTGCTGCAGTCCATCCCCCAGCTGGGGGAACGGGCGCGCCACGGCCGCCGCCGGCTTCGCGAAATCAAGGGGATGGTGCCGAGCCTCTACGATTTGCCGGAGGGCTGCCGGTTCTATCCGCGCTGCCCGGAACGGCTGGAAATATGCCGCACGCAACTGCCGGAAATGCTCGACACCGGCGCCGGGCACGCCGTGCGCTGTTGGCTGTATGTCTGAATGTCCGCTCTCAACGGAAACGACCCGAAATCCATGGACCCTTTGCTGACCGTCGAACATCTCAAAGTCCATTTTCCCATCACCCGAGGGCTGTTGGGACGCACCGTCGGGCATGTCTATGCCGTGGACGGCGTCTCCTTTACCTTGGGCAAGGGGGAAACCCTCGGCCTCGTGGGTGAAAGCGGCTGCGGCAAGACCACCACCGGCCTGGCGGTGCTGCGCCTCATCGAACCCACCGGTGGCCGGATCCAGTTTGCCGGGCAGGATGTCACCGCCCTGGACCAGGACGCCCTGCGCCTGCTCAAGCGCCACATCCAGTTCATCTTCCAGGATCCATACTCCTCCCTGGACCCCCGCATGACCGTCAATCAGATCGTGGCCGAGCCGATGGTGATCCACCGGGTGCACACCCCGGCCGAACGGCGCGACAAGGTCGCCTTTCTGCTGAAGAAGGTCGGCTTGACCCCCGAACAGGGCCGTCGCTACCCCCACGAATTTTCCGGCGGCCAGCGCCAGCGCATCGGCATCGCCCGGGCGCTGGCCCTCAATCCGGACATGGTCATCGGCGACGAACCGGTCTCGGCCCTGGACGTCTCCATCCAGGCCCAGATCATCAACCTGCTCATCGACCTGCAAGCCGAATTCGGCCTCTCGTACATCATCATCGCCCACGACCTGGCGGTGGTGGAGCACCTCTGCGACCGCATCGCGGTGATGTATCTGGGAAAAATCGTGGAAACAGCCGTTTACGCCGATATTTACGGCAACCCCAAGCACCCCTACACCCAGGCCCTGCTCTCGGCGGTCCCCGTGGCCGATCCGCGGAACCGGCGCCAGCGCATCCTGCTCGGCGGCGACGTCCCCAGCCCGATTCAACCGCCGTCCGGATGCGCCTTTCACCCGCGCTGCCGCCACCGCATGCCCCGGTGCAGCGAGGAAACCCCGATGCTCAAGGAGGTGGCCGCCGGCCATGCCGTGGCGTGTTTTCTGTACGAATCGCCGGCGGGAACCCCCGCCGGAACTTGAAACCGAGCACCCAACCAAAGGAGGCAAGATGAAAAGAACGCTCACCATTCTTTTGGCAATGGTCGTCCTGCTTGCGGCAGGCGACGCCCGGGCCCAGAAAACCCTGGTGGCGGCCCAGGACGACTCACCCCGCATGATGAATCCCCACGGGGACGACTCGGACGCCGGCTTGCAGTATTTTGCCAATTTCTTCGATGGGTTGCTGGAGCGCAAGGGCCCCGACGGCATCCTGTCTCCGGCCCTGGCGGTCAAGTGGGAGCGGCTGGATGAACTGAACTGGAAATTCTGGCTTCGCCAAGGGGTGAGATTTCACAACGGCAACCCCTTCACCGCCGAGGATGTCAAGTTCACCTTCGAGCGCCTCTCGGATCCCAACGTCTCGGAGATGGTCAACACCGGCAAGTCCATCGACAGCATCACCATCCATGACGACTACACCCTCACCATCAAGACCAAAGCCGCGGTGCCCTGGTTTGTCAACAACCTGCACCAGATCTTCATCATGGACAAGGAAGACACCACCACCCGCGACCCGGGCGACGTGATGGTGCGGCCCATCGGCACCGGCGCCTACAAGTTCGTGGAATGGGTCAAGGGTTCCTACGTGAAGATGGCGGCCAACGAAGATTACTGGGAGGGCGCGCCCCCCATCAAGAACGTGGAAATTCGCCCCATCAGCGAATCGTCCACCCGGTTCGCCGCCCTGGTCTCCGGCCAGGTGGCCATGCTCACCGGCGTCCCGGTGGAACTCTACGACCAGATCAGCAAGAACCCCCAGCTCGAGATCGTCAGCAAACCGGCGCGCCGGGCGATCTTCCTGGCGCTGTCCAACGCCCCGGGAACGCCCATGGCGGACATCCGGGTCCGCCAGGCCATCTACATGGCCATCGACGAGGACGAGATCATCGCCAAGGTGATGCGCGGCCAGGCGGCCCCGGCGGCCCAGATCCCCGATCCGCCCACCATCGGCTACGATGCCGAATTGAAGCGCCTGCCCTATGACCCGCAAAAGGCCAAGGAACTGCTCAAGGCGGCCGGATACGAAAAGGGGTTCGCCATCACCGTCACCGGCCCCAACGACCGCTACATCCAGGATGCCAAGATCGCCGAGGCGGTGGCCAAGTACCTGGCCAAGGTCGGGATCCAGGCCACCCTGGACGTCAAGCCCAAGTCGATTTTCTTCCCCCAGGTCAACGAGGGCATCCTGCAGTTCTACCTGATTGGCTGGTTCGACGGCACCTTCGACATGGGCCGCACCTATGCCAAACTGGGCCACACCCGTGACAAGGATCGCGGTTTCGGCGAACTGAACGGCGCCAGCTACAGCGATCCGGAAATCGACGCCCTCATCGAGTCCACCGCCGTGATTCTCGACGCCAAGGAGCGCGAGAAACAGCTCCAGAAGCTCAACCGCATGGCCATGGTGGACAAGATCGTCTGGATCCCGCTGCACTACCAGATGGACGTCTACGCCGTACGCAAGGACAGCCAGCTCAATTTCCAGCCGCGCCCCGACCGCTGGATGATCTACAAGGAACTGAGCTTCAAGTAACTCGGCCCAACCGGCCCGGAAGGCCGTCTCCAGTGCGGCCTTCCGGCCCTTTTTCTCCGCCGGCGGAAGACAATGCTCACTTACATCACCCGACGATTCTTGCAGGGCATCGTGGTGCTGCTGGCCGTTTCGATGATCTGCTTTTTCATCTTCCAGTTCATGGGCGATCCGGTGATCACCATGGCCGGCCGCTACGCCACCTTCCAGGAGCAGGAGGAGGTGCGCCGGGCTTTCGGCCTGGACAAGCCGATCCACGAACGCTACGCGCTGTTCATCTGGAATGCCGTGCAGGGCAACTTCGGCAAATCCTACGTCAGCCGCGTGCCGGCCCTGGGCTTGATCCTGGAGCGGTTCCCGGCCACCTTCGAGCTGGCGGCCTGCGCCGTCTGCATCGCCTTCGGCACCGGGCTGGGGCTGGGCGTCCTGGTTTCGCTCAAGCCCTACGCCCTGCGCAACCGGTTGATCATGGCCCTGAGCCTGGGCGGGATCTCCATGCCCACCTTCCTCACCGGAATCCTGCTGATCATGATTTTTTCGGTCTTTTGGCAGCTGCTCCCCTCCTTCGGCCGGGGGGAAACGGTCCAGGTGGGGTTCTGGCGAACCGGCCTGCTCACCGTCGAAGGCCTCAAGCACCTGATCCTGCCGGCCCTGACGCTGGCCAGCTATCAACTGGCGGTCCTGCTGCGCCTCACGCGCGCCGGGATGCGCGAAGTGTTGACCCAGGAATACATCAAGACCGCCTGGGCCAAGGGTTTGGCGCCGCACACGGTGGTGCTCAAACACGCCCTGCGCAACGTGATGATTCCGGTGGTGACCATCACCGGCCTGCAGTTCGGCGAGCTGCTCGCTTTTTCCATCGTCACCGAAACCATCTACCAGTGGCCGGGGATGGGCAACCTGCTGCTCACCTCGATCTATGAAAACGATCAGCCCGTGATCGTCACCTACATCATGCTGGCGGCCGCCATCATCATCACCTTGAACATGGTGGTGGACATCCTCTACGCCCTGCTCAACCCCAAGATCCGCTATGACTGAACGACGCATCAAATCGCGCCTGCTGTGGAACTACCTCCACGACCCGTCCGCCCTGGCGGGCAGTCTGCTCCTCGTGCTGTTCATCACCGCGGCCGTGGCCGCGCCCTGGATCACGCCCCAGAACCCTTACGACCTGACCACCCTGAGCCTGGAGCATTTTCTCAAGCCGCCCATCTGGATGGAAGGCGGGTTGTCGCCCTTTTTGCTCGGCACCGACGACCAGGGCCGCGACATCCTGAGCACCATTGTCTTCGGCTGCCGCACCTCCCTGATCGTCGGCTTCTCGGTGGTCCTGATTTCCGGCACCTTCGGGGTCCTGATCGGCCTGATGGCCGGCTACTACGGCCGCTGGCTGGATGTCGTCACCATGCGGCTGGCCGACACGGTCTTCTCCTTTTCCACCACCCTGCTGGCCTTCCTGCTGCTGGGCATCATGAAGCACGGCGGGATCGGGGTGGTGATCCTGGCGATCTGCATCGCCGACTGGGTGCGCTACGCGCGCACCATGCGCGGCAGCGTCCTGGAGGTCAAGGAGGAAGCCTTTATCACGGCCGCCCGGGCCGCCGGCGCCGGAGACCTGCGCATCATGTTCCGCCACATCCTCCCCAATGCCTTGACCCCCATCTTCGTCGTGGTGGCGGTGGACCTGGCCGTGGTGATCATGCTGGAAGCGACCCTGAGCTTCCTGGGAGTCGGGGTTCCGCTGACCGAACCGAGCCTGGGGATGATGATTTCCATCGGCAAGAACTACATCTACGCCGGCATGTGGTGGATGATCGTCTTTCCCGGCGCGGCCCTGGTCCTGCTGGTGGTGGGCATCAACCTCTTTGCCGACTGGCTGCGCGAAGAACTCAATCCCAAGATCGAAAAAACCGGTAGATTTTTTCATCTTTGACTTGTCCTATCTGTCCGACTGATCGGACTTGTCAGACTTGTCGGACGGGGCAAACCGTTCCGGTGGTCTCCCTGTCGCCCGGTTCCGCGCCTGAATCCGCTGCCGGTAAAGGTTTTCGGTAAATCCGCCTTCTTTCAGAAACGCCCTGCCCTGGCTCTCGATCTGGCGCTTGAGCAGGTAGGCCGCCTGGTTCACCGCGCAGATCATGGCATTGGCGGCCAGTTCGGGCGAGGCCTTGGCCACGAAATCCGCCAGGCCGGCCAGGCCGCTCAGGCGAACGCCACCGGGCGGAGGCGGCGGCAGATGCTTTACATGGTCGCTTGCCAACCGCAGACGCATGGCCCGGGCTTCCCGCGATTCCTTGGCCCACATCCGCAGCCCCTTCTGGCGCAGGAAGCTTTCGTAGTCGGGCAGCAGCTCGTCGCTAAGGCTGGCGCGGGCCACGTTGGTCAGCTTCAACTCGCTCTTGCGCGAGGTGGCCGCCGCCCCGCTGCCTTCGCTGATGTTGCGCACCCCGCTGCGGGCCGCCTGCACCATCTGGTCGATCATACGCCGGTCATTGGGGAAAAGCGCCGGCAAAAGGCCACCGTGGCATCGTACACCGCTTCGGCCACCTTGTAACTGCGGAGGCCGCGGTAGCCTCCGTGGGAAAGCAGCGGCGTATTGCTGGTTTCCATCGCGCTCGCCTCAGAAAAATACAAAACCCCGCCATCCGTTGCAAAGAGAGGGGGGTTCAGCTGCCACCACGCATTTCCAGTATCCTCCGGGTTGGAGGTTTTCTCGAGAAATCGATCGGCGCTTAGCAAAAGTTACAATCCGTGTCAAATGCGGCAGGTCAGCGACAATGACTGCAAGCATTTGGGCCACCCTTGACGGGCACCCGGGATTCGACCGGACAGGGACGGACCGGTCCGACTTGTCCGACTTGTCGGACGGGGAAAACTCGACCGGCCGGCCACGTTGGCGAACTTCATCAAGCTCACTCATCGCCTTGACATCCGGCCCGTGATGCCCGAATGTTTTTGAAGTTTGCCCAAGCCCGGCACCGCTGGCATTCAGACGCCGACAGGAGAAAGGCATCATGAACGCAAGATCCGGATCTTTCCCGCGATGGGCTTTCATCTGCTGTCTGCTCCCGCTGCTCCTTGCCGGCCCGCCGGCATTCGGCGCCGATCCTCTGCTCACCGCCGAATGGTCATCGGTGCTGGCCGCCGCCCGCGGCCAGACGGTGGACTGGTACATGTGGGGCGGATCGCCGGCCGTCAACGCCCTGGTCAACGGGTACATCGCCGATCAGGTCCGGGAGCGCTACGGGATCACGCTGCGCCAGGTGCCGGTGCAGGACATCGCCGAGGTAGTGGGCAAGCTCGTCATCGAACGCCAGGCCGGCAAGACCGACGGCGGCGGGGTGGATCTGATGTGGATCAACGGGGAAAATTTCCGCACCGCCCGCAAGAACGAACTGCTCTTCGGCCCTTTTGCCCCGCGGCTGCCCAACCAGCGGCTGGTGGACGGGACCCGGCCCTCGGTGCGCCAGGACTTCGGCACCCCGGTTGACGGATGGGAGTCGCCCTGGGGCAGCGCCCAGGTGGTGATGATCCACGACAGCGCCCGCACGCCGGAGCCGCCGCGCACCGTCGCGGCCCTGCTCGACTGGATCCGGCAACACCCCGGCCGTTTCGCCTACCCGGCGCCGCCGGATTTCACCGGCTCGGTCTTCGTGCGCCACGTCTTCTACCACCTGGCCGGCGGCCCGGATCCCTGGCAGGCCGGCGAACAAAGTGCCGGCTTCGACGCTGCCGCGAACCGGACCTACGCCCTTCTCAAGGACCTGGCGCCGTTTCTCTGGCGCGAGGGCAAGACCTACCCCGAATCGCCGGTGCGCCTCAACACCCTCTTTGCCGACGGCGAAATCGACTTCGCCTTCTCCTACCACCCGGCCGAGGCATCGCGAAACATCCTCGACGGCCTCTTTCCCCCGACGGTACGCACCTTCGTCTTCGACGAGGGGACCATCGCCAATACCCATTTCGTGGCCATCCCCTTCAACGCCGCCCACCGGGCCGGGGCCATGGTGGTGGCCGATTTTCTCCTCTCTCCCGAGGCCCAGCTCCAAAAAGCCGATCCCGAAGTCTGGGGCGATCTGCCGGCCATCGATGCCGCCCGCCTGGCACCCGAGTGGCAGAAACGCTTCCAGGACGTCATCGCCCGCGGCCCCGCCACCCTGCCCCGGGCCGAGCTGGAGGCCCGCCGCCTGCCCGAGCTGCCCGCCGACCTGCTCGTCCGCCTGGAAAAGGGGTGGGAAACCCGCGTGCTGAAGGGGCGCTGATGGTCTCCGGGCAGATCGGCGGCCGCGATGCGCGCACCCGTGCCGCCCGATGGGATCTGTGCCTGGCGGGCCTGCTGGCACCGGCTCTGGCCGTGATGCTCCTGCTCTTCGGCGGCGGACTGACCCTGGGAGGGCTTCAGGCCCTGGGGTATCTGCCCGGCGCGGGCATGACCGAGCTGACGGCCGCCCACTTCACCCGGGTGCTCCAAGACCCCGACTTTCTCACCAGCCTGGGCCTGACCTTGCATATCGCCCTCACCAGCACCGTCATCGCCGCCGTCGTCAGCGTCGCCCTGGCCCTGGCGCTCACCCGCTGGTCCATCCGCAGCCGCCTGGTGCATTTTGTCCTCCAGGTCCCCCTCACCGTACCCCACCTGGTGGTGGCGGTGTCGATGCTGTTCCTGCTGGCGCCGGCCGGGCTGGCGGCCCGCCTGGCCGCGGCGCTGGGGCTGATCGCCTCGCCGGGGGAGTTCCCCCTCCTGGTCAACGATCGCGGGTCCATCGGCATCCTGCTGGTCTACATCTGGAAGGAGATCCCCTTCATCGCCCTCATGGTCCTGTCGGTGCTCCAGAACGCCGGCGGCGAACTGATCGAGGTCGGCCGCACCCTCAAGGCCGGTCCCTGGCAGCGCTTTCGCTTCATCCTCCTGCCGGTCATCGCCCCGAGCCTGGCCGCGGCCTGCCTCATCGTCTTCGCCTTCACCTTCGGCGCCTTCGAGGTTCCCTGGCTCCTGGGCCGCACCTATCCCATGTCCCTGCCCGTACGGGGGTACAAGAGCTACGCGGATGTGGACCTGGCCGCCCGGCCCGAGGGGATCGCCATCGGCCTGATCATCGCCCTGGTGGTCATGGGGGCCGTGGCCCTGGCCGTCTGGCTCAACCGGCTGGCCGGAAGCCGGGAGGCGATCCGATGACCCGCTGGCGCCCGAAAGCCCTTGCGGCGGGTATCATCCTGAGCGTGGCAGTGCCGTTTCTGCCCCTGGTGCTCTGGTCGCTGAGCGAGCGGTGGTTCTTTCCCGGACTCTGGCCCCAGCAGTGGGGCCTTCGCGCTTGGCAGCACCTTCTCGACGCCGCCGGCGGCCAAATCGCTTCCGGGCTTGCCCACAGCACGGCCCTGGCCGCCGCCACCGCGGCCGTCTCCCTGGTGGTGGGCGTGCCCGCCGGCCGGGCGCTGGGGCTGTACGCCTTTCGCGGCAAAGCCCTGGCAGTCCTGCTGGTGGTCCTGCCGCTCATCGTCCCGCCCTTGTCGGTGGCCATGGGACTGCACCTGTGGTTCATCCGCCTGGGACTGGCGGAAACCTTTGCCGGGGTCGTCCTGGTGCACCTGACCGTCTGCCTCCCCTACACCGTTTTCGTCATGTGGGGCGTCTTCGCCAACTACGATCCCGACTTCGAGGCCCAGGCCCGCTGTCTGGGGGCCTCCGCCCTGGCCGTGGCGTGGCGGGTGACCCTGCCTCTGGTGTGGCCGGGCATCTTGGTGGCGGGTCTCTTTTCCTTTCTGCTCTCCTGGTCCCAGTACCTGAGCACCCTGATCATCGGCGGCGGCCGCGTCCTGACCCTGCCGATCCTGCTCTTTGCCCTCATGGGCAGCGGGGACCGCCCCGTGGCGGCCGCCGTGAGCCTGGTCTTCGTGGCCCCGGCACTCCTCGTGCTGCTGGTCAGCGCGCGTCACCTGGGCCGCGGCGGCCTGATGGGGGTGCGCTGATGGGCGACCTGCGGCTGGAAGGCCTGGCCTTGGGATATGGTCCGGAGGCGGTGGTGCGGGACCTGACCCTCTCGGTGGCCGACGGGGAGATGATGTCCCTGCTGGGTCCCAGCGGGGCGGGCAAGACCACCATCCTGCGGGCCGTGGCCGGCTTCATCCGGCCCCGGGCCGGGCGCGTTCTCATCGACGGGCGGCCGGTGGACGATCTTCCTCCGGAGCGCCGCGCCGTGGTGATGGTCTTTCAAAAAGCCCTGCTCTTCCCCTTTCTCGACGTGGCCGGCAACATCGGCTTCGGACTGAAGATGCAGGGCCTGGATCCGGGAGAGATCCGCCGCCGGGTGGACGCCATCATGGATTTGACCGGGCTGGCCGGTCTTGGACGGCGCAAGGTGCACGAGATCTCCGGCGGCCAGCAGCAGCGCGCGGCCCTGGCCCGGGCCCTGGTGCTCCAGCCGGCGGTGCTGCTCCTGGACGAGCCGTTGAGCAGCCTGGACGCCAACCTGCGCCAGCAGATGCGCGAATTCATCCAGCAGATCCAGGCCGAAACCCGGGTCACGACCCTCTTTGTGACCCACGACCAGGGCGAGGCCCTGATGATGAGCCACCGGGTCAGCCTCCTCCTCGGCGGCCGGCTGCGCCAGACCGGCACCCCGCGCCAGCTTTTCTATCGCCCCGCCGACCCGGACGTGGCCCGCTTCTTCGGCGGCGAGAATTTTTTCGACGGGCGCATGGAAAACGGGCTTCTAAAAACGGCCTTCGGAGATTTTCCGGCGCCGGACACCGAGAACAACGGCCGCCGTCCCCTGGCCACCATCAGGCCCGAGGATGTCCGTCTTGCCCCCGAAGCAGGAAACGGCAGCGTCATGGGCGAAGTGACCCAGACCCGCTTCGAGGGCATGGCCACCCGCATCTGGATCCGCTGCGACGGCGGCTTGGTGGTGGCCCTGACCCCCGAGAGCCGCTGGACGGCGGGCCAGCGGCTGGCGGTGGTCTTTCCGCCCGACAAGGTGAGGGTCTTTCCGGCATGAAGACCGACGCCACCGATCCCATGACCGCCATGCGCCCTGCGGTGGAAGCCTACCTGGAAGCGGTGGACTGGTCCGGGGTACCGGTGATGGCCGGCCGCCGTTTCCGGGTCGAACCCCTGGCCCGGGGGGAGTACAACCTGAATTATCGCCTGGTCGCTCCTGACATCGAGCTGGTCCTGCGGGTCAACATCGGCACCCAGATCGGTCGAGAAGACCAGATCGTCTACGAGTACAAAGCATTGAAATTGCTCGAAGAGAGCGGATACACCCCCCGGCCCTATGCCGTGGACGATTCCCGCCGGCACATTTCGCGGGGGATTTCGATCATGGCATTTCTCCCCGGCCGGCCCCTGGACTACCGCACGGACCTGGCGGCGGCCGCCCGGCTTTTGGCCGCCATCCATCAGGTCGCGGTCCCGGAAACGCAAAACCACCTGATTCGCGAACAAGAACCCCTGAGCCTCATCTTCTCGGAATGCGCCAGCCTGCTGGCCCGCTATTTCGAATCCGACCTGGCCGACCCGGACATCCGCCGGTTTCTCAAGGAGGTGCTGGCCTGGGCCGACGCGGCCCGGCACCGGGAGCGCTACTTTCAGGCCGATCCGTGGCAGGCCATCGTCAACACGGAGGTCAACTCGGGCAACTTCATCGTCAACCCGGAGCGGGGGACGATCCACCTGGTGGATTGGGAAATGCCCCGCTGGGGCGATCCGTCCACGGACCTGTGCCATTTTTGCTCGCCCCTGACCACCCTGTGGAAGACCGATTACCGCATGTCGGCATCGGACAAGCAGGATTTCCTGGCCGCCTACCGCGCGGCGGTGGGCGACCGGCATCTGAGGGACACCCTGGCCGAACGGGTGCGGCTGAAAGATCCCTTCGTTTACCTGCGCGGCATTTCCTGGTCCGCCATGGGATGGGTGGCCTACCAGACCGACTATGCCGGCATCCGCAACCCGGACACCTGGGCCACTCTCCGGCGCTACATGAATCTGAAATTTATCCGCTCGCTGTTCGAGCCGTTCATGGTTGAATGAACCCGCGTCATTCCGGTCCGACTCACTGCGGTCGGGATGACAGCCCTTTTCCCCTGCCATTCCGAACACCGCCCCTGGAGGGGTGAGGAATCTGGACTTGGTAAAAAAAGCCGCTGTCATTCCGAGCGTCAGCGAGGAATCTGCAGTTGGGAATGCGTCGGCAAGTGCGAGCAGATTCGGAGAGATCCCTCGTCGCCAACTCCTCGGGATGACAAGATTGGGGGCTATCGCGATGAGATTGGAGGCTATCACGATGGAAAAGAGGTGGTACCCGGAACGCCAACGGTGGCCCCTTGCGCTCTCGTCAGCGGTATCGGATCGCCGCGATGATTGACGCCCATGCAAGCTTTATGTATAGAAAACATTATGTTTGACAAGCATAATGTTTTCTGGCCGGAATTCTCCCCATGAAGCTTGATCTTGTAAATAGAGACAAAGAGTTACAGGAACTGGAAGCCGCTGCCGGGCGCGGAGGGCTGCTGGTGATGTACGGCCGGCGGCGGGTGGGCAAGACCCGGCTGCTGCGGCATTGGCTGGATACGTGCGGCGGCCTTTACAGTCAGGCCATCGAGGCCCCGAGCGATTTGCAGCTCGGGCAGGTTTTCAACGATCTGCGGCCCCATTTGGAAACGCAAATCATCCCCAAGACATGGCCAGAGCTGTTCGAACTGCTCTCGCTGCAAAAAAAGCCCTGGGTCTTGTGTTTAGATGAGTTCCCCTATCTGACCGCCGTCGATGCGACGTTGCCGAGTCGGATGCAGCAATGGCTGGATCACGGCATGCCTTCGAATTGCCTGCTGATTTTGGCAGGATCGAGCACCCGTATGATGAATGACTTGTTCCTCAACCCTTCGGCGCCCCTTTTCGGAAGGGCCGGCAAGTTGTTCCAGGTACGGCCGATGGATTACGGGGCGTTTTGCCGGGCCTGCGGTCAAGACAGGAGAGACCCGGCTTCCTTTGAAACCTTTTCCTGTGTCGGAGGGATTCCAAAGTATTGGGAGTTCGTTGAATCCGGCAGTGATGCCCTGGGCGTGGCCGAAACGCTGTATTTTGATTTTGCACCCTATATGGAAAACGAACCGCGGCGGCTGCTGCGCGACGAAGGCGTCGGCGGACTCAACGCCTTGGCGGTACTGGAAGCGGTGGGCCGGGGCGCCAAGCGGCCCTCGGAAATTGCCGGCCGGCTGGAAACGGCCCAAACCAACCTTTCACGGCTCTTTCAACAGTTGTTGGACGCATCGGTCCTGTACCGTGAAGTCCCATACGGCGAAAGCGTCCGGTCCACCCGGAAAATTCTATACCGGATCTCCGATCCGGCCATGCGGTTCTGGTTTGCCGTCTTTTCCCCGCATCAAAGCCGGTGGCCGGCCTATTCGCCCGATCGCAAGCGCACCTTGATCCACGAGCATGCCGCTACCGTTTTTGAAGATTTCTGCCGCACCCGATACCCGGGGGGCGCACGGTTTTGGGAAAACGACGTGGAACTGGATATCGTCGCGCCGGACCCGCAAGATGAAAACCGCCTGCTGGTGGCCGAAGTGAAATTCAGGAAGCTCGCCGCCGCCGAAAAGAAATCGATTTTCAAACGGCTGGAAGCCAAGTGGGCCAAGTCTTCCCTGGCCAGACGCCATAAGTTGCCGCGCTTCGAGGTCATTGACGCCGGCATTCTGGCATCCTGACCCACGAAAGACGAAAAAAGAGCGGAGAGAAAGTGCAGATCCGATGCGAGATCTTGAAAATGCCGCCATTTCGCGTCTCATCGTCTTCACCCGCTACCCGGCGCCGGGGCGGGCCAAGACCCGCCTCATCCCCGTCCTGGGAGCCGAAGGCGCCTCCGACCTCCAGCGCCGGATGACCGAACGGATCCTGGGCCAAGTCGAGGCCCTGGCGGCCCGGCAGCCGGTGGCGGTGGAAATCCGCTTCGAGGGGGGTGACGGCGCAAGAATGGCCCGCTGGCTCGGCCCGCAATGGACGTACCGGGGGCAAGGGGAAGGCGACATCGGCGCGCGCATGGCCCGGGCCCTGGCCGAAGCCTTCGCCGAGGGCGCCCCGGCTGCTGTGCTGGTCGGCACGGACATTCCGGATCTCTCCGGCGCCATTTTGGCCGAAGCCTTCCAGCGACTCGCGGACCATGACATCGTCATCGGCCCGGCCGCCGACGGCGGCTACTATCTGATCGGCCTTCGCCGGGAGAGGTTCGCCGAACTGGCGCCGCTGCTGTTCCAGGGCATTGCCTGGGGAGGCGAGAACGTCCTGCGAGACACGCTTTCGGCGCTGGCCCCCTCCGGTGTCGCGGTGCATCTTCTCCCCATGCTGCGGGACATCGACCGCCCCGAAGACCTGGCGGTTTGGGAGTTCGCCGAACCGTGACCGAGGTTGCACGCCAAGCGCCGATTTCGGTGATCATCCCCACCCTCAACGAAGCCCGCCAACTGGCGGCCGCCGTGCAAACGGCCGTGGCCGGAGAAAACATCGAGGTGATCGTGGCCGACGGCGGCAGCACCGACGGTACCGTCGATCTGGCCCGCCGGCTCGGGGTGCAAGCCATCGCCGCGCCGCCGGGAAGAGCCGGCCAGATGAACGCCGGCGCCGGCATCGCTTCCGGAGAAATCCTGATCTTCCTGCACGCCGACACCCGCCTTCCCCCCCGCTTCGATGCGGCGGTTCGCCAGGCATTGGCGCAGCCAGGGGTAACCGCAGGTGCCTTTCGCCTGGCCATCGACGCCCCCGGACGCCTGCTCCGCTGGATCGAGGCCGGAGCCAACCGGCGCTCGCGGCGCCTGGGGTTGGCCTACGGAGACCAGGCGCTGTTTATGACGAAAGCCGCCTTTCAATCCGTGGGCGGCTACCCGGATCTGCCGATCATGGAGGATTTCGTTCTGGTGCGCCGCCTCCGGCGCCTGGGAAAAGTGGCAACCCTCGATGCGGCCGTGCTGACGTCCGGCCGCCGCTGGGAAAAGCGGGGAATCCTGCGCACCACAATGATCAACCAGCTTGTGGTCGCCGGATTTCATCTCGGCATCCCGCCGGGGCGCCTGGCCCGATGGTACCGGGGAGCAAGAGATCCTTCGTCGCGGCACTCCTCGGAATGACAGGGAAAAAGCGCCCCTCGGAATGACAGGAGAAAAAGCGCTCCTCGGGATGACAGAGGGTACCCCCCGGGATGACGGTGGACGCGCCTCGCCATGCCAGCCTCCTCCCGTTGTCATTCCGAACGTCAGAGAGGAATCCGCGGTCGGGAATATGGCGGGAAGGGGCGGAAGATTCGGAAGAGATCCCTCGTCGCGGCCGGTTCGCCTATGCCACCACGGCGCCCTTTTCCAGCAGCAGTTGCCGCAGGATCGACCGATGGCAGTGGGATTCGTCCTTGCAGTAGCAGCCCACTGAAAAATCGGTCTGGTGGGAAAGGGCCGCCAGGAGGGCGATGGCGTGGGCGGCCTCGGGGGAAGCCATCTCCGCCTTGTAGCGCTTGACGAAGGTCCGCCACTGTTCGGGCGTCTCGGCCTGGCGGGCCAGCTTCATGGTTTCCACGCTGGGTGCCAGGGTGGGGAACCAGACGTCGTACCAGTTCTGCGCGGCGAACTCGGATTTGGGCACCCCCCGCGGGGGCCGTCTCACCGTACCGATGCGGAGCCCCTCCCCTTCCATTCGATCGCTGCCAAGCCTCACGATTCGCACTGCCATGGTTCCGCCTCCACCTGAATCGAAACCCCGCACTCCCGGGGCGCGCCAAATTCGGACGGGATCCCCGATCTCCGTCAAAGCGATGCCGGCGCCAGACCGGACTTTGGCCGGGGCCGGGCTCACCAAAGAAGACTTGCCAACAGATGCCGACCGATTTATGGCTGCGCAATGAAAATCGCGTTGATCGTCAATCTGCAATCGGGCCGATGCCAGCCCGGGAAACTGCTCCCGTTTCTGGAAAAGGGGTTGCGGCGGCGCGGCATCCACCACGATCTGCACCTCACCCGAACCGCCGGCTGCCGCCCCTGGGCATCCTCCCGTGCGGCCGGGGGAATTCCTTTGCCCGGGATCTGGGCCTGGACTCGGTGGAAGACGGGCTGGACGCCTTGGCGGGCGGCCGCCTCCAGCCGGTGGATGTCTGCCGCTTTACCCAACCCGACGGTCCCGGTTACTTCGTCAATCTGATGGGGCTGGGGTTCGTCACCGATGTGGCGGTGACCGCCGCGCGCCTGCCCTGGTTGGGGGATGCCGGCTATGCGGTGGGGGTCTTTCACCGGGTGCTGGGCCTGAAACCCCATCGCCTGACGCTGGACGCCGACGGCGAACGGATCGAAGCGGACAACTGCTTCGTGGAAATCTGCAACAGCCGCTATACCGGCGGGGCCATGTGCATGGTGCCCGACGCCCGCCTGGATGATGGCTTCTTCGACGTGGTGCTGTTAGCGCCGCTGAGCCGCCTGAAAATTGATCGCCAGCTTCCCCGGGATCTACAAGGGGACCCATGGCAGCCTGAAGGAAGTCCGTTTCATCCGCGCCCGCCGGGCTACCATCGCCACCGCACCGGCAAAGAGACTCCTGCCCGACGGCGAGGTCTTGGGGGTGACGCCCACCCGCGTGGATCTTCTGCCCCGGGCGCGTAACTTATTTTTGCCATCCTTGAAGCCCCCGTCAATCGGCCTCCAGGCCGAGCAGCAAATAATCGGCATCGGCCTTGCCCACCGTTGCGGCGGTGATGTCGCCGGGGACTTCGGGTAACAGGACGAGGACGGAAGCGGCCTCGGACCGCTGGGCGATCTGGCGGGGGATGGCCCCCCGCCGGGCATGGCCCACGCCGGTCAAGACCACCACAACGGTCTTGGGATCGGCTTTCAGAACCTCGACGGTACGGGCGGCCATGGCGGCATCCCAGAGCATCTGGGCCTCGCAGAAGTAGGTGAAGTTCATCTGCCCGTGGCCGTGGGCGCCATGGGCGCCGCGAATGAAATCCATGTAAGCCTCGTCCACGTCGCAGGTGACATTGCCGATCTGGCCGCGCTGGGCCTCGCTGAGGGACTGGTACCCGTCCCGCGCCACCTGCCTGGTGATTTCCCGCGGAATATTGAGGGCGATCAATGGGATCCGGTTTGTGCGGGCGTAGTCGAAAACACTCCGGTAGGGCGCCCGGGGAAACCCCCAGTTGTCCGCAAAGACCGCCTGGAAGTCCTCGGGGCTTATCTGGCCGCCCACCCAGCGATCCAGTTCCGTCTGGCTGTCGCGGCGAAACATCTCCAGCCCCACCGCCACCCGGGCGCCGGCCTGGTCCAGGGCCTGGATGACGCGCATCTGGGCGCGGTGATGAGATTCGGTGGCATGTTTTTCACCCACCACGACGACCCGGGCCTTCAGGATCCGGGGCAGGATCTCGTCCAGCCCAACCCGCTGTCCGGTGGCCAGATCCAGCACGGCCTGCTCGCCGGCATGTCCCGTCGCTCCGGCAAGGATGAGAAGTACGGCGATGAACAAACTTTTTGGCTTCATGATCGCGCCCGCCTTTCCAGGATCCACTCGTTCATGTCCCAGAATCATCCCACCGGATCACCACCGGAGACGCCGCCACCGGCCAGAAGCCCTTGCCCCGGTTGACACCGTTGCGGAAGGTCAGATAGCTGAATCGGCCATAGTGGGTGATCTTGGCCGCGGCCGTCTCGGCGCCCTCCGGCCCAAGCGGCAGCAACACCGCCACCACCCGGCCAGGGGCCTCGGGGCGGCGAAACACCCCGAAGAAGGTATCCGCCCGGTCCGCGGTCTCGGTCCCTTCCACCCCGAAACCGTCCGGCGCCAGCACCACGCCGGCCGGAAGCCGCGGCAGCCAGGACGGATCCCGCGGCAGCCCGACCAGGATCAGGTCCTGCTCCTGCGCCCGGCGGGGGTCGAGATCAGCCTCGGCTACCACCGTCGCCCTTGGCCCGATTCCCAGCGAACGGACCAGGATGTCCGCCAAGCGTTGCGGATCGGGGGCACCGCTGGCGCACAGCACCGCCGTCACCGCCGGCGAGGCCTTGAGGGCGTTAACTGCCGGGGGAATCTCCGCCGGGTCCAGCCGGCGCAGCACATGGGCCTCGGGATCCACCGCCAGCAGCGTCGGCGCCCCGCCGGCGGTGAGTTGAATGTCGACGTCGGCGCCGGTCAGTTCGAAGGGCTGCACGACAGCCCCGGCGGCCGTTTCCAGCACCAGGTCCCAGTTCGCCCGGAAATGGGACGGTTGCTGGCGCAGTCGGCCGGCCACCCGCCAGGCGCCGTTTTCAGGATCCACCCGCACCTGCTCCAGCGCCAGGCGCGGAGCCCCCGGCTGCCGCACCCACTGGTTGAAAAACCGGTCCAGGGATCGGCCGGCGCGGTGCTCCATCGCCCGCCGGATGTCATCCCAGGATGCGGAGAGAAAGCAATGGGAGGCAAACAGATCCCGCAGGGCGCCCCAGAAATGATCTTCGCCCACCGTGCGCCGCAGCATGTGAAACACCATGGCGCTCTTGTCGTAGCCAACCGCCTTGGTGGCCGGATCCTCCCGGCTGACAAAGCGCGAGAGCGGAAAGTCCCGTTCCGGCGGCGCCAGCGTGGTGTAGTGGCGCAGCATCTGCTGCCGGGCATGCCGCGCCGCCGCGGCCGATTCCCGCTCCTGGTAAAGGTAATCGGCCACGTAGGTGGTCAGCCCCTCGCTCCAGTTGCCCCCGGCAAAATCGACCCACACCCCGTTTCCCCACCAGCAATGGGCGATTTCGTGGCCGAGGCTGGTGGAGATGATGAAGGGCAGGCGCAGCACGCTGTCGCCGATGAGGGTGTAGGAGGCGAACCCGTAGCCGGTCGGGAAGAAATTTTCCACCACGGCGAACTTGGGGAAGGGATAGGGGCCGAAGCGCTCCTGGTAGAATTCGAGGTACCCCATCGCCGCATCGAGGTAGGCCGGCGACAGGTCCTGGTTGCGCCGCTGGAAATAGGTGGCGACGACGATTTCCCCCAGCCGCCGTTCGGTGACCTGGTAGGCGGCGGCGCTCAGGGCCAGACCCCGTACGGGGTGATCGATGTGCCAGCGGGAAATTGAGGCGGCCTCGGTCGTCTGGTGTCCCAGGCTCCGGCCGGCGGTGACGGCAAGGATGCCCGCCGGGGCCTTGACCTGAAGCGTGAAGGTCGGGTGGCTGTCAACCAGGTCCGGATACCACCCGGCCCCGTCGAGCAGAAAGACACCCGCCGCACTGATGGTGCCGGCGACCCCGAAACCGGGGTTGTCCGTATTGTAGGGATTGGCGGGAAACGGGTCGTCGAATACAGCCTGGTAAGCGAGATCGACATCCAGGGGACGGCCGCGCTCCGTGGGGGTCAGCGGCACTTGAAGCATCCCGGCGCCGCGCGACACCCGCCGCGCCCGGCCGTTGACCCGTACCTCCACGCGTTCGGCCCGGGGGGAAAGCTGAAACACCAGGGCGTTGCGTTGGCTCGCCGCGATGCGCAGCCGGTCCTGCCCGATCAGGCGGCCCGCGTCGAGGATCAGTTCGATCTCCAAGTGGTGGGCGATCTTCAACGGATCGGCCTGGCCGGGCGCCGGGGCGGCGAGGATCAACCCGGCGGCGACAACCACCAGGACCCACCAACGGGCCGGCGACGATGGGCGCCTATGGGGTGCGACGGGAGACATCCAGAAGTCTGACCGGTTTCTCGAAGGTTTTCCAGCCGTGCCGCACGCCCGCCGGAATGAAGTAGCACTCCTGGGGACCGAGCACCCGGCACTCCTGATCGATGAACATCTCGATGGGCCCTTCCAGTACGATGCCGCACTGATCGAAAGGGTGCTGGTGGCCGAGATCTTCCTGTGCTGGCGCGATTTCCATGCACACCATGATCAGGCCGTCCCCCATGGCCGCCTTGCTCATGACGCCCGGCCGAAACGGCTCCAGTTGCAAGGTCCGCAGGTCCCAGAACCCCATGGCTCGCTCCTTTCACGGCATCGGGGCATCACCCCGGCCACCGGTCTCGTCGCTGGATCGGACCAGGTGCATGATCATGGTCGGCACGTCCGCGGGGTTGAGGCCACCCCTTTGAAAATCGGTGAAGCCGAAGCCCATGTACAGGCGCCTGGCGGCCTGACCCTCCGGAACGGAGGCGTCGAAGGTCTGCACGAAGATGTTTTCCTTGCGGCTGAGTTTGCCGATGGCAAATTCAAGCAGGGCCTTGCCGATGCCCCGCCCCCGCCAGGCCTGCGCCACCGCCAGCCAGACGATTTGGTTGAATTCCCTCGAAATGACGACACCACCGGCCAGTGCCCCGGAGTTGTTGTCCACTGGCGCCATCGCACAAAACGCTGCCTTGGAAGAAATCGCCTGGTGCAGTGCATTGGGAAAAGAGGTTTCCGCCGCCATCGGTCCGAACAGGTGCTCGACTTCCCGCGCCAGTGCCATCCAGGCGTCAACATCCGTTGGTTTGGCCAGCCGTATGGTGGTCATTGTCCTCCAAATCCTTCCAAGATCATAAATCAACGCTCGGGTCCGACGGTATCGCAGTATTTTAATTACCATGAGTGCAACTTTGTGGCAGCCTCTTTTTTGACAATTTCGTAAAACATCCCCACATATCTCCCGATCGCGGCGAGGGATGCCTCTGCGGAAGAAACCATGCCGGCGAACGGAAAGATCGAATTCCGCTACGAGCTGCAACTGATGAAGGCTTTGTCGGCGTGGAGGTGCCTGCGATGAAACCCATGCTTGCCAGAATCCTGGTCCTGTTGGCGCTCGCCGTGGCGGTGGCGCTGTTTTTCATCTTCGACCTGCCCGCCTACCTGACGCTGGATTATATCAAGCAGCAGCAAGGCGCCTTCGCCAGGTTTTACGAGACCCATGCGGTTTTGACGCTGCTCGTCTACTTTTCGGCCTACGTGATCATGGCGGCGCTGTCGCTGCCTGGCGCCGCGGTGATGACCCTGGCCGGTGGCGCCCTGTTCGGACTGTGGACCGGCCTGGTGGTGGTCAGCTTCGCCTCCACCATCGGCGCCACGATCGCCTTCTGGGCGGCCCGCTTCCTGCTGCGGGACACCCTCCAGAACCGATTCGGCGACAAGCTGGCCGCCGTCAATGCCGGCATCGCCAAGGACGGCGCCTTCTATCTGTTCACCCTGCGCTTGGTGCCCATCTTTCCGTTTTTCCTCATCAATCTGGCCATGGGCCTCACGCCGATCCGCACGGGGATCTTCTATCTCGTCAGCCAGGTGGGAATGCTGCCCGGAACGCTGGTATACGTCAACGCCGGCACCCAACTGGCGGCCGTGGCGTCCCCGGGAGACATCCTCTCGCCCGCCCTCCTCGTCTCCTTCGCGCTGCTGGGGCTCTTTCCGCTGGTGGCCAAGGCTGCGGTGGGGCTGATGCAGCGGCGCCTCGTCTATGCCCGGTGGCCGAGGCCGAAATCCTTCGACTACAACCTGGTGGTGATCGGCGCCGGCTCCGCCGGCCTGGTGGCGTCCTATATCGCCGCCACGGTGCGGGCCAAGGTGGCCCTGATTGAAAAAAACGAGATGGGCGGGGACTGCCTCAACACCGGCTGCGTGCCCAGCAAGGCGCTGATCCGCTCGGCCAGAATGCTCGCCTACGCCCGGCGGGCAAAGGAGTTCGGGTTTCGCTCCACCCAGGTGGACCATACCTTCGCGGAAGTCATGGAGCGGGTTCAACGGGTCATCCGGACCGTGGCGCCCCACGACAGCGAAGCGCGCTACCGCCAACTGGGGGTGGAGGTGATCCGGGGCGAGGCGCGCATCACCTCTCCGTTTGCCGTCACGGTCAACGGCCGGACACTCACCACCCGGAGCATCATCGTGGCCACCGGCGCCCGGCCCTTCGTCCCCCCCATCGCGGGGCTGAAGGAAGCCGGCTATCTCACCTCGGACACCCTCTGGTCCCTGCGGGAGCTGCCCGGCCGGCTGGTGGTGCTCGGCGGCGGCCCCATCGGCTGTGAGATGGCCCAGGCTTTTGCCCGCCTGGGATCGCGGGTTACCCAGGTGGAGATGGCCCCCCGGCTCATGGTGCGGGAGGATGCGGACATCTCACAGATGATCCGTGAGCGCTTCGAGGCGGAAGGTATCCAGGTGCTCACCGGGCACAAGGCGCAGCAGGTGCGCGTGAACGGCGGCCGGAAAGCCCTGGTCTGCGAAAGTTCGGCCGGCGAGCTGGTGGTGCCCTTCGACGCCATTCTGGTGGCCGTGGGCCGGGCCGCCAACGCCCGGGGTTTCGGCCTGGAGGAGCTGGGCGTCACCCTGCGGCCCAACGGCACCATCGAGACCAACGGGCTGCTGCAAACCAACTTCCCCAACATCTATTGCACCGGGGATGTGGCCGGCCCGTACCAGTTCACCCACACGGCGGCCCACCAGTCCTGGTATGCCGCGGTCAACGCCCTCTTCGGCCGGTTCAAGACCTTTGCCGTGGATTACCGGGTGATCCCCTGGGCCACCTTCACCGATCCGGAAGTGGCCCGGGTGGGGCTCAACGTGCAGGAAGCCCGGGAACAGGGGATTGCGTTCGGGGTGACCGAGTACGGCCTGGACGACCTGGACCGGGCCATTGCCGACAGCGAGGCCCATGGCCTGGTAAGGGTGCTCACCAAGCCCGGCACCGACCGGATCCTGGGGGTGACCATCGTGGGCAGCCATGCCGGCGACCTCATCGCCGAGTACGTCCTGGCCATGAAACAGCGCATCGGCCTGAACAAGATCCTGGGGACGATTCACATCTACCCCACCCTGGCGGAAGCCAACAAATACGCCGCCGGCGCCTGGAAGCGGGCCCATGCGCCCCGGCGGCTGTTGGCCTGGATCGGAAAATACCACGCCTGGATGCGCGGATAGCGCCCGAACAGACATTCGCGGGCCGATGCACCGTCGTTTTCGCACCAGGTTCAAGGTTGGCGGCCCACCTCCAGATCGTCCACCCAGGCGCTGACCCGTTCGCCGGTGTCGTCCGTGTCGGCCATGATGGCCACGGTGGCCGTCTCCGGCGGATCCGTGCCGAAGGCCCGCCGGTAGTCCATCAGGATGTTGCGCTGTTCCGCGATCCATTGGCCGGCCTTGGCACCGCCTTGCTGCAGCAGGAACATCCGCGCCCGGTCGGTATAGGCGTTGGGGAGAATCGGCGCAGCGTGTTCCCGGTTGGCCCAGATGTAATTCAGACTGCTGTGGGGCGGGTACTGGCCGTAAATCACCTTGGCGGCCGCGTACTGGATTTTTTCACCGAGACTGGCCTGTTCCAGATCGTATTCGAAGATCACGTAAACCCGGATGGGATAGTCGTCGCCAGCCTTGGTGCGTGCGTCTCCCTTGGCCAGAGGGTTCTGGATTTTCCAGCGCCACCGGATGTCGGGGAACCGGTGCACCGCGAAACGCGAGGTGTGCACGATGGCCGAGGCCGAGGCATCCGCGTCGGCCTTCAGGACCCGGTTTCCACCTTCGCTCTCGATGGAATAGGTCGTGTGACGCTTGATTTTGGGAAATGTCAGGGGCTTCCAGGCATCCAGGGTGTCAAAAAGCTCCCGGATGGCGACGGACTCGAGCACATCCGCCGCCCGGACCGCACCGGGGCCCGGCAGGGTCGCGAGCAGCCCCGCGATCAACAGGAGTGCCCTGGGATGGATCATTTTTCCCTTCCTTTCTGGATTCCGGACGCCAGGATTGCCACATTTTTTTGGACAACCGACCGACTTCCGACGAAAAAGGGACGCCTGTGGGATTTGAACTCCACTCAAACTAATTGACAAAAAAAAGAAGTCAATGATCACTACTGTCCGGTTAAAATGAGC
>DCWA01000034.1 GCA_002327445.1 Desulfobacteraceae bacterium UBA2174 | reverse complement strand
GCCATCTTCCCGTCCTCCAGCTGTCGTTGGAATTATGGAAAACATGTCCGGTGGCACCGCATCGGGCACCCACGTGGTCGGCGACGACGCCAATGACCTGCATCCTGAAGTCGCCCGCATGACCCGAAAAAAATGGAGCCCACGACCGGAATCGAACCGGTGAACCTCTTCCTTACCAAGGAAGCGCTCTACCTGCTGAGCTACGTGGGCGCGACAATGCCGTCCGCGAACCGGGACGGCGCATACTCGCACTTGAAAGCAACGTGGCGGCACATCAGGGCAGGCGCCGGAGATGTGGAGCGGGAGACGAGATTCGAACTCGCGACATCCAGCTTGGAAGGCTGGAGCTCTACCAACTGAGCTACTCCCGCTTCGGTCGTCGAAACAGCGCCAAGCGGAATCTCACCCAACACATCCACGGATGAAAGGGGTTGACCCGCCGCGAGATCCCCGCGTCCGCCCCACCGGTGGCGGGTGCGTCGAAAGTCGAAAAGCCACGTAGTTTCAAGCGATTTCGCCCCACTGGGGGGAGAAATCTTCTACATCCAGCTTCTTCGTCCAAAAAATTTTGGTGGTGGGGGGAGGATTTGAACCTCCGAAGGCATTGCCGACAGATTTACAGTCTGTTCCCTTTGACCGCTCGGGAACCCCACCATTGTCTTTTTCTGTCCAACCGGTTTGCCAGCGTCGGTTTGGTTGGGCGGTCATCCCTTCCGCCGGCGCCTTGCTGCGATGGAGCCAGAGACAGGAATCGAACCCGCGACCGGCTGATTACAAATCAGCTGCTCTACCAACTGAGCTACTCTGGCCCGGATGCCGGCGTCAAGCGGAAAGGACCAGGGGCTTGCCCCCAAACCAAACCTCGCCGCACAGAATCAGTTTCTTTAAGACTCCTTTCGCTGAAATGCAAGAAAAAAGTTTGATCCCCATATCGTCCGGCGGATTTTTTCCCGCTGACAGATCACTTTTCACGCGTCGAAAACGCCTCCGATGCCTTGATCACAGGCGTGCCTCCCTTGACAGGCCGGTCCAGGTTGTGTAATCGGTCGACTCGATAAGCCAACAAGGACGGTTTCGCAGCCGACGGTCACTCCCAGAAGGAAGAGAGAAACACGTGCAACATAGACGCATGCCCATTTGGCCGGTGGTAATGGTCGCACTCGTGATGGCCGGTTGTGCTTCCCTCTCCAAGGACCCTTCCGACTCTCCCGTCATAGTGGACGAGACATTGGCGCGGGCGCCGGGCAACAACGGGGGTGGAGGGGACAAAACAGGCTCGGATGCCGGTTGCAACACCGCCGATCAAACGGCCAGCGGTCGTCACCAGATGACGATCGACGAGGCGCTGGAGTTCTGCCAGGCTGCACAGGAATTCTGGCAGAAAGGCGATCCGGACAACGCCCTCGAGGCGCTGGATCAGGCCTACGCGCTGGCATTGCAAACCAACGGCGACGATGATCCTGAAATCGCGCAACAAAAGGAAGACCTGCGCTTCCTGATCGCCAAGCGCGTCATGGAAATCTATGCCTCGCGCAACATCGTGGTCAATGGCCAGCACAACGCCATTCCCCTGGTTCGAAACGAGCACGTGGAGGCCGAAATAGCAAGTCTTACCGGTGCAGAGCGGGATTTTTTCATCAGCTCGCTCCAGCGCAGCGGCCGGTATCGGGGCCAGATCGTCAACGCCTTGCGCGAAGCGGGGCTGCCCGAGGAACTCTCCTGGCTCCCCTTGATCGAAAGCGGATTCAAGGTCAATGCCCTCTCGCCGGCTCGCGCGTTGGGACTCTGGCAGTTCATCGCATCGACCGGATACAAATTCGGACTCAAGCGCGATGTCTATGTCGACGAACGCCTCGACCCGGAAAAATCCACCACTGCCGCCATTGAATACCTCAAGGAGTTGCACGGCCTTTTCGGGGACTGGTCCACGGTGCTGGCCGCCTACAACTGCGGCGAAGGGAGGGTCCTGCGGACCATTCGCACCCAAAATGTCAATTATCTTGATAACTTCTGGGACCTTTACGAGCGTCTGCCACGGGAAACAGCGCGCTACGTTCCCCGCTTTCTGGCCACCTTGATCATCGTAAATGACTTGAAGGCCTACGGTCTGGACCAAATCACGCCGGACGATCCCCTTTCCTATGAGATCGCCACCGTGACGCGACGGGTCCACCTGAGGGATGTTGCCTCGGCCATACCGGCGGCTACAGAAGACGAATTGCACCAGCTCAACCCGGAACTGCGCTACCGCATTACGCCGGAAGACGAATATCCGCTGAAAGTACCCGAAGGAGCCGCCGAGACCCTGCTGGCTGCACTGGACCAGCTCCCCGAATCGAGGCCATCGTCCTCGTCCTCAGGCCCAGCCTTGGCATCCGCTTCGGCGCCCTTGGCGCCGGCGGCCCGAAAGTCGTCCCAGCCGCAGGCACCGAACAGGACCGTGACGAAACACCGGGTAAAAAAGGGGGAGACCCTGGCGACCATCGCCCGTCGTTACAGCACCAGTGTTGCCACTCTGATGGCGGCCAACAACATCAAACGCCGCAATCATATCGTGGTCGGCCAGTCACTGAAGGTACCGGCCAAGGGCCAGCCGGCAGGTCCGAAGACGGCGGCGGCAAGCCAGCGCCGCTCGGGGCGGGTCGCATCCACCGTCCAGCATGTGGTTCGCAGTGGCGATTCGCTTTGGAACCTGGCCAGGCGTTACAATACGACGGTACCCAAGATCCTGGCGGCCAACGGAATGGCAAAACCAAATCTGACCATCGGCCAGAAATTGGCCATTCCGTCCAGCAGTGCGAAACCCGCGGAGGTCGAAGCCAAGTTCGCCAAGGTTTACAACGTCTGCAAGGGCGACACGGCATTTATGATCGCCGAACGCTTCAACATGCCGCTGGAAAGCCTGTTGCGGATCAACCGACTCTCCCCGCGCTGCACCATCTACCCGGGTCAAACGCTCAAGGTCCAGTAACCGCCCCGAATTGCCCCCGTAGCTCAGTGGATAGAGCAATGGATTCCTAATCCATGCGCCGCGTGTTCGATTCACGCCGGGGGCACCACTTCATATCCCCCTGGGCCACCCCTTCGCCTCACAATCCCGGAGCCGGATCGCGCTCGATGATGGGAAGCGGCTTGGATTCGAAATCGACGCAGGCGATCTCAACGCAGATCTCCCGCAGCCGGGCCACGACAGCCTGGTGATCCGGGTGTTTCTGGTAGATCTGCATGGCGGCAAGGCTGGCGAACCCCGAGATCAGGGCAAAGTCCCAGGACCGCTCCGAGCGGAGGACATCACACCCGAACTCGTAGGTCTGGATCTGGATGATGCGATTGGGCAAATCATCCAGCATCCGCTCCAACTCCCCGATACGCCCCCGGGGAACACCGGGCTTGAATTTCATCAGGACCACGTGGTGCAGCATGCAACCCTCCGGGGCGGCCGCAGAAGACCGCCGATGGATTCAGTTTTCTGGAAAATGCCGGATACCTGAAATGATCAATGGCCATCACGTGCGGGAAGACAATTTTTCCCGAAGGCTGGCGATGGCCTCGTCGGCCGCCTCGCGGAGGTCGGCATGGGCTTCATCGCGGGTCATGGCTTCCACGGCGTCGATCAATTCCGGGCCACCCACCATCCCGAGCACTTGCAGGACGTCCCCGCGCACCGCCACGCTCCGGGAACGATATCGCGCCATCAATTCCGGCGCCAGATCCGCGGCCACGGCCGGGGCTTCCTCGGCCAGGGTCTCAGCGGTCACCATGGCGCCGAGGCGCACCGACCAGCGTTCGTGCACCAGCAGATCGACGAAGGCGGGAAAAATCCGCCCGGCACCGGCCATCATGGCAGCCAGCTCGGCCGCAGCCCCGCCGTCGAGCATCCGTCGGAACACCGACGGCCCCAGAAGCGCCGGATCCCGGGTGCCAAGGGCGGGCAGGATTTCGTCCAAGCCGGCATCTCCGGTCCAGCGCAACCCATCGTCCAGGACCAGGGTGGGCACCGAGCGTATCTCCCGGGACCGGGCTTCCTCGGCGAACAGCCCTGCATCGATCACCGCCACCAACAACTGCTCCGAGGCCAGCGCCAAGTCGATCAACCGCCGCGTCATCACCGGGCAAAACGGGCAATGGGCGCTGACGTAAAGCTCCAGTTGCGCCGGCACGTCAATGGCTTCGATCACTTGGCGCTGGTCGTCGGAAAGCGACGGCGCCGCCTGGGCGGCCACCATGGCGGCGGCATCGAGGAAAACGGGCAGCTCGGTGCCCCGGGGGGCGGCGTGAAAAACGAGGTTGGGGACCAGGCGCAGACCGGGACGGGCGCTGTCCGCCTCCTCGTCGCGCCGGATCTTGACCCTGGGCACCAGCATGGCCAGGGTATTGGCGAATTCCGCGATTTCCGCCGTCAACCCATCCCCTCGGGCCGGCAGCAGGTCGATGCGCATCTCGGCTGGCAAACGGGCGCCCCATTGAACAATGGATTCGACCTCCTTGGCGGTCAAAATATCGGAAGAATTCCGGTCGGTGGACATAAGCTGCCTTCTCCGGCACCGTGACGGCCCAACGGTCATCAGGGCGGTTTCAGATTTTCAATTCGAGCACGTGCCGCTCCTCGGTGAGTTCCTGCCCCCAGAGGCGGTGGGTTTGTCGCTGGCTTACCCGGAAACCGTAGCTCCGGTAGATGCCCAGGGCTTTTTCAAGGTGTCCCAGGGTCCAAAGGAACACCGATTCATACCCGCTACGACGGCAGAACGCCAGGGCCTCGCCCACCAGGCGATGGCCGAGCCCCCTGCCGCGCAACGGCGGCTCCAGCAGGAGCCAGCGCAACTGGGCCTCACCGTCCGAGGCGGCCACGATGGCCACCGAGCCGCCGACGCGCCCCTCCCGGGTCGCGATCCAGATCCGCTCGCGCGGGTCGGCCCGCAGCACAAATTCAGACAACGGAACGGCCACATAGGGTTCAAACGTGTGATCCAGGCCATACTCGGCGGCATACCAAACCCCGTGCAACCGGATGATGGCCCCGAGGTCACCGGGGCGCAGGTCGTTCCGGATCCCGATGTCCTTCCCTTCTTCGGTCATGGTTATCCATTCCTTTGCACAACCGGGACCGGCCCCCCGGACCACCCGTCGTCCAAGCCGCCCTCTCCCGGGCAAAGCTGCCCAAAAAGCCGCATGAATGACGCCGGTGGCGGCGCCATGATTTCACAGGATCGGCCCGAGGGCAGTTTAAAAGCGATCCGATACGCATGGAGCATCAGCCGGGAGAAGGTCCGCTGCCGGCCGATATCTCCGTAGCGCAGGTCCCCGATGATGGGGTGGCCGGTGGCGTAGAGGTGAACCCGGATCTGATGGCGGCGCCCGGTGATCAAGGGCACGGACAGAAGGGTGGCGCCGGCACACCGTCGGAGCACCCGATAACGGCTCAACGACGGCTTTCCCCGTTGCCGATCCACCCCCATGCGGCCGGAGCCGAACTGGCGCAGGGGCAGATCGATCTCGCCGGCGTCACCGGCGACCCGGCCGTGTACCAGGGCCAGGTATTCCTTGTCCACTTTGCGGGCGGCGAACTGGTCATTGAGACAGCGGTGCGATTCGGCATTCTTGGCCAGTACCACCACGCCGCTGGCTGCCTTGTCCAGGCGGTGCACGACGAACAGCCGCAATCCCAGCCGATCAGCGAGAGTCGCCACGAGGCTTTCGCCGGTGGGGCGCCTCTCCGGAATGGTCGCCACCCCCTCGGGCTTGGCGACGGCCAAAAAATCCCCATCGCTGTAAAAGCGGCGGCCCGATCAACGCGACACCCCCTTCGGTCAGGTCTTCCATGGCACCATCCGCGGCCGATGTCCAGCCGGTTGCGCAAAAAATAAGGATTCTGGCGCGTCTTTTATGCTATCGAAGGAATCAGGCCCGGATTCGTATTTTGGCAAGGATTCATTTTTCAGGCACCCGCTTTCCATGGACCGCCATCTATCCGATTTCTTGAACCGCCCGCTGCGCATCGGCGGCAAAACCGCCGCTGCCCGTCTCGTGCTGGCACCGATGACCGATCTGGGTCACGTGGCTTTCCGCCAGCTGCTGTCGGAATTCGGAGGCTGCGGCCTCATGTGGTCCGAGATGGCCGACGCTCGGCGCCTGCCGACGGAAAACCCGTCCGTTTCCAACTGCTTCCGCTGGCGCGACGACGAAACGGACCGCCTGGTATTCCAGATCGTCGGCTGCGACCCAAGGCAGATGGCGGCCGCGGCCCAACGCATTCAGGAAGAGGGATTTTTCGGGGTTGACCTGAATTTCGGCTGTTCTGTGCAGGCGATCTGCAGGAAAGGTGCCGGCGCCGCCCTGCTCAGGGATCCGCAGCAGGCCGAAGCCGTGGTGGCAGCGGTGCGACAGGCGGTGGACTGCCCCGTTCTGGTGAAGTATCGCACCGGATGGCAGAACGATCCACGGCCGGCGGTGGATCTGGCCCGGCGCTTCGAAGGCGCCGGCGCCGATGCCTTGACGTTCCATCCCCGGGTTGCACCGGACCGGCGCACCCGTCCCCCGCGCTGGTCCTACATCGCGGCGGTCAAACAGGCCGTGGGCATCCCGGTTTTCGGCAACGGAAACGTCTTTTCGGCGGCCGACTGCCAACGAATGATCGACGCCACCGGCTGCGACGGGGTGGCCGTAGGACGCATGGCCATCGCCCGCCCCTGGATTTTCGCCGAGTGGACCGGGCGCCTGAATCCGGACCCGGAGATCTACCGGCGCGCGGCCCTGCGCCTCATCTCCATCCTGAATCTGCATTTCGCCCCTGCCCGGGCACTGGTCCGATTTCGCCGTTTCGCCCGCTATTTCGCCGCCAACCTGCGCTTCGGCCACAGCCTGTGCCGGAGTTTGGCCGCGGCCCCGGATCTGGAAGCCGCCGCGGCGGTGGTCGAAGGTTTTTTCGACACATCCCCGGAGTTGACGACGTTCCCCAATCCGAACTTCTTTCATTGAATTGGGACCGGAGTCTCGAACCCCGGCACCCGTCACCGTTTCTCCAGTCCCGGTCTTGGTGTTTTCTTCGCCCCCGTCAAGGCTTCCGCAAGGCAAGGCACCATTTTGCGAAAGCGCCAACGGAAAGACCGGTTCCCCATTTCGGGGAACCGGTCTTTCCAATTTCGGGATACCCGCCTGTCCGGCGAAATCAGTGGGCGAACAAACCGGCGATCGCCGCAGCCTGCGGATGGGCGTAGATCAGGATCAGGGACACGACCAGCGCGTAAATACACAGCGACTCGATCATGGCCAGACCGATCAGCATGGTCACGGTGACCTTGCCGGAGGACTCGGGGTTGCGCGCGATGCCTTCCACTGCACTGCGCAGACCGAGGCCCTGGGCAATACCGCAACCGAAGGCGGCGATGGCGATGCCGAAACCGGCGGCCGTCACACAGGCGATGAAGAACTGCAGGGCTTGAGCTTCCATTCGAATAATACCTCCTTTGTTGATGAATAATGGTTTGCTTCTTCCAATACCCCGTTATTTTACGACCCGCATCGTAAAATTCATTGGAAAGCGCTCCGGATCAGTGCGCGTGCTCCATGGCGCCGCTGAAGTACATGATCGAGAGCAGAAAGAACACGAATGCCTGCACCAAGGCCACGAAGATGCCCAGGGCCATGATCGGCAACGGCGCAAAGAAAGCCCCGGCCAGGAAGAAGAGAATCCCCAGCACCAGCTCGTGGCCCATCATGTTGCCGAAAAGACGGAAGCTGAGGGAGAGGATACGCGCCAGGTGACCGATGATCTCGATGGGCATGATGATGGGCACCATCCACCAGATCGGGCCCATGAAGTGCTTGACATACTTTGCCCCGTGGTACTTGACGCCGATGATGTGGGTGAAGATCACCACCACCAGGGCGCAGGACAGGGTGGTGTTGAGGCTGGCGGTGGGCGGAAAGAACCCCGGCACCAAGCCGATGAGGTTGCAGGTGAGGATGTAGATGAACACCGTGGCCGCAAGGGGGAAGAGCCAGCGCCCCTCCTCGCCGGTGACCGTGATCATGAAATCCTCGATGCCGCCGACAAGAATTTCAAAAAAATTCTGCCCTTTGCCCGGAACCAGAGCGACATTCTTGGCGGCGAGGGCCCCGGCTACGATCAGGATGGCCATCACCACCCAGGAATAGATCACATGGGGATAGTGATGGGCGAAACTTCCCAGCCCGATGACCTCGAACAGCTTGACCATAAAGAGATAGGGGTGTTCCATGCCTAGACCGCCTCCTTGAAGATGAGTCGTTTCAGTTCACGTGCGGTGGCGAGCATGATGCTGGCCACCACTACGGAAAGGCCGACAAACAGTCCCAGAGGATTGACCATGTGATTGGAAATGAGCAGAAACAGGACCACGGCGCTCACGGTGAATCGGATGTAGTACTTGGCGAGCACCGCATGATGCGAGGCGAGGTGGGGCGGCCGGAGAGCGTTTTTCAGGGTCCGGTGAAGCAGGTGAAAATTCACCGTCACGATCAGTCCGCCGCAGATGATTCCGAAAGCGAACGACCGGGACGCCAGCAGGATGCCTACCAGACTGGTCAGGACGAACAGTACCCAGTTGGTCCGGGTCACGAAGGTCAAGATGCGCTCCTGGATGTTCACCGCCGCTCCTGTGTCCGTCGGCTCAGAATTTCCGGCTCTTGCGAATCGCCAGCCCGATATTGCGGTACCCGGCGGCGATACCCGCGGCCATCCCGATCAACGTCAGCCAAGGGTGGGTTTCCCAGCGCCGGTCCAGCCAGACCCCCAAGCCCAGCCCGATGAAGATGGACAGGGCCACCTGCAACCCCAGACTGCTGTAGTAAGCCAGCTCCCTTAAACTCCGCAGGGTCTCGCGCTTCATTCAAACAGATGACGGCCGAAACGGCCCGGGATGGTATCGGTCATGAAGGTATGGCACCTAACACAAGATCCATGTCAAGTCAACGTTTGAATGTTTCCCGCCGGAGAGGACCAGTCCAGCTCCGCCGCGTCGAAGACCGGCCCCTCCCGGCAGACGTGCAGATAGGGGGTCGCCGGGTCCCTGCCGGCTACGGCGCAGCCCAGGCAGGCCCCCAGACCGCAGGCCATGAGGGCCTCGATGGACACCTGGCAGGCGATGCCTCGCGCCATGGCCATCAGGGCCACACAGCGCAGCATCGCCGGCGGCCCGCAGGCACAGATCAGGTCGGGTCCCCCCCGGTCCGCGGCCTGTTCCAGAGGAACGGTGACGAGGCAATGCTGGCCGTCGGAGCCGTCGTCGGTGGTGGTGGTCACCGGCAGGCCGAGACGCTGGAAATCCTCCCGGCACAGCAGGTCTTCGCGGCTGCGGCCGCCGATGAAGACCTCAATTTCACACTCTCGGGACCGGCCGGCCAACGTCTCGGCCAGGAAGACCATGGGGGCAGCGCCGATGCCGCCGGCGGCCAGAACGATTCGGGCAAGGCCGTCGGCCACCCGGAACCCCCGGCCCAGCGGCCCGAGGAGATCCACGACGGATCCCGGCGGCAGCTCGGCCATGGCCCGGGTCGTGGGGCCCACCACCCGGTAGAGCAACTCCAGGCGTCCGCCGGCCTGGCGATGGATGGAAAAGGGGCGTCGCCACAACCGCGGCGCGGCGGCGCCCAGCCCCACCATGACGAATTGGCCCGGCTCGGCCCGGGGAAAACTGGTTTCCGGTGCCAGCCTCATGCGCCAGTAGCCAGGAGCCACCTCGGTGTGGGCGTGGATGCGGGCCCTGGTTTGCACGCTGCGCCCTATTGGCGCGCCATCCTGGATCATACCGTCCTCCCGGGCCCGCCCGGGGCCGCCGGATCGCCATCGGGGGCCAGCCCGATGACGGCGGCGAAGCGCCCCGTGGTTCCCTCCGCGCGATAAGAATAAAAGGTGTCGGTCCGGCAGCGGGTGCATATGCCGGCGGTTTCGATGCGTTGGGGCGCCAGCCCCGCGGCGCTGAGCTGGGCTCGGGTGATCGCCCAGAAATCGAAATGATGGGCGCCCACCCGGAAGGGCCATAGACGCTCGGGAATCTCGTCGCGGTAATGCACGAACTGGCCGCAGCAGGGACCGAGGGAAGGCCCGATGCCGGCGACCAGATCCCGGGGCCGCGTCCCGTAGCAGTCCTGCAAGGCGCGCACCGCCACCGCCACCACGTTGGCCACGCTGCCCCGCCAGCCCGAATGCACGGCGGCCACCGCCTTCCGCACCGGGTCGCAAAGCAGCACCGGCTGACAGTCGGCCACCTGCACCATCAGGAGCACGCCGGGCACATTGGTCACCAGGGCGTCGGCCGGTGTGGGCGCGGCGGTGACGTCTTCGGCGGTCACCACCTTCACCGTGTTGCCGTGGACCTGCCGCACCCCCACCAGGGGACCGCCGCCGAGAGCCGCGGCGACGCGATGCCGGTTCTCGACCACGTGCTCCGGCGCTTCCCCGTCCACCCGCCCCACGTTGAGGCTGGCAAACGCGCCCTGGCTCACCCCGCCGTGCCGGGTGAAAATCCCGTGGTGGACGCCGGCCAAGGCGGAAAGACCCGCAAAGGTCAGGTAGCGGATTCCGTTTCGCTGTTGCTCCTGCACGTCGCTCCAGCCACCGGCCGCCTTCAGGGGCGGTAGCGCTCCAAAATGGTTTGAATGATGGCGCTGGTGGAGGCCCCGGGGACCAGGGCGATGGTTTCCACGCGGCCGCCGTGGGCCTTGACGAAATCGCCCCCCACGATGTCCGCCTCGGCCCAATCGGCCCCCTTGACAAGAATTTCGGGTCGGAGGGTTTCGATGAGCCGCAGCGGATCGTCTTCGTCGAAGATCACCACCAGATCGACACAGGCGAGCGCGGCCAGTACCTCGGCGCGCCGGGCCTGGGGGTTGATCGGCCGGCGGGTTCCCTTGATGCGCGCCACCGACGCGTCGCTGTTGAGGCCCACCGCCAGCAAATCGCCCAGCGCCCGGGCCGCGGCGAGATAGCGCACGTGCCCGGCGTGCAGCAGGTCGAAACAACCGTTGGTGAACACGGCCCGCCGTCCCGCCGCGCGGGCGGCGGCCAGGCGCTCGGCGGCCTCCGCCGCGGTGACGATCTTGGCATTCATTTTTGTTTCTTTTTGAAACCCTTTGAAACTCGAAAATAGAAACTCGAAACTGGAACCTTGAACCTTGAACCTTGAACCTTGAATCCGGAACGCGCCGAAGGCACCCGAAACCCCTCACCCCCCCCCCGCCAATGCCTGATCCAGATCGGCGATGAGGTCTTCCGGAGCCTCAAGCCCCACCGACATCCGCACGAGGTTGTCGCCGATTCCCATGGCCGCCCGCTGCGCCGGGGTCATGCCGGCGTGGGAGGTGGCCGCCGGACGGGTGATCAGCGATTCCACGCCCCCGAGGCTCGGCGCCACCACCGGCAGCCGCAGATGACTCAAGAACGCCTCGGCCACCGCCGCCCCGCCGTCGATTTCAAAGCTGAGCATCCCGCCGTATCCATCGAAGAGTCCCTTGGCGCGCGGGTGATCCGGGTGGTTTTCCAGACCGGGATAGTTCACCCGCGCCACCGCCGGATGCCCGGACAAAAACCGCGCCACGGCCTCGGCGCCGCTGTTTTGCTGGCGAACCCGGACCCCGAGCGTCTTCAGCCCCCGGTGGAGCAGAAAACAGGCATGCGGATCCAGCGATGCCCCCAGGTGGTCGAGGCGTTGCTTGACCCGTTCCACAAGATTCGCGCCGCCGATCACCGCGCCGGCAACGATGTCCGAATGGCCATTGAGATACTTGGTGGCGCTGTGGAGCGACAGGTCGAAGCCGTGTTCCAGGGGGCGGAAGTTCACCGGGCTGGCAAAGGTGTTGTCGATGATCGACACGAGACCGTGCTCGCGACAGAAGGCGGCCACCGCCTCCAGATCGGCGACGCGCAGGGTCGGGTTGGTGATGGTCTCCACATAAAACGCCCGGGTGCCGGGCTGCAGGTGCCGGCGCCAGTCGGCCGGGTCGTCATCGGAAACGACATCGGCCGAAATCCCCAGCCGCGCCAAGTCCTGATGGATCAGCCCGTGGGTGCCGCCATAGAGCCCTTGCTGGACCAGGATCCGGTCCCCGGATCCCAGCACGGTGAGCAGAACGGCGGCGATGGCGGCCATGCCGCTGGCGGTCACCAGGGCCGCCTCGGCCTTCTCCAGGGCGGCCAGTTTGGCGTGCAGCACCTCATGGTTGGGGGTGTTGTTGAGACGGATGTACCGCAGCGCCGGGTCACCGGACGGATCGGGAAAAGCGAAGGTGGCGCTCTGGAAAACGGGCAGGATCAAGGCTCCGCCCATCCGCGGCCGGGGTTCCCCGGCATGAATGAGCAGCGTGTCGAGGCAATGGGAAAAATCGGCGGTCTGCATCTAAAGTCTCCGGATCTCAGCGGCGGGATCGGCCCCGGGGCCGGCCGCTTCAGGCGTATCTGAGGCCGTCCACCGGGTTGAGCCTGGCGGCGCGGCGCGACGGATAAACGGTCGCCACAAAACAAATCAACAGGGCAAAGCCCACGATGAGGGCCACGTCCGGTGCCTGGACGTCCACGGGAAGCCGTGTGAACGGGTAGATCTTGGGGTCCAGCCGCACGAACTGGTAGCGCTGGAGCAAAGCGCAAAGCCCGAAGCCTCCGGTCAGCCCGATGAAGGTGCCGGTCAGGCCGATCCACATGCCCTTGATGACGAAAATGCGGCCGATACTGCGGTCCGTGGCCCCCATGGCCTTGAGGATGGCGATGTCGCGGGTCTTTTCGGTGACCATCATGAACAGGGTGCCGGCGATGTTCAAGGCGGCCACCAGCACGATGAGGGTCAGGATGATGAACATCACCGTCTTCTGCAGCTTCAGGGCGCTGAACATGTTGTGGTAGAGCTGCATCCAGTCCTTGGCCCAATAGGGGAACCCCAGTTCGGCCGTGATGCGCGCCTTGACCGGGCCGGCCTGGTAGATGTCCTTCAGCCGGACCGCGACGCCGGTGACCGTTTCGCCGACCGCCATGAGCCGCTGGGCGTCGGCGAGGTGCAGATAGGCCAGGGAACTGTCGAAATCGTAGAGCCCCGTCTCGATGGTCCCCAGCACCTGGAGCCGCTCCATGGCCGGGACCCGGGCGACATCGGTGTTCATGGCCCGGGGCGTGAGCAGGAAGAGCTGATCGCCCGGTCCCACCCCCAGTTGCCCGGCCAATTCCCGCCCCAGCAGGATCCCGGGCGGCCCCGGAGCGTTCCGGCGCCGGAGAAAATCGTCAGCCAGCAGGTTCAGGGTTTCCGGTGGCAACACCGTTGTGGTCCCGCCCTCCCGGGCGGGATCGATGCCGCGGATCACGCTGCCGGCGGTGGCCTTGGCCGACCGCAACAGCCCCTGGGCGTAGAGGAACGGCGCCGTGGCCACCACCGCCTCATTCGCCCCGATGCGCCGGCCGACTTCCTCGTAGTCCCCGAACGGATCCCCGTAGCGCATCACGATCAGGTGGGCGCTGACGCTGAGGACGCGCTCCTGGAAATGGCGTTCGGCCCCGGTCATCACCGCGGTGACGGTGATCAGGATCATCACCCCCACCGCCACGCCGGCTATCCCGAGGACGGTGATGAGGGGGAAGACGGACCGGCGCCGTTTCGACCTGAGGTAGCGCCGGGCGATGAACGGTTCGTAGTGCATGCGGCGTCTACTGCCTCACCAGGGCCGCCAGCTCCCGGCCGGCCCGGTGGGCTTCCTCCAGGAAGTCCGGATGCTTCAGCACGTCGCCCTCGTGGTCGAGTTGGCGGTAGCACAGGGCGCGCCACAGTTCCGTGTCCAGCACATCAAAAAAGTAGCGCACCGTCAGCAGGGGGCCTTCGAACAACCGTCGCCCCCGGGTGGCGCCGGCAGCGATGAACAAGCCCTTGCGCGGGGCTTCGGGCCGCGGCGACGGCTGGGGGTCGATCCAGTATTTCTTCACCCAGCGGGACTGGCAGCGGTCCATCAGGATCTTGGTGTGGGCGCTGACGGTGTAAAAGAAAATGGGCGAGGCCAGCATCACGGCCAGGGCCCGGTCGATGCTGCCCAGCACGGCGTGAAAATCGTCCTGGATCACGCAGCGGCCGTCATTCTTGCATCCGTAGATCTCGAGACACGGCGACAACTTCAAATCGCGCAGGACGATTTCCTCGACGGCGGCGCCGGCTTCGGTGGCGCCGCGCACCGCCTCTCTGAGCAGCGTCGCCGTGTTGCCCCGCCGCCTGGGGCTTCCGTAAATGGCCACAATGTCGGGCATTGGACAACCTCCTGGCAATCGGTTCGCCCCCCACCTTTTCCGCCGGCCCGCGCAGAGTTCCACAAGCGACCCCGATTGTCAAATCCAGCCTCTGGGCAAATCATAAAACTTGCACCCCGCCCCGATCCAGGCTATGGACTGGCCGGCCGTCGCGGAGCCGCCATCATCCAGGACACGTGCCAAGGAGGCCCTTTTGTTCGGTTTGTTCGGTACCCTCGTCAACACCCTGGCCATTGTGGCCGGCAGCCTGCTCGGATTGGTCCTCCGCGGCGGGCTGCCCGAAGCCTATCGTCTCACCGTGATTCAGGCCATCGGCCTCGCCGTGGTGCTCATCGGCTTCAAGGGCGCCCTGGGATGCGACGCCCTGCTGCTGGTGATCTTCAGCCTCGCCATCGGCGCCGCCCTCGGCACGGCAATGAAAATCGAAGCCCGCCTGGAGTCCTTGGGCATGCGCATCGAACGCCGCCTCGGCGGTGGCGACAGCAACCTGGCGCGCGGCTTCGTCACCGCCAGCCTAGTTTTCTGCGTCGGCTCCATGGCCATCGTCGGGTCCCTGGAGAGCGGCTTGGCCGACAACCACCAGACCTTGCTGGCCAAATCGGTCCTGGACGGCATCTCCTCCATCGTCTTCGCCTCGACCTTCGGCGTCGGCGTCCTTCTTTCGGCGATTCCGGTCCTCCTCTACCAGGGCGCCATCACGTTGAGCGCCAGCCTGCTCAAGCCGCTGCTCGTGCCGGCGGTGGTCACCGAGATGTCGGCCGTCGGGGGGCTGCTGATCGTGGCCATCGGCCTGAACCTGCTCGATGTCGCCAAGCTGCGGGTGGGCAACATGCTGCCGGCGATCTTTCTGCCCCTCGTCTACTTTGTCTTGCGGCAGGCCGCCGGTCTGCTCTGAAATCCCCTGGCGTTAAACGCAAAAAGGCCCCCTGACAAAAGCTGCCGGGGGGCCTCGGGCAAATGGCCTCGGTCATTGGCCTCAGTTACAATTTTTCGACGTTTCGGGCGGCCGGTCCTCTCTCCCCATCGACGATGTCGAAGCTGACCCGGTCGCCTTCGGCGAGGGTCTTGAACCCGGTGCCGGTAATGGCGCTGTAGTGAACAAAAATGTCACCCTTGCCGTCTTCTTGTTCGATAAACCCGTAACCTTTTTTGTCACTGAACCATTTCACAATCCCGTTGGCCATCTGACTACGCTCCTTTCATGGCGGGTCCCGTCGCCCCGATCGAACCGACCATCCACCACGGCCGTTTCGGATCCCATCAACCCCATACTCTCTTTCCATTCGGCGACGACCAACCTTACCCCATTTTGGATCCCTTGGCAAGCAGCCTGACACCGTCCAGGCGGCTGAAATCTTGGCGGCATTGGCCGTCCCGGACCCGTCCGCCACCGGGATGTTCCGATACGGCTTTACAAAGCGGGCCGTCTTTGCCATAAGAAGAACCTTTTGTGCGCGAGCCGAGATCATGACCACCCTCTCCAGCATACGAATAGCCTTCGAAGCCAGGGAACGCAGTTTCATGTCACCCCACGGCTGCCTGAGCAGCGCCTCGCGCGGCCGGCTCAAGCCGGAACGGGATTCGTTGATCCGAACGGCCTTTCAGCGCGACCGCGACCGGATCATGTACTCCAACGCCTTTCGGCGCCTCAAGCACAAGACCCAGGTGTTTCTCTCCCCCCTGGACGACCAGTACCGCACCCGGCTGACCCACACCCTCGAGGTGGCGCAGATCGCCCGCACCATCGCCCGGGCCATGTGCCTCAACGAGGATCTGGCCGAGGCGATCTCCCTCGGCCACGACCTCGGCCACACCCCCTTCGGCCACAGCGGCGAAACCGCCTTGAAGGAAATCTACTCGGCTGATTTTTCCCACAACGAGCAGGGGGTTCGCATCGTGGACATGCTGGAAAAAAACGGCCAGGGGCTCAACCTCACCTACGAGGTGCGCGACGGCATCCTGCACCACTCCAAAGGCTACGGGCCGATCATCCCCCAAGATCCCGTCCAACTGCCCTGCACCCTGGAAGGGCAGATCGTGCGCGTGGCTGACATCATGGCCTACCTCAACCACGATCTGGACGACGCCATCCGCAGCGGGGTGATCCGCCCCCAGCAGGTACCGGCGGTGTGCCGCCGGGTGCTGGGACGCAACCACAGCGATCGGGCCACCACCATGGTGCGGGACCTGGTCTCTTCCAGCCGGGTCATCGACGGTCGCTTCACCCTCCAGATCAGCCGGTCCGTGGGCGAGGCGATGCACGAACTGCGCATGTTCCTCTACGACAACGTCTACCGCAGCCCGCGGGTCCATGGCGAGTTCGTCAAGGCCAAGAAAATCATCAGTGAACTGTACGGTTATTTCCTCGGTCAACCGGAGGCCCTGCGGCGGGAACTCGGCGCCATGGGCATGGCCGGCTGCTACAACAACGGCCAGCCGCCCGAACGGATCGTCTGCGACCTGATCGCCAGCATGACCGACCGCCATGCCCTGACGCTGTACGAAAAACTCTTTTTCCCATCGCCGATGGTGTGAAATGGCCCTGTTGAATCCGCCGTTGATCGCTGCGGAGCGGCGGCGCGCCTTCCGCCTCCGCCTCCAGACCCTTTACGCCGCCATGGACCGGGCCTACGCCCGGGTCGCCGAAAGCTGCGGATTCACCTGCAGCGGCTGCCGCGACAACTGCTGCCGGAGCCGATTTCACCACCATACGGTCATCGAGTACCTGGAACTGCAAAACGGTCTGGACCAACTGCCTCCGGATCAACGCCAGAGGGTGGAAGCCCTGGCGCGGCAGGCGATACAGACTGCCCCCGACCGGCGTGTCCCCTGCCCCCTGCTCGCGGACGAGCGCTGCCTGCTCTACGCCCACCGCCCGATGATCTGCAGGCTTCACGGCATCCCCCACCGGCTGGTACGACCGGATGGAACCGTGCTGGCGGGCGACGGGTGCGCCGCCTTCCACGCCCGCTGCGGCCCGGCGACCCGGCGGCTGGACCGCACCCCCTTTTACCGCCAAATGGCCGACCTTGAAAAAGAACTGCGCGCGGAGACCGGTTTTCCCGCCCGCGTGAAACTCACGGTGGCCGAGATGATCGCCGCCATGGCCACCGAGGCCGACGAACCATGAAAGCCGTGGATGCCGATCGCGCCGACAGCCTGCCCGGCCGTCGCCTGAAGGCGGACGAAACATTCCAATTCGCCTGCCGGCCGGACTTGGCCTGCTTCAACCGCTGCTGCCGCAACCTGAACCTTTTCCTCTATCCTTACGACGTGCTTCGCCTCAAGCGGCGGCTCGGGATGACGGCAGATCAGTTTCTCGATGCCTATACCGACCTGGTCCTGCGTCCCGGCCGATCCTTTCCCGACGTGCTGCTGCGCATGACCGACAACGCGGCGCAGACCTGTCCCTTCGTGTCGCCCGAGGGCTGCACCGTCTACCCGGACCGCCCTTTCACCTGCCGCAGCTTTCCTCTAGAAAAAGGACTGGCCCTCGGCGCTGCCGGGACGCGTCCCGAACCGGTGTTTTTCCTCAATCCGCCGCCGTTTTGCCTCGGCCCCCGGCAGCCGCAGCCCACCACGGCAAAAGAATGGTTCGCCGAGGCCGACACCCGGCGTTACGACCGATTCACCGAGCGCTGGGCCCTGGTCCAGGACCGCTTCGGTCGAGGCGACCCGTGGGGCGCCGAAGGCCCCCGGGGGCGTCGCGCCAAGATGGCCTTCATGGCCACCTACAACCTGGACGCATTTCGCCGCTTTGTTTTCGAGAGCAGTTTTCTCCAGCGCTTCAAGGTACCGCGGGAACGCCTGCGGCGCATGGAAGGCGAGGATGAAGCCCTGCTGGAATTGGGGCTGGCGTGGATCGAATGGATTCTCTTGGGCATCCGCAGCGCCGATCTCCGACCGCGCCGCTGAGTCCCGGCTCTCAATACAGACAAGCTGTTGAAAATTCGGAATTTCTCTGTGATTCTCCGCGGTCTCGGCGGTAGAGAATCATTTTATGCACTACGGCGTCACCGGAGGCGGCTCCACTCCGGGCGGCATCGGCGCCACCGGACGCCCGCCCAGGACGAATCCGCCGTCCAGGCGCAGGACCGCGCCGGTCATGTAGGGGGCGTCGCGCAGGACGAACATCACGGCCTGGACCACGTCGGCGATCTTCCCGACGCGCCCCAGCAGGACGTGGTCCACCAGGGCCCGGCGCGCCGCCTCGTCCAGCAGGCCCCATCCGCGGGTGCCGGGTCCATGGCGGGTTTCCACCAGCCCGAGCATAATCTCGTTGACCCGCACTTCCGGCGCACCCAGCCGCGCCCAGGTCTCGGTCAGGATGGCGATGGCCCGATTGGCGGCCGCATAACCGTCGTTGAAGAGAAGGCTGGCCGGCCCGCTGCGCCCCACGAGGGCCGCCACGGAGGACAGATTGATCGCGGCGGCGTCGCCGGAGGCCTTGAGATGGGGCAGAGCCGCCTGAAACATCCAGTGCTTGGCCCCCAGGGTGGTGCGCTGCTCCAGGTCCCACTGGGCCGGCACATAGGGCCCGTGGACTACCGGCCACCCCCCTCTTTCGATGTTGTTGATCAGGATGTCCAGGCGGCCGAAGCGCTCCATCACGCTTTCCACCACCCTGGCCGCCGCCTCCGCCTGGCGCAGGTCGGTTTCGATCAACAGGTGGTCCACCCCGGCCGTTTCCAGCTCCCGCCGCAGCGGCGGCAAGGCTTCCGGCCAGTCGAAGTGAGTCAATGCCAGCTTGCAGCCCGCCTCGGCCAGGGCCAGGGCGATCCCCCGGCCGATTCCCTTGACCGCGCCGAGAACCAGGGCGGTTTTGCCGTGGAGATTCATGGGCGCTCCGCCCGGGTCGCCCCCTGCAGCAGCGCCGCCACCCAGCGATAGGCGAAAACGAGCAGCGCCTCATCGTCGGCGGCCAACCGTTCGCATTCCGTCGCCGAGGCGGTGAGCGGATCCCCGGCCGGCCGGGCGAGCACCCGGGTGCGAAAACGGTCCGGGTCGTAGAGCGCCTGCCGCACTAGCTGGTCCTCGGCCAGGGAGAGCGGCGCCGGATGAGCCCGCCTTTTGACGGCGAGGACATCCACGAAGGGATCGTTCATGCAATGGTAGGGGGTCAGCCCCTGGTCTTGTACCCAGGCGGCGGCACTCCGGCGCTGGCCGCAGCCGTGTCCCATGCAGTGGGCTTCGTGGAGCAGCGCGAAATGTTCCGTCCGGCGGCCGGTTTGGCCGCAACGGCGCACCGCCCGGGCCAGGGGATAGAGCCGGCAGGCGGCCGGCCGATCCGGGTAGACGCCGCAACCCGCGCTGCCGACAAACGGGCAGGCCATGTTTCGGACCGGGTCCAGGCGCAGCGTCGCCACGGGGAGACCCGTTTCTGGCCCCGGGTGGATCCGGGCGTACCGTTCCATGAAGTCCCCGGAAGGCATTCGCAGGTGTCGGCAAAGCCGCAATACATCGTAAGGATAGAGAAAATGGTTCAGGTCATGGCAGCAGGCATTGAAGCACAGGACCCGGGGGTGGCAGGCGAAATCGAAAAGCTGGTCCGCTTCCAGGGGGATCAATCGAGGTTCCATGGCGGATACTGGTATCATTTCTGCCGCCGGTGTCAACCGGCATCTCATTGAAACCGATGGTGAGCCCAAAAGAATGGAAGACACTACATATTGGGGTAAAGACGCACCTTCCGCCAAGATATGGAACATCATCCCGCCCTTTTTTCTGCCGGCGCGGCAAAGCCCGAAAAGGCTTGACAAGATAGGGGGCGGGTGGTAAAAATGCAATTTGATTGCGAGAGGTATCTATTTGAATTTAAAGCAAATTTTATTTCGACAGGCAGGTTGAAGCCCTCCTTTCCCAAGGGGGCGGCGCTCCTTGCGTCCGGGTCCAAAAGATCCACCTGACCACTGGCGATTTCGTGTTTCAATCGGATCGGCAAGGGTTGTCATTACTATTTGTCATGACGGCGAAAGAGAGGAGGTGTTGCGCGAGCAAAAACACGTCTGCAAGCGTCGATGGAGAAGTCTACGCACTTATCAACTGCAATCAGGAGGTATGCTAAATGCCAAGTTTTGTCATTCAGGAAAAATGTGACGGCTGCAAGGGTGGCGACAAGACCGCTTGCATGTACATCTGCCCCAACGACTTGATGGTGCTGGATCCCAACGCGATGAAGGCTTACAACCAGGAGCCGGATCAGTGCTGGGAATGTTTTTCCTGCGTCAAGATCTGCCCGACCCAGGCGATCGAAGTGCGCGGCTATGCCGACTTCGTGCCCCTGGGAAGCTCGATCATGCCCATGATGGGAACCGAAGACGTGATGTGGACCTGCAAGTTTCGTAACGGCGTCGTCAAGCGCTTCAAGTTCCCCATCCGGACCACTCCGGAAGGCGCTGCCAACGCGTACGACAGCTTGAAAGGCAAGAATCTGGACAGTGAATTGCTCAGCACCGAAGAGGCCGATGGTTACGCCATCCCCAGGCCCCAGGCCTTGGTGTAATTCCGGTCGAGCCGTTCGGACATTCGCGTCACCCCATCCACAAGCGAATTTCTTTAAGGAGGAACAAATATGGCATTACCGAATAAACCCCTCGGAGAACTCAAGGCGGTCAAGGACCCGGCAGTGGAAGAGCGCGAGGTGGACATTCTCATCGTGGGCGGCGGCATGGCGGCCTGCGGCGCGGCCTTCGAGATCAAGAAATGGGCCGGCGACAAGAAGATCCTCCTGTGCGACAAGGCCGCCATGGAGCGCTCCGGCGCCGTGGCTCAGGGCCTTTCGGCCATCAACACCTACATCGGCGACAACACCCCGGACGACTACGTGCGCATGGTTCGCAACGACCTGATGGGCATCGTTCGCGAGGACCTGATCTTCGACCTGGGCTGCCATGTGGATGACTCGGTCCATCTGTTCGAAGAATGGGGTCTGCCGATCTGGAAGAAAAACGCCGAAGGCAAGAACCTCGACGGCAAGAAGGGCCAGGCCATGGGCACCCTGAAGGCGGGCGCCACCCCGGTCCGCACCGGCAAATGGCAGATCATGATCAACGGCGAGTCCTACAAGCGCGTGGTGGCCGAGGCGGCCAAGAAAGCCCTCGGCGACGACAACATCCTCGAGCGCGTTTTCATCGTCAAGCTGCTTCTGGACGCCAATGTCAAAAATCAGATCGCCGGCGCGGTGGGCTTCTCGGTGCGTGAAAACAAGGTCTACGTCATCAAGTGCAAGACCATGATGGTGGCCTGCGGTGGCGCGGTGAACATCTACCAGCCGCGTTCGGTGGGCGAAGGCAAGGGCCGCGCCTGGTACCCGGTGTGGAACTCCGGCTCCACCTACACCCTGTGCATGCAGGTCGGCGCCGAGCTGTCGATGATGGAAAACCGTTTCACCCCGGCCCGCTTCAAGGACGGCTACGGCCCGGTGGGTGCATGGTTCCTGCTGTTCAAGGCCAAGACCCTCAACGGCCTGGGCGAAAACTTCGCCGCCTCCGAGGCCGCAAAGAAAGAACTGGAGCGCTATGCGCCCTACGGAACGGCCGCCATCACTCCCACCTGCCTGCGCAACCATCTGATGCTCTTCGAGATGAAGGAAGGTCGCGGCCCCATCATCATGGACACCGTCACCGCCCTGGCCACCCTGGGCCAGACCATGGACAAGAAGGAACTCAAGCACCTCGAATCCGAGGCGTGGGAAGACTTCCTGGACATGACCTGCGGCCAGGCCAACCTGTGGTGCGCGCAGAACTGCGAGCCGGAGAAGAAGAATTCCGAAGTTATGCCCACCGAGCCGTACCTGCTGGGCAGCCACTCGGGGTGCTGCGGTCTGTGGGCCTCCGGACCGGATTTCGACTGGGTCCCGGATGCCTACAAGATCAAGGCCCGCAACGGCAAGGTCTACAACCGCATGACCACGGTCGAGGGTCTGTTCACCGCCGGCGACGGCGTGGGCTGCTCCGGCCACAAGTTCTCCTCGGGCTCCCATGCCGAGGGGCGCATGGCCGCCAAGCAGATGGCCAGGTATGCGCGTGATTTCGCCGACTTCACACCGACCCTGAAGCAGTCCACCCAGGAGCTGGTCGACATCGCCTACAAGCCGGTGCGCACCTTCCTGGAGTTCTCCAACTACACCACCGCGGTGGACATCAACCCCAACTACATCAAACCCAACGGGATGATGTACCGCCTGATGAAGGCCGGTCACGAGTATGGCGCCGGAACCGCCACGTTCTACATGACGAGCAGCAAATGCCTTGAAATCCTTATGGATTTGCTGGCCACGATGCGCGAAGATTGTACGAAACTGGCCGCCGGCGACTTGCACGAACTGATGCGTGCCTGGGAAATCCAGCACCGCATCTGGACCCTGGAGGCTCACATCCGCCATATCCAGTTCCGCAAGGAAACCCGCTATCCGGGCTTCTACTATCAGGCCGACTACCCGGGCCAGGACGACGAAAACTGGTTCTGCTTCACCAACAGCAAGTACGACTACGACGCCGACAAATGGGAATGCTTCAAGCGCGACTACATCAAGATCATCCCCTGATGCCGGCCATGACGACAAAGATCACGGTCGTCTGAACTAGCCGCCTCCAGGTGCCGCCAGGCACCTGGAGGTTTTTCTGTATTTTCGAAGTCTCTCACACCAGCGCAGGCCATCGCCATCGCCGCCGGCGCCGTGTCCTGTTGCCTCAACGGTTCGCCGCCTCCGATGGGGGGGACCCTTGAGGCGAACGGATACATCGGATACAAGGGATCAACCAGCGGCGCGGACAGCCGGCCCCGCCATTCGCGTCGATCGGAATCGAAATACGGGACGCAACGATCACTTTTCACGGAGGACAGCATGACAGCAGACAAATCAGCCCCGGTGAGCGGCAGTATCCTGGTGGTCGGCGGCGGCATCAGCGGGTTGACAACCGCGCTGGAGGCCGCCGAGGTTGGCTACGAGGTGGTCCTGGTGGAAAAAAAACCCTACCTGGGCGGCCGCGTGGCCCAGCTCAACCAGTACTTTCCCAAGCTCTGCCCACCTTCCTGCGGCCTGGAGATCAACTTCCGGCGCATCAAGGACAATCCTCGGATCAAGGTGCTTACATTGGCCGAAGTGGAAAAGGTGGAGGGGGCCGCGGGTGACTACGAGGCCACCATCCGTATCAACCCGCGCTACGTGAACGAAAAATGCACCTGTTGCGGGGCCTGCGCCGCCGCCTGCCAGACCGAGGTGGTCAACGAATTCAACTTCGGCATGAACCGCACCAAGGGCGCCTATCTGCCCCACCCCATGGCTTTCCCGGCGCGCTATGTCATTTCCCCGCAGATCGTGGGAACGGAGGACGGGCAGCGTTGCCAGGAAGCCTGTGTTTACGGCGCCGTGGAACTGGACATGCAGCCCCGGACGGTGAACCTCAAGGTGGGCGCCGTGGTCTGGGCCACCGGGTGGGAGCCCTACGACGCCACCAAGATCGACAACCTGGGATTCGGCCGCTATCCGAACATCATCACCAACATGATGATGGAGCGGCTGGCCGCCCCCAGCGGGCCTACCGGCGGAAAGATTTTGCGGCCCTCGGACGACAAGGCCCCCGCCAGTGTGGCCTTCGTGCAGTGCGCCGGCAGCCGCGACGAGAACCACCTGCCCTACTGCAGCTACATCTGCTGCATGGCCTCCCTCAAGCAGGCCACCTACATCCGCGCCCAGTACCCCGATGCCAAGATCTACATCTTCTACATCGACCTGCGGACCCCGGGCTACCGCTACGAGAAGTTCTACAAGAAGGTCAAAGAGGACAAGAACATCTTCTTCATCAAGGGCAAGGTGGCCGAGGTCTCGGAAGCGGCGGATCAGGGTGTGACCGTGACCGCCGAAAACGCCGTGACCGGCGAAAAGATCCACCAGACGGTGGACATGGTCGTTCTGGCCACCGGCATGCAGCCCACGGCGGTCAACGCCCCGCTGCCCGCCGATCTGAAGGTGAGCCCCGACGGTTTTCTGATCAACGATTTCGACAAGGGGGGCATGTTCGCGGCCGGTTGCGCCAACAAACCCCTGGACGTCGTCAGCACCAATCAGAATTCCACCGGCATGGCCCTCAAAGCGATTCAAACCCTGGTGAAGCGGTAGGAGGTTCGACTCATGGATAAAAAATACGGCATGTACATCTGCACAGGCTGTGGCATCGGGGCATCTCTGGACGTGGATGCCCTTTGCGCGGTGGCCGGTGAAGAGGGGTTTCCGGTCCAGCAGCACCCCTTTCTCTGCGGCCCGGAGGGTGTGGCGATGATCAAAAAGGACATCGCCGAAAAAGGAATCAACACCATGGTGATCGGCGCCTGCTCGCGTCGCGTCAACTTTGACATCTTCCGTTTCGACGGATGCATCGTGGAACGGGCCAACCTGCGTGAACAGGTGGTCTGGTCGCATTCGCGGGACGTTTTCCCCAAACTCACCGAAGAGGAAATCGCTTCGGGCGACGCTTTCGACCGGGTCCAGATGCTCGCCGAGGACTATCTGCGCATGGGCATGGCGCGGGTCAAGAAGGTATCCCTGCCCGAACCGTACCTTCTGGAATCCCTGTCCAGGCGCATCCTGGTCCTTGGCGGCGGCATGACGGGCATGGCCGCGGCCCTGGATGCCGCCAAGGCCGGCTACGAGGTCACCATCGTCGAGAAAACCGGCGCCCTGGGCGGCCACGCCAACCACTGGCGCCAGCAGCTGCCCACCGCGACCCCGTATGAGGACCTGCTTCCTCCCCGGGTGGAGCGGATGATCCAGTCCGTCCAGGCCGAACCCAAGATCACCGTCCGGCTGGAGACGATGGTGGCCCGCATCGCCGGAGAACCGGGCAACTTCACCGTCACCCTGAAAAAACCGGGGGAAAAGATCGAATTCGACGTTCCCTTTCCCCTGCCGCCGGAAATGCGGGTGAATGAAAAGGGCGAGGAGCTAGATGCCGAGACCCTTCAGGCCCGCTACAAGGAATACAACGAAGGCCGCATCGACATTCTGACCTTCGATCCCGACGGCGAAAAGTTCGGCGCCGTGGTTCTGGCCGCCGGATGGCGCCCCTGGATCCCCGAGGCGGGCCAACTGGCCCACTACGGCTTCGGGGACTTGCCCGATGTGGTCACCAACGCCCAGTTCGAGAAGATCGCCAAGGAAGGCAAGATCAAACGCCCGTCGGACGGCAAGGAGGCCAAGCGGGTGGTCTTCATCCAGAGCCCCGGGCAGGGGGATGACAGCGATTTCGCCTACACCGGGGCCGTGACCTCCCTGGTCAGCCTCAAGCAGGCCAAGTACGTCCGCGAGGACTACACGGACGGCAAGGCGTACATCTTCTACCAGCACATGCGCACTTCGGGCCAGATGGAGTACTTCTACAAGAGCCTCCAGCAGGATCCGGGGATCTTCATGACCAAGGGCGAGGTCGTTCAGGTGCGCCAGAACGGCAACGGCCTGGTGGTGGAGGCCGACAACACCCTGCTGGGCGAGAAAATCGCCGTCAATGCCGACATGGTGGTCCTGGCCACCGGCATGGTGCCGGTGACCGTGGACGATCCGGTGGTCAACCTGGCCTATCGCCAGGGGCCGGGGTTCCGGGACAACGACATCTACGACGGCTACTGCGACTCCAACTTCATCTGCTTCCCGTACGAAACCCAGCGCACCGGCATCTATGCGGCGGGCGCCATCCGGCGTGCCATGACGGTGGAAGAATCCGTCGAGGACGCCGCCGGCGCGGCCCTGAAGGCCATCCAGTGCATCGAATCGGTGAACCGGGGCGTGTCGGTCCACCCGCGCTCGGGGGACATGACCTTCCCGGACTTCTTTTTCCAGCGCTGCACCCAGTGCAAACGTTGCACCCAGGAATGCCCCTTCGGTGCCCTGGACGACGACGCCAAGGGAACCCCCAAGCCCAACCCGGCCCGCTGCCGGCGCTGCGGCACCTGCATGGGGGCTTGCCCGGAGCGGATCATCGGGTTTGCCGACTACAACATCGACTCCATCGGTTCCCAGGTCAAGGCGGTCAAGGTCCCCAGCGCGGACGACTACAGCGAACCACCCTTCCGGATTCTGGGACTGGTCTGCGAGAACGACGCCTACCCGGCCATCGACATGGCGGGCCTCAAGGGGTTGAATTTCTCCGCCGACGTGCGCCTGATTCCGGTGCGCTGCCTCGGGTCGGTGAACGTGATCTGGATCAAGGACGCGCTCTCCCAGGGGATGGACGGGGTATTTCTGCTCGGCTGCAAGCACGGGGACGACTATCAGTGCCATTTCGTCAAGGGCAGCGAGCTGGCTTCGATCCGGATGAAGAAGATCGGCGAGGCTCTGGCCAGCCTGGCCCTGGAAACCGAGCGGGTGGCGCAGTTCGAAATCGCCATCGACGAGTACGACAAGGTGCCCCGGATCATCGACGATTTCGTGGCGTCCGTCGAAGAACTCGGCCCCAACCCGTTCAAGGGCTTCTAACCGGACCGCCTGTGGCCCGATTCAATCACTGACTGCCGCGTGAGGAGGAAGAGGAAAATGGCGGAAAGATTACTGGTCGATCCCGATGTCGAGTTTATTGAAGAGGTGACCCGCTACGGCGGGGGCGACCTTAAAAAGTGCTTTCAATGCGCCACCTGCTCGGTGGCCTGCCCCATTTCGCCGGACAACCGGCCCTTTCCCCGCAAGGAGATGATCGCCGCCAGCTGGGGGCTCAAGGACAAGCTCCTGGCCGACGGGGACATCTGGCTGTGCCACAACTGCGGGGACTGTTCCACCCTCTGCCCCCGGGGGGCCAAGCCGGGCGATGTGCTCGCCGCCCTGCGCATCATGGCCATCCGGGCCTACGCCAAACCCAAGCTCCTGGCCGACTGGGTCAACGACAAGAGCAAGCTCCCCATCCTGCTGGCGATTCCGGCGGTGCTGTTCATCGTCGTCGGCCTGATCACCGGCCTGCTGGATTTCACCCCCGAAGGGGATGAAATCGTCCACGCCAAGTTCTTCTCCTCCTGGCTGGTGGACATCATCATGATCCCCACCTTCTTCTTCGCCGCGGGGGTGTTCGCCCTGGGCCTGAAGAAATTCATCAGCGACATGCACGCCCAGTGCCTGGCGGATGGCCGAACCACCAAGACCGACGTGAACATCAAGGATGTCGCCCAGGCCTTCGTCCGGGTCGTCATCTCGATTCTCAAGCACGAAAAGTTCAACGAGTGCACGGAGAACCGGGATCGGGCCACCGCTCACATGATGGTGCTCTTCGGGTTCATCGGCCTGTTCATCGTCACCAGCATCTTTTTCGTGGTGCTGTACGTGTTCCAGATCCACGGCCCCTACTCCCAGCTCAACCCCGTCAAGTGGCTCGCCAACATCGCCGGGGTGTCGCTGGTCATCGGGTCCGCGCTGATGATCAAGAACCGGCTCGCCAAGAAGGACCAGGTATCGACCTACGCGGACTGGTTTCTCATCGGCCTGGCCCTGATGCTCGGCGTCACCGGCATGCTCACCGAGATGACCCGTCTGGGCGGCATGGCCGGCACTTCTTATTTCCTGTACTTCGTGCACCTGATGTTCGTCTGGGCCCTGTTCTGCTACGTGCCCTTTTCCAAGCTGGCCCACCTGGTCTACCGCACCGCGGCCCTGACCTACACCGAGTGGTCCCGGCGCAAGTAGGCGATATTTCTTCAAAGGCCACGAATCGACAAAAAGGGGGCACCCCGGGCACACTCGGGGCGCCTCCTTTTTTTTTTACAATTTCACCCCGATGTCTTCTTCCGGCACGGCCGGACCGATTGCCATCGGTTCCCTTGCGGGGCCGTTTTTTCAAGCTTCTCCAAAAGCAAACGCCGTCTCCACGGAGACGGCGTTTGCTTTTTTGCCGATGGGCGGTTCGAAACGGAACGGATCCTACTTCTTGACATCGCCGGTGGCGGCGGCGTGGGTCTTGATCTCCACCTTCTCGGTCAGCCCGGCGTAGTATTCGCGCAGGATGACGAGGACTTCGTCACGGCCGAAATGATCCGGCACCTGCAGCCCCTCGGAGAGCATCTTGCGCAGCATGGTCCCGGAGAGCAGGACGCGGTCCTTCTTATCGTGCGGGCAGGTGCGCAGGGAAGCCATGCCGTCGCACTTGTTGCAGTAGAAGGTCCAGTCGATCTTCAGCGGCGTGCAGAGCAGACGCTTGCCCGGGTCTTCGGGCTTGGGGATCTTGTCGAAGATGGTCTGGGCTTCGAACATGCCGTAGAAATCGCCGACGCCGGCGTGGTCGCGGCCGATGATCATGCGCGAGCAGCCGTAGTTCTGGCGGAAGGTGGCGTGCAGCAGGGCTTCGCGGGGACCCGCGTAGCGCATGTCCAGCGGGTAGCCGCCCTGGACCACGTTGGCGGGAACGAAGTAGTTGTCCACCAGGGCCTGGATACACTTGACGCGCACTTCGGCGGGAATGTCTCCCGGCTTCAGGTTGCCCACCAGCGAATGGATGTAGACGCCGTCGCAGACTTCCACGGCGATCTTGCAGAGGTATTCATGGCTGCGGTGCATCGGGTTTCTGAGCTGCAGAGCCGCCACTTCCTTCCAGCCGCGCTCTTCGAAGATCTTGCGCGACAGGGACGGGCGCTGGTAAATGCCAGGATACTTGGTGGGATAGCCACCCTCACTCAGAACCTTGACGGGGCCGGCGAGGTTGACGGCCTTCTGGGCCATGACCATCTTGACGCCCGGGTGATCTTCCTTGGCGATCTTCCAGAACTCCTCGGCGGTCTTGGTTCCCTCGCCTTTGAAGATCTTCTCGCATTCCCATGCCTTGTTGGCTTCGGTCATCTCGTACTTCTCGGTGACCTTCATGGTGGCCATGATCTTGCCGCCGTCCTTGGAAACCAGGGCGATCTCCTGGCCCTCGACGATTTCTTTGGCGTCTTCCCAAGTGGCGGACAACGTCACCGGCACCGGCCAGAAGGTGCCGTCGGACAGCAGGAATTTTTCGCATACGCCCTTCCAGTCGGCCTTGGTCATGAAACCGGTCAACGGGCTGAAGCCGCCGATGCCCATCATGATCAAGTCGCCTTCCTCGCGGCTTGAAATCTCGATCTTCTTCATGCCCTGGGCTCTCTTGAACTCGTCTTCGCGTGCTGTACCTTCCAACAGGCACATCGTGAGACCTTTGCCGCCATGGGGGGGAATTAGCTGTGACATGTCCTCTCCTTTCAGGGTTGTGAATTGAATGTTGCCGGGTTTATTGCGAAGGGGTCGGGGTACCTTTCCGTCGATATTTCCAAAGTAGGCTAATTATTCGGATAATGGTCGTTTGTCAAGGAAAATGGCGCCTTTCCGATCCCCGCGCCACCCTTTCCACGCCACCCTGGACAAAGCAATTTGAATGCCAGTTGCCGCGAACGTTTTTTACGCCATTGCAACGGAAGCGTCCCGGTTTCCCTGTCGGAATTCTTTCCCCCCTGTAAAACGTTCCATCAGCGCCGGGTCGCTGCTTTTCCGCCTTGTCATGGCCGGATGAGAATGGTCGGGTAGAGCCCTTGGAGCCTGCCTTCGGGGTAGGGTTGAATGGTGTTGACGGAGATGTTCTGGTTCCGCTGGGCGTGGCCCTTGAATCGCTTGCCGTCGAAGAGGGCGCCGTTGTCGAGCAGAATGTGTTCGATGCGTTTTTGAAAGGCGGAGACGAAGGCGGCGCCGCTGCCCTCGAAAAGAAGGTTGCCCCGGTAGAACCGGCCATCGATACGGGAAAATTCCGCCAGCGGCATGCTGTGTTCCGCCAGGTCGGCCTCGTTGGCGATCATCCCCCAGACGAGATGATTTTCCGGAATGGTGAGGGATCGTTCGATATCGATGATCGTGTGAGGCATGACGATGGTGCCCCCGCCGATGGTGAGCCGGCACCGGGGACACCCCTTCAGGAAGCTGTTGAAGCCGACAAAGACGCGCGGGCCCAGGTCGGCGTCGATGATCTTTGCCCCGTGGGCCGTGACGTTGTCGCCCTCCAGCCGCGAGTTGAGGATGTAACAGTTCTCCTGGGCGTTGGCCCCCTTGCCCAGCCACGAGTTTTCCAGGAATGCCCGCTGAGCCACCAGGACGTTTTCGGCGATGTGCATTTTGGGTTTGATCACCGCGTAGCGGTCCAGGGAGGCATTGGTCGGAATCCCCTTGGGCCGCTGAAGATTGACGACTTCGAAAACCCGCTCGAAGTCCTTTTTGCGCGCTTCGAGAAAATCCATGAAGATGCCGCGGGGCGGCTTCCCCGGAACGAAGCCGATGTACGGTTTCAGCCGCTCGGGGGAATGCCTGTAAACGAAGTTGAAATCGCCGCGGCTGCGCGCCCAGACGGTGCCGGGGTCGGCGTGGAAATGCCCGATCTCTCCGGCCTGGATGTAACAGTAGGCCCCGATGGCGCAGTCGTACATCGTGGTGAGATCGACGGTGGCGAACGGCCCTAGAAAACTGCCGTCGGTGGGCGAACCGTGGATGTTGGCGTAATGGCAGGCGATGGTGTTGGTGATGAAGAAGCGTTCCCGGCTTTCCGGGTCATGGGAGTAGCTGTGAACGAGGGTTTTGACGAGAAAGCTGTCCTGAATATCGATGATTTCGTCGTCGGCGAGGGTGATGACGTGTTCGCCGAAGGTGAACTTGGCCCCCTTTTTCTGCAACTCGTCGCCCCGCACGTCGCTCTTGTAGAGGATGGAGTTGCTGGCGCGGCACTTTCCCAGAAAGTAGCTGCCCGCCAGGCTGGAGTGGCGGAACTCCAGACTCAGGGGATGGTTGGGCGTAATGCCGTAAAAGGCGTAGAACTTGGTCATCTGCGGCAGCGGCACCAGATGGCGCGCGATGGGCGTCACATCGAACTCCAGTTCGCGCAAATTGATATTGACCCGTTGGGCGATGCGATCGAGCAGCGATTTGAGCGCCTTCATGGATTCCCCCTGGTTCAGGTAAGTTGGTATTCTTTCATCAGATGGAAAACCGCCGCGAAGACGTCCGTCAGGCGCAGGATCCCCACGATGGCGTCTCCTTGGGTGACCAGCAGGGACAGGTGATCACCCGCCACCAGCTGATGGATGGCGATGTCCAGGGAGGCGTCCACCTCCACGTATTCACCTTCGCTGGGCGTCTGCATGAAGTCTTCCACCATCAGGCCGCCCGCCTTGGCGCAGAGGTTTTCCAGCGGGTCGGCCTGGAGCCGCTGCTGTTTCCGGAAGCCCCGGATGAATTCGGTGCTGAAGCCGAACCGCATCAACTGCTTGAGCGCCGCGTCGTTGGTGGCGCTCGGTTCCAGGGCCCGCAGCACGTCCAGTTGGGACAGCTTGCCCACGACCCGCCGGTCGCCGTCAAGCACGAGGATGGCCCGATGCCGGTACTGGTAGTGCTCGAACTCCTCCTGGGCCTTCTCCAGCGCCAGCACCGCATCCAGCAGTGTCGCTCCCTGCCGCACCGTCGCATATTCGGACAGCGGGACCATGATCTCCATGATGGTAAAGTTCGTCACGCCGCGCCTCCTCTCCGTCCGTTCCCCAGACGGTCCCGCCTGGTTGCACGTGTTCAGACAGGTCACTGTTCGATTGCATGAAGCCGGGACTTGTTTTCCTCTTGAGGGATGCTTCGGGCTATGACATGATTTCGGCGCCAAATCAACCCGTTCGAAGCGCCGGCGGCCGCTGCGGCCGCCCTTCGCCACCCAAAGGATGGCTTCCCCCGCCATGACCGACGCCACAGCCCTCGACAAGCGCATCCGCCGTCACGTCATCGGCCCGCCGCAGCTCTTTTTCGCCGCGACGGCGCCGGGCCTCGAACCGGTCTGCGCCGCCGAACTGGCGGCGTGCATCCCCGGGGTGCAACCCCAACCGGTGGCCGGCGGCGTTTCCTTCCAGGCCCGCCTGGACGACGGTTTCCGGGCCAACCTGATGCTGCGCACCGCCAACCGCGTCCTGATGCGCATCGCCCGCTTCCAGGCCGCCCATTTCAAACAACTGGAAAAGGCCCTGGCCGACATCGCCTGGGAGCTCTACCTGGCACGGGAGACGCCGGTCGCCCCACGGGTGGTTGCACACCGGTCGCGCCTGCATCACAGCGGCGCCATCGGCGAACGGCTCGCCGACGCGGTGGCGGGCCGCCGGCGCGGTGCCGTCTTCAATCCACTGCCGGCAGCGGCCGCGCCGACGCCCCAGGCCGTCTTTGTCCGGGCCGACCAAGACCGCTTCATCGTCTCCCTGGATGCCAGCGGCGACCTGCTCCACAAGCGGGGCCTCAAGACCGACGTGGGGCCGGCGCCCCTCCGCGAGACCCTGGCGGCGGCGATCCTGGCGCAGGTGGGCTACACCGGCGAAGAACCCCTGCTCGACCCGATGTGCGGATCCGGCACCTTCGTGCTGGAAGCCGCCATGCAGGCCACCCGTACGCCGCCGGGCTGGTATCGCGACTTCGCCTTTGCCCGCTGGCCCGCGTATCGCCCCCAGCGCTGGGCCTACCTTCGGCGCATGGTGCAAACCGCCATGCGGAAACCGGCGCCCTCGCCCATCTGGGGCTTCGACCATGATCCTCCCGCCTGCCGCCGGATAGAGGCCGCCCTGGCCAAAGGGGGCCTGGAGGATTCGGCGGCGATCCAGTGCCGCGATTTTTTCGACCTGGATCCCGCCGCCCTGAGCCCGGTACCGGGGGTTGCGGTGATCAACCCGCCTTATGGCCGACGCCTCGGATCCACCTCCGAGAGCCGGGCGCTCTTCGGCCGCATCGTCGCCCACCTCACCCGTTTTTACGCGGGTTGGCGGGTGGCTCTCATCGCTCCGCCGGGGGCCGAACAACTGGCGCCGCGCACGCTCACCGCCCATCGCCTGCCCCACGGCGGTCTGGACCTGCGTCTTTTCACCGGCACCCTGCCCCGCTGAAGCGCCGGACCGGCCAAAGACGCCTCGCCCGATCCATTTTTCACCGCGCCGAAGGTGTCGATCGGATTCCCCTTGGTCAGCCTTCAAATCTTCGTGAAGACGGATTTCGAGCGCCCTTCACCATAAATCGGGAAGCGCCGGTGAAAACGGCGGCGACCGATTTCCATTGACATCCGAGGCGCGGATACTATATGCAGCCTTTTTCGATCAACTCAAAGCCAGCAGAGATATTTCCATGAATGATTCCAGTCAGATGGAAACCACCTGCGCGTCATCCCCCCCCGGTTCCGTCAAGGAGCCGGTAAAAAGCCGCCGCTTCGGATTGGCCTTCTGGCTGACCTTCGCCATTTCCATGGCCACCTGGATGGTGCTCTCGGGCCTCTTCGACGTCTTCCACCTGACCCTGGGCGTGATCGGTTGCGCCATTGTGGCCGACCTCAATGCCCGGGCCATGTGGCCCGACGTGAAGCTGGGCCACACCCTGCGCCAATGGCGCCGATTCGTCGCCTACGTCCCCTGGCTGCTCTGGCAGGTCTGGTTGGCCAATCTCCACTTGCTCCGGTTGACCTTCCACCCGCGCATGATGCAGTTGATCAACCCCCGCATCGTGAGCTTCAAAAGCCGGATCCACAATCAGATGGGCATGTTCATCCTGGCCAACTCCATCACCCTGACTCCGGGAACAGTCACCGTTTTCGCCTCGGTGATGGGTCGCTTCACCGTGCATGCCATCGACGACGCATCGGCCCGGGCCCTGCCCGGCGAGATGGAGGACCGGGTGGCGAAGATCTTCGAGGACTGATGGATATTGTATTTTTAAGCGCCGCCGTTTTCCTGGCCCTGGTGATGGCCCTGACCCTGTATCGGGCCATCGCCGGACCGACGGTTCTGGACCGGATGATAGGGGTCAACGCCATCGGGAGCAAGACCACGGCCATGCTGGTGCTCATCGGGCTGATCTACCACAAGGTGGACATGTTCGTGGACATCGCCATCGCCTATGCCTGCCTCAACTTCATCGCCGTATTGGCCGCCTCCCGGTATTTCCAGAAGAAGAAGGGCCTCTACGACGAACCGCAGGAGGAATAGGACTGCATGCTCGACATCCTCGTCACCTTGCTCTTGATCCTCGGTCTGGTTTTCTTCCTGGGCGGCAGCATCGGAATCCTGCGCTATCCGGACTTCTACTCGCGCCTGCACCCGGCCGGCAAGCTCGACAGCCTGGGGCTGCTGCTCACCATGTCGGCCATGGCGCTCTACACCGTCGGCCAGTGGAACCTCGGCGCAGTTCTCGCCGCCGTCAAGATCATGCTGATCGTGGTCTTCGTTTTCATCACCAGCCCCACGGCGACCCACGCCATCGTCGATGCCGGGGTGCGCGCCGGGATGCGCCCCTGGACCCGCAGCAAGGAAGGAAGCGAGCATGATCTGGCAGCTTGAGTTCATCATCCTGCTCCTGGTGGTGGTCTGCGGGGTGGCGGCCCTGACGGTGCGGGATCTGCTGGGGGCGGCGATCCTCTTCGGGGCCTACAGTTTCATGATGTGTCTGCTCTGGGCGATCATGGGCGCCGTGGACGTGGCCTTCACCGAGGCCTCGGTGGGCGCCGGCGTCAGCACGGTGTTTTTCGTGGCCGCCGTTTTTCGAACCTCGCGAAGGAGCCGGGATTGAAACGATTCGCGCTGCTGGCCGTTCTCCTGTTCGGTGCCCTGCTGGTCTACGGCACCACCGACTTTCCCGACTGGGGCGACCCGAGTTCGCCGGCCGCCACCCACGTTTCCCCCCACTACATCCGCCACAGCCTGGAAGAGACGGCCGTGCCCAACATCGTCACCGCCGTGCTGGCCGATTACCGCGGCTACGACACGATGTTCGAGACCAGCGTGATCTTCACCGCCGGGCTGGCCTGCTTTTTCCTCCTGCGCGTCTTTGCCCGCAAGGCTCCCGATTCGCGCCTCTACCGGCACCGGGCCACCGGCATCACCCTGCGCATCGAGCAGGGCGGGCGCCTTCCGGAAGGCGCGCGGGAATTTGAGCGCATCGATTCCCAATGGGTCCCCTACGACCTGATCATTCGCACCGCCTGCCGCCTGGTGCTTCCCTTCATCCAGCTCTTCGCCCTCTATGTGGTGGCCCACGGGCACCACAGCCCGGGCGGCGGATTCCAGGGCGGTGTGATCTTCGGCGCCGCCGTGATTCTCTATGCCATCTCCCACGATCTGCGCTCCACCCTGCAGATGCTGCCGGAAAGACGCACCGTCCTCATGTCCGCCGGCGGGGTGTTGATCTACGCCGGCACCGGCCTGATCTGCCTGCTGCTGGGTGCCCAGTTTCTCGACTACGCCGCGCTGGCCGGGATCCTGGGCGTCGATCCGATCATGGCCCGCAGCCACGGCATCTTCATCGTGGAAATCGGGGTGGCCATCGCGGTGATGGCCGTGATGGTGTCGCTCTACTACAACCTGGCCAGCGTCGGCCGCTTCGACGAAGGCCTTTAGGACACAGACGATGACTGCCGCCGGTTACATCAACCTGATCATCGCCAAGTACAACTACTGGATCTACATCGTGCTGATGTGCGTCGGGCTTTGGGGGATGATCGTCAAGCGCAACCTGGTGAAAAAAATCATCGGGATGAACATCCTTCAAACCGCAATCATCCTCTTTTACGTGTCCATCGCCACCAAGAAGGGCGCCGCCCTGCCGATCCTGGCCCATCACATCGGCGCCCATCGCACCGATCCGGCCACCATCATCAACCCCTTGCCCCACGTGTTGATGCTCACCGCCATCGTCGTTTCCGTGGCCACCCTGGGCGTGGCCCTGGCGCTGACCATCAACATCTACAAGCGCTACGGAACGTTGGAGGAAGACGAAATCCACGATCTGATGAGGAACGCATGAGCGCTCATTTCCCCGCGCTGATCGTGGTCTCGCCGCTCATGGCGGCCATGGTCGTCGCCATTCTGGCCTGGGTCAGGCCCGGGGCCTGCCTGCCGCTGGCGGTCGTCACCCTGGCCGGCTCCCTGTGGGCCGCGGCCGGCATGCTGTGGCGGGTGGTGGTCTCCGGACCGTTCGCCTACCATCTCGGCAACTGGCCGCCGCCCATCGGCATCGCCTACCAGATCGACCATCTCAACGCCCTGGTGCTCACGGCCATGGCCGCCGTGGCCCTGGTCAACCTTCTGGCGACCTGGCGCCACGCCCGGCGCGACTTCGCCGAGCGGGTAAATTACTTCTACGCCCTCTACCTGCTCTTCTGCGCCGGCACCTATGGCATCATCGTCACCGGCGACGCCTTCAACCTCTTCGTCCTGCTCGAAATCACCTCCATCAGCGGCTACGCCCTGGTGGGGATGGGAAAACGGGACGCGGCCCTGGCCAGCCTGAACTACATCTTCATGGGCACCATCGGTGCCAGCTTCTACCTGCTCGGCGTCGGCTATCTCTACCTCGTCACCGGCACCCTCAACATGGCCGATCTGGCCATGATCCTGCCCCGGCTCTACGGCAACAAGGTCGTCACGGCGGCCTTCATCATCGCCATGACCGGGCTGTTCATGAAGATGGCCCTCTTTCCGCTTCACGGATGGCTGCCCAACGCCTACAGCGAATCGAGTTCGCCGGTGCGCAGCCTCATCGCTCCGCTGACGACCAAGACGATGGTCTACGTCATGGTGCGCGTGGCCCTGTACGTCTTTCCGGTGGATTTTTCCTTCGGTCACCTGGCCTTTGCGCAACCCGCGGTCTGGCTGGCGGTGACCTCCATCGTTGCCGCCAGCCTGATGGCCCTGTCCCAGACCAGCCTCAAACGGATGCTCGCCTACGTGCTCATCGCCGAGGTGGGCTACATGGTGGGAGGGTTCTGGCTGGGCAACCGCATGGGCATGACCGGCGCCATTCTGCACATCGTCAACGACGCCGCCATGACCCTGTGCGCTTTTCTGGCCGTCGGCAGCCTGCGCCAGCAGCTCGCGGACGACAGTTTCAAGGCCCTGCGGGGCGCTTTCCGGCGGATGCCCTGGACCATGGCCGTGCTGGTGGTGGCCGGGTTGTCCATGATCGGGGTCCCGCCCACATGCGGCTTTTTCAGCAAGTGGTATCTGATCGGCGGCGCCTTGGCCGCCGGCCAATGGGCTTTTGTCGGCGCCCTGATCTTCAGCAGCCTGATCAATGCGGTGCTCTTTTTCCGCATCTTTGAAATCGGCTTTTTCGAACCGTTCGCCGCCTCCGACCACGGCCACCCGCCCGACTTGGCCTATGCCGAGGCCCCGGCAACGGTGATCGCCCCGATGCTGGTCACCGCAGCGGGGTTGGTCGTGCTGGGCCTGCTGACCGGCCGGATCGTCACCCGGATCATCGACGCCGCCATCCCGGCGGCCATCCTCTGAATCGCGCCGGTGAAGTCGCCATGAATACCCTGATCACCGTCAAACCCCTGCTGGCGATCCTTGCCGCCCTGTGTCTACCCCCCATCCTGGCTTCCAGCCGCAGCCCCAACGCGCGCGAAGCCTGGACCTTCGGTGCGGCCCTGACCATGTTCGGCGTCATCGCCTCGATGCTGCCCGCCGTTTGGGGTGGCGCCCGCCTGGAATACACCTTGGTCCAGGTGCTGCCGACGGTTTCCATCGCCTTCCGGGTCGATGCCCTGGGCCTCCTCTTCGCCCTGGTCTCCTCGAGCCTGTGGATCGTCACCTCCCTGTATTCGGTGGGGTACATGCGCGGCCTCAAGGAACACGCCCAGACGCGCTTCTTCAGCTTCTTCGCCTTTTCCCTGGCCGCTACCGTGGGCGTCGCCTTCTCCGCCAACCTGCTGACCCTGTATCTGTTTTACGAAATGCTCTCGTTCGCGACCTACCCGCTGGTCACCCATCACCAGGATCGAGAGGCCCGCGCCAGCGGACGCAAGTACCTCCTCTACATCCTGGGTGGGTCCATCGGCCTGGTGCTGCCGGCGATGCTGATCGTCTACCACCTGACCGGCACCCTGGAATTTTCCGCCGGCGGCATCCTGGCGGGCAAGGCCGGGGCCGCACAGCTCACGGCGCTGCTCGTCATGTTCGTCTTCGGGTTCGCCAAGGCGGCCGTGATGCCGTTTCACTCCTGGCTGCCGGCCGCCATGGTGGCGCCCACCCCGGTCAGCGCCCTGCTCCATGCCGTGGCGGTGGTCAAGGTCGGCGTCTTTTCCGTGGTGCGGGTGGTCACCGGAATCTTCGGCACCGGGCTGCTGACTGAACTGAACCTGGGGACCCTGGTGGCCACCATCGCCTCGGTGACCATCGTGGCGGCCTCTCTGATCGCCCTGAGCCAGGACGGCCTCAAGCGGCGCCTGGCCTTCTCCACCATCGGCCAGCTTTCCTACATCGTCCTCGGCGCGGCCCTGCTTTCGCCTTCGGCCCTCACCGGGGCCATGCTCCACATCGCCATGCACGCCTTTGGCAAGATTACCCTGTTTTTTTGCGCCGGCGCGATCTTCGTGGCCACGGGGAAAAAGTTCATCAGCGAGATGAAGGGCATCGGCTGGCGGATGCCGCTGACCATGAGCGCCTTTTTCATCGGGGCCTTGAGCGTCATCGGCCTGCCCCCCTGCGGTGGGTTTATCAGCAAGTGGCACCTGGTCATCGGCGCCCTGGAGGCCGACCGGATCGTATTTCTCTGGGTGATCCTGGTCAGCTCGATCCTCAACGCGGCCTATTTTCTCCCCATCGTCTACCAGGCCTTTTTCTGCAGCCCCGAAGAAGCCCTGTTCGAACGGCGGGTCCAGGAGGCCCCGCGCTGGTGCGTCGTGCCGCCGCTGGTGACCGCGGCCGCATCGGTGGCGCTGTTCTTTTATCCCCAGCCGTTTTTGCAACTGGCACGGCTGGCCACCCGTCATGTGCTGGGAGGATTCTGAGATGACGGCCCGTGACCCCGACGAAATCCGCTACGAACCGGTGCCCGGTTATCGCCGGGCCTTTCACCTGATCCTGGCCGCGGCCTGCGCCTATCTGGCCTTTGTTTTCCTCCGGGTGGGAATCCGATGAAAAAACCCGTCGTCTTCTTTGACAACCCCGGCAACATCCGTCGCCTGACCCTTGGCTTCTTCGCCGCCCTGGCCCTGCTGCTGGTCGCCGAATGGTTCATCCACGCCCATGCCCATTTCGCCTGGGAAGAGATGCCCTTTTTCTCGGCCGCCTTCGGATTCGTGGCCTGCGTGGCGGTCATCTTCACCGCCAAGGCCCTGCGCCGGGTTCTGGGGCGCCGGGAAACCTACTACGAAACGGACAACGACGGCTGAAGCCCGAGGATCGGCTGCCATCCAACCACAGGAACCTTGTCACCGATGCAACCACTCTTGTTTCCCGACGCCATCGCCCCGTCGCTGCTGCTGATCTTCGGCGCCCTGCTGTTGCCCTTGTTCCATGGCCGGGTGCATCAGGTCTGGCGCCTGGCCCTGCCCCTGCTGGCCCTGATCCTTTTCCTGCGGATGCCGGCCGGCGATCATTGGGTCTATCCGCTGCTGGACCACCCCCTCGTCCTGGGCCGGATCGACGCCCTGAGCCGGGTCTTCGGAATCATCTTCAGCATCATGGCCTTCATCGGCGTCGTCTACGCCCTGAAGGTGGACGACAACGTGCAGCATGTGGCCGGCCTGGTCTATGCGGGCGGCGCCCTGGGGGTAACCCTGGCCGGCGACTGGCTCTCGCTCTACCTGTTCTGGGAAGTGATGGCGGTGGCCTCGACCTTCCTGATCCTGGCCCGCCGCACCCGCCGCAGCCGGCGGGCAGCGGTGCGCTACATCCTGGTGCATGTCTGCGGGGGCCTGGCCCTGCTGGCCGGAATCGTCCTGCTGCTCGAGGCCGGGGCCGATCCGGCCGTCGGTCGTCTGCGCCTCGACAGTCTCCCGGCGGCGTTGATCTTTCTGGGCGTCGCCGTCAACGCCGCTGTCCCGCCGCTTCACGCCTGGCTCCAGGATGCCTACCCGGAAGCCACCGTGGCCGGGGCGGTTTTCCTCAGCGCCTTCACCACCAAGAGCGCCGTCTACGTCATGGCGCGCACTTTCGCCGGCACCGAGGCGCTGATCTGGCTCGGCGCCATCATGACCATCCTGCCGGTGTTTTACGCCGAGGTGGAAAACGACATCCGCCGGGTGCTCTCCTACAGCCTGATGAACCAGGTGGGATTCATGCTTTGCGGCATCGGCATCGGCACCGAACTGGCCCTCAACGGCGCGGTGAGCCACGCCTTCTGCCACATCCTGTACAAATCCCTGCTCTTTATGAGCGCCGGGGCCGTGCTGCATGTCACCGGCAAGATCACCTGCACCGACATCGGCGGGCTGCACCGCACCATGCCGATCACCTGCGCCCTGTGCGTCGTCGGGGCGGCCTCGATCTCGGCCTTTCCGCTGTTTTCCGGATTCGTGAGCAAGTCGATGATCATCAGCGCCGCCGGCATCAATCACTTGGGCGCCATCTGGCTCATGCTCCAGTTTGCCTCGGCCGGCGTCATCGCCCATGCCGGCATCAAGGTCCCCTTCTTCACCTTCTTCGGCCACGATGCCGGGCTGAAGGCCGAGGAGCCGCCGCTGAACATGCTCATCGCCATGGGAATGGCGGCCTTCGGCTGCATCTTCATCGGGGTTTACCCGCAGCCCCTCTACGCCCTGCTCCCCTACCCGGTGGATTACGTCCCCTACACCGGCAGCCACGTGGTCGGCCAGCTCCAACTGCTCCTGTTCGCCATTTTCGCCTTTTATCTGCTGCTCAAATCGGGGTATTATCCGTCGGAAGTGCGGGCCATCAACCTGGATGCGGATTGGTTTTACCGCAAGGGCGGCGCCGGGTTCTACCGCATCGTGGACCGGGGCCTCAACGGGCTGAACCGCTGGTGCGACCGGTTTCTGGCGCAGGCCACGGCACGCGCAGCGGCCCGCTTCGCCGCCGAGGGTCCGGCCCGCATAGCGGCGGCCGCGGTGCGCCTCTTCGGCGGGCCGCGGTCTGTCAAGCGCGCCTTCGACACCGGCACCGTCGGGCTGGGCGTGCACGCGGCGGTTGCCGCCTTGTTCATGGTGTTGATTTACCTGATCGCCTGATGCCGAAGAACGGCGCCAGGACCACCGCAACCCAAGGAGACAGCACATGATCACCCGGGAAGAACTGCGACGGATGGTGATTTTGGGAAGGATGTCCGACGCCCAGTTGGACAAGATCATTCCGCTGGTGGAAAAACGCCATTACGAGGAGCGCCAGTACGTGGTGCACGAGGGCGACAAGGCGGAAAACTTCTTCATCCTTCAACGCGGCAAGGTGCTGTTGGAGCAGCGCCTCACGGACACGATCACCGTGTGCATGGACGCCATCAAGCCGGGCTACTCCTTCGGCTGGTCGGCCATGCTGGTGCGCGACCTGGAGCCCTACCACTCCTACACCTCGGATGCCATCTGCGTGGAGCCGAGCGATGTCTGCGCCATCAACGGCGAAAAATTCCTCGACCTGCTGGAAAACGACCACACGATGGGCTTTCTGGTGCACCAGCGGCTCAACCGGGTCATCAAGCAGCGTCTGGCCCACCGCACCGAACAGTTCGTGCGCATCATCCGCCAGCACCCGGACATGACCAGCCTGATGGAGAAGTGCTGAAACGACAGGCAGGTCTCAGGAAGCCGGACGGGGCGCGCGGACCTTGTCGTGGTGGGCGTAGACGGCCAGAATAGCCTCGGCGGCCGTATCCAGGGAGATTTGCCCGGTATTGAGTACCAGGTCGTAGTGATGGGGCTTGTCGATATCCTGGTGGAATGCCCGCCGGACAAAATCGCGCCGGCGGGCCTGGCGCTGGCGGACCCTTTTTTCGGCCACCTCCAGCGTGCACCCATACTCCCTGGCCACGTTGCGGATTCGCGTCTCCAGCGGCGCGATGATGCGCACCGCCAGGCGCTCGGCGGGCGGCAGGATGAAGTTGGCCCCCCGCCCGACGATCACCACCCGCCCGTGGCGGGCGATGGTGCCGATCACTTTGAACAGGTGATGCTGGTAGGATCCCGGGTGGAAATACTTCTTGCGGATCAGTGATGACAAAAAATCCTCCACCCCGCCGAGACGCTCTTTTTCCACCGTGTCGATCACCCAATCAAACATGCGGCTGCTTTGGGCGATGGCCTTGATGATCTCCCGGTGAAACAGATCGAACCCGAGACGGCCGGCGATCTTTTCGGCGATGATGCGGCCGCCGCTGCCCGGTTCCATGCTCAGGGTGATGGCCGCTTCAAAAGTCGGCGCCGTTTTATCGGCCTGGGCGGCCCGCTGACGCCATTTTTCGAGCTGATCCTTGAGAAACTGCTCGGGCTGAATCTTTTCCTCGTTCATCCGGCTCTCCCTCCACGGGGTTTCATGGGTTCAAAATGTCACGTTCGCAGATGGCGCCTCGCCCTGTAACGCCGGACGCCCGGCTTTGCAACCGGGCGCTTCACAGTGGGATCGGTGTGGCCGCAAGAAGTCATTGTCACGAAGAACCACCGGCTGTTTCAGTCCCCGCCAGGGATCATCCCACCCGGTCGATGGCGTCGATGAAATTCACGGAAAAAGTCTCGTTGTCGCCGGTTGTGACCAAGGTCGGCAATCTTTGCAGCGCCTTTTCCACGGCCAGGTCCACCATCTCGTCGCGCAGGCGGGCCCTGGCGTCGCGGAGCGCGCTGTCGATGCGACGCCGGGCACCGGCGATTTTCAGCTCAGCCTGTTGCCGGGCATCGGCGATCAGTTCCTCGCGCTGTTGTTCGCCCATCGCCACGATGCGCTCGTGAAGGTCGCCGAAACGGGCCTGCCCTTGGGCGTAGATCCGTTTGGCCTCGGCAAGGCGTTGGAGTGCATCGTCTCTCTGCTGCTCCAGAAGCCGGATACGGCTGGCATGGCGCTCGACCTGGCCGGCCAGCAGGTTGGCCACCGGGCGGCGGCCAAAGTAGACGATCACGCCGACGAGGATAGCGAAATTGAGCCAGCGCATCACCAGGTCATAGGTCGCACGCCAGCTTGCGGCCTCCTCGGCGGCCTGGACCGGCGCGACCCAGGATGCCGTCAACGCCACTGCGCCGACCACCACTATCACAAGCAGCGCCATCCGCCGCGAGCGACCCGGGGCAGTCTTCATGATCCGATCCTTCGTTTCAGGATTTTTTCCATCAAGGCCACCGCCACCCCTTCGGCTTCCATCGTAAGGGCCTTGCGGGCCTCGGCCATCTGGCGGTCCACATCCTCGCGGGCCTGGAGGTTCAGGGCGCCGATGTACCCGACGGCCTCATCCACGATCGCCCGGGCCTCGCCGGCCCCCTCGTCCCGCCGTTGGCGGCGCAACTCGTTGGCGGCCTGACGTACCTGCTGCTCCTGCTGATCCAAATCCGCCAGGACCTGATCGTACTCGCGGTTGGCGCCGTCGATTTCGCGGGTGAGGTTCTCGATGAAAAAATCGCGCTCACGCATCGTGTTGCGCAGCGGGCGGAACATGATCCGGTTGATGATCAGCAGAAACAAGAGAAATGACAAGAGCTGGACAACCAGGGTCGCGTTGATGCTGATCATCGCGATGGTGGAAACGATTTCCATCTGCGTCACCCTCTCGGATGGGTTACACGACGAACAGCAGCAGCAAGGCGATGACCAGTGAATAGATCCCGGTGGATTCCGCCACGGCCTGCCCCACGAGCATGGTCCGGGTGAGCAGCCCGGCCTCGTTGGGGTTGTGGCCGATGGCCTCGCAGGCCTTGGCCGCGGTGATGCCTTCGCCGACGCCGGGTCCGATGGCCCCCAGTCCCATTGCAATTCCCGCCCCCAGATAAGCGGCGGCCTTCACCAGATCCGCACCTTCGATGGCCATGTCTTCCTCCTCGATACGGTTTGAACGACTTGTTGTGTTTCCGATCCGCCTACATGACGAAGATCAGCACCAGGCTGATCACCATGGCGTAGATGGCCGTGGACTGGCTCACCGCCTGGCCCACGAGCATGACACGCATCAGGTCGGCGGCCATGGCCGAGTTGCGCGCCACCCAGCGCACCGCTCCGCCACCCGCCTCGCCGTTGCCGACTCCCGGTCCGATCCCCCCCAGGCCGGTGCACAGCCCGGCGGAAAACAGGGCCATGGCCGGCGCCAGGCTTTCGGTGGCCGGAACCGTGCGAAAAATCAAGATGAAGCTGATCAACAGCCCGAAGATTGCCGGCGTCTGGGCCACGGCCTGGCCCACGAGCATGGTGGTGGTCACCGGTCCCACGGATAGCGGCTGTCGGGCCACCCCCTCGCAACTGGCCCCGGCCACCGTCCCGCCACCGTAGCCCGAACCGATGGAGGCCAGCCCGGTGCTCAGCCCGGCGCCGATCAACGCCGCCCATCCGGGCTGAAACGGCATGGCACTGAAATCGAGAAACAGCAGCAGCAGGGCCACCACCATGGAAAAGATGGCCGGGGTCTGGCAGACCGCCGAGCCGATGAGCATGTTGGTGGTGAGCCGGTTCATTGCCGCCGGCTGACGGGCGATGCCGAAGCATGCCTGGCCCCCGGGAATCCCCGACCCGATCCCGGAGCCCAGTGCCCCCAGCCCCATGCACAGCCCGGATCCGGTCAGGGCGGCCGCCTTGATGAGCGGGGCGCCGTGAAAGTCCATGAACAGCAGCAGGATGGCCACCACCAGGGCGAAGATCGAAGCCGATTCGGCCACGGCCTGCCCCACGAGCATGTTCTTGAAGATGTCGCCGGAAATTTCGGTGTTGCGCGACACGGCGACATTGGCCTCGGCGGCGGTGTAGCCTTCGCCGACGGCGGCGCCGATGGCGCCGAACCCGATGCAGATCCCTGCGCCGCTGTAAGCAGCCATCGCCACGATGGTTTCAGGGCTCATATCCATAACTTATTTCACCTGGACCGCGATGTAGACCACAGTGAGCATGGTGAAGACGAAGGCCTGGACCGTGCCGACGAAGATACCGAAAAAGGCGTTGAGAAAGGGCGGCAGCAGCAGATTCCAGCAGAGGTAGGAAACCACCATGATGATGATCGATCCGCCCATGATGTTGCCGAAAAGCCGGAAGGAGATCGAGACGATCTTGGAGACTTCGCCGATAAGGTTGAGAGGCAGCATGAAAAAGATCGGCTGAAAATATTCGCTGATGTAAGCCTTGAAGCCCTTGGAACGGATCCCGACATAGTGGGCGACGGCGAATCCCATCAGCCCCAAGGACAAAGTGGTGTTGAGGTCCTTGGTCGGCTCCTCCAGGTGAGGGATGATCCCCAGCCAATTGGAAAACAGCAGGAAAATAAACAACGCAGTGATCATCGGCGCATACTTTTTCGCCAGGTCCTCGCCCAGGGCGTCCTCGGTCAGGCCGTAAAACTGGGCCAGCAGGATCTCGCCCACGACCTGGATCGGCCGCGGCACCAGGCTGCGCCGGCGGCTGGTGGCCAGGCCGAACAGGATGAGCAGCAGGATGACGATCCAGGTCATCACCACGACTTCCAGGTTGATGGCCAGCCGCAGGCCGCCGACGGGAACAAGCAACTGATGAATCCGCCCCAACTCTCCCATGCGCTATCCCTCCTGAATTCGGCGGGAAGCCGATTTCCCGCTTCCCGTGCCCTGGGCCAACAAAATCATGGCCGGCACCGCGAACAGACCCGCCACGACTCCCCAGAAACCGAACTGCGGCTGTCTGATGGCCACGACCAAGGGGACGGCCATCAGGGCCATGCGCAACGCCACACCCCCCAGACGCCAGCCGAAACCCGGGCCCCGCCGGCCGATCAGCTCCGCGATCAACACGAAATTCAGGACGCTGAAAAGGGCGCCGAGCACCAGACCTTTCCCCGCCGGCTTGAAACCGGCCACCACCAGCACGAAAGCCGCCACCAGGGCGATGGCCAAGGCCCGGCCCGCAAAACGTTTCTGCAAATCGCGCAACGTATCGCCCATGGTGTCTCCGGCGGACAACAGATCCGGCAGAAGAAGCGTTTCAGTCCTCGGGCGGCCCCTCGGTTTCATCCTTGCGATCTCGCGACAGCACTTCGGTGATTTGGCGGTAGACCACGTTGCCGCCGCCGATCACCCCCAGCAGCGTCATCACCGTGACGCCGATTCCCTTCAGCCCCAGCCAGCGGTCCAGTTTCAATCCGACAAAGAAGCAAAACCCGATGCATCCGGCCATGGTCAGGCCGATTTGGAGGATGATGGAGAGGTTTTCGGCCCAGGCCCGGTTCTTCCCGTAGCTGAACATGGCGAACAATGTCAAGTAAGCGAATTGAGCTCGCCGACATCGGCCAGGCGACAGACCAGGTCGCAGGCGGTTTCAAGGTCCAGCCGTCCCATGTGAAGTACCAGATGATAGAGCAGGGGCTGATCGAAATCGCTCTTGCCCAGGCTTCCGTAAAGGGAGATGCGCCGCCGGTCTTCGGCCGCCACCTCCTGGACCGCCTTGGCTTCCGGTATCGATTCGCGGCCCATCACGATTTCGACCCGGTGGTCCACCCGGTCCACCAGCAGGACATGGCGGGCATCGGGGTGATCGTCCAGGATGTACTGGCTGCCGCGGCCGAGAATGACAACATTGCCTTCGTCGGCCACCTGGGCGACGATCAGCACCAGATAGTCCAGGTAGGACTGTTCGTCGAGGTAGCCGTGCTCGTCCTTGAGGATCCGGTCGACCCACTTTCTGGCGACCATGGTCGAAATGAAACGCGACATGCGGGTTCCGGCCTCCTTCTCGAAGGATTCGACCCACCGGGGCGACACCCGGGCCTCCTTGGCCAACCGCTCGATGATTTCGCTGTCGGCAAGCGTATAGCCGAGCCGTTGGGCCACCATCCGGCCCAGGGCCCTGCCGCCGGTGCCATGCTGTCTGGAAATGGTGATGACCGCCATCAATGCCTCCTGTTCGGGTCAGCGGAGAAATCCATCCCCCGGCCTGCCGCCGGCGGCCTTCGCCACCGCAGGCATCGTTGAACCCAACACCTCATCGACCTTCATCGATAGCGGGGACCGGGACGATGAGGGTCGTCAGGTCCGTCTTGTCCGCAATGACCCGGTATGTACCCCCGCGCCAACCCGTGCCGAAGCCCTTGCGGGTGGATATACCGGAGACGATCATCGTCGCCTGGCACTGGCGGGCGGTCTTAACGATCAGGTCCGCCGCATCGCCCACCGCCAGATGGGCCCTGGCGGGAATCCCCTCGGCCTCGAACTGTTCGCAGAGCGCATCCAACCGGGCCCGTTCAGTTTTGCGGACCTTCTGAATCGTCATGGCCGAATCGCCGCGGAGCTGTTTTTCGTCGGTGACGTGGACCACGTTGATTTCCTCGATCACCGCCCGCAGCCGCCGCAGGTAGGCTACGGCGTTCGCGCTGGCCGGTCCCCAATCGGTGGCCAGCAGGGGCCGTTGAAAGGGCGGCAGGGCCTCGTGGCGGGCACCGGCATAGCGGTAGAGCAGGACCGGCACCCCGCTGCGCCGGACGATCTCGGCCAGTTCCTCGCCGGCGTAAAACTGCTTGAGCCCCTCGCGCTTGCGATCACCGAGGACGATCAGGTCGGCGGCCTCCTTGGCGGCGGCTTCCACCACCCGGGCCGCCAGGGAGCCCACCACGATGTACACCCCCACTTCGAGCCCCTGTTCGAACAGGGCCTCCGCCCAGTTGATGAAGTGGATGTTGGCCTTTTCGCGCAGCCGGATCGCCTCGCTCTTTTGATAGCCGGTGCCGCGATGCATGGCAACCTTTTCCCGCTCGATGACGTTGACGAACACCACGTGTTCCAGGGCGACACGCCTCAGGTCAAGGAGCGACTGCAGCGCATCGAACCACAACTCTTCAAACTGGGTGACAAAGAGAATCTTCCGGATGTCCATGGCCTATGCTCCCTGGTCCGTCACCGCGGCGCCGTACCGGCGGCGCGCATCGCCTATCCGAGGATTTGCTTGAGGGTCCGGGCCAGCTCTTCGGGTTCCACCGGCTTTTCCAGGTAGTACTCCGGTTCGGGCACCGCGGCACCGCCGAACTCGGTCAGCGCCTTCTGCGACCGCAGAAAAGTCTTCTTGGCGATGCCGGACAGCAGCACGACCCGAACCTTCGCCAAGGCGGGGTCGGTTTTCAATTCACGGTAAAGCCGGATCCCGCTCTGGCGCGGCATCAGCACATCCAGCAGCACCAGATCGGGATGCTCCTGCTTCACCCGGGCCAATCCCTCCTCCCCGTTTTCGGCCTCCAGGGCGCTGTAACCGCATTCTTCGATCACGGTGGTGTTGAACAGCCGCACATCCGGATCGTCGTCCACCACGAGGACTTTTTTCGTCATGTTTCACCCTCTTCGCTGGGGGCCGGAGCCGAGGGGACGGAAACGCCCCCCGTCGCCTGGGCCACCGGAAAAAATGGCAGATAAAAGGTAAACCGCGTGCCGCGGCCAAGTTCCGAAACCACTTCGATGGTCCCCCCGTGGGCCTCGATGAGCTTGCGGGTGACCAGCAGCCCCAATCCGGTTCCCCGGGATCCCTTGGTGCTGAAAAACGAGGTGAACAGGCGCTGCTTGACCGATTCGGTCATGCCGGCGCCGTTGTCTTCCACCTCGAACCGGATGCGGCCATCGGAGGCCATCATCGTCCGGACCACCGCCCGATGGTGCTTGCCGATGTCTTCATCGAAAGCACAGGCGTCCACCGCATTGGAGAGCAGGTTGAGCAGACAGCGGTGGATGGTGCGGGCGTCCATCGCCACCCGGCCCACGGCCGGATCCAGCTCGCACGCCAGGGCCACGCCGCTTTCGTCAGCCTCGGGCCGCACGAGCGCACAGACTTCCTCGGCCACCTCGTTGGGATCGCAGGGCGCGTATTCGGGCTCCCGGTCCTTCGAGTAGGAAAGCAGGTCGAGCACCAGGTCCGAGGTGCGGTTGATGTTGCGTTGCACCATCCGCCAGCCGCTCTGCAGTTTCTCCCGGTCGTCTCTGGCCAGGCCCACGTCGATCATGTAACTGCCGCCCTTCAGCCCGTGGAGGATGTTCTTGATGCAGTGGGCCATCCCCGCCACGGTCTGCCCCACGGCCGCCAGGCGCTCGGACTGGAGCAGCTCGGCCTCGAGGCGCTTGATTTGACGCAAGTCCTGGAAAAAAGCCACCGAACCCATCATCCGGCCGCCCTCGCGAAGCACAGTGCCCGAATAGCGTACCGGAACCACCTCCCCGTCCCGGCGGGTAATGGTGATTTCCTTCCAGGGAAACTCCCCGTGGCGATTCCGGTCGTCTTCGGCGTCCCACAGTTCTTCCACCTGTTCCGGATAGAGATCGAAAGCTCGCCGACGCTGGACGACCTCGTCGCGCCGGTAGCCGAAGAGATTTTCCGCCGCCGGGTTGAACATGACGATGCGCATCGTCTCGTCGGTGGCCACGATGGCGTCGGTGGAGCTGCGGATCAACTTGGACTGGAAGTTGTTCTTGCGTTTGAGTTCGTCGTTGAGCAGGGCGTTTTCCACCGCCGCGCCGATGCGATTGCCGATGAGCTCCAGGGCGTAGAGGTCATCCTCGTCGAAGTGGCTGTCCCGCCGGCTGCACACGCGGATCACCCCGAAGATGCGGCCCTCTTCGGGGGCCACCGGGATGTAGGCCACCGACCTTATCCCGGCCTCGCGCAGGGCGGCCATTTCGGCGGGCGTGCTTTCGGTGGCCAGCTGGAACAATCGCACCTTGCCATCGGCGGCCACGCGGCCGATCATCTCGTCGGGGCCGCAACGTCCCGCTCCGGCGGCCGCCGGAGCCCTTCGCGGGTAGTTGATGGACCATTGCCGGCCGTCTTCCTCCAGCATGAACAGGCAGATGCCGTCGGCGCCGAGGAAGTTGCCGATCTCGCTCAGGGCGGCATCGATGGACTCGTCCAGGCTCAGGGGCGCGTTCAAGGCGGTGTGGATGCTGCAAAGGGTCGCCAGTTTCTCGGTATGGCGCCTACACCGGGCTTCGCTGCGCTTTTGCTCGGTGACATCCTGGAGGGTCTCGATGGCGCCGACGAGGGTCCCGTCGGGATCCCTGATCGGCGCTCCGGTGAACCAGCACCACTTGCCCTCGATGCCCAGCAGGGGCAGAAACTCCTCGGCCTCGTAGGCCCCCTCGATGAGGGTGGAGGGCCGCCAGCTCGCCCCGTAGAGCCGGTGAATCTCCGCCTCATCGAGCCGATCGACGATCACATCGGCCATGAGAGGCCGCGGATTGCCGCGAAACGGCTTCCAGTGATCCGAGGTGCCCACCACCTCCTCGGCCGGCATGCCGGTGAGCCGCTCCAGGGCCCGGTTCCAGTGGGTTACCACATGGTCGCGGTTGATGACGAAGGTGGGAATCGTGCTGCCCTGGATGATCTGGGCCGTGAACCGCTCGCTCTCGACCAGACGCCGGTTTTGCCTTTCGATGGCCTCCTCGGCGCGCTTTTTTTCCGTGATGTCCTGGATCGTCTCGATGGCGCCGATCCGCCGGCCGTCGGCGGTCTTGAGCGGGGCGGCGGTGAACCAGCACCAGCGCCCCCCTTCTCCCAGGCCGGGAAACAGGACCTCGGCCTCGTAGCCCTCGGGGATCAGGCTGGACCGGCGCCACCGGGCCCCGTAGAGGCGATCCAGGGCATCGGGGCCCAGCCCGTCGAGGATGACATCCGCCATCGAAGGCCGGGGGTCTTTCCAAAACGGGGCCCACTGGTCGCGGGTGCCGATCTTTTCCGCCGCCGGGCACCCGGTGAGCAGTTCCATGGCCCGGTTCCAGTGGGTGATCACGTGGTCTTGGTCAATCACAAAGGCGGGAATGACGCTGCCTTCGACGATCTGCGCCAGGGCCCGCTGCTGCCGGGAGAGCTCCCGCTCGATCTGGCCGGAACGCTTGCCCCGGCGCTCGGCAATGGCGGAAAAACGGTTGGAGACGTCCCGGATCAGGGCCTCGATCTCCGGCGTGACACCGGGCAAGCCCCGCAGCCGCCCGAGGGTGTCGGCCCGCAGCGCTTCCAGTTGCAGGGCATCCCAGACGGCCCGCACATCGATATGGTCGATGAGCCGCACGCCGGCGGGCAGTTGCCGCTGCAGGACATCGCTCAGCCCCGGATCGCTGGTGATCTCGATGACCGTGGTCAGCCCCGGCAGATCGAGGATCTGCCGATGGTCGGAAAAAACAGGGATCCCCCGCTGGCGTGCCAGCCCCAGGCCGGGAGCCCCGGGGTCCGGGTCCACCACCGCCACCACCTCGGGCCGCCACGCGTCCTTGTCGGCCTCGGTGAGAAAGCCGATCAGCTTGCGGCAGAACCGGCCGCCGCCCACGATGGCGAGGCGTTCTCCCAACAGCTCTTTGAGTCGCGGGGTTTTCACCGCTATCGTTTCCCTTCCAAGCCTTTCAGGGAATCACCAGCACCGGGCGCTCGGAGGTTTCCGCCACCCGGTGCGACACCCCGCCAAGCCAATACTCCGCGAACCAGTCCTTGCCGGTGCGACCCATGACGATGCTGCTGGCATCGTGCTCGCGGGCAAGCCGCACGATCTCTCCCGCGGCATGACCGGCACTCAGCAGGCATTCGGCGGCGATTCCGGCCTCTGCCAGGCGGGCGCAGGCTTGATCCAGCCGCCTGCGGCTCTCCTTCTCCAGCGCCTCTCTGCCGGCGGCGTCGACGTTCCGGGTCACGTTGGTGCCCAGCACATGGGCAACCAGTGCTTTTTCCACCGCCGGCCCCATGGCGATCAAGGCTTCGAGCCCCCGCCGGGAAGGAGCCGACCAGTCCGTGGCCAGCATCGGGCGGGCAAAGGGCCGGTCGTTGATCCGGGTGGACACCCGGCAGTCGTCCTCCCGGCAAGGGGCCACGTACTTGGCCATGAGCAGCGGTACGGGGCTGCGCCGCACCATATCCAAAATATGGGTCCCCACATAGACCTTCTCAAACCCGGTACGCGACTTTCGCCCCGTGACGATCAGATCGATGCCTTCCTCCGTCGCGATGTCCACCAGGGTCGGATTGATCTCGCCGATTTCGATGCGCCAGCGGCATTCGACGCCCGATGCCGCCACCTCCTGGGCCCAGTGCGAAAATCGTTCCTCGGCGTACTGGCGCTGAAGTTCCGCCTCTTCCCGGGAAAACCCGGCATAGGGAACAAAAGCCACTTCCTCGCGCCGGATGACGTAGACCAGCAACACCCGCCGAAGTCCCGCCGGCTTCAGGGTGAGGAGCGCCTCGAGGCTTTCGCGGGCGGCCTCGCGGAAACGGGTGTGAAACAGAATCGACTCGAATTTCATGGCCCCTCCGGGATCAATTCGCATCCCGCTTGGAATGGAGATGGACGGTTCCGCGGCGCCCGCAACCGGTCATCCCTCAACGGAAAAAGACGAGGGTGACCAGCACGAAGCACGGCAGCAGAAACACCAGGGTGTACTTGAAAATATATCCGAAAAAGCTCGGCATGGGGGTGCCGGCCTCTTCGGAGATGGAACGGACCATGAAGTTCGGCGCATTGCCGATGTAAGTGCAGGCGCCGAAGAAAACCGCTCCGGCGGAGACCGCCGCCAGATAGGCCGCCTTCTCTCCCATCATGACGGCCACCCCGGCCGATTCGGGCAGCCCGGCGGCGAAGGAGCCGATCGCCGTATTGAAAAAGGTCAGATAGGTCGGCGCGTTGTCCAGAAACGAGGAGAGCAGTCCGGCCGCCCAGAAATAATGATGAGGTTCCTGGATCGCCTCCATCAGGAAGGCCAGCTCCCCCTTGCTGCCCGCCTTGAGGATCATGAGGCAGGGAAGCATGGTGATGAAGATGCCGATGAAGAGCAGACCGACCTCGATGATCGGGGACCAGGTGAACTCGTTGCGCTCCCGGGTTTCGATGGGCGTGGTGACCATGGAGAGCAGCCCCATGATGATCAGCAGCAGGTCGCGAAAATAGTCCTGGACGCTGCGTTGCACGCCCAAAAACTCGATATCCCCCAGTTTGGCCACCCCGCTGAAGAGCACGGCGCCGACGATGCCCGCCAAAAAAAGAAAATTATGGGCCCCTTCCAGGCGCAGGGCGGCCTGTTCTTCCCCCGACGGGGCCGTCTTCTCCCGGCGATAGTGATAGGTATCCAGGATGAAATAGACCGTCAGGAGGACGCCGACGGTCAGCAGCATGTGGGGCAGGATTTTCAGCGTCCAGAAAAACGACACGCCGTGGAGAAATCCCAGAAAGAGGGGCGGATCGCCCAGCGGCGTGAGGGCCCCGCCGACGTTGGCGACGAGAAAGATGAAAAAAACCACCATGAAGGTGCGCTGCTTGCGGTACTGGTTGGCCCTGAGAAACGGCCGGATCATCAGCATGGCGGCACCGGTGGTGCCCATCCAGGAGGCGAGGGCGGTGCCGATGGTCAGCATCGCCGTGTTGACCGTCGGGGTCCCGCGCAGCCGGCCGGCAAGAAGAATTCCTCCCGATACGGTGTAGAGGGACCAGAGCAGGATGATGAAGGGCACGTAATCGGCCACCATGATGTGAACGATCTCGTGAAGCGCCTGGCCGCGATAGGCCCATACAAAGGGAAAGGCCAGGCTGGCGGCCCAGAAGGCGGAGACCTTGCCGTAGTGATGATGCCAGAACCGGGGAAAGAGCAGCGGCATCAGGGCGATGGACAGGAGCATGCCGGCAAAGGGGATGCAGCTCCACAAGGGCAGCAGTTCGCCGATGTTGGCGTGAGCCACCGCCGCATGGCCGGCGTTTTCAGCGTGTTCGGCCGCCGGGACCGGAAAGGCGGCCATCACCGCCAGAATCGGTGCCATCGACAGGACTCCCCACCACCTGCGTTTCATCGGCGTTGCTCCTCCCGTCATCGCGCGTTCCGGCCGCCGGGCGGGGATGGGCTCCCGGCTGCGGCGCGGGCCGACGGTCAATGTGAATCAGGCGGGGCGCTCTGGCTGCAGCGCTGCCCCTGGAGACTGGAGAATATCATCCTTCGACTCTGATGCATTGGTTCTTGGCGGTTTTTCACGGGGAAAGGATCTGTCGAACGGCCGGAAGGTCGACCGCGCCTGTGCAAAACTGCATCCCATTCATTTTTTTTTATGATAGCCATTTTTTTATGATAGCCACCTGTTTTTCATCATGTCAAGCGCCCCGGGAACGCACTTTGGGAACGCTCCGGAATACATCGGGTCCCTCTTGCGGCTGGCGCCCGGCGGCGCGGGCCCCGCCCGCCTGTTGACATCCCCTCGGCCTTGATTTAGCGTCGTCGTTCCAAAAAACGGGCGCGGGCGGCGGACGGTCACCGACCTGCCCGAAAAGACGCGCCCGGAGGAGGTTCGCCATCGAAACCATTTCATCCATCGGAAGGATGCAGGCCCAGGCCGATGCCTGGCGCCTCGAAGGCCGGCGCATCGCCCTGGTGCCGACCATGGGCTTCCTCCACGCCGGTCATCTGTCTCTGGTTCGCCTGGCCCGCAAAATGGCCGACAAGGTGGTGGTGAGCATCTTTGTCAACCCCACCCAGTTCGGTCCGGGGGAAGACCTGGAGGCCTACCCGCGGGACCCGGAACGGGACCGCGCCCTGTTGGCGGCCGAGGCGGCCGACGTCCTGTTTCTCCCCTCGGTGGCAGAGATGTACCCCGAGGGATATCAGACCCGCGTCAGCCTGGATCGGCTGCCCCACCATCTCTGCGGCCTGAGCCGGCCGGTGCACTTCGGCGGCGTGGCCACCGTGGTGGCCAAACTGATCCATATCGCCAAGCCCCAGCTGGCGGTCTTCGGGGAAAAGGACTACCAGCAACTGCTGGTGGTCCGCCGCATGGCCCGGGACCTGAACCTGGACGTGGAGATCGTGGGCGCCCCGACAGTGCGCGAATCCGACGGCCTGGCGATGAGTTCGCGCAACGCCTACCTCGCCGAAGGTCAGCGGCCGGCGGCCTTGACCCTGTCGCGGGCCTTGAATCACGCCCGAAAACAGGTGGCCGAGGGAGAGCACCGGGCGGCGGCGGTGATCGCGAACGCCGTGGCGACGATCCAGGCCGAAGCCGACACGGCCATCGACTATGTGAAGATTTGCGACCCGGAAACCCTCGAGGATGTTTCCGTCATCGATCGGCCGGTGCGCATGGCATTGGCCGTCAAGGTGGGCCGGTCCCGGTTGATCGACAACATGGCGCTGGTTCCGCCGCATCCGCCGTCATCCGCACAAGGAGAAACGTCATGAACGACGAGCAGTTCTTCTTCACCTCCGAATCCGTCACCGAGGGCCATCCGGACAAGGTGGCCGACCAGATTTCCGACGCCATCCTCGACGCCATCATGGCCCAGGACAAGCACTGCCGCGTGGCCTGCGAGACTCTGGTCACCACCGGCATCGCCTTTATCGCCGGTGAAATCACCACGGAATGCTACGTCGAAATGCCCCAGATCGTCCGCGACACGATCCGCGACATCGGCTACAACTCCTCGCAGATGGGGTTCGACTGGAAGACCTGCGCCGTGATCACCAGCATCGACCATCAGTCCCCGGACATCGCCCGGGGGGTCAACCGCAGCAAGACCGCCATCCTGGAGCAGGGTGCCGGCGACCAGGGGCTGATGTTCGGTTTCGCCACCGACGAGACCCCCGAGCTGATGCCCATGCCCATCATGTTCGCCCACAAGCTCACCCGTCGCCTGGCCGAGGTACGCAAGAACGGCGCCCTCGACTTTCTGCGCCCCGACGGCAAGAGCCAGGTGACCATCCAGTATGAAAATGGCGCGCCCCGGCGGGTGGACACGGTGGTGGTCTCCGCCCAGCACAAGCCGGATGTCACCCACGACGAGCTGCGCGAGGCGATCATCGAGGAAGTGATCAAGAAGGTGATCCCCCGCAACATGATCGACGGCGACACCCGCTACTTCATCAATCCCACCGGCCGGTTCGTGGTGGGCGGGCCGATGGGCGACTGCGGGCTCACCGGGCGCAAGATCATCGTGGACACCTACGGCGGTCAGGGGAGTCACGGCGGCGGCTGCTTCTCCGGCAAGGATCCGAGCAAGGTGGATCGCAGCGCCTCCTACATGGCCCGCCACGTGGCCAAGAACATCGTGGCCGCTGGACTGGCCAAAAAATGCGAGGTCCAGATCGCCTACGCCATCGGCGTGGCAGAACCGGTATCGATCATGATCGATCTGATGGGCTCCGGCGTGGTGCCCAAGCAGCGGGTCACGGAAATCATCCGCGAGGTCTGGGACCTGAGACCGGGCGCGATCATCGAGTACCTCGACCTGCTGCGGCCGATCTACCTGAAATCGGCCGCCTACGGTCATTTCGGCCGCACCGAACCCGAGTTCACCTGGGAACACACCAACATGGTGGACATCATCCGGGAAAAGGCCGGAATCTGATCAGACCCGCCCGCCGCTCCAGCGCAGCTTGGTCTTGAGGACGTCGAAATACTGGCGGCCGGGGATCTCGATCATCTGGAGCGGCTGGGGGCTCTGGCGCACCCGGATCCGGTCGCGGGCGTCGATGGCCAGCCCCACCTGGCCGTCGAAGGTCAGGGCGATATCGCTGGCCTCCTTGGTCAGACGGATCTCGATGGCGGCGTTGTCCGGCACGATCAACGGGCGGTTGGTCAAGGTGAACGGGCAGATGGGCGTCAGGATGATGCCCGGCACCTGGGGGTGCAGCACCGGCCCCCCCGCCGCCAGCGAATAGGCGGTGGACCCGGTGGGGGTGGCCACGATGAGGCCGTCGGCCCGGTAGGTGGTGAGGTAATGGCCGTCGATGAAGGTGTCGATGGAGGCCAGGCGCGCCAGGGCGCCCTTGTTGATCACCAGGTCGTTGAGCACCGTTTCCCGGGCCACCGGTTGCCCCTCGCGGACCACCTCCACCTGCAACCGCATCCGCGCGCTGGTGGCAAAGCCGTGGGTGAGCAGATCCTGCACCACCGCGCCCATCTGTTCTTCGGACACCGCGGCCAGGAAGCCGACCTCGCCGAACTTGACGCCCAGGATCGGAATCGGCTGATCGCCGATCCACCGCCCCGCGCTGAGAAACGTGCCGTCGCCCCCGAGTACGAGCACGAAGGCGAGATCCGCCGGGGCGCTCGGCCCCGTTTTCCCGCGCCAGCGCCGGTCCGGATGGGAAACCGGATGGCGGACCACCGTTACTTCCCGCTGCGCCAACAGGGCCGCCATCTCCTCGGCCTTGCGCTGAGCCAGCGGCTCCGCCTTGACAACGAGCCCGATTTTCATCTGTTCCTGTGCCAATTCAGGCCCTTCGAAGGTTCCTGGCGGCAAAGGCGCCGCCCGGGTAGCCGGCGCCCCCCACCGCCTGTGCGCAACGCGCGGTCAACTGCCAGGCATGCTATCGGGATTGAACGGCGGCGGCAACATTTTTTTCCGGCCGGTTTACGCCTTGACGACGCCTTCTAAACCGTTTATATACGCCGGGAATCGATAAATCCCGTCTTTGGTCGGACAGTTGCCGTCGCAGTCGACACCGCTGTGCGACCCCGCCGCCTCGGCGACCACCCATGCTGCAAAAACGGGACGAAAGAATTCAAACCCCAAAACAATAGCACGGAGGAACTGGTCATGAAGCGTTTTGTGTGCTTAACCGCCGTTGTGGCCCTGGCCGCGGTGTTCGCCGGTACCGGCATCGCCGCCGATACCATCAAACTCGGTGTGGGTGGCGCCCACTCGGGCGACCTGGCCTCCTACGGCCTGCCCACCGTCAAGGCCGCCGAACTGGTGGTCAAGGACATCAATGCCAAGGGCGGCATCCTCGGCAAGCAGGTCGAACTGGTGGTCGAGGATGACGTGTGCAAGCCCGAGGTGGCCACCAACACCGCCACCAAGCTCGTCGACCAGGGGGTGCGCATCGTGCTGGGCCACATCTGCAGCGGCGCCACCAAGGCTGCCCTGAGCATCTACAACAAGGCCAACGTCATCGCCATGTCGCCTTCGGCCACCAACCCCGAGCTGACCCAGAGCGGTGAATATCCCTACTTTTTCCGCACCATCGCCTCCGACGACGCCCAGGCCCGCCTGGAAGTCGATTTCGCCCTGGACACCCTCAAGCTGACAAAAATCGCCGTTCTCCACGACAAGGGCGACTACGGCAAGGGGCTGGCGGAATTCGCCAAAAAATTCCTCGAGGCGGACAAACGGGCCCGGGTCGTGCTGTATGAAGGCATCACCCCCGGCGCGGTGGACTACTCGGCCGTGGTGCAAAAAATCAAGCGGTCCGGCGCCGAAGCGGTGATCTTCGGCGGCTACCACCCGGAAGCGTCCAAGATCGTCACCCAGATGCGCAAGAAGCGCATGGACACCGTCTTCATCTCCGATGACGGCGTCAAGGACGACACCTTCATCAAGGTGGCCGGGGAATACGCCGAGGGCGTCTACGCCACCGGCCCCAGGGACGTCTCCAAGAATCCTCTGGCCATCGCCGCCAACAAGGCGCACCAGGACGCTTACGGCGCCGAGCCGGGCGCCTTCTTCCTCAACGCCTATGCGGCGGCCCAGGCCCTGCTCAACGCGGTTGAAAAGGCCGGCGGCACCGACGACCACAATGCGCTCGTCAAGGCGCTGCGCACCCATCTGGTGGATACCCCCCTGGGGCAGATCAAGTTCGACGAGCGCGGCGACGCCATCGGTGTCGGCTTCTCGGTGTACCAAGTGAAAAAGGGCGCCTACGTCGAAATCCAGTAATAACGCCGGATTCGTTCATCTCCAGGGGGAAGGGACACCGCCGCCGGCGGATCCCCCCCCTGGTTTTTTTGAGCCGCCCCGCCCGGCCCGCCGGCGCTCGCGCGGGGTGAAGCCCTGACCAAGGCCGATGGATCTTCAATACTTCGCTGAACTGTTTCTCGGGGGCCTGACCCGCGGCAGTATCTACGCGCTCATCGCCCTGGGCTACACGATGGTCTACGGGATCATCGAGCTGATCAATTTCGCCCACGGCGAAATCTACATGATCGGCGCCTTCACCGGCCTGATCGTCGCCACCGTCCTTACCTTCGCCGGCTTTCCCACCCTCGCCGTGCTGGTGCTGGCCTCGGTGGCGGCGGTGGTCTATTCCTCGTGCTACGGCTTCACGATGGAGAAGATCGCCTACAAGCCGCTGCGGGGTGCCCCGCGGCTCTCGGTTCTGATCAGCGCCATCGGCATGTCCCTGTTTCTGCAGAACTACGTGCTGCTCGCCCAGACTTCCGACTTCCTCCCCTTTCCCAGCCTCGTGCCGGACCTGGCCTTCTGGGAGCCCTATGCCCACATCATCAGCAGCCAGGAGATCGTGATCATCAGCGTCACCGCCACGGTGATGGTCCTGCTGAACCTGCTGATCAAGTTCACCCGCATGGGCAAGGCGATGCGGGCCACCAGCCAGGACCGGGAAATGGCCATGCTGACGGGGGTGGACGTCAACCGCGTCATTTCCGTGACCTTTGTCATCGGATCGGCCACCGCGGCCCTCGGCGCGGTGCTCATCGCCTCGCACATCGGGCAGATCAACTTCTACATCGGCTTCATCGCAGGCATCAAAGCCTTTGTGGCCGCGGTCCTCGGCGGCATCGGCAGCGTGCCCGGGGCCGTGGTGGGAGCCCTGGTCCTCGGCTGGACGGAGAGTTTCTTTACCGGCTACATCTCCAGCGACTACGAGGACGTCTTCGCCTTCATCTTCCTGGTGGTGATCCTGATCTTCAAGCCATCGGGAATCCTGGGCCGCTCCGAAACCCAGAAGGTATAGGCCGGAAGCAAACGGTGAATCCCAAAATGACGCCCCTGATTGAAATCCGAAAATCGGTCCTCGTGTCGATCTGGTTCATGTTTCTGACCTTTCCCATCATGGTCATCCGGGTCAACACCGTGGAGAACGTCGTCGAGTGGCGCTGGCACAACATGATCGCCATCGGCGCGGGCAGTTTCCTGCTCTCCTTCGTCTGGCGCTACATGATCCGGCGCAAGGAGCAGGGCATCCGGCGCCAGCGGGAAGGCGCCGGTCCCCGGTTGTCGATCTTCCAGCGCATCGGCCAGGAACGCCGCATTTTTCTTCCGGCCCTCACCTTGTTGGCCGTGGCGGTGGTGGTGTTCCCCTTCCTCGTCTCGATGTACCAGGTCAACATCATGACCACGGCCTTCATGTACATCATGCTCGGCCTGGGGCTAAACATCGTGGTGGGGGTGGCCGGCCTTCTCGACCTGGGCTACGTGGCCTTTTACGCCGTGGGCGCCTACACCTACGCCCTGCTCAACCACCATTTCGGGCTCAATTTCTGGGTCTGCCTGCCCATTGGAGCGGCTCTCGGGGCCGGCTTCGGCATCCTGCTGGGCTTTCCCGTGCTGCGGCTCCGGGGCGACTACCTGGCCATCGTCACCCTGGGATTCGGTGAAATCATCCGCCTCGTCCTGGAGAACTGGAACGAGTTCTCCTTCGGCCCCAGCGGCATTTCCAACATTCCCCGGCCGGGGCTCTTCGGCGTCGCGTTCTCCCTGGAGGCCCATGCCCGCTACATCTACTTCATCGTGGTGGCCCTGGCGGTCTTTACCATCTTCATGGTCAACCGCCTGCAGAATTCACGCATCGGCCGAGCCTGGCTCGCCCTGCGCGAGGACGAGATCGCCTGCCAGGCCATGGGAGTGGACAAGACCCGCACCAAGCTCACCGCCTTCGCCCTCGGGGCCACGTGGGCCGGCCTGGCCGGGGTGATTTTCGCCGCCAAGACCACGTTCATCAACCCGGCCAGCTTCACCATCTGGGAATCCATCAACATCCTGTGCATCGTGGTCCTCGGCGGCATGGGCTCCATCACCGGCGTCGTGCTCGGAGCCCTGGTGCTCGTGCTGCTGCCCGAGTACCTGCGGGCCTTCGCCGAATACCGCATCCTGACCTTCGGCGTCGTTCTGGTACTGATGATGGTCTTCCGGCCGGGCGGAATCGTCAGCAACGTGCGCCGCACCTACCAGTTCGAAGGCCCTGACAGCGGGGACAAGTAGATTGACACCGACGGAACCGATTCTCGAAGTCGATGGCATGAGCATGGATTTTGGCGGTCTGCGGGCCGTGGATCGCCTCGATCTGATGATCCACCGCGGCGAAATCGTGGCCCTCATCGGCCCCAACGGCGCGGGCAAGACCACCTTTTTCAACTGCATCACCGGCCTCTACACACCCACCGAAGGCGACATCCACATCCATCCCCCCGGCGGTGGGTCCAAGCGCATCAACGGCCTGAAGCCCAACCGGGTCACCGAACTCGGGCTGGCGCGCACTTTCCAGAATATCCGCCTCTTCCAGCAGATGACCGTGCTGGAAAACGTGATGATCGGTCGTCACTGCCGGCTGCGATCCGGGATTGCAGGGGCGGTGTTCCGGCCGCCGCATACGGTCAGCGAGGAGCGCCAAGCGGCGATGGACAGCTACCGGATCCTGGAAAAGATCGGCCTGGAAAGCTTCGTCAACGACTTGGCCAAGAACCTGCCCTACGGGGCCCAGCGGCGCCTGGAAATCGCTCGTGCCCTGGCCACCGAGCCGTTTCTGCTGCTGCTGGACGAACCGGCGGCCGGCATGAACCCCCATGAAACCCATGAGCTGGACCAGCTGATTCTGCGCCTGCGGGAAACCGAAAACGTCTCGATCCTGCTCATCGAACACGACATGAAGCTGGTGATGAGCCTCTCGGACCGCATCTACGTAATGGATTACGGCCGGAAAATCGCGGAGGGCGCCCCGGGGCGGATCAAGAACGACCCGGTGGTCATCAAGGCCTACCTGGGCGAAGAATACGTGGCCTGAGAAGAATTTGGCGAAAGACGCATGCTGCAGATCGACGACATAAAGACCTACTACGGCAACATCCAGGCCCTGAAAGGGATCAGCATCGAGATCGGCGCCGGTGAGATCATCTGCCTCATCGGGGCCAACGGCGCCGGCAAGTCCACCGCCTTGATGAGCATCTGCGGGGTCGTGCCCCCCCGCACCGGCCGCATCGTCTTCGAAGGCCGCGAGATCCAGGACCTGCCCACCAACCGCATCGTGGCGCTGGGGATCGTGCAGGTACCGGAAGGTCGCCGCATCTTTCCCTACCTCACCGTGGCCGAAAATCTCGATATGGGCGCCTTCCTGCGCAAGGACAAGGCCGCCATCGATCAGGATCTCGACTACATCTACGACCTGTTTCCCATCCTGGCCAAGCGCCGCCACCAGGCCGGCGGCACCCTCTCCGGCGGCGAGCAGCAGATGCTGGCCATCAGCCGCGCCCTCATGGCCCGCCCCCGGCTGCTGCTGCTCGACGAGCCGTCCCTGGGCCTGGCGCCCCTGGTGGTCAAGCAAATCTTCGAAATCATTACCAAGATCAACCAGGAAAACAACACCACGATCTTTTTGGTGGAGCAGAACGCCAACATGGCCCTCCAGGTCGCCCACCGCGGCTACGTGATGGAGACCGGCCGCATCACCCTCACCGACACGGCCGCCAACCTCCTGGTCAACGAAGACGTGAAAAAAGCCTACTTGGGAATTTGATCGGCAGGCTCAGGGAAGCCCCTGCTGCAAGGCCCGGAGCCGCTCGCTGACCTGCACCGGGTAGGCGGCCGGGGAGCGGATCCGCCGGTATCCCTCATCCAGGCCGGCCAACTGGCGCCGGCAGTGCTGGCGGATCGCTTCCAGGGACGGTGACGGGGTGCAAATCCGGCCGTCGGTCATCACCGCCTCCAGCAACGGCTGAGCGCCTTCGACGTGCTCATCGGCGGTGCCGAGGATGTCTCCCGCGAAACGGCCGTCGCCGTCGGTGCGCCGGAACACCTGCTTTTCTCCCCCCAGGGTCTCCTTGCCCGGCGAGCGCTTGTGGATGGGTCGGCCCTGGAAGACCACCATCTTGTAGACGATGTCCAGGAACGGCATGTCCGCCGACACCCCGGCCTTGGTCCCCACGCCGAAGGCATCGATGGTGGCTCCGGCGGCCAGCGCATCGGCGATCTTGAATTCGTCGAAACCGCTGCTGGCGAAGATCTTGACCTCGGGCAACCCCGCTTCGTCGAGGATGGCGCGCACCTGCCGGCTCAAGGCAACCATGTCGCCGCTGTCCAGTCGCACCCCCTGAAGCCGGTAGCCCCGGGCGGCCATATCCTTTCCCACCCGGGCGGCGATACGCGCTCCGGACACGGTGTCGTAGGTATCGATAAGAAAGACCGAGCTGTCGGGAAACACCTCGGCATAGGCGCGGAAGGCGGCCTCCTCGTCGGCGAAGGCGGTGACAAAGGAATGGGCCATGGTCCCGGACACGGGAATCCCGTAAGCCCGGCCGGCCCTCACGTTGCTGGTGGCGGCGAATCCCACGATGTGGCAGGCCCGGGCGAAGGCCATGCCGGCATCCTGGCCCTGGGTGCGCCGCAGGGCGAAATCCACCAGGGGCCGGCCGCCAGCGACCAGCATGCAGCGTGCCGCCTTGCTGGCCAGCATGGTCTGGAGTCCGACGGCGTTGAGCACGAAGGTCTCCAGGAGCTGGGCCTCCAATATGGGCGCGGTGACCTCCAGCAGCGGCTCATCGGGAAAAAAGATCGTCCCCTCGGGCATTGCCCGCACCGTTCCGGTGAAGCGGACCTGGGGCAGACGATCCAGGAAGGCTCGCGGAAAGATGCCGGTTTGTTCCAGGTAGTTGATGTCGGCGCGGCGAAAGCGAAAATCCTCCAGTTCGGCCAGCGCCGGCGCCAGCCCGGCGGCCACTAAAAAACCCCGGGGCAGCCCCGCCCCGCGGATATAGACGGAAAAGGTCGCCGTGCCGGTGACCCCGTGGGCCAGGTAGCCGGCGGCCATGGTCAACTCGTACAGGTCGGTAAAGAGGGGCAGAACGCGATCGCCCGGCTCCGGAGAGGCCTCGCTGTAGGATGTCGTCATGGGTCTGTTCCCGCGGCCCGTTCGGGCCGGCTGTCGATCAAGAGGTGGGGTTGGAAGCGTCGCGGAGGACCGGGGTCCGGTCAAACGATCTGGGCGCCGTAGATCTGTTTCATCCGCCGGAGGGCGAAAGCGTGCATTTCGGGGTCGAAATCCGCCACCCCGGCTGCCGGCACCCGGATGCGGTAGTCCCGGTCGGCAAGGCCGCCAACGGTGTCCATGACGCAAATCGAGGTGCAGACCCCCACGACTTCCACCGTATCCACCCCGGTGGCCTTCAAGACCTGCTCCAGGTCGGTGCCGTAGAAACCGCTGTAGCGCGTTTTGGAAATCACAGTCTCGCCGTTTTTTGGTGCCAGTTCGGCGACAATCCGGGCCCCTCGGGTGCCGGCGATGCAGTGGGGAGGAAACCTCTCGAACTCCTTGTCGTCCGGCGCATGGGCATCGGCAAGAAAGATCACCGGATTTCCCGACTTTCGATGGCTCTCGATGAGCCGGGCCACAACGGGAACGATGGCCCGGGCGGTCGGTCCGCAGTCCAGGGCGCCGTTTTCCTCGATGAAATCGTTGAGCATATCCACCACGATCAGTGCCTCGCCCCCCATGGTATCCTCCAGCGTCTTGATTCGGATTTGCGAAACGGGCCACTTTCCCCCAGCGGCCGGGGCATATCTCAGCTTCTCCATAAAGGCTCCGGGTGGAGCCATAAAAAACAAAATAGAGCGTCAATATTCAAAAGGCAACTCGGATCAGGGCCATCACCTTGACACCCTACCGGGTCACGGGTAAAAGAACCCTCCCGATAAAATCGCAGCCCCGGCGGTCACTCCACCGCCGGGTACGAAAAATGACCGGCAAACACCGGGATGGAAGGTTCCCCCTTGACGTCAGCTCCTTTGTTTCAACGCTATCACGATATCGTCGACGATCCGGCCGCCTTCGAAGAAGCCTGCCGCAGCCCCCTGCCCCGTTTCTTCTGGACCAATTCCCTGCGCACCAGCCCCCAGCGGTTGGCCGCGCGGCTGGGTTCCGAGGGCTTCGACCCCCGCCCCCTGCCCTGGGCTCCGGGCGCTTTCCGGGTCCCGGCCGAACAAAGCAGCCTGGGCAGGCATTGGACCTATCTTGCCGGCCATTTCCAGATCCAGGAGGCCAGTGCCATGATCCCGGCCCGGGTGCTGGCCCCGGAAACGGCCCACCGGGTCCTGGACCTGTGCGCGGCCCCGGGCAACAAGACCGTCCAATGCGCCGTGGCCATGGACAACCGCGGTACCGTGGTGGGAAACGACCTCGACTGCGGCCGCCTCGGCCCCCTGCGCCAGAGTATCGACCGCCTCGGGCTCTTCAACGTCACCATCACCTGCCACGACGGGGTCAATTATCCGCCCCGCACCGGCCCCTTCGACCGGATCCTGGTGGATGCGCCCTGCTCCTGCGAGGGAACCAGCCGCCGGGCGATGGACAGGTCAGGCCGCGACCGGCCGCCCTACCACCGGTTTCAGCGCAAACAGATCCTGCTCCTGTCCCAGGCGGTGCGCCGGTGCCGGGTGGGCGGCCGGATCGTTTACAGCACCTGCACCTACGCACCGGAGGAAAACGAGGCGGTGGTGGATGCCGTCCTCAAGCAGTTCGACGGCCGCCTGCGCATCTTGCCTTTTGCTGTCGAGGGCCTCAGAACCACCGAGGGCCTCACCGAATGGGACCGGACAACTTTTTTACCGGACCTGGCGGCCGCGCGACGCATCTGGCCCCACCACAACGACACCGGCGGCTTCTTCATTGCCCTGCTGGAGCGCATCGCGGGCCCCCCGGAGGAGGAAGCGGAGCCGTCTCCCATCGGCGAACGCGCCCATCCGGGCGGGTACCAACATATCAGCGGCCGCGGCGAGAGCGCCTTGAAGCTGTTGACCGACCGTTTCGGCATCGCCCCCGATACCTGGGCCGGACTGATTTTTCTGGAGAACAAAGCCCAGGTGGGGTTTCTCGCCGCCGCGAGCCACCGCCCGCCAAACCTCCCCGAACAGACCAGCGGTCTCAAATGCATCCACCTGCGGCCTCGCTATCCCATCCTCACCACCGGGGCGGCCGCCGCCTTCGGCCCCCTGGCGGCACGCAACCGCATCGCCGCCACCGCCGACCAGCGGGACGCCTACCTGCGGCGCGAGGCGTTCACGCCATCGGCCGATCAGCTGGCGAACTGCGACGGCACCGGCTACGTGCTGGTGGGATACCAAGAGGCGGTGCTCGGCATGGGGTTCTATGGCGAGGAGCAGGGCCGGATCGCCAGTCTCTTTCCCAAGAGCCTGGCCATTGGCGGTTGCGGAACGGATTAGGCGGGGACGGCGATACCGAAGCGCTTGATCTTGCGGCGCAGGGTGTTCTTGTCGATACCCAGCTCCCGGGCGGTGGCCACCGGCCGGTTTTCGTTGCGTTGCAGCGCCAACTCGATGGCGCGCTTTTCGATTTCCCGGAGCGTCAAGCCGGCGGCGGGAAGCACATGATTCGGCTCCGGGACAACCGGCTCGGGCAGGTGGTGGACTTCGATCCGATTTCCCGGACAGAGCACCACCGCCTGTTCGATGGCGTTCTTGAGCTCCCGCACGTTGCCCGGCCAGTTGTAGGCCATCAGAGCCGCCATGGCCTCGGGGGCGACACCGTGGGGCTTGCAGGGATGGATCCGGTTGAAATATTCGAGGAAGTGATCCACCAACAGCGGTATATCCTCCCGGCGTTCGCAAAGGGGGGGCAAATTGAGACGGATCACGTTGATGCGAAAGTAGAGGTCCTGCCGAAAACGGCCGCCTTCGACCTGTCCGGCGAGGTCGCGGTGGGTGGCGGTGAGGATTCGTGCGTTGGTGCGCACGCTCTGGGTCGAGCCGAGGGGCTCGTAGACCCGCTCCTCAAGAACCCTCAGCAGCCGGCTTTGCACCATCGGCGAGATGTCGCCGATCTCGTCCAGGAAGATCGTGCCGTTTTCGGCCCGGGCGAACCGCCCGGGCTTGTCGTGTTTGGCGTCGGTAAAAGCCCCGGCCTTGTAGCCGAACAGCTCCGACTCGCACAGGGTGTCGGGGAGGGCGCCGCAGTTGACGGCGATGAAAGGCCCCTTGCGCTTGGGGCTGTGGCAATGGATCGCGCGCGCCACCAGTTCCTTGCCCGTACCGCTGGCGCCATGGATCAGAACGGTGCTCCCGCTGTCCGCGATGCGGGGCAGGATGTCGAAGATCCGCTGCATCCTGTCATTCTTGCTGATGATGTCGTCAAAGGAGGACCGCCGCTGCAGCGCCCGCCGCAGCCGATCCTCCGTGGTGAGATCGCGAAAGGTCTCCACCCCTCCGATCAGATCCCCTTCGGCGTTCTTCAACAGAGCGGCGTTGACGTTGATGGGAATCCGCCGGTCGTCTCCCCGGACGATGTGAATCGGGCGGTCCACGATGGCCGCGCCGCTCTCCAGCACCTGCCGCAACAGGCACCCGGTTTCGCAGACGCTCGCCTTGAAAATGCCGCGGCAGGACTGGCCCAGGGCCGCCTGCCGGTCGATGCCGGTGATTCGCTCGGCGGCGCGGTTGAATGAAGTTATCCGGAAGTCCAGGTCGACGGTGAACACGCCCTCGGCGATGCTGTCCAGAATGATCTGATTCGGCCTGACGGCCTGGATGGAATGCGGACTCATGCCCTGTGACCTCCCCTGGCGATCATGTGTCCGGATGAACAGCTCGAAACCACCGTGCAGGGCAAAATGATCGCTGAGAAGGAATCAAGATGCAAAGCGTTTCCGACCTCTGAGATCAATCGGTGCGGATTGTTCCCTGCATCGATCTACGCCCTAGGTAGTCTTGTTTTTGAAATTACTGTATCCGTTTGATTTTCAGTGGGTTGTGTTTTCCACCGAAGGGCAGAGAATCTTGGCATATCCGTTGCTAACGTTTTGATATCTGATAATGCATATGACCTGCTTTTACAGCATCGATGCTCAAAACTCCATTAAAAAAGACGAGGGGGAGACATGAACAGGAGGCGATTCCTTATTGCAGCGGTTGCCGTTCTCGCCGTGGTTTTCGCGGGCGCGACCGCCGGGGCTCAGGAAATCACGGACTGTTTTTATTTGAAAAGCCTCCATTACACGGCCCGGGGAATGAGCTACTGGTACGAATCGGCCCGGGGAGGGATGGAAACGATCACCGGAGTGCCCTACGACAATCTCAAGTGCAAGGGCTGTCACAACGGCGGCTGCGATATCTGCCACAAGACCGAGACGACCCAGAAGGAATGCAAGCGCCTTTCCTACACCAAGGACGCGGCCTCCAAAGTGAGCATGTGCCTCAACTGCCACGCCCGCGAGAAATCGATGATCGCCATCGACCACAAGGCCCAGCAGGATGACGTCCATATCGCCCAGGGCATGGTGTGTTCGGACTGCCACACGGACCGGGAAATGCACGGGGACGGCACGGACTATCACTCCATGAAGCAGCCCGGAGCCATGGAAACGGCCTGCGAGAACTGCCACGAAGAAGTCAAGCCGACCGAGTCCCACACCGTTCACAAGGATCGCCTCGACTGCAAGGCCTGCCACGTGCGGCACGTGGTTTCATGCACCAACTGCCATTTCGACCACATGGCCAAAACCGGCGAGCGCAAGGCCCGGCCGGTTTCCGGATGGATGTTTCTGATGAACTACGAGGGCAAGGTCACCTCCGCCACCATGCAAAACTTTCTCATCGGCAAAAACAAGACCTTTCTCATGTTCGCGCCCCACATGAGCCATTCGATCATGAAGCCGGGACGCAACTGCGAAAGCTGCCACGCCACCGAGATCGTCTCCCGGGTCCAGAAGGGCGCCTTGAAGCTCACGTGGCATGAAGCCGGCAACACGGTCAACCTCAAGGGGGTGATTCCGGTGGTTGACGGAGTGGATTACGGCTGCGCCTACGATGACTGGGTGGACGGCAAGTGGGTGCCGGTCGAAAATCCCCTCAAACCCCCGGTCCAGTACGTAGGCTACGGCACCCCGCTGACCCAGGAGCAGCTGGCCAACATGGCCAAGAAGCACGAAGTCCACCCGGTGATCATTCCACAACCCAAAAAGTAATACCGGCCTCCCTCCAAAAGGAAAGCGCCCGCAGTTCCGGGGCGCTTTCCTTTTTTTTTGTAGACCTTGATTTCAAAAACCGGCCAAGGCGTCAAGGGAGACCGGCACCAGACGGCATTCCAGGGCCGATGCCAGGTGGCTGGCCAGTCGCCGGCGCGCCGTATCCATGGAGACCCCCGCCCCCCCCTCGGCGGCCAGGGAGGTCATGGCCACCCCGGCCAGGCCGCAGGGATGGATCCAGGAAAAAGGGGTCAAATCGATGTCTACGTTGAGGGCCAGCCCGTGGAAGCTGACCCCGTGCCGGACGGCCAGGCCGATGCTGCCCAGCTTTTTCCCGCCACTCCAGACCCCCCGATTGCGCTCGTCGCGCCCTGCTTCCACCCCGAAATCGGCGGCGGTGCGGATCATGACCGCCTCCAGGTGCGACACCAGATCCCGGACCCCCAGACGCAGCCGGTTCAAGTCGAGAATCGGATACACCACCAGTTGCCCGGGGCCGTGGTAGGTGATCAGGCCGCCCCTCTCCACCGCCACCACTTCGATCCCCTCCTGCGCCAGCCGCTCCCGGGGAACGATCAGATCGTCCAGGCCGCCGCGCCGCCCGAGGGTGAACACCGGCGCGTGTTCCAGCAACAGCACCGCATCTTGCGCCAGGCGGCCGTCACGGCGCGCGGCCACCAGGCGGTGTTGCAGGTCCAGGGCCTCGGTGTAGGGGGTCGGCGGCAGATCGATGAGAAGGCACGGCCTGCCTTGATCCCTCGCCCCCGGAGCCGTCATCCGATGAGGCATGGCTTGCGGGCCGCCGTTACCTCGTCCAGGCGGCGCACCTTGGTCCGGTGCGGTGCATTGCGCACCTTTTCAGGATCGGTGCGGGCCTCCTCGGCGATGGCCTGCATCGCCGCCACGAAAAGGTCCAGATCCTCCTTGGACTCGGTTTCGGTGGGCTCGATCATGATCGCCCCGTGGACCACGAGGGGAAAATAGATCGTGGGCGGGTGGAACCCGTAGTCCATCAGGCGCTTGGCCATGTCCAGGGTCGTCACCTTGAAGGGCGCCTGGCGCTCATCGGAAAAGACGCACTCGTGCATACAGGGCCGGTCATAGGCCAGGTGAAAATCCTTCTTGAGGTTTTCCTTCACGTAGTTGGCGTTGAGCACGGCCAGTTCGCTGGCTCGCCGCAGCCCCTCGGCGCCCATGGAACGGATGTAGCTGTAGGCCTTGACCATCACCCCGAAGTGCCCGTGAAAGGAGCCCATGCGCCCGATGCTCAGGGGCCGATCCGTCTCCAGGTGAAACCGATCCCCGTCCTGGACCACCCGGGGAACCGGCAGGAAGGGCTCCAAATGGCGGCGCACGCAGATGGGCCCGCTACCCGGCCCCCCTCCCCCGTGGGGCGTGGAGAAGGTCTTGTGCAGGTTGAGGTGGATCACATCCACGCCGATGGCGGCCATGTCCACGATGCCCATCACGGCGTTGAGGTTGGCCCCGTCCGCGTAGACCAGCCCACCCTTGGCATGCACGATGGCGGCGATCTCGCGGATATGAGTCTCGAAGAGGCCCAGGGTGTTGGGATTGGTCACCATGATGCCGGCGGTCTCCTCGTCCATCAGGGCCTCGACGGCCGCCGGTTCCAGCACCCCTTCGGGGCCAGAGGCCACCGCCACCGGCCGGTAGCCGCACAAAGCGGCCGATGCCGGGTTGGTGCCATGGGCCGTGTCGGGGATGACGATCTTGGAGCGCTGGCGCCCCTGGTGGGCGTGGTGGGCATGGAGCACCAGCATCCCGGCCAGCTCTCCGTGAGCCCCGGCCGCCGGCTGGAGCGACACGGCATCCATCCCGGTGATGGCCGCCAGGTCGTTTTCAAGCTCCCAGATCAGTCGCAAGGCACCCTGGCACAGGGGCGCAGGCAGCAGGGGATGAGCGGCGGCGAATCCTTTCAGGGCCGCCTGGCGCTCGTGGGTCTTGGGGTTGTATTTCATCGTGCACGAACCCAGGGGGTAAAATCCGGTATCCACGCCGTAGTTCCAGGTGGACAGGCGGGTGAAATGGCGCACCAGGTCCACCTCGCTCAGGTCGGGGAAATCCGGCCCTTCCCCGCACAGCTCCGTTTCCAGCGGACTCGGCGGAACATCGGCGGCCGGCAGGGATGCCCCCCGGCGCCCGGGCCGGCCCCGTTCCCACAGCAGCGGTTCGTTCAAAATCAGTCCGGTGGTGCCCGGGGATGGATTCATTGGCTCACCTCCTTGACCAGCAGGTCCAGGTCCTGGCGTTTGGCGGTTTCAGTGGCGCAGAGCAGATAGCAGCCTTCCAGGTCCGGATAGTCGGGCGCCAGGGGCAGCCCGGCCACGATCCCCGCGTCTTGCAGCCGGCGGTGAATCGCCTCGAAACCGGCGCCGAAATCCACCACGAATTCGTTGAAGGTGGGGCGCGCGAAGGGGATCCGGTGTCCGGCGCCGGCCAGGGCCTGCTTGAGATACGCCGCCTTGTCGTGGTTGAGGGCAGCCAGCTCGCGGAAGCCTGTTTTTCCCATAGCCGCCATGTACATGACGGCCCGCAGGGCGCAATGGCTGTTGTTGGTGCAGATATTGCTCGTGGCCCGCTCCCGGCGGATGTGCTGCTCCCGGGTGGCCAGGGTGAGCACGAACCCCTGGCGCCCTTCCTGGTCCACCGTCTTTCCCACCAGCCTTCCCGGCAGGCTGCGCACGTGGGCCTGGCGGGTGCCGAGCATCCCCAGGCCCGGTCCGCCGAAGCTGCGCGGCAGCCCCAGGCTCTGCCCTTCGCCGGCCACGATGTCGGCCCCCTGGCTGGCCGGATTTTTCAGCAGGCCGTAGGCCAGAGCCTCGGTGAATCCGGTCACCAGCATGGCACCGGCCCCGCGGGCCGCCGCCGCTCCGGCGGCAAGGTCCTCGATGCACCCGAAGAAATTGGGTGACTGGAGCGCCACGGCAGCCAGGTCGCCCTCTCTCCCGACAGCCGACAAATCGGTTGTGCCATCCGGCCGGTACGGCAGTTCCACGATCTCGTAGCCGGCCGGGCGCAGATAGGTGGCCGCCACCTGGCGGTAGTGGGGATGCACCAGGCGGGAGACGGCCACCCGCCGTCGCTCGGTCTTGCGGATGGCCATCAGCAGGGCCTCGGCCAGGGCCGTGGCGCCATCGTAGTGCGAAGCGGTGGCGACTTCGGTGCCCATCAGGCGGCAGGCCAGGGTCTGATACTCGTAAATGGCCTGCAAGGTCCCTTGGCTGATCTCGGGCTGATACGGGGTGTAGGCGGTGAGAAACTCGCTGCGGCCGGCCAGGGCATCCACCGCCGCCGGGATGAAATGATCGTAGCTGCCGGCCCCCAGGAACACCTTGGCCTCCGGCGCCACGGCCGTCCGGGCCGCCAGCGCGTCCATGCGCTCATTGAGCGCCCACTCGCTCAGCGGCGCCGGCAGATCCATGGGACTATGGCGACGGCAGGACTCCGGAACGGTGGCGAACAGGTCGGCGAGGCGGTTGACCCCAGCCACCGCCAGCATTTCCTCGATCTCTTGGGATGTGTGTGGCAGGTATCGCATGGCGCCCCCCTGGGTTGGTTTGGTGGGTTTGTCGGGTTTGGTGGGTTTGTCGGGTTTGTCGGGTTGGCCGGCGGGTTATCCGCCCAGGGCCTTCGAATATGCCGGCCGGTCCATCAAAACCTCGATCTCGGCCGGATCGGTGACCTTGACCTCGATCATCCACCCCTGGCCGTAGGGATCGGTGTTCACCAGTTCCGGGGCCTCGGCCAGTTGTCCGTTGACCGCGGCCACCTCCCCGCCCACGGGCATGTAGAGCGACGAGACGGCCTTGACCGACTCCACCGTGCCGAACTCCTCGCCTTTGTTCAGGCGGCGCCCCACCGCCGGCAGCTCGACATAGACGATGTCCCCGAGCTGGTCCTGGGCATAGTCGCTGATGCCGATGCGGGCGGCGCCTTCCGAGGGCCGCAGCCATTCATGGTCCTCGGCGTAACGCAGGTCCTCGGGCAGATTCAGCTCGTTGATCTCTTTCATGGGCCGTCTCCTTTCAGCTCTCTTTGAAAAATGATCATCCCCACATCTGCGCCATGGGGCGGCGGGCGGTGCGATCCGGCCGGATGTCGTCGGCCACCTCGACATCGATGCGGCGCCGGCCGTCGTCGAGCACCAGCGGCGTGCCCGCCGGCAGGGCCCTCTCCACCCGCACGAATCCGCAGCTCAACCCCTTGGGATCGAAGTTTTCCGGCCGTCCGGGACTCGCCAGGCTCATCACCTTGTCCCCCACCCGCCCGATGGCCACATCCGTGGCGCAGGTCAGCACGATGCCGATCGCTCTTCCGACGGCATCCACCACCCGCGTGTCCGGCCCGGCGGCCACCTTGCGCGGATCCCGGCCCACGAAGGCCAGGGTGTGAGGCGCGACGGCCGCCGCCAGCAGCGCGGCGGACCCGATGAAATCCTTGGTGAAGGTCTCCCCGTCAGGGGCGTAGGGCAGGGCGAAGGGCCAGGGATGGCGAATGAAGGGCCAATCGCCGATGTCCTGGTGGCTCAGGGGCAGCATGGCCCCGGCCCGCAGGGAATCACGCGCCGCCAGGCCGCAGGGGACCAAGTCGAAATCCCCCCCGACCTCCAGAAGCCGGTCCCACAGGCGCGTGACCCGATCCGGGGCCACGAACAGCTCGAAACCGAATTCACCGGTGTATCCGGAGCGCGACAGCAACAGCGGCGTGCCGTCTGCCAGGCGCACCATCCCGGCGTCCGGATGAACCGGGTCAAAATGGCCCTTGAAGGAAAAATAGGCCAGATCCTGGAACGCTTTTTCCGGGTCGCTGAGCAGCCGGCCGAGAATCCGGGCCGCCGCCGGTCCCTGCAAATCGAGCTTGCCGACCCGGTCGGTGAGGTCGGCCACCGTCGTGGCGCCGGAATCGGCCTGGTCGGCCAGGTGACCGGCCACCGTGGGCCCCATCCCGGCGTTGACCACCACGAAAAAATCCTCAGACCCGCGTCGGAATACGATGGCGTCGTCGATCAGGTGGCCTCGCGGGTTGCAAAAGGCCCCATAGGCGCCGCGGCCGTCCGCCAGCGGGCGGCGCGCAGGGCCGACCCGGTCCAAGTCCTTGGTGAAGGTGCGCTGGAGCAGGGTGTAAGCGCCGGGGCCGGCCACGGTGAGCACCGCCATGTGGCTGGTATCGAACAAACCGGCGCCCAGGACCACCGCGCGGTGCTCGCGGCGCATGCCGGCCGGATACCACAGGGGCATGCGGTAGCCGGCGAAATCGCCCATGTTGGCCCCGGCTTCCCGATGGCGCGGGTAAAGCGCGGTGGTCCGCGGATCCGGGCTCATACCGCCTCCTTTCCGTTCAGCCGTTAGAGAATGTAGGGCACCTTGAGGTTGTACCCCTTGTAGACGACGAAGGTTTCCACGCTTTGGACCCCGTCGAGACGGGCGACGTCCTCCGTGTAGAATTCCAGCAGCCCGAAGCCCTCCTTCAGCAGCACCACCAGGATGAGGTCGAAACGGCCGGTGACAACGGACACGGACACCACCCCCCGGAGCCGGCTGAACTCTTCGCCTTTCTTGACCAGATCCATGGTGGCCAGCTTGACGCCCACCATGACGATGCAATGGCCCGGAATCGCTTCCGGGTCCACGAGGCCGCTGATCTCCAGCACCCCCTCTTCGCGCAGCCGGTCGACCCGGGCGCGGACGGTGTTTTCGGACAGGTCCAGGGCAACGGCAATCTTTCTGAACGAAGTGCGGCCGTCTCTCAGGTGGCGGATGATGGTGATGGTCTGGTCGTCGATTTTCATGGCGAGGCGAAGGCGAATGAGAACGGCTCGATAAACTAAGTTGACAAAAGTCATAAAATTGTGAAGATGTCAAGAAAAACCCCATCAGATTGCGGGTTATCGTCAAAATAGACCCAAAAATTGAGGAATCCGAAATGAGCCTCCGAATCGTGGTTCTGGGCGCCGGGCCCGGAGGATACGTCGCCGCCCTTCATGCCGCCCGGCAGGGCGCCCGCGTCACCCTGGTGGAGCTTGGCGCCGTCGGCGGCACCTGCCTGCATTGGGGCTGCATCCCGTCAAAGATGCTGAAAACCGCCGCGGACCACCTGGACGCCGTGAAAAAAGCAGGGGATTTCGGCATCCGCGTATCCGGCGAACCGGTCCTGGACCTGGCGGCCGTCCGCAGCCGCCAGCAGCGGGTCATCGACACCCAGACACGCGGGATCCAATCCCTGCTCAAAAACGCCGGAGTGCGCCTGGTGATGGGCACGGGCCGCATCGAGGGACAGGGGTCCCTGGCGGTGGACACCGGCGATGGAAACCGGGAGCGAATCGACTGGGACCGACTGATCCTGGCCACCGGGAGCCAGCCGGCCCCCCTCACCGGTCTCCCCTTCGACGGGGAGCGGATCGTTTCGAGCAACGAGGCACTGTTTCCCGACACCCTGCCCCAACGCCTGTTGATCATCGGCGGCGGCGTGATCGGATGCGAACTGGCGTCGATCTATGGCGCCCTGGGCAGCCGCGTGACCCTGGTGGAGGCCCTGGACCGCCTGCTTCCCCTTCCCTCCCTGGATCCGGAAGTGTCCAGGCTGCTGCTGCGAGAAATGAAGAAACGCGGCATCGCCTGCCTCCTCTCCGCCAAAGTGGCGGCAGCCCATCCGGGCGAGGGGGAAGTGGCGGTGGACCTGGCCGACGGTGAAGGGCGCACCTCGCGGATCGTGGTCGACCGCGTGCTGGTGAGCATCGGCCGCCGGCCCAACAGCGACCATCTCGGTCTGGATACGGTGGGGGTCGCCACCGACGCCGGCGGGTGGGTCAAGGTGGATCCGTACCTTCGCACCACGGCGCCCGGGATTCTGGCCATCGGCGACCTGCTCGGTCCCCGGCACGTCATGCTGGCCCACGTGGCCAGCGCCGAGGCCGCCGTGGCGGTGAAAAACGCCCTTTCCGAGGAGAACCCGCGCCGGCCCATGGACTATCGGGCGGCGCCGGCGGCGATTTTCACTTCGCCCGAGGTGGCCGCAGTGGGCCTGAGCGAGGCCGAGGCGATGGCGGAGGGGCTCGATGCCACCACTAGCACGGTGCTGTTTCGCTCCCTGGGCAAGGCCCATGTGATCGGCGACATCGCCGGCCAGGCCAAGATCGTCTTCGAAACCGGAACCGGAAAGATTCTGGGAGTGCACCTCATCGGCCCCCATGCCACCGAGCTGGTGGCCGAGGCCACTCTGGCCGTTGCCCGGGGGGTCGGCGTCGCGGAGCTGGCCGCCACGATCCACGCCCACCCCACCCTGGCGGAAATCATGGGTGAAGCGGCCCTGAAAGCGGTGGGCGCGGCGCTTCACGGGTAGGTGGAAGGCTTCAGGGGCGGGCGACGATGCCGATCACGTTGGGCAGAGGCCAGGCGGCGCCGAGAAGTGCGCCCGTGCCGGCGCCGTTTTCGTAGCCGCCGACGATCTCCAGGCTGAAATCGCCCACCGAAACGAAAAGCTGGGCTTCCGGGCCGCCCTCGAGATGCTGAGCGCAGACGATTTCCAGGGGCAGCGCGAGCAGCGCCTCGTTGAGATCATGCATCGACTGGGGGGTACGACTGAAAATCATCAGGGCGCGGCCTTGGCGATCCTCCCCGAGGGCCGCCTCGACCCAGGTCTTGGGTTGGGGATCCCAGCGGTTTTGCCCCGGGCGTTTGATCAGGCGAAGATTTTGCACCACGCAGTTGTAGCGCGCCTTGACCTGCTCCAGGGAAAAACCGGGGGCATCCACATCGAAGATCCGGAACGGAACCGTACCGGACTTTTTCGGGCAAAACGCCGCCACGGACTGGTAGCGGCTCAGGCGAGGGTTGTTGACATGCCCGCGGTGTTGCAAGTAGCCGATGTGGGTCAGCGCATCGGTGGCGAACATCCCTGCGTTGATCGCCGCGGCAAAGCCGAGCCGTCGGGCCCATTCCCGGGCGCTCAGGCCGTCCGCTCCGTCGATTTCCGAGGCCAGCCCCAGCCGAAGGTCCCAGCGCGCCGGATCGACGCGCACCACCACGAGGTGCATCTCGCCGGCGCCGGCACCGGCCGGCCGGACATATCGCCCCAGCTCCAGCCCCGGCGCAAGGGAGCGCCATTGCACCGTTTCGGCGGTTGCCACTCCGGCCGCCAGCAACCACGCGACCAGAAGCACCCCCCACTGCTGCCACCGGCATCGTAAAGGCACCGCGTTTCTCCCGTTTGATGGGCAGGGCGATCCGAAAACCAGCGTCCGCGCCATTCTCCCGCTATTGCCGCCTCAAGGAGGCACCTTAGCACAGCCGGTGCGCCGGCGCCACCCGCCAAGGCTTGCCGTATCGAGGAACCCCTTGACAACGCGAACCATTTCGGCCATATCCAACGGTCGAATGCCCCGTAGGAACACGCCACCCATCCCGTCACGGACATTACAGAATAAAGGAGAAGACCCATGCGATTGATTCTTCTGGGAGGACCCGGTGCGGGCAAAGGCACCCAGGCCAACTACATCAAAGAGCGCTACGCCATTCCCCAGATTTCCACCGGGGACATGCTGCGGGCGGCCGTCAAGGCGGGGACCGACCTCGGCAAGGAAGCCAAGAAGTTCATGGACGCCGGCGGACTTGTCCCCGACGGGGTCATCATCGGCCTCGTCAAGGAGCGGATCAAGGAAGCGGACTGCCAAAAGGGGTTTCTCTTCGACGGTTTTCCGCGCACCATCCCCCAGGCCGATGCCATGAAGGCCGCCGGGGTGCCCATCGATGCGGTGGTGGAAATCGATGTCCCGGACGAAGAAATCATCCGCCGCATGAGCGGACGCCGGGTCCATCTGGCCAGCGGCCGCACCTACCACGTGGTCTTCAATCCCCCCAAGGTCGAGGGCAAGGACGACGTCACCGGCGAGCCCCTGATCCAGCGAGAAGACGACAAGGAAGAAACCGTTCGTAATCGCCTCAAGGTCTATCATGACCAGACCGAACCGTTGGTGGCCTATTACAAGAACTGGGCTTCCAGCGGACAGGCCGGTGCGCCGCGCCACGTGCGTATCGCAGGCGTCGGCAAGGTGGACCAGATCCGCGACCAGATCTTCAATGCCTTGGATGCCTTGAAATAATGACCAACCGGCGCCGGTGGAGAACCGATCTCTTCGCCGGCGCCCGCCGCCATGCCGCAATGCAGGTTCCCATCACCGGGACACCGACCGGGTTGCGGCGGCGACCCCTTTTCCCCGCCCCCTCGCATCTTCCCGTCGATCCCGGCCGAGCCGGCCCCGGGAACGATCCCGGCGGCGGTCTTCCCGCACCACCCACGGGTCGAAAAGCGCACCGGGGGTTCTTGACAAGTGACAGGGAGATGCTATAGTCCGAAAAATTCTGGTTTCTCGGAAACGAGCGCCCCGCCAAGGAGTGGCTAACCTTTTTCTCATAAACACGACTAAACAAGCCAACCCCCTTTATTTCCACTGGTACGCACCTGTCGATCCAACGGATGTCTCTCGTTATTTTCTGGCGTACGGGCGTGGAAAACGCATTTTCGCACGACGGATGCCGATATCTGCCAAGGAATCATAAAACATCAATGAAGATGGATGGTCGTTCCGACCCATCCATGAGGGCGCAGCTTGCTCTCGACCTGTTGAATCCACCTGAAAGGAGCGGGAAGGTTGCATGAACATCAGTGAACTCAAAACCATGAAGATCAACGAGCTGACCCAGCTGGCCCGGCAGTACAACATCGAAGGCCCCGCCGGCATGCGCAAACAGGAACTCATTTTTGCCCTGTTGCAGGCCCAGATCGAAAAAAACGGTTTGATCTACGGAGAAGGCACGCTCGAGATTCTTCCCGATGGGTTCGGCTTTCTGCGCTCCCCGAGTTACAACTATCTCCCCGGACCGGACGACATCTATGTCTCGCCGTCCCAGATCCGCCGCTTCAACCTGCGCACCGGGGACACGGTCTCCGGGCAAATCCGCCAGCCGAAGGAAAGCGAGCGCTACTTCGCCCTGCTCAAGGTCGAAGCGGTCAACTTCGAAGACCCGGAGGTGGCGCGCGAAAAGATTCTCTTCGACAACCTCACCCCCCTCTATCCCAACCGCAAGGTCAACCTCGAAACCCAGGCGGACAATTATTCCACCCGGATCATGGACCTGATGATTCCTATCGGTTTCGGCCAGCGGGCGTTGATCGTCTCGCCGCCGCGCTCGGGCAAGACCATGCTCATGCAGGCCATCGCCAACGCCGTCATCGCCAGCCACAAGGACGTGGTCCCCTTCGTGCTCCTCATCGACGAGCGCCCCGAGGAAGTCACCGACATGGAGCGCAACGTCAAGGCCGAGGTGATCAGCTCCACCTTCGACGAGCCGGCCGAGCGCCACGTCCAGGTGGCCGAAATGGTCATCGAGAAGGCCAAACGCCTCGTGGAGCACAAAAAGGACGTGGTGATCCTGCTCGATTCGATCACCCGTCTGGCCCGGGCCTACAACTCGGTGATGCCCCCCAGCGGAAAGATCCTCTCCGGCGGGGTGGATTCCAACGCCCTGCAGCGCCCCAAGCGCTTTTTCGGCGCGGCCCGCAACATCGAAGAAGGCGGCAGTCTCACCATCATCGCCACGGCCCTCATCGACACCGGCAGCCGCATGGACGAAGTGATCTTCGAAGAGTTCAAGGGCACCGGCAACGCTGAAATCCAGCTTGACCGCCGCCTGGCGGACAAGCGCGTCTTCCCGGCCATCGACATCAAGAAATCCGGCACCCGCAAGGAAGAGCTGCTGCTGGCGCCCGACGTGCTCAACCGGGTCTGGATTCTGCGAAAGCTGCTCGCCTCGCTAAACCCGGTGGACAGCATGGAATTTTTCCTTGATAAAATGCAGGGAACTCGTAATAATAAAGAATTTCTGGAATCCATGAACGCCTGATCGCTTGCATCCACCGGCACGGCCGGAAGAATTTTGAATCAAGAAAGGGGTTTGGTCTCATGAAAGCCGACATTCATCCCGCTTACCATCGAACCAAGATCACCTGTGCCTGCGGCAACGTGCTGGAGGTCGGTTCCACCCGGGAGGATATCCGGGTGGAAATCTGCTCCAAGTGCCATCCGTTTTTCACCGGCAAGCAGAAGCTGATCGACACCGCCGGGCGCATCGAACGCTTCTTGAAGAAGTACGAGAACTACAACAAGCAGCAGGCGGAGGCCAATTCGGCCAAGAGTTGAACGCCTGCGCAGTTCCGTCCGCAGCCGCCCTGACCGCCGCGCCCTTGCGCGGCGGTCTTGTTATGATCGAGAACCCCCATGATCGATAAACTGCAAGGGATTGCCGACCGCTACGACGTGCTGGAGCGGATGCTGAGCGATCCGGAGGTCATCGCCGATCGTTCCCGGTACCAGAAATACACCCGGGAGCATGCCGAACTGCTCCCGGTGGTGGACGCCTATCGCCGGTACCGCACGCTGGGCATGGAGCTGTCGGAGACCCGGGCGCTGCTCAACGACCCGGACCAGGGCATCCGGTCCATGGCCCGCGACGAAATCCAGCGTCTGGAGGCCGAAATCGAGGCGCTGGCCCTCGACTTGCAGAGGATGCTGATCCCCAAGGACCCCGCCGACGAAAAGAACGTGATCCTCGAGGTACGCGCCGGTACCGGCGGCGAGGAGGCGGCGCTGTTCGCCGCCGACCTTTTCCGCACCTACACCCGCTATGCCGAGGGCAAGCACTGGAATGTGGAGGTGATGACCCACCACCCCACCGGCAGCGGTGGATTCAAGGAAATCATCGCCATGATCACCGGGCAGGGGGCTTACAGCCGCTTGAAGTTCGAGAGCGGCACCCACCGGGTGCAGCGCGTGCCGGCCACCGAGACCCAGGGCCGGATCCACACCTCCGCGGTGACAGTGGCCGTTCTGCCTGAAGCCGAGGACATCGAGGTCCAGATCGATCCCAAGGACTTGAAGGTGGATGTCTACCGCAGCACCGGTCCGGGCGGGCAGAGCGTCAACACCACCGATTCGGCCGTGCGCATCACCCATCTGCCCACCGGTTTGGTGGTCACCTGCCAGGATGAAAAATCCCAGCACAAAAACAAGGCCAAGGCGCTCAAGGTGCTCCGGGCGCGGCTCCTCGACCAGATGACCCGGGAGCAGGCCGCCCAGCGCAGCGAATCCCGCAAGCTCCAGGTGGGCACCGGCGACCGGAGCGGCCGGATCCGGACCTACAATTTCCCCCAGGGACGGGTGACCGATCACCGCATCGGCCTGACCCTCTACAAACTCGACGCCATCCTGGAGGGCGGCCTCGACGAGGTCATCGAGCCGCTGATCGCCTTCCACCAGGCCGAGGCGCTCCAGAGCGGCCAGCGCCTGGAAACCGCCGATGTCTGAATCGTCGGTCCCCTGGACCATTCTCACCCTGCTGCGCCGGGCCACGGAACACTTCAGAGAACAGGGCATCGACAGCCCCCGGGCCGCGGCGGAGATCCTTCTGGCCCACGCCTTTGGCTACCGCCGCATCGACCTGTATCTGCGCTACGACCAGCCCGTGGAGAGCGCCGAACGCGACCGGTTCCGCGACCTGGTGCGGCGGCGGTTGCACCGCGAGCCGGTGGCTTACATCACCGGCTCGCGCGAATTCTGGTCCATGCCTCTGGCCGTCAACCCCTCCGTTCTGATTCCGCGTCCGGAAACCGAGTGCCTGGTGGAGGCCGCGCTGGCCGCGCTCCCGGAGAGCGCCCCTTCCCCCGGGCGCATTCTTGAACTCGGCACCGGATCGGGCGCCGCGATCCTCGCCCTGGCCAAAGAGCGTCCCCGCCATCGGTTCGTGGCCACGGACCGGAGCATGGCGGCCCTCCTCACGGCCCGGGCCAACGCCCGGCGCCTGGCCCTGGACCCCCGAGTGGATTTCCTCGTCGGCGACTGGTTCGCCCCCTTCCGGCCCTGCGGCGCCTGGGACGTGATCGTGAGCAATCCGCCCTACATCCCCACTTCCGTCCTGGCGGACCTGGCGCCGGAAGTGGCGGCTTTCGAGCCGCGGCAAGCCCTGGACGGCGGCCCAGACGGGCTGTCGTGCCTCCGGCGCCTCGTCACCGAGGCCCCGGCCCATCTGGCCGCCGGTGGGGTCCTGATCCTGGAAATCGGCGCGGATCAGCGCCGATCGGTGGCGGATCTCGCCCGGAAAACGGCCGCCTACCGGCACATCGACTTCCGGACGGACTACGCCGGCCGCGACCGGGTGGCGATCCTGCGAAAAGAGGGGATTCCCCAAGGAGAAGCCGTGGTTCGAGTTTCAGAATAGGCTTGCAGGGGATGGGGGAAATTGGTATGAAATTACGATTTATTCATCACTCACGTGCGCGGACCGATCTCCCGGTGCCCGCCGCCGTTTGGCGTCGGCCGGGTCGGAGACCGGGGTGAAGCGCACGGTGGACCGTAAAACCGACAGGAGGAAAGAATCATTATGGCGTACGTCACAATGAAGGAGCTGCTGGAAGCCGGGGTTCATTTCGGTCATCAGACCAAGCGGTGGAACCCCAAGATGAAACCTTACATCTTCGGGGCGCGCAACGGAATCTACATCATCGACCTGCAGAAAACGGTGCGCATGTTCAAGACGGCCTACGATTTTCTTCGGGACACGGTGAGCACCGGGGGCACCGTCCTGTTCGTGGGCACCAAGAAGCAGGCCCGCGAGGCGATCTACGAAGAAGCCAACCGCTGCGAGATGTACTACGTCCACAACCGCTGGCTGGGCGGCATGCTCACCAATTTCCAGACCGTCAAAAAGAGCATCGATCGGCTCAATTACCTCAACACGATTCAAAACGACGGCACCATCGACCTGTTCCCCAAAAAGGAACGCCTCAAGCTGGCCAAGGAACGCGTCAAGCTCGACAGCACGCTGGGCGGGATCCAGAACATGACCCGTCTGCCCCAGGCACTGTTCGTCATCGACACCAAGAACGAAGCCATCGCGGTGCGCGAGGGACGCCGGCTGGGCATCCCCATCGTGGCGGTTATCGATACCAACTGCGATCCGGATGAGATCGACTATGCCATCCCGGGCAACGACGACGCGATCCGTGCCATCCGCCTGATCACTTCGCGCATGTCCACCGCCTGCCTCGAGGGCCGGGAGATGATGGAGGAGCGCAAACGCGCCGCCAGCGACAAGGCCGTGGATGTAGCGCCGACGGAGGAACTGGCCTCGGTGAGCGCCGATCTGAAACCGGGGGAGCGCAAGGTGATCTCCGACGGCAGCGAAGGTCCGGTGGTGGAAATCATCAAGCGGGCCAGCGGTGCCGAAGCCCGCAAAGAAGCCACCCCGGAAGACTGATTCCACTCCGACAGAAACAGGGCGCCGCTGGTCTGTGGCCGCCGGCGCCCTTGTACGCAAATACCCCGAACGGGTCCCGGTACCCCGTGGACACCGGTCGTTTGAGGAGACCAACACGATGACAGCAATCAGTGCCGCAATGGTAAAGGAACTGCGCGCCAAAACCGGCGCGGGGATGATGGATTGCAAGGAGGCCCTGAACGCCTGCGACGGTGACATGGACAAGGCGGTGGACCACCTGCGCAAAAAAGGACTGGCCACGGCCGCCAAGCGGGCCGGCCGGGCCTTGAGCGAGGGGCGGGTGCAAAGCTACATCCACACGGGCGGCAAGCTCGGTGTCATGGTGGAAATCAACTGCGAAACCGACTTCGTCGCGCGCAACGAAGATTTCCAGGAGTTCGCCAAGAACATCGCCATGCACATCGCCGCCACCAACCCCGTGGGCATCCGTGCCGAGGACGTACCGCAGGAAGTGGTGGCGCGGGAGAAGGAAATCTACCGCGCCCAGGCACTGGAGATGGGCAAGCCGGAAAAAATGGTGGACAAGATCGCCGAGGGCAAGCTGAGCAAGTTCTTCAAGGACAACTGCCTCATGGAACAGGCCTACGTGAAAAACCCGGAAATCACGGTGGCCGACTACCTCAACCAGCTCATCGCGAAAATCGGCGAAAACATCACGATCAAGCGATTCGTCCGTTACCAGATCGGAGAATGATCCCGTGACCTCACCGTGCTACCAGCGCATTCTCATCAAGCTCAGCGGCGAAGCGCTCATGGGCGACCAGGGCTTCGGCATCTGCCCGCGGATGCTCAAGTACGTGGCCGAGGAAGTATTGTCCATCCATCGCCTTGGCGTTCAGGTGGCCATCGTGGTGGGCGGCGGCAACATCTTCCGGGGCATCGCGGCCAGTTCGTACAACATGGATCGCGCCTCTGCCGACCACATGGGAATGCTGGCCACGGTGATCAACAGCCTGGCGCTCCAGGACGCCCTGCAGCACAGCGGGGTGACGACCCGGGTGCAAACGGCCATCAACATGCATGAGGTGGCCGAACCGTACATCCTGCGCCGGGCAGTGAGACATCTGGAAAAAGGGAGGGTGGTGATCTTCGCCGCCGGTACGGGAAATCCCTACTTCACCACCGACACCGCCGCGGTTCTGCGGGCCCAGGAGATCCACGCGCAGATCCTGCTCAAGGCCACCAAGGTCGACGGGCTCTACGACCGCGATCCGGTGGTATACCCCCGGGCCACCCTGTTTCGCCGCATCCGGTACATGGACGTGATCGAAAAACAGCTCCGGGTGATGGACATGACAGCCATCTCCCTGGCCATGGACAATGGATTGCCTCTGGCCATCTTCAACCTGAAAACCCCGGGCAACATCCTCAGGGTCGTTTGCGGCGAAGCGGTGGGTACCTTGGTGGAAAAGGGCTCCTCGCCCGCTGCGGGAGTTGTCCCCGAACCGGGAGCCTGACAGGCCATGATCGACGAACTGCAGCAAGACACGCAAGAACGGATGGACAAGACCCTGGCGGCCTTGAAGCACGAATTGAACCGCGTGCGCACGGGCCGTGCTTCCTTGAGCCTTCTGGATGGCATCCGGGTCGATTACTACGGCACCCCCACCCCCTTGAACCAGATGGCCTCCCTCTCGATTCCCGAGAGCCGGCTCATCGTCATCCAGCCCTGGGACACTTCGGCGATCAAGGAAATCGAAAAGGCCATCCTCAAGAGCGATCTGGGTCTGACGCCTTCTTCGGACGGCAAGGTGGTGCGCATCGCCATCCCGCCGCTGACCGAGGAGCGGCGCAAGCAGTTGGTCAAGGTCGTCTACAAGATCGGCGAGGAGCACAAGGTGGCGGTGCGCAACATCCGGCGGGACGCCAACGAGATGCTCAAGACCTTCAAGAAGGACGGCGATATCAGCGAGGACGAAGCCTTCAAGGCCCAGGAGGAGATCCAGAAGATCACCGACGCCTTCATCCGCCGCATCGACGACACCGTCAAGGTCAAAGAGAAGGAAATCCTTGAGTTTTAGTCCTCCCGGCAGCGCTCCGGCCCCGGAGCTGGACCCCCACCGAATGCCGCTGCATGTTGCCGTGATCATGGACGGCAACGGCCGCTGGGCCCGCCGCAGGCTGCTCAACCGCCTCCGCGGCCACGAAGCGGGCGCCGAAACGGTGCGCCGGATCGTGCGTGCCAGCCGCGAGACGGGCATCGCATACCTGACTCTCTACGCCTTTTCCACGGAAAACTGGCAGCGACCCACCACCGAGGTCACCGGTCTCATGGGGTTGCTTGAGCGCTTTCTCGATGGAGAGGCGGCCGGCTTGATGGAGAACAACATCCGCCTGCGCACCATCGGCCAGCGCCAGCGGCTGCCGGCCGGCGTGCGGGCGGCCCTGGAGCGGGCCATCGAGGCCACGGCGGCCAACGACGGCATGACCTTGATCCTGGCGCTGAGCTACGGCGGCCGGGACGAAATCGTGGCCATGGCCAGGGATCTGGCCCGGGAAGCGGCCGCCGGCCGTCTCGACGCGGACCGCATCGACGCGCACACCGTCGCCGCGCACCTGAGTACCGCCGGCATTCCCGACCCGGACCTGCTGATCCGCACCAGCGGCGAGATGCGCATCAGCAATTTCCTGCTCTGGCAGATCGCCTACGCCGAGATCTTCTTCACCGACACCCTCTGGCCCGACTTTTCCCGGGAAGAGTTTCTATCCATCCTCGGCGCCTACCAGCGCCGCGAACGCCGTTTCGGGCGGGTCTGATGTCCATGCACCGCCAACGCTGGATCACCGGGCTGCTTCTGCTGCCGGCCGTCATCGGCCTCATCGTTGCCGGTCGCCTCCCGTTGTCCCTGTTTGCCGCCCTGGTCTGCGCCGTCAGCCTGTTCGAGTACCTGCGGATCGTCGGATCCCGCACGCCCGGGACTCCCATCGATTCGGTCTCGCTGCTACTGCTGGGCACCGGACCGGCCATCGTGGTGTCGGCCAACTGGGGCGCGCCGGGCCTGGTGGCCGTCGGCCTGGGCTTCAACCTCATCCTGGTGGGCATTTGGGCCACTGTCTCCTTTGCCGCCGGTCGGACCGTTTCCGTCGACCGGCTCGCCCGCCAAGTCCTCGGCACCGTCTATCTCGCCCTGCCGCTGGCCCTGATCGTTCTCATGCGGCAGGGTGAGCACGGCGCCGCCTGGGTCTTCTGGCTGCTGCTGATGGCCTTCTGCGGCGACATCGGCGCCTTTTACGCCGGTTCCTACCTCGGCCGCCGCAAGCTGTGCCCGGCGGTCAGCCCCAAGAAGACGGTCGAGGGAGCGGCAGGCGGCCTGGCGGCCACCGTGTTGATCGGGACGGTGTTCAAGGCCCTGTTTCTCTCGCATCTGCCCTGGTCCGCCACCCTGGCCCTCTTCTTGGCCGTCGGCATCACCGCTCCCCTGGGCGACCTGTTCGAATCGATGCTCAAGCGGATCGGCGACATCAAGGATTCGGGGGTCATCCTCCCCGGTCACGGCGGCATGCTCGACCGCATCGACGCCCTGATCTTCGCCGCGCCGGTGGCCTATCTGTTCAACGCCTTCATCTTCTGAGCCATGCCGAAACGCCTTGCCATTCTCGGGTCCACCGGTTCCATCGGCACTTCCACCCTGGACGTGGTGGCCCGGTTTCCGGAGCGTTTCACCGTCGCGGCCCTCACCGCCGGCCGCAACATCCGGCGCCTGGCCGAACAGGTGATTGCCTTTCGCCCCGAACTGGTGGCGGTAAGAGACGCCGAGGGCGCCGCGGACCTGCGGCGGCGGCTGCCGGCGGACCTCGCCGTTGAAATCCGCCACGGAGATGACGGCTTTGCCGCGGCGGCCGGGCAGGTGGAAGTCGACATGGTGGTGGTGGCCGTGGTGGGGGCCGCCGGGCTGATGCCGACCCTGGCGGCCATCGATGCCAAGCGGGATGTGGCGCTGGCCAACAAGGAAACCCTGGTGATGGCCGGCGCGCTGGTCATGTCCCGGGCGGCCGCCGCCGGTGTGCGCCTGTTGCCGGTGGACAGCGAGCACAGCGCCATATTCCAGTGCCTGAACGGCAACCGCAGCGCCGATCTGGAGCGCATCCTCCTCACCGCCTCCGGCGGCCCGTTTCGCCAGTGGCCCGCCCATCGCCTCGAAGCCGTCGTCCCGGAACAGGCGCTGGCTCATCCCAACTGGAAAATGGGGCCCAAGATCACCATCGATTCGGCCACGCTGATGAACAAAGGTCTGGAGGTGATCGAGGCGGTGCATCTGTTCGCCGTGCCGCCCGAGCGCATCGAGGTGCTGGTCCACCCCCAGAGCATCATCCATTCCATGGTGGCCTTTGTGGACGGATCGGTGATGGCCCAGATGGGCGTTCCGGACATGCGCACCGCCATCGCCTACGCCCTCTCCCATCCCGAACGCCTGCCGCTGGCCCAGCCCCTGCCGGACTGGACCGGGGGTCCTTTGACTTTAGAAGCGCCGGACTTGCAAAAATTTCCCAGCCTGCGGCTCGCCTTCGAGGCCTGCCGCGCCGGCGGTACATTCCCGGCCGTCCTCAATGCGGCCAACGAGGTGGCCGTGGAAGCGTTCCTGGCCCGCCGCATCGGGTTCACCGACATTCCGCGCCACGTGGCGGAGGCCCTGGAGGCCCACCACGGGAACGCCGGCCCGGACCTGGCGGCGATCCTGGAAGCCGACCGCTGGGCCCGGCGCTGGACGACGCAACGAATCGGGGGGCATTGATGAGCACGAGCATCGTGGCATTGGTCGTTGTCCTGGGGGTGTTGATTTTTTTCCATGAACTGGGCCATTTCCTCGTGGCCCGGTTCTTCGGCGTGGGCGTGGAGAGGTTCTCCCTCGGCTTCGGCCCGCGGGTGGTGGGCCGGCAGATCGGCCGCACCGACTACCGCATCTCCGCTATCCCCCTGGGCGGTTACGTCAAGATGGTCGGCGAGGAGCCGGATGCCGAACTCGACCCCGCGGATCTGCCCTTCTCCTTTACCCACAAGCCCGTGGGGCAGCGAATGGCCATCGTGGCGGCCGGCCCGGGCTTCAACATCCTGCTCGCCCTGATCATTTTTTATTTCGTGTTTCTCTTCGCCGGCATGAGCGTTCTGCTGCCCACCATCGGCGAGGTGACGGCGCATTCCCCCGCTGCCACCGCCGGTTTGCGCCAGGGAGACCGCATCAGCACCGTCGACGGAACCCCCGTGCCCAACTGGCAGGAAATGGCCCAACGCATCGCCGCCAGCCAGGGGCGTCCCTTGACGGTGAAATACCGGCGCGGAGACGCCGAGGCCGAGGTACAGATCACTCCCGAAGCGCGCCAGACAGAGAATATTTTTGGCGAGACGGTCACGCGCTATGTCATCGGGGTCACCGCCGCCGGCGAAGTGGAAACCCGCCGCATCGGGCCCGTGGAAGCCGCCGTCACCGCCGCCTCCCAGACCTGGGCCATCACGGAGATGACCGCGCTCAGCGTGGCCAAGATCATCTCCGGTACCCTGTCGCCCAAGACCCTGGGAGGCCCGATCATGATCGCCGAAATGGCGGGGCAGCAGGCCCGCGAAGGCGTCGTGAACCTGATGTTCTTTACCGCCCTGATCAGCATCAACCTGGCGATTCTCAACATCCTGCCGATTCCGGTCCTCGACGGCGGCCACCTGCTCTTCTTTGCCATCGAGGCGGTGCGCGGGCGGCCGGTGAGCGTCCGGGTGCGGGAGATCGCCCAGCAGGCCGGGATGTTTCTGCTCATGTTCCTCATGATCCTGGTGTTCTATAACGACATCGTGCGCATCGCGTCCAACTGAACCCGGCGAGGCCGGAATATCGCCCCCGTGAAACCGTTGGGCACCCGATGCCCATTGCCACGAGCAACTGCGCCTTGATCGCCCGGCCTTCGATAAGCTATAAACCGAAATGGAATTTTTCGCGTTATTGGTCCTCCTCGGTACCGGGATGATGATTTCTTTTTTTCGCCCAACCCCCGAATTCGGATCCGCCGCATGGCCCATCGACTTGAAATCACGTTAAAAAAAGACCTCTTCGACCCGGAGGGGGAAGGGGTGCGACGCAAGGCGGCCGCCTATTTCGGCCTCCGCATCGACCGGGTACGCACCGTCCAGGTGCTCACCATCGATGCCCCCCTCACCGAAGCCCAACTCGAGCACATCCGTACCGAGGTTTTCACCAACCCCGTCATCCAGGTCTCCTCCTTCGCGCCGCTGCCCGAACCCTTCGACTGGGTCGTTTGGGTCGGATTCCGGCCCGGGGTCCGCGACAACCCCGGGGCCACCGCCGCCGAAGCCATCGCGGACAGCCTCGGCGTCCGCCTGCCCCCCGATGCGGCCGCCTATACCTCCAGGCGTTACTGCATCCAGGCCCCGAACCTGGACCGCGCCGACGTCGACCGGATCGCCGGCGAGCTCCTCGCCAACGACATCATCCAGCAATGGCGTATCTTCGCCCCCGGGGACTGGGATCCGCAAAGAGGCATCGGCATCATCATCCCCAAGGTGATCCTGGACCACACCCCCACCGTCGCCACCGTGCCCATCGATAGCGACGCGGAGCTGGGGGCGATCAGCGACAGCCGTTCACTGGCCCTCAATCCCAACGACATCCCCGTGATCCGGGCCTACTTTCGTGATCCGGCGGTCCAGGAGGCGCGCCGTGCCGTGGGCCTCGACGATCCCACCGACGTCGAACTGGAGTACATCTCCCAGGCCCGCAGCGACCATTGCAACCACAACACCTTCCGCGGCCGCTTCCATTACCGCGACCTGGCCACCGGTGAGGCCGAAACGGTGGACAACCTCTTCAAGACCTGTATCGAGGCGCCCACCCTGGCTCTGAAGGCCCGGAAGGATTGGGTGGTCTCGGTACTCTGGGACAACGCGGGCGCCGGCCGCCTCGATGCGGACCACTACTACGTGATCACCGGCGAAACCCACAACAGCCCCTCGAACATGGAAGCCTACGGCGGGGCCATCACCGGCATCGTGGGCGTCTACCGCGACCCGCTGGGCACGGGCAAGGGGGCCAAACTCGTCATGGGCGCCTACGGCTACTGCGTGGGCCCGAGGGACTACGCCGGAGACCTCAAGCCTCGGCTGCATCCGCGCCGGCTGCTCGACGGGGTGATCGAGGGGGTGCGCGACGGCGGCAACAAGAGCGGCATCCCCACCCCTTTCGGCCAGGTGCTCTTTCATCCGGGCTATCTGGGCAAGTGCCTCGTCTTCGTCACTGCCCTGGGGCTGATGCCGGCCCGGGTGGCCGGAGGGCCGGCCGAAGAGAAAACCACCACCGCCGGCGACTTGGTGATCATGTGCGGCGGCCGGGTGGGAAAAGACGGTATCCACGGGGTAACGGCCTCCAGCGAGGTCTTTTCCGAACACACCCCGGCCGGCCACGTCCAAATCGGCGACCCCTACACCCAGAAGAAGATGCACGACTTCCTGCTCGAGGCCCGCGATGCCGGATTGATCCGCTTCGTCACCGACAACGGGGGCGGGGGGCTCTCCTCCTCGGTGGGCGAATCGGCCCGCTACAGCAACGGGGCGTTGATCGATCTGGAGAAGGTGCCGTTGAAGTACGCCGGTCTGGACCAGTGGGAAATCTGGGTCTCCGAAAGCCAGGAGCGCATGACCGTGGCCGTGGCCCCCGAAGACATCGAGGCCTTCATGACCCTGTCGCGGCGCCACGCGGTGGAGAGCACGGTGATCGGCCGCTACACGGACACGGGCAAGCTCCACATCCGCTACGAGGGACGGACCTGCGCCTACGTGGATCTCTCCCTGCTGGAATCCGGATTCCCCCAGTGGGCCTTCGATGCCGAATGGCAGCCCCCTGAACAGCGGGGCTTGCACGAGCCGGTCCTCGGCGAACCCACCGACTATGACGGCCTGTTGCTGGCGCTGTTGGCGCGGCCCAACATCTGCGCCAAGAACTGGATCGCGCGCCAGTACGACCACGAGGTCCAGGGCACCAGCGTGGTCAAACCGCTCATCGGCGCCCGGCGCGATGTGCCCGCCGACGCGGCCGTGATCCGCCCGGTGCTCACCGGCAGCCGCGGCCTGGTGTTCACCCAGGCCCTGATTCCCCAGTATTCCGCCATCGACGCCTACCACATGACCGGCTGCACCATCGACGAGGCCGTACGCCGCATCGTCGCCGCCGGCGGCGACCCGGCGCACATCGGCGGGGTGGACAACTTCTGCTGGCCCAACATCCAGTACGATGCGCAGAACAATCCGGACGGCCGCTTCAAGGCGGCCCAGCTCGTTCGCGCCTGCAAGGCCCTGCGGGAGAACTGCCTGGCCTACGGCATTCCCCTGCTCTCGGGCAAGGACAGCATGTATGTGGACGGGCACCTGCCCGGCCGCTTCGGCGAGCGGCACAAGGTCAGCGCCCTGGAGACCCTGCAGTTTTCCGCCGTCAGCGTCATCGACGACGTCACCCGCTGCGTGACCATGGACCTGAAGACCGACGGGGACATCGTCTACGTCCTGGGGCTCACCCGGGCCGAACTGGGAGCTTCGGAGTACTACGAGCTGTTCGGTGAAATCGGCTGCCGGGTTCCCGAAGCCCGCGCCGAAGCGTTTCTGCCGCTCTACCAGGCGCTGGCCCGGGCCATCGCCGAAGGGCTGGTCGCCTCGGCCCACTGCGTCTATCGGGGCGGGCTGGGCATCCATCTTCCCCTGACGGCCATCGGCGGCCGGCTCGGGATGACGGTGGATCTGGACCGGGTGCCCGCCGAGGGTCCGCTGCGGCCCGATCATCTGCTGTTTTCCGAATCGGCTGGCCGCCTAATTGTCAGTGTGGACCCTGCCCGGCGCAGCGCCTTCGAGAAACTGTGCGCCGGCCTGCCGGTGGCGGCCGTCGGTACGGTGACCGCCGATCCGGTCTTAAAAATCCGCGCCATCGGGCGGGAGGTGGTCCGCCTGCCGGTGGAACGGCTGGTCGAGGCATGGAAAAAGCCCTTCGGGGATCTGATTTGAGGGATACGGGCCGCGGCGAACCCGCGCATCGACCCGGCCATCTCTTGGGAAAGGTTCGGTGCCGCGTGGATCGGACCTCATCACTCGGCTGTTATGGAGGCTGTTGAAGACCGCATGTCCACGATTCCCATCGACGCCCTGGTGCTCACCGGCTACGGCCTGAACTGCGACTACGAAACCGCCCACGCCCTGTCCCTGGCCGGCGCCCGCCCCCACCGGGTCCACATCAACGCCCTGATCGACGGCGAGGTCTCCTTGGCGCGCTTTCAGATCACGGTCTTCGGCGGCGGATTCAGTTGGGGTGACGACCACGGGGCCGGGGTGGTGCAGGCGGTCCGCATGAAAACCAAGATCGGCGACCAGTTGCTGGCGTTCGTGGCTCGCGGCAGCCTGGTGATGGGCATCTGCAACGGGTTCCAGGTCCTGGTGAACCTGGGTCTGCTCCCCGGCCTGAACGGCGACTACTCCCGGCGCTGCGTCGCCCTGACCCACAACGACTGCGGCAACTTCCGCGACGATTGGGTCCACCTGGCAGTTGCCGCGGAGACGCCCTGCGTGTTTACCCGTGGGCTGGAGCGCCTGGAGCTGCCCATCCGTCACGGGGAAGGCAAGTTCGTCGCCGACAGGGACACCCTCTCCCGGATCGAGGCCCGCGGACAGGTGGTCCTGCGCTATGCCGATGCCTCCGGCCGGCCGGCGGCGGGCGCCTTTCCGGCCAATCCCAACGGATCTCTCAACGATATCGCCGGCATCTGCGACCCGAGCGGCCGCATCTTCGGTCTGATGCCCCATCCGGAGGCATTTCACCACTGGACCAACCATCCGGATTGGACCCGTCTCAGGGAGCCGCTGCGACGGGCCGGGAAAACCCTGCCGGCCGAATCGACCCCCGGGGTGCGCATCTTTGAAAACGCCGTGGGCTACCTGCGCGCCGCCTAGCGGGCGACGGCAGGAAGCACCTTTTTTGTCCTATTTTAATGGATACGATGAATCTTGCCGCCACCAGGAGATCCCTCGTCGCGTTGCTCCTCGGGATGACAAGCGGAAAAACATCCTCGGGATGACATCGGAGAATAGCGCCTCCGTATGATGGCGGGGGCGGGAGGCAATCCGGAAATTTGTGAAGCCGCAGTCACCTCCTTGACCCGAACGGCCGCGAGAGTGGCCGGCGGCAATGCTCGCAACTTGAAACGTAATCGTGAGCCGATGGCAACCGAAACGCTGATTTACGACGATGTCTATCACTGGCAAGGCTGGGGAGGGCGCATGCGCCTGGGCAGCGGGCGCTGCCGGCTGCGTATTTTCGACCTGCGCCGCGGGGATGAAAAAGGCCTGGCCCACCTGAAGCCGATCATTGCGGTGGTCACGGACCTGCCCAAGGAGCGGATCAACGACATGTCGGTGCGCAGTTGCACCAGTCATGTGGCCACCTGCGTGGCGGCCGATTTCAAGATCGATCCCCAGCGAATGCTCTGGATCGAGTACACTCCCGGCGGTGCCTATGGCATCGCTGGTGACCGCCAGATCGCCGAGAGCGTGGTGGCAGTGGATTTCAGCTGGCACGACGGCAAGGCCATCGAACCCAAGTGGCGCGAGCTGGTGCCGCCGCTGCGGGACGTGGTTCTGGAATTGATCCGCCAGACGGAAGGTTGACGCCCGCTACCTCAACTCGCAGGCCGGCGGCAGGCGCGGCGTGAAGCGCCGGGGCCCGTCGACCACCGGGGCGCCGATACGCCGGGCGATGGCCTTGAGCATCCCGTAGAAGATCATTTCGTGAAAAGGGTACAGCGCGTACCGGTAGACCAGGCCCCATAGCCGCCGTTGCCAGCAGCAACGGCACGATCAGGGGCACCAGTTCGAGGACCTCTCGCTTCTCGTCGGCATCCAGGTCCTGTTTGAAGTAGCCAAGCATGTGCTGCAAGACATTGATCCGTTTCTTGATCGTCGTCTTGCGCCGCAGGGTCTCCAGCAGCAGTACCTCGTAATCGTCGAAGAGCGCATCGGCCGACATCCCCTTGCCGCCGGCCAGCAACTTTCCCGCCTGGCGGTAGAGATCCGGGCTGTGCGCCAGGAACAGCAGCTTGTGCCGGCTGTGGAAGTCGACGAGATTTCCAATCCGCCGGCCCCGGGCCAGAGTATGGCGCCAGCGCTGGTGTGCCGGTGCATGTCCGCCGTCATGGGGGATTCCCTTTGCATGGCCACCCTGCGCCTCAGTTGCCGGGGCCGATGAGGGGCAGAACCCGGTCTACCTGGAAGATCACCAAAAAGAGGGGCCCGCGCTCCGCGTCTTTCACCAGGAAGGGATGACGGCGCTTGAGCTGGTGGATCCGCTCTGTGTCCTTTTCCTCGCCGATCTTGGTCAGGTGCAGCCTTTTGCCGCGATACCCGGCCCCCTCTTCCCGGAAGAGATAGGCGGCGTGGGGGTTGGACTGCAGGTTGTGGTGGCTCAGCCGGTCGCGCATGATCATGGCCAGGGTTCCGTCCTCCAGCACATGAGGCCGGGCGTACACCGCAAGGTTGACCTGCCCCTCGGCGTCGGCGGTGGCGAGCACCCCGAAGCCGATCACGTTGGCGAAGTAGTCCTTCAATTCCATGCCGGGTCCCTATCCCTTTCTGACATTGCCAACTTTCAGGCGTTGTCCGTAGTCACGTCCCGCGCATGCCGCCGCCGGCATCAAATCCGGCGATCCATCGCTCCACCCGATCGTTTCCGTATGTGCGCCGCCATGCGGCCACGATCTCCGCGACGGGAACGTCCGCCCGGGAACCGTGGTCCTGCAGGTACTCGATGAACGGGCTGCCATCCTCCGTCCGCGCGGGCAGCACGGCGTCGTGGAAGCCGTCGAAATCCAGGGGGGCCGCTCCCTGGCGCAAGAACAGCTCGGCGTTGAAGGCCGGGGTGGCCTTGACCCACCGGCCATGGAGCCAAAACTCGGTGTACCCGTGGTAGACGAAAAGATCCGATCCCAATGTATCCAGCAGCTGGCGGGGCGCCAGGTGATTGCGCAGGTCGGCAAACCCCAGGCGGCTGGGGATGTTCACCGCCCGCCCCAAAGCGCAGAGCAGCACGGCCTTGCCCACGCAAAATCCCCGGCCGACGGCCAGAGTGGTGCTGGCCCGGTAGTGTTCGGGGCGGAAGAACGGCAAGTAGGGATCATAGCGGATCTGGTCGCGCACGGCGTAAAACAGGCTCACCGCCCGCTCGGCCGCATCGGTACGGCAAAGGGGAACGGCCCGACGGGCAAAGGCCCGCACGTCGGAATGATCGCTGTCGATGATATCGGTGGGCCGCAGATACAATCCTTCAGGGTCGGAAGGGGGCGGGTCGGCCGATGCGTCCGGGCTGGTGGCGATCTTTGCGTTCATAAGGGATACGGCGTCAGCACCTCGATGCCCTCCGGCGTCACCAGGCAGGTCTGCTCGAACTGGGCCGAAAGGCTGCCGTCCTCGGTGACGGCAGTCCAGTGGTTGTCCAGAATGTAAAGCCCCCGCCGGCCGAGGTTGATCATCGGCTCGATGGTGAAGACCATCCCCGGAACCAGGGCAATGCCGGTGCCGCGACGGCCGTAGTGCAGGATCTGGGGAGGCTCGTGAAATTCGAAGCCGACCCCGTGGCCGACGAATTCCCGCACCACGCTGCACCTCTGGGACTCGGCGTAGCTTTGAATCGCCCAGCCGATGTCTCCCGTGGTGTTCCCCGGCTTGACCATTTCGATGCCCCGGCGCAGGCATTCCCCCGCCACCGCCACGATCTTGCGGGCATCGGCACCCGGTTCGCCGACAAAGAAGGTCCGGTTGGCATCGGCGTAGTAGCCGTCGAGAATCGAGGTGACATCCACATTGACGATATCGCCCGATTCCAGCACCCGGTCCCCGGGGATGCCGTGGCAGATCTCGTCGTTGACCGATACGCAGACGCTCTTGGGAAAACCGCGGTAGTTCAATGGCGCGGGAATGGCGCCGTTGGCGATGGTGTGTTCATGGACTAGGGTGTTGATCTCGTCGGTGGTCATTCCCGGGTGCAGCGCTCGGGCCACCATTTCGAGAATGTCCACGGTCAGGCGCCCGGACCGGCGGATCTTCTCCACATCTTCGGCATTTTTCAGCCGGATGCCGTGCCGCCGGAAGTAGTCTTCCTTCAAACCCGATCCGGTGACGGGCTTCCTTTTGCCCAGGCAACAATTTTTGTATTTCAACCCGCTGCCGCAGGGGCACGGGTCGTTGCGTCCGATTTTCATGGTGCAGACCATTTCATTGGGCAACCGGCCCTCCGGAATCATCCCCATCCCGCCGAAGGCCAGGCTGATCATCATATTGAAAAGAAGGTATCGGCTGGCTTGCAGCGTGTCAAGGTGAAACGGCGCCGATGGGGCCCATGGACGGCGGCTTCAGCCCGTCGGGCGGCAGGTGAGATAGACCCCGGTGCCGACCAGGGCCGCTCCGGTCAGCAAGAACGCCGTCACCGGTTCATCGAGAATCAGGTAGGCCATCACGATGGCGCTGACGGGCACGAAGTTGATAAACAGGCTCGCCGGACCGGCACCGATACGCATAATTCCTTGATAATACCAAACAAATCCCACAACCGTACCTAGAATGCCCAGGTAGGCGAGGCTGATCCAGTCCTGCCACCGGCAAGCGGCCAGGTCGGCCGGCAGTCCAGCGACCAAGGCGGCCGGCAACAGCATCAGCATTCCGCTCAGCGCGGCATAGGTGACCGTCGTCAGCGGGGAAAGCCCTTTGAGCAGCACCTTGCCGATCAGCGAGTAGGCCACCCAACTGGCCACGCAGCCGAAGATCATCATCTCGCCGGAACCGATGCCGCCTTCCCAGATCCGGGACGGTTCCCCACGGGTGACCACCACCATGGCCCCGGCGACCGATATCAGGGTGCCGGTCAAGCGCAGCGGGCCGAGGCGCTCTCCGAAAATCCAGGCGGACAGGACGGTGATGAGCACGGGATTGCAGGCGATGATCAGCGACGCCCGGCTGGCATCGATGGTGCCCAGCCCCGCGAAGAAGAAACCGTTGTAGGCGAAAATACCGGTGAACCCGAGGAGCGCCACCCCCCCCGCCTGCCGCCCGGTCAGGGCGGGCAGCCGTTTTTCCCGGGCCAGGGTGATGGCCAACAGGCAGGCGCCGGCGATGGCGAACCGCAGGAAAGCAGCCGAAAAAGGGCTCACCACAGCCGCCACGATGCGCCCGGCGATGAAGGTGCCGCCCCAGAAAACGGCGGTGAGAAACAGCTTCAGGTAGGTCCACATGGACGATCAGGTCCCATCAGCGCGCGCTGCGGCGGGTGTGCAGCCAACAGAGAAGGGCAAATGGCCAGGAAATCATCGCCTCGAAGAGGAATCCGACGAGGATCAGGGCCACGGTCAGCGGCAGCTTGAGCAGATACCATTGAAGCCGTGCGCCGAATCCTGGCACGGCGGTGGGGGAGACATCCATCCATCCGCTCCTTGGTCCGAAATTGGTGGTCCGAAATTTGGGAAACCGGCGCTGTGCTTACCATGCCCGGCCGGTGGAGGGCAAGCATCTCAAGCCGGCGTCGGAGATCCCCGGCGCCCATCGCATGCTTGATGGCGGGGCGCCGCAGCAGGAATGGACCGGCCCGGGATCCGGGCCGTGAAGCGCCGCCACAGGGCCAAGGGAGGCGTTTTTGCCGAAGGCGTATCGCGGTGGGGATGCGTTCCTCAATCCTCCGGAAGGATTCTTTTCAAGACCAGCTCCAGGAAATTCTCGAGATCGCCGTTCCTCATATTTGAGAGCGGGGGTACGTGCTGCTCCAGAGACGACAGGATGCTCGGGTCGTAATCCAGGGACCCCAGATACCGGTCGCCGGAAAACTCTTTGATTTGATGCAATACTTCATCATTATAACCGGCCTTGTTCACAAAAACACCATAGTCCCGGTCGCCGATCACGCCGATGAGTTTGATCAGATCCTGGGAGCCCAACTGGGTCGGTTCAGTCACGGCGATGACGTAATCCGAATGGTTGATCGCTGTCAGCACCGGATAGCCGGTGCCAGGGGCGGTATCTATCACCCTTAAATCATAGTCTCCATTTTCGGAAAGTTTCAAAGTCCCTTCCACGACTTTTCCCGATCCTGTCTGGCCTTGGAATATGTCCCCGTAAACGAAATCGATTTCGTAATCGCCGAAGGAAGGCGTGTATCCCTTGACCAAGAACGCACTGCCCCTTTTCTCGTATTCCACGGGGAGCACCTTCCCATCGCAGAGGATTTTGATGTCCTTGCACTTTTCATATTTTCGGGGCAGGGGGAAAATCTTGATATCTTCCTCGGTGTCCCAATTCGTTATGTTATCGAACCACTTGGCAAGATTCGGAGCATTCACGTCCGCATCCACGGCCACCACCTTCTTGCCTCGCCGGGCGACGTAATCGATCAATGAAACGCTGATCATTGTTTTCCCGACACCCCCCTTGGAAGAAATGATCGAAACGGTTTTCATTCTCCCGCCCTCCTCGTCCGCCAAACGTTCATACCTGCGCCGTGCCCGCCATGCGTATCGAGTGTGCCATTGAAATCGTTTTCAACCATATCCCGGACTTGGCGAACATCATTCCGACCTCAGTTCCACCAGTATTTCCTCTTTCAATTCTTCCATGATTCTTTTGACATCGGGGATGATGTTCTCTTTGATATAGTCATGCCAGCTCGACAGATGATCATCGTACCGGTCGCAAGCTTCAATGATGGTGTCGAAATAACATTCATACAACCTTTTTTCAATCAGGCTCATGTCTTCGATCTGATCCAAATCCAATTCCGCCAATTGAAATAATTTTTCGATCTTCTTTTGAATTTTTTTCGGCCTGATTTTTTCCGATACCATGGCAAATGCTCCTTTCATGGTTACCCCTCGACGATCCGCCACGTCCGGGGTCCGATCGGTTACCGGCCGCCCACGGGCGGCGCCGTTCTCGATGAGCGGTTATGCCTTCGACAGGACAACGACTACGGCGACAAGAATCCCGGCCGCCAAAGCCAAGAGGCTGTACCTTCTATTTTCAGCCTCGGCCTGGGGCAGCAGGTGCGTGGCCCCCACATAAACCAGTGCGCCTGCCGAAAAGGCCAGCAATCCACCCAGAAACGGAGTGTCGATTTCAGCGATGTACGGATACGATACCAGCATGCCCATTGGGGTTGTGACGGCGGCGGCCAGGAAGGCCAGCAGAAGGGCGGATCTTTCACGGAACCCGGCCCGCACGAGCAGCAGATACGTGATGATGCCTTCCGGAAATTCGTGAAGCACCATGCCGGTGGCAGCCAGCACCCCGGTAAAGGCGCTCACCGTGAAGGTGATGGAGTAGATGAATCCGTCGATGAAGGAATGAAATCCGATCCCCAGCATGGGGATGAGCCCGATGGCGTAGTCCTCCTTTGTGCGCTTGTCGCAGACGAAGGCGTTGATGAACCGGTTGAACAGGTGGAGGCTGAGATAGCCCGCGAAAAGATAGAAAGGCCCATCGGCATTCATGGCAAAAGATTTGGGAATGATATGCAGGAATGAGACGGAAATGAGCACGCCGGCGGCGAAGCAGACGAAATAGATACTGTTGTTCCGCCCCCATCGCTCAAAATGTCGAATGACATAGATCCCGATCGAGGTGACCAGGGCGGCCATGAGACTGGCGCCAAAAGCTGTCCAGAACGTGTTTTCCATCACGATGGCGGTCTTGGCCGCCCGGGGCGCCTTTCACGCCGGAACAAAACCGCTTTTCACTCTTTGTTTTCATACAGTTGCGAATCCCCCGGGGAGGGGGTGACAGGTCATTTGACCTTGATCTCGATGGACTTCTTTCTGGCTTCCTCCGCCTTGGGCAGGCTGATCTTCAGCACCCCTTTCTGGAAGGTGGCCTCCACTTTGTCGAACTGGACATCGACCGGAAGTCTCAAGGAGCGCTGAAACGATCCGGAGTATCTTTCCACATAATGATGATGCTCGTCCTTTTCCTCCTTTTCCTTTTTCTTTTCGCCCTTGATGACCAGCAGGTCGCCGGACAAGCTCACGTTGACATCCTTGGCCTCCAGTCCCGGCAATTCGGCGGTGATGAACAGGTCCTTTTCGGTCTCTGAAATATCCACCGAAGGATACCATTCTTCGCCAAAGGCCTTTTCCGGGAACCTCTCACCAAAGAAATTGTCCCACAACTTGTCCATTTCCCTACGAAATGTACTCAGTTCTCCCAGCGGTCTCCACGGTACCAGTTCCATGACGCGTCCCTCCTTTTTAGACACCTGCCCTCCCCGGGCTGAAACGATGAAGCCTTAAGCCACAAATCGAGGCCAGCAATATCCATGCCACGGGCGACGCAATTTCTCCATTGCCGCAGACCGCTTCAATGAGCAGAATAACCCTTTGATAACAGGGCATAAATGAATTGACGCAGCGCGAGCGCGAATATCGCGCACCTACCGGTGCTGACCGGTACCGGCTTGAAAGGGCGTTACCTGAAAACAGGTAACGATTTGTAGCGTTATGTAACGACGGTGCGAACGGATCCGGTCTGGCCGCGCATGGGGCGGTCGCCGGAGGGATGCCTTCTCAACCCGCCGTGGCCGGCAGGGCTCATCCGCGCGAGGGCGGGATATCCCTTTTGCGCCTCCCGCCGCTTCCCGCCTTTCTCCTCGGCGGCGCCCACTGCGTTCGGAATGCCCGGCAAACGGGCCTCCTTACGCGGCGGCCATCACTTCCTTCAAGGCGTTCACGAAGCGCCGATTGTCTTCGGGCTGCGCCGTGGTGATGCGCATGAACCCGGGGCCGAGAACCGGGTCGTTCAACGGCTTGATCAGGATGCCGCGGCTGCGGAGCCCGTCGGCGATCCGCGCCGCATGGTGAGGCGCGAAATCGGCGAGAAAAAAATAGGTCCGGCTCGGATAGGTCCGGACGCCCAGAGCCCGCAGGTCCGCCGCGAGGGCCTCGGCCCAGGTGTGCAGCCGCGCGGCACGATCATGGACCCGGTCCTCGTGTACCAGGGTGGCGACGGCCGCGGCCTGGCTGGGGCGGGCGAGGGGATAGGCGTCGTTGTGCCCGTTGAGGTCGTCCGCGACGGATTGCGGAAATATGCCGTAGCCGACGCGAAACCCCGCCAGGCTGTGGGCCTTGGACAGGGTGCGGGTCACCATCAGGTTTGGATATTCGGGGACGAGATGGGCCACCGTCTGCCCGGCCAGCCCGATAAAGGCTTCATCCACGAGAAATTGCGTCCCCGGATGACGCCGCAGCAGGTCCGGCAGAGGGGCCATGTCGAAGATTCCGCCGTTGGGATTGTTCGGGTTGACGATCACCACGATGGTGGTGCCTTCCGGAATCACCAGTCGGCTCAGGTCGAAGGCGAAATCCTTCTCCGGCGGCAGGCGGGTCTCCGTGTAGTGCCGGGCGATCTCGGGAAAGAGCACGTAGGTCGGTGTCAGCAGGTGCGCACACCCGCCAAAACGGTCGAACAGCTGCCGCAGGATGAGTTCGGAACCCGCATTGATGTGAATCAGCCGTTCGGGCACGCCGATCCGTTCCGCAAGCAGCCGCCGCAACGGTTCGGAATACGGCTCGGTGTAGTAGTTGCTCCGTGCCACCTCCTCCCGGGCGGCGGCAATCGCCTCCTCGATGGGCGGCAACGGGTTTTCACACAGAAGCAGCTTGATGCCCTGGAATGTGGCACCGCCTTTTTCCCCGATCTCTTGCATATTCCCCTCCTTGGACCCTGTCGGAGTCCTGCGCCGGTTCGACCGCGGAAAAACGCCACCTCACCGTCTCGGGGAATGGACACCCCCACAGCTTTTCACGCGCGTTCGATCACCCGGGCCACCGGATTGCCGCAGGCGCCGCAGATACCGCGCAGCACGAGCTGCCCTTTTTCGACCCGACCGGAGGTGGGTTCCATTTGGATGACCGACCGGCAGTTGGCGCACCAGACGTTGGCCAGCAGCATGGCCTGAAGGCCCGGGGTGAGCTGCTCCCAGCGGCGCCGCGCCGCCGGGGTGAATGCCGCCTCGGCCGGCTTTTCCGCTTCGGTGGGGGCGGCATTCGGGGGCATCGATCCCGTGGTCCCCGCAAGTCGGCGCAAAACGGTGAATATCGCTTCCGCTTGCCGATCAACCCTGTCCCCAAGGAATTCGGCCTTCCCGCACAGCCGAGTGAACGCCCGCATGATCCGGATGCTGGCGCCGATGGCGCGCCGGCCCCCCATCACGACCGACAGCATGGCCACCCCGGGCGCGGTGAAAGCCATGACCGGGGGCGGCGGGCTGTTCCGGCGCGATGTGGCAGTTTGGGATTTCAGGGCTTCAACCTCCTCGGCGGTGAGTTCGAACATGAAGTCCGATGGGAATCGCTCGGCGGCGCCTCTGACCGCCTGTCTGAGAACCTCCAGCGGCACCTCGTACAACGGGGCCAGATCGCCATCGAGCATGACGGAAACGCCGTGGATGACATGAATTCGGCCGGCGACGGCCGCGGTAGAGACCGATTCTCTCATCCCTCCTCCTCTTTTTCCCTTCGTTCGGGTGGTTGAGGCCCCGGCGCCCGGCCCCCGCCGAGAGGCGCAATTCCAGCTTACCGACAGCGCCTTCGGATTGCAAATCAACGCGATCCGATTGGAGAGGCCGGGAGGCGTTCCGGGGCGAAAAGGGGGAAAAGGATCTACCCGAATGGGCAGACCGCCGAAGCCGCCCGTTCCGCGCTGGACAGTGCCCCTTCGAGGTAGCCGCCCAACTCGTCGGCGGTTTCCGTGCCGGCAAAGTGAACCGCGCCATTCCAGAAGCTCGTCGCGCCGGAAGGCGGCAGAAACTCCGGATGATGGTGGGCCGCCCGCTTGTCATATTCCGTGGCGGTGAATTCTTCCCTGGCCCAATCCTGATAATAGACGTTCAGGGGCTGCGCCGCCCCAGGGCCGTACAGAAGGGAAAGCTGGGTGAGGATGGCCCGTATCATGCCGTCGCCGTTGTTGCGCCGCAACGCCGGGATGCCGACGAATCCGGTGAGCCCATAGGGCCGGTGGGTATCGCTGGATCCGTCATGAATCTCCCCGAGGGGGCCGCAGAGGCTGAACCCCTGGCCGGAAAGACCGAACCGGCGCCAATCGGCCTGATCGTACAGGGCGAAGAATTTGGCATGCCCGGCCATCCAGGTGCTCGCTCTCAACATGGCCTGGGCCAAATCGTAGGGCAGATCCGGGGTGAACAGGATCGAGCGGGCCGCCAGCCGGGGCGGCAATGCGAGAATGACCCGGGACGCCTTCAGCCGGCACCGGGGTTCCTGGTCGAAACGCCCCACGGTGACGCCAACCCCATCGTCGAGCCGTTGGATCTCGCAAACTGGATGATTCAGCCGGATGACGGCTTCGGGAATTCTTTCGCGAAGGCCATTGACCAGCGAGATCATGCCACCGGCAAGCCGCCATCCCGGCGGCTCCATCGGATACCCGGCAATGGTTTCCGCATGGCCGTCCTTGGCCTGGAATCGCCCGAGGCCGGTTTCAAACTGGGGATATCCTTTCAGGTGAAGCGCCCGGATCAGCGCGTTGACCCTCGGGTTGATCATGGGCCAATACCAGGACGGCCCAAGGTCGGCAAAGAATCCCTGATGCTCCGGGCACAGAATCCGCCCTCCCACACGGGACCGGGCTTCGAGCAAGACCAGCGATCGATTCGTCGGCGCCAGCAAAAAGGCGGCGTACATCCCGCTGAGGCCACCCCCGATAATGATCGTGTCCACGGTTTCCGGCTGCATCCTTCCCTCTTCCGCGCTCGTTTCCGGTCCCTCCGGCACCAGCCCCCGTTCAAAAGCACTGTACGGCGGTAAAATCAACCCAATTGTGCCAAAATTTGCGGGCGCCGGCGCTGAGAGGCGCTCGTCCCGGCACCGGCCGGGGGATGCAACAGACTGATGTACCGTTCAATTTTTGGCACAACAAAACGGTATCGAAGGCAAGATCGGAGTGAGCTTCCATCGGCAAATCCCACACCTCAGTCGGCCTGGCCGGAACCGTGGATGTCCGCGGCCTTCGTGGCCTTCGAACCTAAAAACAGGCTCTCCATGAGCCAGCAGGGAAACCAGCGAATCTGCGGTGATTTTCCCTGCTATCGGGCGCTTCGGTTGGAAATAAAATTTTGGAAACAAAAAAAGGGGCTACGGAATTTCCCGTAACCCCTTGATTTTGTTTTGGTAGCGGGGAGAGGATTCGAACCTCTGACCTTCGGGTTATGTGTGTGAAAACCGAAGCTGCCACCCGGCCGACGCAAGCCCGCTATGCCTTCGGCGTCCTGAAAGCATTTCTGAATTGGGCGTCCGAGCATCCGGACTTTAAAGACATGGTCGACCCTGGCTCCTGCGGACGACGCATCAAGCGGGACGTGCTGCCACCAAAGAAGGCCAAGGACGATTGCCTGCAAAAAGAAATGCTGAAGCCGTGGTTTGTCGAGGTGCGGAAACTGGACCCGGTTATCAGCGCCTACCTTCAAAGGCTGCTGCTCACAGGCTCACGGCGCAACGAGTTGGCGCCCCTGAAATGGGATGATGTCGACTTCCAGTGGAAATCGTTGACCATCCATGACAAGGTGGATGGCGAACGCACGATCCCGCTTCCGCCCTACCTGGCTGCCCTGCTTTATCCCCTGCCCCGGCGAAATGCATACGTCTTTTCGAGTCCCCGAAAGAATGCCCGCCTTGGCTACATCACGGAACCCCGCCGGGCGCACAACCGGGCCTGCGAGGCCGCGGGCATAGGGGGGGCTGACCATCCACGGACTGCGCCGATCCTTCGGCACCCTATCGGAATGGATCGAAGCCCCGACTGGCGTCGTTGCCCAAATCATGGGCCACAAGCCATCGGCTTTGGCCGAAAAACACTACCGGCGGCGCCCGCTGGACCTGCTGCGACTGTGGCACACCAAGATCGAGGGGTGGATTCTGGAGCAGGCCGGCATCGCGCAACCGGACGAAAATGCCGACCTGGGGAAACTTCGGGTAGTGAAGTGACAGCCCCCCACTTGCCCAATTATATAAAATTGGATATATTGACGATGAAACCAGTGGCGTTTATCGGCAGGGCGCTGAGCGAACTGAAGGCGTTCCCGGATGCTCCCCGGCGCGAGGCCGGGTTTCAGATCTTCAACCTGCAAAGCGGCGTGGACCCCGACGACTGGAAGCCGCTGGTCGGTGTCGGCCCGGGGGTGATGGAAATCCGGATCCATGAAGGCGGCGAGTTTCGGGTGGTCTATGTGGCCGGAATGCCGGAGGCCGTTTATGTGATCCATGCCTTTCAGAAAAAGGGCCAGACGACCGCAAAGCGAAACATAGAGACCATCAAGCGTCGCTATGCGGCGATGCTCAAGGAAAGGGGGGCACCATGAAAACCCTGCATGAAGACATTTTCAAGGCCATAGAAGACGATCCGGCCGTAGCTGAAAATTTGCGGTTGCGCGCCCAGATGATGGCCCTGCTGCGAGATACCATCAAGGCCAGGGGGTTGACCCAGACAGCCGCAGCCGAACTCTTCGGGGTATCCCAACCTCGAATCAGCGACTTGATCAGAGGCAAGATCGAACGCTTCAAGATTGACATGCTGGTCAACATGCTGGCCAGAGCCGGAATTTTCCTCGAAGTGGAAATCAGAAGGGCGGCATAGGCCAACGGCTGCGCGCTTTCCGGGATAGATCCGGACTGATCTCCCTAAACGGCCATCCCGGAACCACCACCAAAGCGATCAGGGCTGAATGGCTGGAGCTTTTCAAAGATACTGAGCCCGCCAGCCCTTAAGAAATTATCGAAGAAAAGGCCCGTGTGATGGCAAAAGCGGGCATCTCGCTTGCGGATGCCGTGGATATGGCTTCAAACAAAACGCCGACTTTGCCCAGTCAAAACCAAAAGCGGATCGCTGATTGCCCAGATAGGATTTGTTCGCCACCATGACTGACAAATACCACGAAAACCTTCAACTCAACGGAAAAACAACAGCCCGTTTTACTTGTTTGTATGTAATCGCGGCCTACAGGTGAATATTTTTTATTTCGAAGTATGAAGCCGCATTCAAAGTTATTTTCAGAAATTCATTTATGAGATACCGTTTTTTTTGTTTTACTCGTCGCCGGTGGAACAAATTTCATCAGAGGCATAGTTGGGATAGGCAAATCTCCTCTATAAGCCATGTTACTGACAAGCTCTCTCCAGAAGGGCCATGCATTGAAAAGTCCATTCATCCTGCAAAAGGCCAAAATATCCTCGGCGGATATACCTTCATTTGATTTTAGTTGATATGAAAGAATATATTTGGCCTCAATATAAACAACCTCTTTTCGGTCGTCATCTTTAGGCGTAACTTTCAGGCAAATTGAAATCCCTGAATCGAAGACGTTATCTAATTCATTAATTAAGACTTCTTCATGAGATATGTGTGCCTGTACCGATTCATATTTCAGAGCGTCCGAAGATCGTCTAAAAATGCATGATTCCAAATAGATGGATATGAAATCAGCAAGTTTTGAAACTCTATATGAAGCCTCGGCATCCGCTTTTTTCTTTTCGATTTGCATAACTTAACCTGCAACTTGTTCTCGGTAGTCTGTGGCACATGAATAGTCATCAGAAAAACTAAGATTTTGCAACACTGGCCCTTGCTTATGCCCCCAATTAAAATCTATAGAATGAGATTCACGCTTTTTTCCGACTTTTTCGAAATTGACAATAGCTCGATAACCTAAGGCGTAAGCCAAGTCAGAAATAGAGCGTAAGGTCAAATTTCGGCCACCATTCAAAATCTGAGATATAAAACCCTTCGTTTTACCTGTCAGTTTGGCAAGCAATGCCTTAGAAATATTTTCCCTATGAAGCAATTCATAAAAATTTTCCGTAACGTCCAAAATAAAAACTTCTTGAGCTGCAAGCCTCCTGAAATCTTCGTTCTCAAGAAATTTGTCGTACAAGTTTTTTTTAACCATTTTCAAACGCCCTCCGGACTTCGTCATATTCGTCCTTTATTAGTTTGGCTTTATCTATTTCTTTTCTGGCTAACTTATCGGTTTTTTTAGTCAATCCATGCGTTAGAACAATCACACCCTCACCAAAATTGTACATAATTATTCGGGTTTGAAAATTTTTGAACTCCCAAAAGGGCCCTTCAATTTTTTTAAACTTCTCTGTATTACTTATCCTTCCATAATCTGCATAACGTTTTATTAAACTTGTTATTTTCGCTCGCTCTTTAATATCCAGTTTATTAAGGAATTGCTCAGTGTCGCATTTGCCATTTTTCCTCACTGCTAGTTCAACGGAATAAGCATTCCCCTCTAAAAGTATTTTTGGCTTCTTGGGCATATCCTTTTCCATAGAAGTTTATATATGTGTAAACCCATGTCAAGCCAAATCGGTGAGTCATAGAAAAAAAGATTAAATCCCACAATAGGTTGTGGCTAACTGTCTGCCTGAATACTAAATATTGTAACAACCGAGTTAGGCTTGGTTACTGTTCCCCAGGAATAACCAACGGTGAAGCTCCGTGCTCTCTTCTCTGACCACATAAAAAAATGGCTCATTTTGTAAAATTATTTGCTGTTTCGGCCAAAATACCCTTTTAAATTATGTAGTTAAACAAATTCTAACCGCTATTCCTTCTCAAACCCCTGGCTCATGAACTTCAACGTCCTCGCATTCTCCGTCACGATCCGTACGACGTTCTCGGGAACACCGCCGGGGATCTCCGCTTCGATTTCCAATGTCAAGCGGACGTTGGCGCCGACAATACCGGATAAATGGGAAACCACCTCATCCACGATCCGACCAGCATCACGACCTGCGCGCACGGGGTCAAGCTCCGCTGTGCCGTGAAAACGCTTGGGCGCTGCCGGTTGCTCTGGTAGTGGCGGAACCGGGCCAGGACCTGGCCCGACGATGGGCGGATCGGGAGGAACCGGCCCGGGGCCTCCTCCAGTTGGTGTGGGGCCGGGCGGTGGGAGCATTTCCGCCTCTTGCTGCTGCTTGGCCACATCCGGCTTGACCACCAGCCCTGCCAGGTTTTCGGCGGACAGCGACACACTCTGGCCGCAGCGCAGGCCGACGTAGCGGCCGGCGGCTTCATCGTGGCGGTCCGCGTAGGCGAAGGATTCAAAATGCCACAGCAGCAGGCTCAACCCGTCGCTGATGGCCCCGATGAGCACTTCGGGACCTTTCAACCGGGGCAGATAGTGATAGCGGGCGAAATCCTCGGCCAACTGCTGAACGCTGACATGATTCCCCCGCCAAAGGGGCACCCGGTCCAGGTCCAGCCGCAGCCGCGTGCCGGCCATGGCGGTAACCAGCAGCTCCTCGTTGCGCAGTCGCTTGCTGGCGCGAATAGCCAAAGCGCCGGTGCCGCTCAGCTTATAGGCCTGCCATTGAACGGGCGCTTGCGTGTTGTCCTGCACCGGCACCAGCAGCCACTGGTAGGCCTCGGGGATGCGGGCCGTCACTGCGCCGTCGGCTGACTTCTTCTGGGTTTCGGCCTGCTTGATCTGGTGGGTGGAAAGGTTAAGTTCATCGCGCTCGTTTAAAATCGAGTCCCACGCCAAATACTTGCGCGCCGCCTCGTCCAGGTCCTGAAGCCGCGCCTGGTCAACCGCCAGGAAGACCAAGGTGTTGCGATATAGCCGGGGGGCGCTGCCCCGGGTCTCGTAGATCGCCCGGGCGGCTTTCATCGCCGGGCTATCCGGCTGCTTGCTGTAGGGGTGCTCGATGCTCAGCACCACCAGCCGGGCGTCCATGTCGTCGGGCACGTCCTGGCCGGATTGCGGCAGGGGATGCACCCGGCTGAAGTCGCCCTTCTGGCGCAAGTCCTCGCGTAGCCGCCTGTCCAGTTCCTTGGCCACGGCGTCCGGATTCCGCCGGAGCTGTTCAGCCCGGTCTTCGGCCAGTTTGGTCACGGTGGGTTGGGTCGAATACCAGTAGCGGCCGCCGTCCTGGTACAGGTAGGTGGCCTGGCTGCTCATGCGGCGAAGGGCGTCGCCGAACACCGACGGCGATTCTCCCGGCATCACGCAGCCGAGCTTGACCCTCCGGTCCTCCAGGCCCCGGTTGGCCGCCGTTTGCACCGGAGCCGACCCCAGATAGATGGTCCTTGCCACTCGCCGGCAGGCGGAGAGCTTTCCAAGGTTGGGCAACTCGCCGTCGATTTGAAGCGGCAGGGCATTGGGGCCGTCCACGTCCTTCTCGATAACCGGCGCCCAGTTGTCCGACAGGTAGCGGGTCAGCTCGAACAGCACCCGCGGATCGTCGATGGCGATGTTGGCCGGCAGGATCAGCGGGTTGCGGTCGCCCTTCTCCCACAGACTGTGAATCACCGCCGCCATGAGGCGCAGCACGCCGCGGGTGCGCTGGAATTTCACCAGGGTGGACCAGTCGCTGTAGAGTCGGTCGAACACCTCCGGGTGGATCGGGTAAGCCGCCTTGAGGCGCCGCTCATACTCCGGCTCGTGGCATTCTGGTGGAAACTCCTGCTGCTGGGTGCGATACAGGTCGTAGAAGGCCCGCGCAGTCAGGTCGCGTGCCACGAACTGATCCTTGTCCACCAACGGTTCGAACAGGCGGCGGCGGACGATCTCGAACCCTTCCTCGGCGCTGGCCGGCCGCCAGGACGATTCGAGGCGACCCACGACGTTGCGCAGCCGGTTCAGGGCCGCCCGGCCCCGCTCACCACCGACTTCCACGTCATCGGCCTGGGCATGTGGCGAGCCGGTGCTGTCCGATGCCGGCAGACTGATCACCAGCAGGCACTGCTTGGCCACCCGTGCCGATTCGGTCAGGGCCTGGGCGAAGGAAAAATGGGTTTCGAAGCTGCCGGCCGGAAGATCGCTGGCATCGTGGAGCTGGCGCGCATAGGCCACCCACTCGTCGATGAGGATCAGGCAGGGGCCGTAGGTGTCGAACAGTTCCCGCAGCCTGTCACCGGGGCTGGTGGCCCGCTCGTCGTCGGCTTGCACCAGGGCGAAGGCCTCCTTGCCGCCGAGCTGCCAGGCCAACTCGCCCCAGAGGGTTCGCACCACGATGCCGTCGGGCTTGGTCACCGGGTTGCCCGGCGAAATCTTGTTGCCCACCAGCACCACGCGCCGGACCGCCGGCAGCTTGTCCGTGCCGCTGTCTTTCAACACGTCGTCAACGCCGAGCAGCTCGCTGGTGGATGTCCTGGAAAAAAGGTGGTAGAGGGCCAGCATGGAATGGGTCTTGCCGCCGCCGAAGTTGGTCTGAAGCTGCACCACCGGATCCCCGCCCGCGCCGGCGAGACGCTGCACGGCACCGATTAGTAACCTCTTGAGGCTTTCGGTGAGGTAGGTCCGCCGATAAAACTCCGCTGGGTCCCGATACTCGTCGGTGCCTTTGCCCATGTGCACCTGCCACAGATCGGCGGCAAACTCGGCCTGCTGGTAGCGGCCGCTGGCCACGTCCCGGTGGGGCGCCACCACTTCACGCCAGGGTTTGACGCCGCCGTTGACCCGGCTTTCGATGGCCGTGCCGGCAGCCTTGCGCTTTTCGGACCGCATCTGCTCTTCGAAGATCAGCCGCCGCAGCTCCATCTTCATGCGGCCGATCTCGTCGGCCTGGGGCGCCGAGACAGCCGCCAGCAGCCGGCTCATCGAGTCCAAGGCCCGGTCGGAGTCATCGCTGGAAAAGGCCTGCTGGTGCGCCCACTTGTTGCGATGGTCGCGAAGCTCGCTCACCAGGCTGCGCTCAGCCGGCCCGAGGGTTTTACGGAACACGCTGTGCCAGGCCTCCCACATCAGCCTGAGCAAAGCCGCCACGTCCCATTCGGTGAACGGTTTGCCGGCAAGAAGCCGGTCGCTGCCCATGAAGGTTTCGGTCTGGGCCTGGGCGTCGTCAGGGTAAGCGTTTTTCAGCTCGCGCTCGATAAACGGCGCCAGACCCGCCTTGAGCAGTTCCAGCGCCTTGCCGACACGTTCGTGGTTGGTGATGGCCATGGATGTCTCTCCGTGCCGGGTTTCAGGTTGCTAAAGGGTTGCTGATGGAGTCGATTCTTCAACCGGGATTTCTTCGGGAGGAATCCATACCACCCGCCCGTCGCGCCACGTGGCGACAGGATTTCCCGCCTGCTTGTGGCGAATGAGGGCCTCTCGCACCGCCTGCTTCATCGCCTGCTGGATCTCATCCAGCCTCTCGGTGCGTTCGGAGCTATCCAGATGCGAGTCGGTTTTCATCGTGCTTTCCTCTTTAAATGCGCCAGACCTGTCTGGAGCCTCAATTCCAAAAGGCCTCCGGGCTATTTCTTGCAGTCCGGAAACAAACGACAGACGCCTGTTACAAAAGCCCGGTAACTGCCCGACCGGTTTTGCGGTGCCACAAGCGGCATGGCTTTTCCCATGCGCCGCGCGCCATCCATCTTTCTGAATTCCGGCAACAGCTTGGCCAGTTCCGCCGAAGGGCTGCCGAGGCGATCCGGGTTGCGGTATTTGGCTTTTCGTCCGAGTTCGGCCAGCTTCGGACGAGCATAGACGGTCGCCAGGGCTTCCGGTGCACCCAGATACCAAGCTTCCAATTCCTGGCAGGCAATGCGGATCAGGGTGTCAGGCCGTCCCGCCTGTTCGCAAAGTCTCTGCAACCGTCTCTTTATTTCGTAGCAGTCGGCACCGTCGTTATCCCTCACGACTACAAAAAAGGCGTCATTCCACGCCTTGAGCTTGCGTGGAATGCTTTTTTCCAGGTCTTGTTTGCCATCGTGCCGAATACACAGAAAATCCAGGCCGGGAATAAGCCTTGGCAGGTAGCTGTCGAGAAACGCTTTCATCGACGCTTCTTCCAGCAAAAAGATTACCTTGGCCATGCTACCACGCCCCCTTGAAGACGCCCTGGCGCCAAAGCGTACCCGGCAGGTCCCCTTCTTGCACAAGCCTTTTGAGAACCTGACTGTCCGGGCCATGATGGATGGTGGTGTAACCACCCTTTCGGGCAAGCCAGTAAATCTCGTCCAGGTTCAGGCCGTTGAGAAACTCGGGCGAGTGGGTTGACACGAAAACCTGACCTCCCCTGCGGGCATAGTCCCTGAACTCTTCGGCCAGTTCGCGGAGCAACTCCGGATAAAGCTGGTTTTCCGGCTCTTCGACCGCCAGAAGCGGAAAGGGATTGGGGTCGTGAAGTAAAACCAGGTAGGCAAACATTTTGATGGTGCCATCGGACACATACCTGGCGATAAACGGATCGCGAAAAGCGCCGTCCTGAAACCGCAGAACCAAGCGCCCGTCTTCCGTGGGCTTGGCTTCCACTTTCTGAACTCCGGGAATGCGGCGTTTCATCGCATCCAGAATGGCACCGAAAAGATCCGGGTGGTGGTCGTAGATGAACTGAGCCACCTGGGCCACATTGTCTCCCCGGGTCGAAAGGTGCTCGGCATAGCCTTCTTCGGCGCTGGGTCGGGCATCGGCAATGTGAAAATCGGAAATATGCCAGTTTTCGATGAGGTTGCGGAATTCGGAGATCACCCGAAACTCCTTGAACTGGCCCAAGCCCTTGATCGCCAGAACCGTGGGCTCATCGAGTACATACGCCTTTCGTTCTTCCTGGGCTCCAGGCTCTCCGTACATGGCCTCGTTGGTGATGGCCGTGCCCTTGCCTCGGGAAAAGTCAACGAAATGCCATGGCTGCCCCCGCTGGCCGCGGCGAAATTTGAGCACTTCGCGTTCTACGGCCACTTGGCCGTTTTCTTGCACCAAGGCCAGTTCATAGGTGGCCAGCCGGCCGCCTGTCTCACGAAATTTCAAGGTGATGGAGATAGGGCCAATGGCCTCCCGGCTCACCAGTTCCTTGAACCCGCCTCGCCGAGCGACGGCTTTGGCCACATTGAGATCAAGCGCATCCTTGAGAAAAGAGAAGACATCGAACAACGTGGACTTGCCCGAACCGTTCTCTCCGACCAAAACGGCCATTCGCGGCAAATTGGCCAAGGTGGCTTGCCGGAACACGCGATAGTTGCGAATCTCCATGCTTTCGATCTGCATTGTTTCCATGAGCTACTCCTGCCCTGGCAGCGGTTGGTCCCGGTAGGATCTGGGTTTTCCTGATTGACCGGCCAATCTTACAATCTCCGGCCAGCTTTGCACCAGGCCGTTGTAGGAGAGGGCCTCGGCTGAGCGCTTCTTTCGCTCGCACAGGGTGTAGAGCCGGTAAGCCAACTCTCGTGCGGCCTCGGCCTGGGCGCCGAGCTGCTTTGCCAGATCTGCTGCCGCCTGTTCGCCGCCTGCTTCCAACACCCGAATCAAGTGGTGCAGCGTTTCCCAGGCGTTGATCCGCTTGTCGTTGGCCGGGTCCCATTTGTCCGGTAGCTCTTTTGGCTTCAACAACCGCACCTTGCCGGCTTTGGATACCAAAATCCCGGCCTGTTCCATGCCGGCCACGCTGGTGTTCTTGGACTTGGAGAGCTGCTCGGCTACGCCGTAGTCGCCCTCGGCAAAGCCCTGCTGCTCGAACCAGGTCAGCGCCCAGCGGCTATCGGCGTCGAAGTCGCCCTCCTGCTCGGCCAGCGCCTCGTCCAGGGTCTGGTTAATGAGCGAGAGTGCTTCACGCACAGTGAGCGCCTTGCCCTCGGCGTCGAGCACGCGGGCAAAGTGGGTGTAGACGCCCATGCCCGGGCCGATGGCCGCCTGCGCGAGGTCCACCGGCGCGATGTTGCCCCGCTGCAGATGGGCGAGTGCCCTCGGCAGCTCGGCCTTGAGCGCGGCGACGAACTCGCGGCGTGTGACGGTGGGGGCCGAGGCGGCGCGCGGGCGGCAGACAAGGATAACGCTGGAGGCGAGGGCGTTGCTACCGATGCCTCGAGTGCGAACTTCACGCTCAGTGCGCATAGGCCAAGTGCCTCTGATGGAGAAGCCGGCTTCGATGGTGGCTGATAGGAAAGTATCCCAGCCAGTGCTAGCAGCGCCCTCCTCATCGCTTTCAACCTGTTTGAAGGCATAGTAGATCGTGATCGGGAATGCCGGATGCGCTTGCTCGGCAAGACGCCGCATCGCCTGTGCCATGCCGGCGAGAAAGAACGCCTCAGCCCCAGCCTTGCCAGCGTGGCGGTACGCGAAAGCGACTAACTCCTCCGTCTTGGGAACGACGAGAGTGGCGAAGAGGTCGGGGAAGACTGGCCGTAACGAGCGACGTAGCCAGACGTAGAAGAAATCCGACAAGTCAGCGTAGGGGACGTTGTCATAGTACGGAGGATCCGTGGAGACGACCTTGTCGCCGCTCAGGTCTTGGGTTTGCGCGTCAGCGAGCAGCGCATGGCCGCCGTTGCTAGGCACGAATTTCTCAGCCACCTTCCCAACCCATTCAATGCAAGTAGATGACCAGTTGCCTCCACTGTCAGAGAACGGGTTCGACTCCACGAAGTCCCATACCATTGGAATTGCCTGGCGCGTGAATGCGTGTGCAACGAACCCGCCCGCTGGCTCCCAGGTGGCATTCGAGTTCCAGTAGTCCGCTGCTCGGCTGATACCGCAAGCCAAGTACACACCAATCGCCTCCGCATAGGCATTGGAGCCTATGCCACCGTCGCTGAGAGACGTTTTGTCTTCAGGAAGGCCAGATGCGAAGGCATCTCGCCGAACCCGCGCACACGCTTCTTGCGTTATGTCGGAGAAGGTCGTCAGCGCCACCAGATGGCGGTCGGTAAAGAGCTGGTCAAAGCGATCCACGCCGTAAGGCTTCACGCCGAGGTACTGCGTGCTGCCGGAGATTATCGCCTCCGGCTTCCACTCCGGCTTTGCCTTCAGCGCCGCCGCTTCGTGCTTCTGCGTAGGCGCGAGATAGACCCGCCCGCGGTCACCCTCGGCCACGATCGCCAACAGCCGCGCGGCCATTCGACCAGCCTTGCCCTCGGCTTTGATGTGGTCGCTCGCCATCGGCGTGCCAGACATCAGGCACTGGAAGTTCGCACCGCGCGAGAGCTTGGTGCCCCTCTTTACTGCCACTGCGTCTTTCGGCTTACCAACCTTCACCGTGAACCGGTATCCGCCATCCTCAATCACCGGTTCGACGTAGGCCTCCTTGCCTGTTTTGGTCGATAACATGAAGGTCGAGGCCAGCGGCACATCCACATGGGCAAAGGCCGGGTTGGGGCTTTTCACAGTACGCGCCCATAGCCATGCAATAACGGTAAGTTTCTGGCCGACATACGGCTTCAAGTCCGGCCGTTCCACGGCCATTTCCGGGGTGATTTCGACCTTGGGGTACAAGTGCCCGATGCGCTTTTCGGCCTCGTCGCGCATCCACTTGCCGTAGTAGCGTACGTCCTCGGCCAGCCCCTTGGCACCGCGCCAGGTTTCATTAAAACGGGTCTGCCCTTTCCTTGATTCCGGATTGACCGGCGGCCGTCCGGCAAACTTGGGCGGGATTTCGATCATCGCTTTGTTGATCAGCACCGCCACCGGGTTCAGGTCGCTGGCGTATGCCTCCAGGCCCAGCCTCTGAGCCTCCAGGGGCAGCGATCCCCCGCCGGCAAACGGGTCATGAAAGGCAGGCAGTTTGTCCGGGTTGAACAGCTCGGCCGCCCGTGGGTGATCCTTGTTGTCCGCGCAGGTGGACCGCCAGCTCTTCCAAATTTCCTTACGGGCCTGGTTCAAAACCTCCTCGTTGGTGGTGTTCTCCCACTGCACCATCTCCTCGATGATGCCAAAGAGGCGCTCCCGCTCCTTTTCCTGGTCCTCGGCCGTGGGAAAAAGCTCCGGGTGGGCCGAGGGGTCGTCCACCATCTGAGCAAAGATCACCGCCCGCGCCGCGGCCAGCGGGCGCCTCGCCCACCACAGGTGCAAGGTGCTGGGGTGGCCGTGGCGAATGGACTTCTCCCGCGCCGACGCCTTATTGATGGCATCCAGCGGCAGGGCGACTTCAATGAGTTTCTTACGAGTTTTGATGCCCATGCGGTTTCAATACCTATCTGATCGGACGATTAAACCAATTCATCGGACGATTATCGGACGATTATCGGTCGATTCGATCTATCCCTCCAGGCGACGCACTTAACGAATAATGGACCTTTCCCGCACCAACGCCTTATTGATGGCATCAGGTGGCAGGGTGTTCTCCATAAGCGATTTTGCTAAGCATACTGAAATCATGACCCGCAAACCGCACAGCCCCATGAAGCGCCTTGGGGTGATAGATTACGCCATGCTGGTGATAGAAAGGTGATAGATTACTCGTCCCTTCCTCCGAGAACGTATTTGGTGCTTCTGCCACTTCCGGTCCGTTTCAATACGCCGCTGTCCTGGAGCCCGTTCAGATCCCGATAAACCGTCTGGTAGGCCACCTTGAAACGTTTGCGACACCACCCACTGGTCACGCTGCCGGCTTCCAGGACATGCTTGACGATCTCTTTTTGGCGCTCGTTCAACTGCGCCTCTATTGCGGGTGTCACCAAAAGCCTGCTCTCTGGTACCCGCAGGCGCTCGATGTCATTCCCGGGACCGTGCAGGGTAACTTGGAAATAGCCCATCTCTGCACCCAGCAGTGGCGCATCCAGCCCGTGGTCGAGCATCTGGTCGCGCATTCGGCGAAAGCCGCTGCCCCTCTCCTCGATTCGATGAAAATACGAAAGGCACTGTGCCAGCAAAGGATTACGGGAACAGGGCCGGTACTTCCCTCGTCGCAGACTGGCGAGGGTGATTGGCTGCGGGGGAAGCCCCGGACTCAAAATAACGACGCGGTCGGCAAAGATTTCAAGAATGATCTTTCGACCCGCATCCTCGTATTGGCGGTGCGCCACTGCATTCACAAGCGCTTCGCGCAATGCATCGACAGGGTATTCGTCCAGACGCACCCGATCCAGTCCGACGATTCGCATCGGATGGCGGGTATTCCGATCAATGAAAGCAATCGCACGATCGATTGCAACCGGCATCGGCGCCCGTATGTCCTCGTGATCCCGAGGGTCGCCATCGGGCTCCGTGCTTCGATAGGCATCGGCAAGGATTCGACATTGCGGCAGCACCATGGATGGATCTCTGGCAAGAAGCACGGTTCCGGCAGCCGTGGCGTATATTTCACCCGTGCTTCGGTCTCGCCAAACAAGGCCCCGAGTGGTTGCACCGGATAGCAGATCCGCCTCTGAAAAGTCTGTTGCATCTCGATTTTCAGCCGCAGCGATCATCCTGCGAAGCACTTCCTGGTCAAGGTCCTCCCATCGGAGGCGATCAAGCGGCTGAGATTCAAACGGCGAAGTCGCCTCGATGGTCTGGGCGGCGATCTCGTTTTCATCGCTGGTGGGAGCGATGCCGAATCGGTCGGCCAGCAGTTTTACCAAGGCGGCGCGGACCTCTTTTTGCAATTCGATGACATTGCCGAAGCGCTTGTATTTGAACCCGTCGGCCTCAATCTCCTTCAGCAAGGCCACCGTCCCGGACTCCCGTTTGCGGGTCCGTTGTCCCTTGATGAAAACCAGGATCGGCAGGCCCTTTTCCCTAGCGCATCGGTATTCGACGTGGGTGATGGACAGATCTCCGACCAGGGTCCCGTACTCGGCGCCCACCATCACGACGTAGACCTCGCAACGGTCCAGCATGGCCAGGCAGCCGTCCATGGCCTTTTCGGGAGAGGCCGGCTCGTATTCGTAAAGGACCGGCTGACAATGGGCTGATAGAAACGGGTCGGTGCCAACCAGGTTCTGGACGATGAGCCGCTCGTCCTCAAGCTCTTTCTGGGCAGAGCTGACGAAAATCCGAAGCGCCGTGGTCATTGGAATCTCTCCGACACTCATCCGACCAAGGGGAGCCTTGCCCACCACAGGTGCAAGGTGCTGGGGTGGCTGTGGCGGATAGACTTCTCCCGCGCCGACGCCTTATTGATGGCATCCAGCGGCAGGGCAACTTCGATGAGTTTTTTGCGAGTTTTAATTTCCATTTGATTTCATTTTCTCGAATCGAATGATTCCCAGTCGGTTTCAGCATCCTGCCACCCGATTCTCGGTCGGATTGCACCTTGGATGTTTTTCCGGTAATTGCGTCTGAATTGCGTGCATATTGCGTTATATTGCGTTTTAAACTGGATACCACCTCGCGGCGTTAGTTCTTCCTATGTTTTTTATTTTATTGGACTTTTTTAGTTCCCGCACCAACGTCTGGACTTGGTTGCGGCTGAGCGATGGCAGAACTTGCTGTAACTCCTCCAACCGAGCGCCATGCTTGGCATTTTCTCTTATATGTTTTAGCAACAGTTCCTTGTTTGTATCCCGGTCCAGACCTTTCTGCCTGGTATAGGCTCCCTTGCAATACTTGACGAGTTCGTCGAAGCTGAAGCGTTGCTTTGCCTCCTTGAACTCAAAACGGGACCCTTCTGGTGCTTCAAGGTATTTTACGAATTGATCCTCTGCCGTCATCATAACGGTTCTTGAGCCCTCCCGATCAATTCGGCGAGACAGTAGTTCACGCTCGTGACACCAAAATCCGGCTCCCGCTGAAAAGGGCTGCGTAGGTAATGGACCCTGTGGGTGTCGTCTTCGTGAAAGGCGACGATGGCCAGGATGAAGTCCTCGGGTTTGTTGAGCGAATAGAGGATCTCGTTTTTGGTGACCGTGATAGTAGTCGCATCGGCTGATCGGCCCTTGACCTCGATGAAGCGCAACCGGCCCGTGCCCGGAATACGGCTTTCGATGTCGTAGCCGAGTTTTTCCGCCTCCCGGTCGATGGGCTCGAAACCAAGACTACGCTCGACGGCCATGACGATTTCACGGGCCTTGGCGGCAACCGCCTGGTTATCGACCATCGTGGCCGAGGAAGGCGCCAGTGTGCCATTCATGGCTGCAATCAGCCCGGCCGGCACCACCAGCAGGCCACCCAGCACCACCGGGGGCAAAGCGGAGATCTGGCGTTCCTGCTGAAGTTCGGCCATGCGCTTTTCAAGGCGGGCTTGGAGGTTGTCGGCCCGCTTGCGGGCCTCGCCGGAGTTGAGTCGGGCATTGTATTTGCCGGCCTGCTCCTGGAGCCGGAGTTCCTCGGCCCTGTGGTCCCAGTAGCCGATTTCCTTGGTGAGCCGCTCCTTGACGGCCGCTTCGGTCTTGGCGATGAGCGCCAGCCGGCTATCGCGCACTTCTGCAAGATGCTCCGGCACCACCCGCGCCACGGCATGGCCCAAGGCCTTTTGCTCCAGATCACGGCTCACCCAGGCGCATTCGGGCCGTGCCAGGATGGCGTCGATGCCGGGTTCGCCGTCCTTCAACGGCCGGTAGTCGAGGTAGGGGGCGTAGTGGATATGCCGAATGCCGCCGGTCTCGTCGACCTCCAGGTAGAGCATGCGCTTGGAAACAACGCGCCGCTCCCCGCTGCGGGTGCGGCCGGCATCCTGGATGGCGTGCTCCAAGTAGAACATCACGCGGGGTTGAAGACCGGGATCGCGTTCGTCCAGTAGTACCGTGCCGCGGCGCAACAGGTCGCGATGGCGCTCCAGGGTCAGGTCGATGACAGAATCCAACAGTGGGTGGCCGGGGCAGACGAAGGCGGCCAAAGGTTTCCCCTGAATCGCCACCAGCTGCTTTTCAAAGACGATGCGCTCGTAACGCGGCAGCACCGGTTCCCCGGTGCCGATGAGCCGGTCCCGGTTGCGCACCGGGGCGGGCACATGGGTCACGGCATAGCGTCGCGCCTCTCGCTGCTTGACGCTGCCACCCAGGCGGCTGAAGGCTTCCATGAAAAACGATTCGATGTAGTGCGGCTGGAGCCGGCGGGCCTCGGCGCGTTCCATTTCCTCGCGGATGCGATAGACCCGGCTGGCATCCATGGCATCCTTGGCCAGGGCTTTTTCTTCGAGCAGATCCTGAATCCGGGCCGGGTCGAAGGCGTCAGACACCACCTTTGACAGCCGGGCGCGCACTTCGGGCTGTTCTCCGTAACGGATGGCCTGAACGAGCAACTCGCGCAAGGGGCGCCCTTCGAATTGCAGCTTGCCCAACACGTCGAACACCCGGCCGCCCAGGGTCGTGCGGGCCTGTTCGAGCTTTTCCAGCAAGGTGCGGTATACATCGCCTTCGCGGGTTTCCTCGGCCACCAGGTTCCACAGGTGGCACACCTCGGTCTGGCCAATGCGGTGGATGCGGCCGAAACGCTGCTCGATGCGGTTGGGGTTCCAGGGCAGGTCGTAGTTGACCATCAGGTGCGCCCGCTGGAGGTTGATCCCCTCGCCGGCGGCATCGGTGGCCAAGAGAACCTGCACCTCGGGGTCGTGGCGAAAGGCTTCCTGGGCGTTGAGGCGCTGCTCCCGGCCCATGCCGCCGTGGATGACCACCACCGCCCGCTCGCGGCCCAGCAGGGTCGTGATACGCTGTTGCAGGTAGTTGAGGCTGTCCCGGTGCTCGGTGAAGACGACCAGTTTCTGGCGCGGCGACGGTGTGTGTTTGGGAATCGGCCCGGCGCCGTAGGGCAGTTCGCATTCGGCGGTGCTCTCGGCCAGTGCGGCCGGGGTGAAGATTTCGCCGAGCAGGGTGGAAAGTTCGCACCACTTGCGGTCCTCGCCGCTACGCCGGACATTGCCGGCCAGGGCTTCGAGGTTTTTCAGGGTGTCGATCTCGGCCTTGAGTTCCGTGATGGTGCGGGCCGCGGTGGCCTGATCCAGGATCTGGGCTTCAGCCGCTTCCACCTCGTTTTCCGGGGCATCCTCCAGATCCTCGATGTCTTCGGCGTCGATCTCGGGGATGTCTCCGGAGATGGGTGGTGCCACCATGGCCCCGCGTTGCAGCAGCTCCAATTCTCGCAGGCGCGAATCCAGGCGCTCCCGGCGGCGGCGCAGGGACTGATAGATGGCCTCGGGCGACGAGGCCAGGCGGCGCTGGAGAATGGTCAGAGCGAAGCCCACGGTGCCGGCACGCTTGTCGTTGGCCAGGGCCTCGGCGCGGTTGAACTCCTCGCGCACGTACTCGGTGACGGCCTTGTAGAGCTGGGCCTCGGCATCCGAAAGCCGGTAAGGGACCGTGTAGGCGATGCGCTCGGGGAAAAGCGGCGTGGCGTCGAACTTGACCAGGTCCTCCTTGACCATGCGGCGCATCAGGTCGGTCACGTCGGCGGTGTGGGCCCCGTCGCGAAAACGCCCCTCGAAGCGGTCGCCGTCCAGCAGCGACATGAAAAGCTGAAAGTCCTCCTCCTTGCCGTTGTGCGGGGTGGCAGTCATCAACAGGAAATGCCGGGTGAGGGTGGAGAGGAGCTGGCCGAGTTTGTGGCGCTTGGTATACTTGATCTCGCCGCCGAAAAAGGTGGCCGACATCTTGTGGGCCTCGTCGCAGACCACCAGGTCCCAGCGACAGTCGGGCGCTTTCAGCTTGGCCTGCACATCCTCGTTGCGTGACAGTTTGTCCAGGCGCGCGATGACCAAATTGGTCTCCAGAAACCAGTTGCCGGTGCGGGTGGCCTCCAGCTTGTCGTTGGTGAGGATCTCGAAGGGCAGATTGAAGCGGCGGTACAGCTCGTCCTGCCACTGCTCGGCCAGACTGCCCGGACAGACCACCAAGCAGCGTTGCAGATCCCCGCGGGCAATGAGTTCCTTGATCAGCAGGCCGGCCATGATGGTCTTGCCGGCCCCGGGGTCGTCAGCCAGCAAAAAGCGCAGCGGCTGACGCGGCAGCATGGCCTCGTAGACCGCCGTGATCTGGTGAGGCAACGGATCGACCACCGAGGTGTGCACGGCCAGCACGGGGTCGAATAGATGGGCGAGACGGATGCGATGCGCTTCGGAAACCAGCCGGAACAGGGCGCCGTCACCGTCGAAGCTCCAGGGCCGGCCTTGTTCGACCACCTCGATGCGCGGCTCGTCGTGGCGGTAAAGCAGCTCGTTTCCAACTCGGCCGTCGGGCGTCTTGTAGGTCAGCTCGATGGCCTCGGAGCCGAACCGCTGGACGTTGACTACCGTGACCAGGGCATCGGGAATGATACCGCGGATTGAGGCGTTGGGCCGGATGTCTTCCAGGGTGCTCACAGCGATGTCTTTCGAGACCGTTTTCGGCTCAGAGAGCAAAATCCAATGGTCGCATCGGAAACGACACGACGGGCGATTCTTTCATGATGGTCAAAAGCGACAAAGCCCGCGGAGCGAAAATCGAAGCATTCTCGCCTGGCGGGCCTTGGTCAGCCGGGTATCGGCCTGATCTGTTTCATTCCGCCTGTCCCTTGGAGTTTGGGTCAACGGCTTCGGCAATCTACTGAAGCTTCCTTCGGATTGCAAGCCTTTCAGGTTCATCCAGATTGCAAGCCTTTCAGGTTCATCGGTTTTATACTAATAACGATTACCATTTATAAAACATTCAATCTTTTCTTGTTTCGTGTTTGTGGCACAATGTTTCAAAGGCACTTCGATGGTCGAATCAGCTAAAAGTTTGTCACGGACTCCAGCAAAACCAACACGGTCAGGTTGCGGTGGGTCTGCTTGCGCGCCAGGTGGCAGGCGTCCAGAAATGCCCCGACAGGTTCCATGGCAGCCTCCTTTGGTGAGTGTTTGATCCGAGGCTATCACCGGTTACTGACATACTGTGACAATTCCATAGGGGAAAAATTCAGCGCTGAAATTTTTTAGCTCCGGCGGCGCCGAACGTTGTTGTCTCTGCTACCCACCTACCGGACTGACACCAGGCCGGCCAGGATGGACGATATTTGACACTCCCCACCGTATTCCCCACATGGAACCGGGTGGAGAATCTCCAGAGGCACCGAGTCGAAGTGGCCTTCGACACTCCGTACCATCCAAAAATCGACCACCAAGGCGTTGAATCAGCATCGCCCAGGGATCTGGCCTTACTGCTATTTTGGCAACAAGTGTGGGGAATAGTGTGGGGAGAAGGATTTGCAGGCAAGAAAAAGGGGCTACGGAATTTCCCGTAACCCCTTGATTTTGTTGTGGTAGCGGGGAGAGGATTCGAACCTCTGACCTTCGGGTTATGAGCCCGACGAGCTACCAGGCTGCTCCACCCCGCATCAATTGAAGAATCAGACTAATAGCCCCTGATGATGGAATTGTCAAGAAGAGACCAGGCGCTGGCCGATGATTTTTTTCAGGTCCGCCTGGCTCCGGTCGGCCGTTGACCGCACCAGCACCTGCTTGCTGCGGCTGGAATGGCCGGCCACGATTTCAAGGGTCGACCTGGAAACTCCCAGGATTTCGGCCAGAAAAGCGATGCACATCTTGTTGGCGGCCCCCTCCACCGGCGGGGCGGTCAGGCGCAGCTTGAGGGCCTCGCCGTGGCAACCGGCCACCTCGTTGCGGCTGGCCCGGGGCTGGACGAACACGTTGACGATAATCCCGTCACCGGTTTCGCGATAGATGGGCATGATACTATTCTTCTGTGTTTCTTTTCGTCTTGGTTACAATTTTCTCAGCGGCGGCCGGGCCTTTTGCTTCTTTTCCCGTTGTCCCTTCGGCTCCATCCTTGGTTTCCGATTGCAGATCCCTCGGCGCTACCTCGTTTGTTGAAAGTTGATGCGATGAAGCACGCATAGCGCGGCGACGGCTACACCAGATGCCAATCTCCTGCCGCTGTCATTCCGAGCGTCAGCGAGGAATCTGCAGTTGGGAAAATGGCGGGAAACGGTGCCAGTCTCGGGAGAGATCCCTCGTCGCTTCGCTCCTCGGGATGACAGGAGAGAGCGCTCCTCGGGATGACAGGAGAAAGCGCTCCTCGGGATGACAGGAGAAAGCGCTCCTCGGGATGACAGCGAAGAAAGGGTTCTGCGCTTCTCCGGATGACGGCAGGGAACGCCCCTCCTGATGACAGCAATTGCGCGAGTTCCCGAAAGCAGATGCTCACATCGCTTACCGCATTCAGTCCTTGCCGGTCACCGGTTCCCGGCGGATGCTGTCGATTACCGCCCGGCTGGAAAGCCCCTCGGTGACAGGAATCAGCTCCACGCGCCCGCCGTAGGCCTCCACCCGTTCGCGCCCCACCACGTCCCCGAGACCGTAGTTGCCCCCCTTGGTCAGCACGTCCGGCCGCAGGCGGTCGATGAGCTTTTCCGGATCTTTCCCGGAAAAGACCACCACGTAATCCACCGCATCCAGGGCGCAGAGGGTGCGGACCCGCTCGCGGGCGCCGATCACCGGCCGCCCCGGCCCTTTGATGGCCCGCACCGACTCGTCATCGTCGATGGCCACCACCAGCACGTCGCCCAACCGGCGGGATGCGGAAAAAAGATTCAGATGGCCGGCATGGAGAAAATCGAAGCAGCCATTGGTGAGCACAATCCGCTGCCCTCGCTTCCGGATCTCGGCCGCAAGTGCTTCCAGCTCATCGATATCCTTGAGCTTTTCCAGGAGGCCGGTCCCCACGGACCCCAGGGCCAGGGCCAGTTCCTTGCGACTCACGGTGGCCGTGCCCACCTTGCCCACCACGATGCCGGCGGCGGCGTTGGCCATCCCGGCGGCTTCGACCCAGTCCGCGCCGGCCGCCAGGGCCAGCCCCAACACGGCGATCACCGTGTCGCCGGCGCCGGAGACATCGAACACCTGCCGCGCCTCGCTGCGGATCGTTTGGGGCTCCTTGCCCTTTTCGAAAAGAACCATGCCGTCCGGACCGCAAGTGACCACCAGCCGGTCCACCCCGGCGCGCTCCTGGACGATGCCGGCGGCCCGTTTTAGACTCTCGGCGTCCGTGATGGCGATGCCGGCGGCCTGGGCCGCTTCCTTGCGGTTGGGGGTGATGAGCGTGGCGCCGGCATAGCGGCTGTAATCTTCCCCCTTGGGATCCACCAGGACCGGCTTGCCCCGGCGCCGGGCCGCGGCGATGATCCCGGCGAGCAGCTCCCGGGTCAGCAGCCCCTTGCCGTAGTCGGAAATCAACACCGCCCCGGCCGACGGCATCCCGGCTTCCAACTTCGCCAAGATCGCGGCCACGGTGCCGGTCCTCACCGGCCGGGGGGTTTCCCGGTCGATGCGCAAAACCTGCTGGCGTCCGGCGATGATGCGTGTCTTGCGGGTGGTCGGCCGTCCCGCTTCAACCACCACGGCGTCGGCGTCGATCCCCAGGATCTGGAACCGCTGCCGCAGCAGGATCCCGTGACGGTCGTCGCCCGCCACGCCGGCCACCGTCACCCGGGCCCCCAGGGCGGCAAGATTGGCGGCCACGTTGCCCGCCCCGCCCAGGGTATGATCCTCGCGGTCCACCGCCAGCACCGGCACCGGGGCCTCGGGGCTGACGCGTTCCACACCGCCCCAGACGTATTCATCGAGCATGAGGTCGCCGACGACCCAGATGCGGCAATCGCTGAAAACGGACAGGTCGATCAAGGCTCGCTTCCGAGGATCTCTTCGATGATCGGTTTCAGTTCGTCATAGCGGGTGGTGACCGGAAACTGCGGAAATTCGTCGATGACGTTCTGCGGAGGCCGAAAGAGGATGCCGTGGTGGGACGCCTTGAGCATGTTGACGTCATTGTAGGAATCGCCCATCCCGATCACCTTGTAGTTCAAGGACTTGAGCGCTTCGACGGTGTGGCGTTTGGCATCGCTCTGGCGCAGGTTGTAGCCGGTGATGCGGCCGTCCTCGTTCACCGAGAGGGTGTGGCAGAAGAGGGTCGGCCGCCCCAGCTTGCGGATCAGGGGCGAGGCGAACTGGGTGTAGGTATCCGATACCACGATGAGTTGCACTCGGTCCCGCAGCCAGTCGAGGAAGGCCACGGCGCCTTCCAGGGGCTCCATGGTGTCGATGACCGCCGTGATGTCCCCCAGGGTGATGCCATGCTGGTCCAGGATCGACAGGCGCCGCCGCATCAGCACATCGTAGTCGGCGATGTCCCGTGTGGTGAGACGCAGCTCCTCGATGCCGGTGCGCTCGGCCACGTTGATCCAGATTTCCGGGGTGAACACTCCCTCCATGTCGCTGCAAACAATGTACATACAAACTCCTTCGATGGTCGCTGGCCGGCACGGCATTCATTGGACGGCGTTGAAAAAGAGCGGCCCCGTCCGGTGCAATTTCGAAATTCGAAGCACGAAATCCGAAACAACTTCAAATGACCAAAATCCCAATGCCCAATACCCTCGCCCGGCGACTGTTCCCTCCCATTGAATCTTGATCACTGTTTCCATTTTGATGCTTCGGGCTTCGGATTTCATGAACCGGTGCTTCAAAGCGGGGCGCGGAGGGATTCAGCAATCGCCTCCATTTTCGTCCTCGATACGGATGAGCATCGGCGGCTCGGCGATGACATCCAAAGCGGTGATGCGCCGCAGGGCCTGTTGCACGGCCGCCTCCCGGGCGCGGTGGGTGAGCATGACCACCGGCACGGGACCGGTGTTCTTGCGCCCCTTCTGGGTCACGCTCTTGATGCTGATCTGGTGCTCGCCGAGGATGCCGGAGATGATCGACAGAACCCCGGGCCGGTCGGCCGCCATGATCCGGATGTAATAATAGGTGGACAGGTCGTCCATGGGCAGTACCGGAATGGGGCGCACCTGGTCCGGCTGGCAGCCTAGAATCGGCAGCCTCCGGCCGATGCCAACCAGCCGGTTGCGGGCGATGTCCACGATGTCGCTGACCACGGCGCTGGCCGTGGGCATCATCCCGGCCCCCCGGCCGAAATGCACCACGTCGCCGGCGGCGTCGCCGGTGACCGTGATGGCGTTGACCGGGCCGCTGACGCTGGCCAGGATGTTGTCCAGGGGGATCATGGTCGGGTGTACCCGGGCCTCCACGGCGTGGCCGACGTCCTTGCTGATGGCCAGCAGCTTGATCCGGTAGCCGAACTCCTCGGCGTTGCGGATGTCCTGGGGCGTCAGGCGGCTGATGCCCTCCACATAGACGTCCGCCAGGTTCATCGGCATGCCGTAAGCCAGGGCCGAAAGAATGGTGATCTTGTGGGCCGTGTCGTGGCCTTCCACGTCCAGGGTGGGGTCGGCCTCGGCGAACCCCTCGGATTGGGCCTCGGCCAGGGCTTCGGCGAAGGTGGACCCCTGTTCACCGATTTTGGTGAGGATGTAGTTGCAAGTGCCGTTGAGAATGCCGGTCATGCGCCGGATGCGGTTTCCCACCAGCGACTCGCGCAACGTCTTGATGATGGGCATGCACCCGCCCACGCTGGCTTCATAGCCAAGATCGACGCCGCGGTCCTCGGCGGCCCGGCAAATGGCGTTGCCGTCGGCCGCCAGTAGCGCCTTGTTGGCCGTGACCACCGGCTTGCCGGCGGCGATGGCCTCCAGGATCAGTTCCCGCGCCACCCCCCGGCCGCCGATCATTTCCACCACGATGTCGATCTGCGGATCCCGGATGATCGACCTGGCGTCGGTGGTCAGCACCCCCGGGGCGAAGTTCACCCCGCGGTCGCGGGTGATGTCGATATCCGCCACCCGCTTGAGTTCGAGAACGGCACCGAGGCGCTTGGCGATCAGATCCTGCTGTTCGATGAGCAGCTTGGCCACGCCGGTCCCCACCGTGCCGCAGCCCAGCAGTCCGATGTCAATCTTTTTCATAAGCTTTCTTCGTATCATTCTTATCCTATTGAAAATAAAAGTCTTTTCCGGCCATCCGGCCACGTGGCCGCCGCAACCGGCAAACGCCGTTCTACATGATCTTGCGGATGCCGCGGATCGCCTGGTTGACGCGCATCTTGTTCTCGATCAGGGCGAAACGCACGTACTCGTCGCCGTACTCCCCGAAACCGAGGCCGGGGCTGACGGCTACCTGGGCTTCACGGATGAGGAACTTGGAAAATTCCACCGACCCCATGGACCGGTATTTTTCCGGGATGCGGGCCCAGACGAACATCGTTCCCTTGGGGCTGGGGACTTCCCAGCCGACCCGGCCCAACCCGCCGATCAGGGCATCCCGCCGCTCTTGGTAGGTGTCGCGAACCTGCTGCACGCAGGCCTGGTCGCCTTCCAGGGCGATGATCGATGCGATCTGGATCGGCTGAAAGACGCCATAGTCCAGGTAGCTCTTGATGCGCTTGAGGGCGAAGATGACCTCCGGGTTGCCCACGCAAAAGCCCACCCGCCAGCCGGGCATGTTGTAGCTCTTGGAGACCGAGAAGAACTCCACGCCGACATCCTTGGCGCCCTTGGCCTGGAGGAAGCTGGGGGCTTGGTACCCGTCGAAGGTCAGGTCGGCGTAGGCGAAGTCGTGGATCACCATGATGTCGTTCTCCTTGGCGTAAGCGACGATCTTGTCGAAAAACGCCAGGTCGACGACCTCGGTGGTCGGGTTGTGGGGATAGCTGATGATCAGCAGCTTGGGCCGCGGCCAGGTCTGGCGCGTGGCGGCGACGAGATTGTCGAAGAAGTTGTGCTCGGGCCCCACCGGGATGCCCCGCACGTCACCGCCGGCGATGATGGCCGAATAAGGGTGGATCGGGTAGGTGGGATTGGGGGTGAAGACCACGTCCCCGGGGCGGATGGTCACCAGCACCAGGTGGCTCATCCCCTCCTTGACGCCGATGGTGACGATGGCCTCGCTGTCCGGATCCAGCTCCACGTTGAATCGCCGGCGGTACCAGTTGCAGATCGCCCCGCGCAGGCGCGTGATGCCCATGGAGGCCGAATAACGGTGGTTGTGGGGTTTCTGAGCCGCCTCGACGAGCTTGGCCACGATGTGATCGGGAGTGGCCAGGTCCGGGTTGCCCATTCCCATGTCGATGATGTCCTGGCCCGCCCGGCGCGCGTCCATCTTGATCTGATTGACGGTAGCGAAGACGTAGGGCGGCAGGCGATCGAGTCGGGCGAAGCGAGTCATGGCGGTTTCTCCATTGGCTGTAAGGGATGGAAAAAAGAAAAATTGCAAGCCTGATAAGTTACATGAGCGCCGGGGGATTGTCAAAAAAATATCTTTGACTTTTGGAGGGAATCAGTTTAGGCTCGCTTTACAATTAATACCTGAAAATTACTGGATATTTTCAACGGAGCCCCCGATGACTGAACCGCTGCGCTACGCCGATGCCGGCGTGGACATCGACAAGGCCAACGACCTGGTCGAAGAAATCAAGAAAATCGCCAAGAAAACCCACCGCCCCGGCGCCATGGGAGAGATCGGGGGCTTCGGCGGCCTCTTCTCCCTCAACACGGCCAACTACGAGCAACCGGTACTGGTGAGCTCCACCGACGGGGTGGGGACCAAGCTGAAGATCGCCTTCCTGATGAACAAGCATGACACCGTGGGCATCGACCTGGTGGCCATGTGTGTCAACGACATCGCCGTACAGGGCGCCAGGCCCTTGTTCTTCCTGGATTACCTGGCCACCGGGCACCTGGAATCCGACGTGGCGGCCCAGGTGATCGGCGGCATCGGCGAGGGCTGCCAGCAGGCCAAGTGCGTGCTCATCGGCGGCGAGACGGCCGAGATGCCCGGGATGTACCAGCCGGGCGAATACGACCTGGCCGGGTTCGCCGTGGGGATCGTGGACAACAGCAAGCTCGTGGACGGATCGGAGATCCGGGGCGGCCACCGGCTCATCGGCATCGCTTCCAACGGACTGCACAGCAACGGCTACTCCCTGGTGCGCAAGATCTGCTTCGATCGATTGCAACTGGAGGTCGGCAGTTACGTCCCGGAGCTCTCCGCTCCATTGGGCGAAGTGCTGCTGCGCCCGACCCGGATCTATTCGGAGCTGGTGCTCAACCTCATCAAGGACTTGCCGGTCCATGGACTGGCCCACATCACCGGTGGCGGCATCGCCGACAACATCATCCGCATCATCCCCAAGGCGTGCAGCGTCGTCATCGACACCGCCGCCTGGGAGGTTCCCCCCATCTTCGCGTTCCTTCAGCAAGCCGGCGGCGTCAGCGACGACGAGATGCGCCGCACCTTCAACTTGGGCATCGGCATGATCGCGGTGGTCCCCGAGGACAGCGCCCGGGAAATCCTCGAACGACTGAGGGCAATGAACGAAAGGGCGTTCCTCATCGGCGAGGTGGTTGCCACCAAGGGGGACTCCCCGCGGATTCACTTCATTTGACCCCATGAAAGTGCTGGGCATCGAAAGTTCCTGCGACGAGACCGCCGCGGCGGTGGTGGCCGACGGTCGGATCGTCCAGTCCTCCGTGGTCGCCTCCCAGGTGGACATCCACCGCCCCTACGACGGGGTGGTACCGGAGCTGGCATCGCGGCAGCATCTCCGGGCCGTCGTGCCGGTGGTTTCCCGGGCCCTGGCCGAAGCGGGCATCGGGTCCAACCAGCTCGACGGCGTGGCCGTGACCCGGGGCCCCGGTCTCATCGGTGCCCTGCTGGTGGGATTCTCCTTCGCCAAGGCCTACGCCTGGGCCCTGGGCCTGCCTTGGGTAGGCATCGACCACCTCGAAGCCCACATCCACTCGGTTTTTCTCGGTGACGATCCCCCTCCGTTTCCGTTTGTCGCCCTGATGGTCTCCGGCGGCCACACCTGCCTGTACCATGTCACGGGGCCCACGGCGATGACGCCCATGGGGCAGACCCGGGACGACGCCGCCGGCGAAGCCTTCGACAAGGTGGCCAAGATGCTCGCCCTGGGGTATCCGGGAGGCGTGGTGATCGACCGGCTGGCGGCCGAAGGAGACCCAGCCAAAGTCGCGTTTCCCCGGCCCTTTCTGAACCGCGACACCTTCGACTTTTCCTTCTCGGGCCTCAAGAGTGCCGTCCGGCGCCACCTGGAGACCCATCCCGCCCCATCCGAAAAGGAAATGGCCGACATCGCGGCCAGCTTCCAAGAGGCAGTGGTGGACGTCCTCGCGGCCAAGGCCGTCGCCGCCTGCCGCCGCCAAGACTGCCGGCACCTGGCCCTGGTGGGCGGCGTGGCGGCCAACCGCCGCCTGCGTCACCGCCTGAGCGCCGACGCCCGATCCCACGGCATCGCCGTGCACATCCCGCATCCGGCCCTCTGCGGCGACAACGCCGCCATGGTGGCCGCCGCGGGCTTCCACCGGCTGGCCGCCGGCGAAAGAGCCCCCCTGGACGAGGACGTCTTCTCCCGCCATCCGACCCGGTCCGCCTGAACCTGCTTTTTACGCGTATAGCTGCTTGAAACGGCCGATGCGGGCCGCATGGGCCTCGGCATCGGCCAGCAGGCGGCTGTCACCGGACAGCGCGGCCGCCAGGTGGGCATGGGCGGCCTCGATGTCTCCGCTGCGGTGGCAGATCAGGGCGAAGTCGATATCGGCGGCCAGGATCCGGGCCACGGCGGTGTCGATGGCGATGGCCGGTTTCACGGCCCCCATGTCCAGATCGTCGGTCAGCACCAGGCCGTCAAAGCCCATCCGATGCCGCAGCAGGTCCCGGGCCACGGCCACCGAAAGACTCGCCGGCCAGTCCGGATCCAGGCCCGGATAGCGGATGTGCGAGAGCATCACCCCGGCGGCGCCGGCGGCGAATGCCGTTGCAAAGGGAGGCAGATCGAAATCCGCCATGCTCGCGGCCGAGGCTTCCATCACCGGCTGGACCTGGTGTGAATCGAGGGTAGTGCGGCCGATGCCGGGAAAATGCTTGGCCACCGCCAGGATGCCTTCGGCCTGAAGCCCCGCCACCACCGCGGCCCCCATCCGCCCCACATGCCGCGGGTCCCCGCCGAAGGACCGGCCGGCCATGACGCTGCGGGTATCCGCCGCCACATCCACCACCGGCGCCATGTTCATGGTAAATCCCAGATCGCGCAGCAGGCGCCCCATGCGCCGGGCCAGGGCTTCGGCCTCGGCCGGGTCGCGGATCTCGGGGGCCGCCGGAAACTCGGGAAACCGGGGTTGGCGCAGCCGCGCCACCGGCCCGCCCTCCTGGTCCACCGCCACGATCAGCGGCGGCAGACCGGCCCGGGCGGCGCAGGCCTGGCAGTCGGCAATCAGCGTGCGCACCTGGCTCGGGGTTTGCACGTTGCGGGCAAACAGAATCAAGCCACCCACGCGGAGCCGCGTGATGAGAAAAGTCAGATCCGGCGTCAATCCGGTGCCGTCGAATCCGACCATGAGCCGTTGGCCGGCCAGATCGGCGATATCCTGCATCATGAGGACTCCTCGGGTTCAGCTCTCCGGTTTTTTTCCCCGCCGGCCGGACTGGTACCGGTCCACCGCCTCCAGGTGTTCGCCATAGGTCCTGGAAAACACGTGGGTGCCGTCGTTGCGCGAAACGAAGTACAGCGCGTCCGTCTCTTCGGGGAACAGCGCCGCCGCGATGGCCGCGGCCCCGGGATTGGCGATGGGCCCCGGCGGCAGGCCGGAAATGCGATAGGTGTTGTAGGCCGTCGGCGTTTCCAGGTGGCACCGGGTGAGGTTGCCGTCGAAGTCGGCAATGCCGTAGATCACAGTGGGATCACTCTCCAGCCGCATCCCCCGCCGCAGCCGGTTGTGGAAAACCCCGCTGATGAGTGCCCGCTCGGCGGCCGCCCCGGTCTCCTTTTCGATGATCGAGGCCAGCGTCACCACCTGGTGAACCGTCCAGCCCATCTCGGCGGCCCGTGCCGTCCACTCGGGGCGGAACACTTGCCGAAACCGCGCCACCATGGCCGCCACCATGTTCGCCGCCGTGTCGGTGGCGGTGAAAAAATAGGTTTCGGGGAAAAGGTAGCCTTCAAGGCTGTCCGCTTGGATCCCCGCGGCTGCCAGTGCAGTTGGATCGGTGGCCGCCGCCTGGAAGGCCTCGGCGCTGGCCAGGCCGGCGGAGGCGACCAGAGCGGCGATCTGGGCCACATTCTGCCCTTCGGCGATGGTGATCCGCTGGCGCCGCACCCTTCCTCCCACCAGGATATCGAGGATTTCCCGGGGTGCCAGGGTGCCCGACAGGAGGTATTCGCCGGCCTTGATACGACGATCGTCGCCGTGGAGCCGGGCCAGGAGACGAAACTTCAGCGGTTCCCGGATGACCCCCAGGCGATGGAGTGCCGCAGCGGTCCGAGCCATGGATTGCCCGCCGGGGATGCCCACCACCTGGTCGGCGGCGCTGGCATCCGCCGGCTGGCGGGCATAGCCGGCCAGTTCCAACCCCAAGGCGGAAAGGAGGCAAAAGCCGATGAAGACCAGGATCACCGCGGCGGACCACACCTTTTTCAACATCATCTCCTGTTCACCCTGAATCCCCGGAGATCAAACCGTCGTTTCTGCGCGCTGGGTTCCGCTTCGCTTCACCCCTCCTGCGATCACGCCAAAACCGGCAAGGGGTTTGAAAGTTCGGCCGATTTTATGTATTTTCCCATTGAGAAACCGTCGCATCAAAACTTGTACCATGAAACAGGGAGGGCGGCATAGCCGCCCGAACGGGCCCCCATCGAGCCAAACAGGTTAACCCATGGATCCAAAGATTCCGGCATCAGTAACCGGCCAGCGCGGGCCCAAGCCGGCCTGGCTGCGCAAACGGCTGCCAAGCGGGCCGGCGTATGAATCGGTGAGGCACCTGCTGCGGGAAGCCGGTCTGCACACCGTATGCCAGTCGGCCTGCTGCCCCAACCAGTTCGAGTGCTTCGGCCGCCATACCGCCACCTTCATGATCCTGGGGGACCACTGCACCCGCAATTGCCGCTTCTGCGCGGTGCACCACGGCCCACCGGATCCCGTGGATCCGGACGAACCCCGCCGGGTGGCCGAGGCGGCCGCACACCTCGGGCTGCGCTACGTGGTGGTCACATCGGTGACCCGCGACGATCTGCCCGATGGCGGCGCCGCTCTCTTCGCCGCCGTCATCCGCGCCCTGCGCCGGCGGATCCCCGGGGTGCGCGTCGAGGTGCTCATCCCCGATTTCCAGGGGAATCGCCAGGCCCTGGAAACGGTGCTGGCCGCCGGCCCGGTGGTGCTCAACCACAACCTGGAAACCGTCGCCCGCCTCTATCCGGCGGCCCGGCCCCGGGCCGTCTACCGCCGCTCCCTGGAGCTGCTGGCATCGAGCCGGCAGGCGGCGCCTTCGATTCTGACCAAGTCGGGCCTGATGCTCGGCCTGGGAGAAACCGAAGCGGAGATCCGCGCCGCCCTGTCCGATCTGCGCGCGGCAGGCGTTCAAATCCTGACCCTCGGCCAGTACCTGCGGCCGACACCGGACCACCTGCCCGTGGCGCAGTACCTTTCACCGGACATCTTCGACCAGTGGCGCCTCGAAGCCTTGGCCATGGGGTTTGCCGGCGTGGCCAGCGGTCCCTTCGTGCGCAGCTCCTACCGGGCCGACGCCCTCTGCGATGCCGCCCACGGCGCGAAATGAAGTCGAAACCGATCCTGCTGACCGTTCCGGCCTACCTGGCCGACTTCCGCTGCCCGGGGGCGGACTGCGAAGACCACTGCTGCTACGGCTGGGAGATCGAGGTGGACCGGGCCACCTACCGGCGCTACCGCCAGATGAAAGACACCCCCCTGGCCGCCCTGCTGGCGCGCTCGGTCCAGCGCAACCGCCGGGATCCCTTTGATGCCCGCTATGCGGTGATCCGGCGCGAGGGCGATGACTGCCCATTTTTGACCCGCGGCCGCCTCTGCCGTATCCACGCCGAGCTGGGGGAAGCTTTTCTGCCGGATGTCTGCGCCGTGTTTCCGCGGCGCTGGCGCGCCCGCAAAAACGGCATCGAGGGGTCGGCTTCCCTCGCCTGCCCGGAAATTGCACGCCTTGCCCTGGAACATCCGGACAGCCTCCGCCCAGTGCGGACGCGCCTGACGGGGCCGATGCCAAGGGCCGTGGCACCGCCGCTTCCGTCACAGGCGGAGGCGGCGGGGATGAAGCTGCGGGAATTGGCCCTGGCGCTGATCGGCAACCGCCGCTACCCGGTCTGGGAGCGTCTGCTGCGCTTCGGCATGGCGTGCGAAGCAGCCGGCCGGAAGCCGCCCGCCGGCATCCCGGCGCTGCTGGAATCCTTCGGCCGACAGTTGGACGATCCCGCCCTCGATCGGATCCTGGCGGATACGCCGGTGCTCACCGGCTTGCAGCTTCAGATCGTCCGGCGTCTCCACGATGAAAAACTTCCTTCGGTACGGGTCCGGACCTTCCAGGAGTGCACCGCCGCCGCCTTCGCTGGATTGGATTGGCCCGCGGGCCGACCTTTCGACGCGGCGGTGAATCGCCGCTACGACCGGGCATACGAACAGTTTTACCAACCGTTTTTCGAGCGGCACGGGCACCTGCTGGAAAACACCCTCGCCAACTACATCCTGCATTACGATCCGGGGTTTCAACCGGGGCGAATCTACGAGGACTACCTCGGGCTGGTACTCCATTTCGCCATGCTCAAGACGTATCTCATCGGCATGGCGGCCTCGGAAGGGGCGGACTTCTCTCCGGCCCGGGTCGTGCGTCTCGTTTGCGCCTTCACCAAGGTGATGGAGCCGGATGCGGCCTTTCGCCGCTTCGCCCTGGACCTGCTGGCCCAGAGCGGCTGCACGGATCTGCTGCGCGTGGCGGTGTTGCTGAGAAACTGACCGAAGACTTAAAAAAATAGGTCCTATAAGACCTATAGGACCTATAAGACCTATAAAAAACCTTGATCAGCGCTGTTTGCCGCGCTTTTGCGCCACCCCCGGGCTCGCCTGCATGTAGTTGTCCACGGCGGCGTGGAGGGTCTCGGCGGCCAGGCCGGCGCAGTGCCAGTGGTCCCGGGGCAGCCCCCCCACGGCTTCCTGGATCCGGAGGCCCGTGATGTCGAGAATCTCTTCGGCCGTTTTCCCCTTGGCCATGTCCACCGCCGCGCAGACGCAATTGAAGCTGTGGGCGCAACCGTTGGTCCAGGAAGACCCTTCCGCCACCCGATCCTCCCTGAACTTCAGGCTGATTTCCATCACATCGCCGCAGGTGCCCACCACCCGCGCCTTGCCGTCCGGGCTGGCCACGTGGGGGTTGAGCCAGTAGTAGGCGGCAAACCACGCCAAGGCGATCACCAGCAGCACGGCGATCCCCAACAATAAGCTGAGTCCGTTCATGGGCGTCTGCCGCGTCAGGCCGTCCGGGGCATTCCCGGCCGACCGTCGCGGTTACAGGGCAAGGGCCTCTTGAGGCGTCGGTTCGTGACTTTCTTCCTTCTGGAAAAGCGGACTTCGGCAGTGCGGTTGAATCGCATGGGCGACGAAGCAGGCCTTGACGCAGGCATCGTTGCACTGGGGGCCGTAGGCCATGCACTTGTGGTGGTCGATGCGGATCACGCCGTCCACCAGGGCCACCGCCTCGGCCGGGCAGGCCCGCACGCACGACATGCAATGAATGCACCCCACCTCGCAGATCTGATGGGTCACCTTGCCCGGATCCTTGCTGCTGCAACGCACCACGACGCGGGCGGCTTTGGGGACCAGGGTGATGAGGTGCTTGGGGCAGGTGTTGACGCAGGTGCCGCAGCCCACGCAGAGGTTTTCGTCGATGGAGGGGAAATGGTTGACCAGGGTGATGGCGTGAAAGGGGCAGACCATGGCGCATTCGCCGAAGCCGACGCAGCCGTACTGGCAGTCCGTCGGCCCGGCGTAGGCCAGGTTGGCCCCGGAGCAGAGTCCGTAGCCCACGTAATCGTACTTCTGATAGTCCTTGCGGATCGACCGGGCGCAGTGCACCACCGCCACCAGATCTTCAACGGCGCCCATTTGTTTGCCGGTGATCTTGGCCACGGCTTCGGCCACCGAGGACCCGCCGGGATGGCAGAGGTTGGGGGGAACGTCCGGATCGTTGACGACCGCTTCGGCATATGCTTCGCACCCGGCAAAGCCGCAGCCGCCTCACTGGGCCCCGGCCAGCAGTTCCTTGACCTCTTCCACCTTGGGGTTGACCTCCACGGCGAACTTGTGCGCCGCGAGGGCCAGGCCGATGCCGAAGAACAGCCCGATGCTGCCCAGCAGGGCCAGGCCGCCGATCGCCAGTTTGATGTACAAAGGATCCATCTTCGATTCTCTTTTCTCTCCGCTCTTGGGCGGGTGGTTGTTCCCGATCACCGCAGGTGGCTGGGCCGGCGTTCCGACGGGAGGGTTCTCCCCCTGCCAAACGCCTAAAAGATCGACATCCCCGAAAAGCCCATGAACGATAACGCAAAAAGCCCCGCCACGATGAAGGCGATGGGCAGCCCCCGATAAGAGACGGGCACGTTGGCGAACTCGAGCCGCTCGCGCACCGAGGACATCAGGAACAGCGCCAGCAGGAATCCCAGCCCGGCCCCCAGGGCCAGCATGAGGCTTTCGAACATGTTGTATTCGTTGTCGGCTAAAATCAAGGGGACGGCGATGACGATGCAGTTGGCGATCACCAGCACCAGGTAGACCCCGAAAGCCTTGAAAAGAGCCGGGTTGATCTTGCGCAGAATCGTATCCACCGCCTGCACGGTGAGCGACACCAGCCCGATGAAGACGATGATCTGCAGATAGTCGAGCCGGTAGGGCTTGAGCACGAACTGGTAGAGGAACCAGCTCATCAGGGAGGCGAAAACGATGACGAAGGTGAAGGTGATGCCCATGCCCACCGCGGTGGACTTCTTCTGGCTGGTACCGAAGAAAACGCACAATCCCAGATACTTGGAAAAAACGAAATTTTGGATGATCAACGCCCCGAGAAAAATGGCGAACAGGTGTCCGAAGTAGGACCGGGCCGCGATGACGGCCGTGGAGCCCAGCGGCTTGCCGTTGGCCACGATGTCCTTGACCACCACCTGATGAGGCTGCTCCTGGTTGAGCGGATCGGCCATGGTGATCGTCAAGCGGGTGCCGTCAGCCTCGAGGCGCACGCTCTCGATATCCAGCAGAATGTCCGGATCCGGTTTTTCGTTGACGGTGAAATGGGCCTTATCGGCGGCCCAGGAAGCATCCACGGGCCCGGCGAAGGTCAGCACGATCCGGTTGGCCTCCTCGAAATCGGCCCGCTTGACGAAGCGCGGCCCCCTTTCGCATCCGCCGAGGACCAGCGCCGCCAGCAACAGCGCGGCGGTCAACGCCATACCTTTTCTTCTCATATCAAGCGCCTCGCTTCGCACGGCGGCGGTACACCGTTTCCACGTAGTTGAACACGGCCATCATGAAACCGACGAGGAAGAACCCGGCGGCCGGCAGCACGAAGAACAGCAACGGTCGGAATCCCATCAGATCGTAGCCCAGGAAGGTGCCCATGCCCAGCACCTCGCGCACCGCGCCCAGCGTCACCATGCCGAACATGAACCCGAACCCCATCCCGACCCCGTCCCAGAACGACGCGGTCACCGTGTTGCGGCAGGCGAACACTTCCAGGCGCATGGTGATGATGGCGAAGGCCACGATGAGGCGCACGAAGATGCCCATGGCCTTGTAGGCCACCGGCAGGTAGGCCGCCAGGACCAGGTCGATCACCGTCACCCAGGTGGCGATGGTCAGGGTGTAGGTCGGGATGCGGATCCGCGGATGGATGTGGTCCTTGATCAGCGAAATGGTGCAACTGGAAAACACCTGCACGAACAGCACCGCCACCCCCAGCAGCAGCCCGTTGGCCACCGTGGTGCTGATGCCCACCGCCGGGCACATGCTCAGGGCCAGGCGGAAGATGGGGTTTTCGTTGAGCAGGCCGTTGACGACCAGTTGGAAGTTGGTTTTGGTGGTCGCTGGCACGGCGGGCCTCCCCTATCCAGAAAGAAAAAATTAGAACAACACCGGGATCTTCTCGGTTGTGATGGCCTGGTCCAGGATCTGGATGCGGTAGGCGAACTTGCGCACCATCCCCTTGACCCCGTTGGTCACCGCGGCGCTGGAAATGGTGGCGCCGGTCAAGGCATAGATGTCCTTTTCCCGGTAGAGCCGCTCCATTTCCTCCGCTTCCCGGGCCGCCAAGCCGGCATCCGCTTGGCCGAGGCACTCCAGATACCGCTCGTATTCCGGCGGCAGCGGCTCCTTGACCACCTTGAGCCGCTTGAGGGTATCGAAGGATTTGCCGATGAACTGGTTCTTGAAATAATCCCGGGTGATCTCTCCGCCCAGACCGGGGTCCTCCTCGTGTTCCAGCACTTCCAGGCCAAGCATCCGGAAATCGGCGCCCACCGCCACCATGGCCTTGATGAAAGTCTTGAAACCGGGAAATTCCCCGGGGAGCAGATAGGCCTCGCGCTGCCCGTTGCGGCAGGCGATGATCGCCGTGTCGGCGAAGGCGATCTCGGCGGAAGGACCCAGCACCGCTGCCAGGGCCTTCTTGCGGTCCTCGGCCGAAAGCACGGTCTCGGCGCTCAGGTCCAACGGCTGGCGCTTGAGAAATTGCCCCTTGAGGTCGAGCTCCACCAGGTCGAACCCCTGCCCGCCGTCCCGGTTGACCGGAATGACGTAGCCCATGCGCGCCGTGTCGGGGTCCGAGAGGATGTAGCGGTGAATCGGGTGCAGCTTCAGCTCCGCCGGGGCCGGTTTGCTCTTGCCATAGCCGAGCAGGCCAAGCATGGTCTGCTCCACGTTGAGGTGCTCGTTGTGCTGCTTGGCCTTGGCGGTGAAGATGAAGGTCGTTCCGATCACCAGCCCCGCCACCAGACACGAGATGGTCAGGGCGATGGTGATTTTGATGATCTCTTTCATTGGTTCGCCCCCCGGGAAAAGCGCTTCGGCTTGAACCATTGATCCAGGGCCGGCGTCAACGGGTTCATCAACAGAATCGCGTAGCAGACCCCCTCCGGGTAGCCGCCCTTGAGGCGGATCAGCACGGTGAGGGCGCCGACCCCGATGCCGAAGACCACCTGGCCGCTGCGCTGGGTCGGGCTGGTGACGTAATCGGTGGCCATGAAGAAGGCCCCCAGCATCAGTCCGCCGGAGAGCACCGCCAGCAAGGGGTCGCCGGCAAACAGGGTCTCGCCGCCGAAGATCCAGGTCAGCACCGCCGTGGAGCCGATCACCGACACCGGAATGTGCCAGTGGATGTAACCCTTGTAGATGAGGTACAACCCCCCGGCCAGCAGCAGCAGGGCCGAGGTTTCACCGATGCAGCCGGGCCGGAGCCCGAGGAAAAAATCCGTGTACACCGACGTGCGGGAGCCGAACTGCTCCAGCATGGCCGCCATGCCGTAGTGCTTCAACACGTAGAGCGGCGTGGCCGAACTGACGGCGTCCACTCCGGAGCCCATGTACGTGAAGATGGAACCGTCACGGATCGGCGTCAGCCAGGCGGTGGTCATGGCCACCGGGTAGGTGGCCACCAGGAAAGCCCGGCCGATCAGGGCGGGGTTGAAGATGTTGAACCCCAGGCCACCCATGATCGTCTTGGTGACAAAGATCGCCATCACCGCGCCGAGAATCGGCATCCACAGCGGCACCCCGGGCGGGATTACGTAGGCCAGGAGCACGCCGGTGATCACGGCACTGCCGTCCTTGACGGTCACCGGCCGGCCCAGCAGCTTCTGGGCAATCGCCTCGGTGGCCACGCAGCTGGCCACGCTGACGGCCGTGATGATCAGGGTCTGGAACCCGAAGACGACCACCGACAGGATCAGGGGCGGCACCAGGCAGGCGACCACGGTCCACATGATCCGTTCCACGGTGGTGCCGGTTTTCAGATGCGGCGATACCGATACCAGCAGGTGATGCCCGACAACGCCTTCGCACGGCGGTTGTAGAATGGGGGAGAGTTTCGTTGCCATTATCCTGCTTTTCTCTTCTGTTCCCGCGCTTCTTTGAGTTTTTTGGCCTGGTCGATTTCCAGCCGGGCGAGGCGGATGAACTGCACCAGGGGGCGTTTGGCCGGGCAGGCGTAGGCGCAACTGCCGCACTCGAAGCAGTCGTCCAGCAGACCGAAGCTTTCGGTCTCCGCCCCTCTTCCCGCCTCGACGTAAATGCCGATGACATTGGGCTCAAGGCCCATGGGGCAGGCATCGAGGCAAAAGCCGCAGCGGATGCAGGGGCCGTGGGCCCGGGCATCCACCTCGTCGTGGGACAGGAACAAGATCCCCGGGGTGGTCTTGGTGATGGGGATGTCCAGGTCGGATACGGCGTAGCCCATCATCGGCCCGCCCACCACCACCTTGCACAGATCGTCCTTGACGCCCCCCAGATATTCCACGATTTCAGAGATATGCGTCCCGATCGGGACCCGGATGTTCGCCGGCCGCGCGATGGACCTGCCGGTAACGGTGATCACCCGCTCGGTCAAGGGCTTGCCCAGCGCCACGGCATCGTAGATCGTCTTGGTGGTGTAGACGTTCTGGACGATGATCCCGATGCTCGAGGAGCGCTGCCCCGAAGGGCGGACCCGGCCGGTGATGCTCTGCATGATCTGGTCGGCCGAACCCTGGGGGTATTTCACCATCAGGGGGCGGACCTCGATCTTGAACCCGTCGTCATGGTTCGTGGCGGCGATGGCGTCGTTCAATGCCGCGATGGCGTCGGGCTTGTTGCTTTCCACCCCGATGGCGCAGTAGGAAATCCCCAGCACCTTCAGCAGGATCTTGGCGCCCTCGACGATCTCCGGAGCATTTTCCACCATGACCCGGTGATCGCAGGTGATGTAGGGCTCGCACTCGGCTCCGTTCAGGATCAGGGTGTCGAGCTTGACCCCCGGCTTGACGTTGAGTTTGACGTCGGTGGGAAACCCGGCGCCACCCAACCCGACGATGCCGGCGGCGGCAATGCGCTCCCGGAGTTGCCCCCGGGAAAAGCTTCGCCAGTCCACCGGCGTGTAAGTCGGAGCCACCGCCTCCGGATCGGTGCGGATCACAATGGCCGGCGCCTTGCCCAGTTGGTAGTGGAGCACGTTGTCCACCCCGAGCACCGTGCCGCTGACACTGGCGTGCAGCACCGCGCCGAGGCGGGTGCCGATTTCGCCGATCCGGTCGCCCTCCCGCACCCGGTCCTTCCTTTCCACCAGCAGGCGGAACAGGCCGCCGGCGTATCCTCCACCGAAAAGGGCCGCATCGTCCGGGCTCGGCTTTACCCGATGCGGCACGGAAACCTGGCAGGGCGCCCCGACGTGCTGTTTTAAAAACAGCGACACCATGGTCGGATAGGGCATCGTCTCGATGGCCAGGCCGTTGGTGAGATCCTTGTTCTCCGGCGGATGGACCCCGCCTTTGGGAAAAGTGGCCAGTTGGGTTGACATCGACCGCCTCTATGCCGCCGTAAGGTTCTTTTCAAGCAGTCCGAGCCCGTAGGCCTCCCGAGTCTTGCTGGAAATCGCCTCGGGACGGCCGAATTGGAGCGCGTTGGTCGGGCAGACGGAAACGCACACCGGCTCCTCGCCGGCGTCGATGCGGTCCATGCACAGGTCGCACTTGACCGCCTTGCCCGCATCGGCGTTCCACTGGGGCACGTGCCAGGGGCAGGCCATGATGCAGGCCTTGCAGCCCACGCAGAGACTCTCGACGATGTAGACCAGGCCGTCCTTTTCCCGGCGCCGGATCGCCTCGACGGGGCAGGCGTCCATGCACCAAGCCTTTTCACAGTGGAAGCACGGCACGAACAGCGAGGTCATCTTGGGTTTCCCGTTGACCATCTTGGGGCCCAGCACGACGATCTTTCCCAAGGTGGCTTCCAGCGGGATCTTCTTCTCCGATTTGCATGCGATCTCGCAGGCATGGCAGGCAATGCAGCGCTGCGGGTTCGTGGTGATGATGTAATCGCCCATATCTTGATTCCCTCCCAAAAACGGATGTGGTTTTTCAAATCTTGCGCACGGTGACCCAACTGTGATCCAGGGCCGGACTGCCGCCGATCTTGTCGTAGTGACGCTCCTGGAACAGGTTGTCGGGCAGGCCCTTCTGGTAGCTGCGCTTGCTTTCGACTTCCTGGTGGCCGAACCCGTGGAGCAGGAAGGCCGCCTCGGGATGGATCATGTCGGTGACGAAAACCCGGATCTTTCCCGTACCGGTCGGAGAACTCACCTCCACCAGGTCGTTGTCGGCGATGCCGAGCTTTTTGGCGCGCTTCTCGTTGATCCAGATCCGGTTCTCGGGAACCAGGTTGTTCAGGTAGAGGTTGTTCTGGGTCATCACGTTGGTGTGGGCCACGCAGCGGCCGCACATCAAACGGAAGGCGTCTTCCTGCGCATCAAGATTCTCATAGGACGGAAGCGATGGAATCTGATGGCTTTCCATCAGTTCGGAGATGACCTCGATCTTGCCCGAGGGGGTCTTGAACTTGATCCCGTCGTTGCGGTCCCACCAGATGGCCTTGTCGGAAAGGGAAACGAATCCGGTGCGGTCGAAATCCTCGATCTTGATATCCAGATCGGCAAGCTGGTAATTCCAGATGTCCTCGGCGGTTTCGTAGGAAAAGTACTGGCCCACCCCCAGCCGAACGGCCAGCTCTTTGACGATCCACCACATCGGCTTGGTGTCGAAGCGGGGCTTGATACAGGCGATGCGCCGGTTGATGGCCGGCTTGAGGCCGGAGCCCATCTGCAAGGGGTCGGAGCGTTCCAGGAAGTGCGATTCGGGAAGAATCACATCCGCCATGGCGGTGGTGCCGCCGAAGTTGACATCGCTGGCCACGATGAGATCGAGCTTCTGCAACGCCTTGAGATTGGTGTGATAGTCCGGGTTGGACAGCAGCGGATCGTAGCGGAAGGCGAACACCACCTTAATCGGATACGGATCCTCGTTGAGCACCGCGTGGGGAAACATGAAACCCACCCCGTGGGCCGGGTCGGCGATGGGAAACTTTTCCTGGCCACAGCCGTCGAAGCGCCGCTTGTCCGGCATCTCGGGAAACTTCTGGGAGGAGAAGGCCTTCAGGCCCGCGGGGTAGCCGGCGTCCTTGAGGCCTTTTTTGATAAACAGGCCGCCCTTGCTCTCGATGCTGCCCATCAGGCCGTTCAGGATCATGATCGATCGGCGGAAGTAGGTTTCCGTCGGGTGGTGGGAGCCGCGGTAACCGTAGTGGAAGACCACCGACGGCTTGGATTTGCTCAGCTCCCGGGCCAACTGGACGATCTCGGCGGCCGGAAGGCCGCATTCCGCCTCGGCCCACTCGGGCGTGTAGGGATCCACGAAACTGCACAGCTCATCAAAGCCCTTGAACCAGCGCTCCACGTAGGGGGCGTCGTAGAGTTTCTCCCTGATGATGGTGTGTATCAGGGCGTAATTGAAGGCCAGATCGCCGCCGGGGCGGATCATCTTGTAATCGGTGGCCTTGGCGGCCGTGATGGTCACCCGGGGATCGATGTAGGTCAGCTTGCATCCCTTTTCCAAGGCGGAGATGAAGCCGTTCATCGCCTTGACTTCCACCGACTCGAACACGTTGCGACCGTAAAGGACCGCATGCTTCACGTTGGACCAGTCGGTGTTGATCTGGCCGTCGGTGTAGCCGATGATCGAACGGCAGGCCGTGTTGATCGAGCCTTTGCAGACCGTGTCGTGGGTGAAGTGGTTGGGGGAACCGATGGCCTTTTGAAAGGACTTGGAGATGTCGGAGATCAGGTTGGCCCGCTCGCAGTAGACCGAACTCTTGGCGCCGTACTTGGAGAAGATGTCCTTGCAGCGATTGGCCGTGTAGTCCAGGGCTTCGGTCCAGCTCACCCGCCGCCACTGACCCGAGCCGCGTTCGCCGACCCGGATCAGGGGGGACTGCACCCGCTGGGTGTCGTTCACGGCGGCGATGGCTGCCGCCGCCTTGGGGCAGACCCCGCCGTTCATCGCCGGCACGTAGGCGTTGCCCCGGATGCTGACCACCTGATCGTTTTCCACCGTCACATCGATCGGGCAGCGCACCGAACACATGAAACAAAGGGTATGGACTACCTTTTTCATTGCCGCTCTCCTTCAGTTCTGAATAGACAGTACGGGTTTCGAATCAAATCGATTAAGGAGCGAGGCTATAGCAAAAGGCATGCCGCCATGAATCCCGCAACGCCGCCCGGCGCAAAACCGCCAATATCAGCGTACACGCCACATCAATCGTTCTGCCCCGTGGCCGTTATTTTAACATTATCCGTTTGATCGCAATTGATTTGTTGCATCCAGACAGTCAAAAATATATATTTTTTGATTTTAATCATAGTGTTATAAATATTGAAAAGACAAGTTGGCAGTGCAATATATTATTGGCGTCTTTTTTGAAAAAATGGAAAAGACCTCCAAAATGTAAAGAGAACCTTCAGGGTGTAAAGCGGAAGGAAGTTTCCATGGGACTTGACCGAATCGCAGTGGAAATCGGCGGGATGGCGGTAAAAAACCTGGAAGGAAACGATATCCCCCTGGCATCGTTATGGGCCGAACGCCGGGTGGTGCTCGCCTTTCTGCGCCATTTCGGCTGACTGTTCGCCCGGCAGCAGGCGGCGGCCTTGATGACCGTCAAGCCGAGGCTCGGCGCGGCCGACGTCGCCCTGGCGGCAGTGGGCAGTGGCTCGATCCAAAGCGCCCGGGAGTTCGTGCGGGATTTTCACTTTCTGCACTTCTCCCACCGCGACCGGTTTGCCGGGGATCTGGCCGACATGGAAACGGTGCTGGAGGCGGCTGTCAACGGTTGACAGGTTTGCCGGGGGAAAACGTCCCGGCCTTCCGTCCATCCAAGGAATTCAGGGTTTCCCCGTGTCCTGCCGAGAGGGGCGGCGTGTCCTCGCCCGTCATTCCGAGAACCGTGGCGTTCCCCTATCCCGTCATTCCGAGAAGCGCAGCGACGAGGAATCTCTTTGATCCTCCCGCCACATTCCGCCTTTTTTCCCAACTGCGGATTCCTCGCTGCGCTCGAAATGACACGGCCAAATCAGGCCCTCTGGACTGTCTTCACGCCCAGGCGTTCCAGGATCCGGGCGATCTCGGTCCGGACCGCCTCGCTGGCCGGCAGGATCGGCGGCCGCGGCACTCCCCCCTGGTAGCCCACCAGGTCCATGGCGGCCTTCATGCCGCCGATGCCGAAGCGACTGGTCACCGCCGCGTTGAGGGGAAGCAGGGCCAACTGCAACCGGCGGGCGGCATCCAGATCCCCCTGCTCGAAGCATTCCTGAATCCGGGCGCAGTGGTCGGGCACCACGTTGGCCACCGCCAGGGTGCCGCCCACGCCGCCCAGCACCAGGGTGGCCAGCAGGAAGCTGCCCGATCCGGCAAAGACCGAAAATCCCTCCGGGGCTCCGGCCAGCACCTCGGCGATCTGCACGATGTTGCCCCCGCTGTCCTTGATTCCCACGATGTTCGGATGCGCCGCCAGCTTCACCGTCAGCGAGGCCGACAGGTTCACGCCGGTGTTGCCCGGCATGTTGTAGAGCATCACGGGAATCGGCGACGCATCCGCCAGGCGGCTGTAATACCCTTCCAGGGCCGCGTCCGTCATGTCCTTTTTATAATAATGGGGGGTCACCACCAGGGCCGCGGCAGCGCCGGCATCGGCGCAGCGGACCGTCAGGGCGATGGTCTCCTTGAGCGACTCGCACCCCGTACCGGCGAGGATGGGCTTTCCGGAAGGCAAGTGGCGGCGCGCGACCTCCACCAGCTTGAGTTTTTCGTCTCCGGAAAGCAGGGCGAATTCACCATTGCTTCCCAGTACCACGAGGCCGGCGAGGCCAGTGGCACCGTAGGCGACCACGTTTTCGGCAAAAACGCGGAGGTCCAGTTCCCCGGAAGGGTCGAAAACGGTGCCGACGGGGGCGAAAATACCGCGCAGCGGTGCGCTCATGGCGTGTCTCCTTTCCAAGGGTGATGCGGTGTTCAGGATCCGGAAGGGCCGTAGCGCGCCACCAGGTCCCGGTAACCCAGCTGCCGGCCGCCGAAGAGGTCCAGGGCGCTGCCCACGGTGAAGTCGAGCCGGCCCTGTCCCAGGATTTCGATGGCGTCGATGTCGGCCATGGCGCAGATGCCGCCCGCATAGGTGCACGGCATGTCCATCCAGCGCCCGAGCCGTTCCACCAGGTCGGATTCGATGCCGCGGCATCGGCCTTCCACATCGACGCCGTGAATGAGGAATTCGTCGCAAAACCCGGCCAGGCGCCGGATCAGCTCAGGACGGACCGCTTCGCGGGTGAAGGTCTGCCAGCGGTCGGTGACCACGAAGTACTCGTCGCCCCTGCGCCGGCAACTCAGGTCCAGGACCAGACGCCGGCGCCCGACCGCTGCCACGAGGCGGCGCAACCGTTCCTCGTCCACCGTGCCGTCATGAAAAACATACGAGGTGACGATGACGTGGGAAGCCCCGGCCGCGATCCAATCCGCTGCGTTGTCGGCGGTGATCCCCCCGCCGATCTGCAGCCCGCCAGGCCAGGCGTCCAGCGCCGCCCGGGCCGCCTCCCGGTTGCCCGAGCCTAGCTGGATGATGTGCCCGCCGGTCAGATGGTCCCGCCGGTACAGGGCGGCAAACCACTCCGCCGGTCGGTCGGCGGTAAAGTTGGTCTCGGGCTGGCCCTCGTCGCGGAGAGTAGCCCCGACGATCTGCTTGACCTCGCCGTGGTGCAGGTCGATGCAGGGACGGAAACGCATCCGGGGTCAGGCCTCCGGGGCCATGAGCATCTTGGTGAGCTGTTCGCTGAGGAACATGATCGATTCGATATCCAAATGTTCGGGGATGGTCTCGTCAAAGGCGAGCTTCACCTCGGGATCGAGGCCGACCTCGTCGTCGCCTTCCCAGAAACGCAGGATCACCGGAATCCGGGGAAGTGGGGTGAACCGCAGGGAAATGTCGGCCGTTTCGCCGCCGCCGGTGATACGCTCGCCCCCGATGCGCTCGGCCGCGGCAACCAGTTCGTCCAGGCGGCCGGCGAATCGCTGACGCAACGGCGCCTCCGCGTGGGCCTGCATCGACTTGATTTTGGAGACGGTGTTGGGAATTTCCTGGAGGCCCTTCCAGCGGCCGGTGGGCTCCCGGCGCCCCCCCTGGGCGATATGGTTGTAGATGAACACCTGCTCCCAGCGCCCCGCCTCGGTTCCGTCGGCGTGCCGGATCCCGTCGGCGGAAATGCGCACCGTGCTGTTGAAATAGGGCAGCTCCAGCACGGAAGCCCCGTTTTCCGTCGTCAGGCGGCCGCCGATGCGCGCCGGCAGATCTTCCAGCGCCATGGAGGCCGCCCGTTCCCGGGCCCAGATGTGGGCATCGGCCGCCAGGTCCCGGCGCGTCCACTTGCCGGCGGCATGCTGGGCGTCGAGCTCCGGTTGGTAGCGAGCCACCGTCTCCGGGTCCAGGTGGGGGCAGCGGGAAAGGGGCACCTTCTCCGAGACCACCATGCTGGCGAAGGCCAGGCAGGAGGCGTAACCGCAGTCGCCGCAGTTGGTGCGCGGCAGAATTTTGTAGATGTCCACCACCGACAGGGCCATCGGCACCTCCCCGGCGCGTCCCCCGCCCCTGACAACGGAGCGATTCTTTGCCACATCCAGGTTAGACGCCGGATACGTCCCGCCCGCAGTGCTTGCACACCTTGGCCCGCCGTTTGATGATCTCGGCGCAGAAGGGGCATTCCCGGGTGAAGAAACGATCGTGAATGTGCAGCACTGCCGCGTCGATGGCGCCCTGGAGCTTTTCGTTGCCCACGCGCAGGTTGCGCACCGGTTCGATGGCCTCCAGTTCGCCGATGTCTCCGATCATCTCCGCTGCCTTGATGCGCACCCGCACCGGCTCGGTGGGATCCATCAGCAGGCGCAGCACCACCACCCCGTCCTTGTCCACATAGGCCTGGGCCAGCAGGTTGAACCCGCGCTTGATGTTTTCCTTCAGCGCCTCCTCGGCCCGCCGGACCTCGTCGTCGACAACCTGCCCCTTGCCGCCGTCGTGGCCGAAAACGGTCATCACCTCGAAGACCCCGCTGCTCGGGTAGCACATCTGGCGGTAGGAGGCCGTGTGGGCGTAATTTTCCTGGATATGCTCCCAGCCGCTCCTGTACAAGGGGCATTCGTCGTTGAAGCAAACGAACAAAAACGGCTCCCCCCAGCCGAGCCCGTCACCGAAATTGATCGACGGCACTTCGTAGATGCTCATTTCCTGACCGCAGGCCGGGCACTTGGGCTTCGGCATGGCAAACACCCTCGCGCGAACCTCTTCCAGAGTTTCGATCGCCATGGGTTTCCTCCCTGAATGTGGATGTGGACGTCGCTTGATCGGAACGGCGACCGTGATCGCTTCGGCCCCGTTCGGCCAAGTGCTAACCTAACCGATAAACGTCAAATGTCAATCGTCACCGCCCGGAGGAAAACCATTTCAACGGCGAGGTTGCGGGAAGCGGCGCGCCATGGCAAGCTGGATGAAAAACAAGGATCGTTGCGTCAATCAAACAAATGTAGACCCGAGGAGTTCCCATGGCCAAAATCAACTGGAAACCCGGCACGATGCTCTACCCGGTGCCCGCCGTCCTGGTCACCTGCGGCTCTGCCCGGGACGGCTACAACATCATCACCATCGCCTGGACCGGCACGGTTTCCAGCGATCCCCCCATGTGCTACATCTCGGTGCGCCCGGAACGCTACAGTTACGACATCATCAAGAAAAACGGGGAATTCGTCATCAACCTGACCACCACCGCCCTCGCCCGGGCCACCGACTGGTGCGGGGTCAAGTCCGGCCGTGACGTCGACAAGTTCAAGGCCCTGGGGCTCACTCCGGTCAAGGCCCAAAAAATCAAGGCCCCCCTCATCGAGGAATCCCCCCTGAACATCGAATGCCGGGTGCGCCAGGTGCTGCCCCTGGGGTCCCACCACATGTTCCTGGCTGAAGTGGCGGCCATCAACGCCGAAGAGGGGCTCATCAACCCCAAGACCGGGGCCTTCATGCTGTCCCGCTCCCATCCCATCTGCTATCTGCACGGGCGCTACTTCGCCTTGGGCAAACTTATCGGCACCTTCGGCTACAGCGTGCGGAAACGCAAGGCCGGCGCCAAACCGGCGCAGGGGGCCAAAAAGTGAGCTAATGCGGATGGCCGCAACCAAAATGTCTCGCGCAGAGACGCAAAGACGCAAAGACGCAAAGGCGCAAAGAGATTTTCTTGTTTTTTGTGACAGTAACTCAGGAGTAAGGCACTAAAGTAGGGTGGGATTGTAGAAAGGGCCGGGGAAGGACGCTTCCCCGGCCCGGTACGGGGAATACGAGGCGGCGGAAGGAGGAGTTCCAGCCTCTTGACGGGGTTGATCCTGACGGTCCAAGATGAGCCCATGATGAGGGTGACATGTTTTTCCGGTTAGACCGGTTGGGAGTGGTTGAATCCCAGCTCGAACGCTTTGAGATTGGTCTCCACGAAGGCCGCCTTGGTGCGATGGCGGATGGTGTCGCGAATCGTATCGGCGTCCAGCGGCAGAATGCCGGTCCGAATCAGGGCGCCGAGCAGGACGATGTTCACCGCCAGCACGCTGCCGGCGGATCGGGCCAAGGCCACGGCGTCCAGGGCCACGAGCCGGCCCACCTTGGAACGGATCTTCTCCTGGATGAGGCCGATGTCCGGATAAGTCCCCCGGCCGATGGCCACCGTGAAGGGCGGCAAGGGCGCGAGGTTGGTGATCACGGTGGTGTGCCGGTTGCATTTGTTCAGCGCCCGCAGGGTCTCCAGGGGCTCGAAGCCCACCACGACGTCGGCCTCCCCGTCGCTGATGATGGTGCTTTGGGCCTCGCCAAAGACCAGGGCCGACTCCACCACCCCGCCCCGCTGGGCCATGCCGTGGATTTCGCTCATGCGCACCGGGATGCCGGCCGCCAAAGCCGCCTCCCCCAGCACCTTGGAGGCCAGCAGGTTGCCCTGCCCGCCCACCGCTACGATGATCAGTCGCTTGGTTTCCATCTATGATTACCCGTTTTAGGAGTTGCCGGTGGCAACCCGGATTCGAATCGCGAGCACTTGCCGGTCGGCCCCGTCCGATTTGTCCAACAGGTCAGACAAGGTCTACGAGTTCTCCAACGCCTTCCCCCGTTTCCAGTTTCAAATTTCAAGTTTCCAGTTTCATCCCTCTCTCACCGGCACGATGGCATGCTCGGGGCAGATCTGGGCGCAGACCGCGCATCCCACGCACAGGTCGGCGTCGATGCGCACCCGCTCGCCGTCCAGAAAAAAGGCCGGGCAGCCCAACTGGTTGATGCAGTCCCGGTGGTTGCGGCAGCGGTCGCTCACCTGGAAAGGCTTGCCCCGCTTGCGTTTGAGGCTCTTGGCGTACAGGGCGCACAGCTCCTGGCTGATCACCACCGAAACCCCCTTGTAGGCCACGGCCTCGCGGATCGCTTCAATGCTTTTCTGCACCTTGAAGGGGCGGATCACCGACACGTGGCCCACCCCCAGGGCGCGCACCACCGCCTCGATGGACACCCGGCCGTAGCCCTCGAGATTCAGGGCCTTCATGTCCACGCCGGGATGGGGCTGGTGCCCGGTCATGGCGGTGGTGCCGTTGTCCAGAATCACCACGGTGATGTCGTGATTGTTGAACATGGCGTTGACCAGACCGGCGATGCCGGAGTGGAAAAAGGTGGAGTCGCCGATGAAGGCGACCACCTTCTTGTCCGTGGACTGGGCGAACCCGCAGGCCGTGCCGATGGACGAACCCATGCAGATGAGAAAATCGCCCATGGAAAGGGGTGGCAGAAAGCCGAGGGTGTAGCAGCCGATATCGGTGGGAAAAATCGTCTCCAGCCCTTCCACCGCCTTCTTGACGGCGTAGAACGTGGCCCGGTGGCTGCAGCCGGCGCAGAGGTTGGGCGGCCGCTGGGGCAGTTCCGGCAAGTCGCTGATGTCCACGGCCGCCGAGGCGGGTGCCGTCAGACCGAAATAGGCCGCCAGACGGCGGCGCACCAGGGCCGGATCGAACTCGTAGAGCCGGGAGAAAAGCGCCGGTCCCTTGCCCTGGATGGGCACGGTGAGTCCGGCGGCCTGGGCTGCGGCCCGGGCGCCCTCTTCCAGGTAGGGTTCGCCCTCTTCCACCACCAGGACCTTTTCGCAGGCGGCGACGAAATCGATGATGCGCCGCTCGGGCAGGGGGTGGGAGAAGCCGACACGCAAAATCCGCACCCGCTCGGCCAGGCCCAGGTCGGCGACGGCATCCTGCACATAGCCGAAACTCACCCCGTTGCAGATCACCCCCCAGGGACCGCTGCCGGTGACGGCGTTGAGCGGCGAGGCATCGCTGATTTCGGCGGCCCGGGCGATGTTTTCCAGCAGCCGCACGTGAAGCCGCCGGGAGACGGCCGGCACCGTGACATAGCGAAAGGGGTCCTTGTGAAAATCGCCCCGGGTGCGCCGCTCCGGCAGCGTCCCTAATGTGACCGGCGCCGTGCTGTGGTTGATGCGGGTGGTGGTGCGAAACAGCACCGGCTCGCCGAGGCGCTCGGACAGGGCGAAAGCCTCGACCATCATCGGCAGGGCCTCCGCCACCGAGCCGGGCTCGAGCATCGGCAGACCGGAAAGCTTGGCGTAGTAGCGGTTGTCCTGCTCGTTCTGGCTGGAAAACATCGCGGGATCGTCGGCGGTGACGATCACCATGGCCCCGGTGACCCCCACGTAGGCCAGGGTCATCAAGGCGTCGGCGGCCACGTTGAGCCCTACGTGCTTCATCACGCAGAGGGACCGCAGCCCGGCGTTGGCCGCCGCCGCGGCCACTTCCATGGCCACCTTTTCATTGGTGCTGTACTGGAAGTACAGGTCGGTTTCCCGGGAGATCTGGAAGCAGTTGAGGGAAATTTCCGAGGACGGGGTCCCCGGGTAGGTGGTGGCCACAGCCACCCCGGCTTCCAGGGCCCCCCGGACGATGGCCTCGTTGCCCAGCATCAGCATCTGGCTTCCGGGCATGTCGGTGAGGAGTCGGTGCATCGGTTTTCTCCGTTTCGTGACGCTTTGGCGGCCTTGGCAGGGGCCGATCCCCGGCAGGCGATCATCTTGTATAGCAAGGGGCTGGCAAGGGTGTAAAGCCTGTTTCAATAATTCAAAAAACCCTTTGAACCGCTTTACAAGCCTCCCTTCGATGCTCTAAGCTGCCCCCTAATCTTGAAATTTGTAAGGACGATACCATGCACCCCCATCGCACCCTCGTTTTGGCCACCCGCAACCCGGGAAAGACGGCCGAAATTCGAGACCTGCTCCAGCACTATCCCGTGGACATCAAGGACCTCACTGCCTTCGGACCGATCCCCGAAGCCGTTGAAGACGGTGTCACATTCGACGAAAACGCCTACAAGAAAGCCAGCCTCACGGCTCGTGTGCTCGGCTTGCCCGCTCTGGCGGACGATTCGGGACTGGTCGTGGCCGCACTGGGCGGCGCCCCCGGCGTCTACTCGGCCCGCTATGGCGGCCCCAATGCCACCGATGCCGATCGCTGCGCCAGGCTGCTGGAAGCCATGGCCGGCTTCACGGACCGCCGGGCGGCCTTCGAGTGCGTCATCTCCATCGCCGTGCCCACCGGGCCGGCCCTGACCTACGAGGCGCGCTGCGAGGGGCTCATTGCGGAAACCCCGGCCGGCGCCAACGGTTTCGGCTACGATCCGATCTTCTATTACCCGCCCCTGAAACACACCTTCGCGGAGCTGACCCGTGAAGAAAAAAACCGCGTGAGCCATCGCGGCCTGGCCTTGCGCGAACTGGCCGCGGAATTTGACAAAGTGCTTGCCTGGATTCAGTATCAGATGCCCGACCCCCAACCGGTCGTCTGCCTCCGGGATGATTGAAACCGGCGGCACCGGATCCGTCCAGAGTCCCGCCCCAACCGGAACGCCTCCCAGGGCGTCAGTGCAAAAGGAGATCGACCCATGGCCAAGACGCACACCTATGACATCGCTCAGGTCATCGGGGGCATCACGACCCCGGAAGCGGCCACCGAACTGTTCCGCCGGCAGCTGAGCGTCGAACAGTTCGAACGCATCGAGCGAATCCGCACACCGGACGTGCGCATCAAGATCGCCAATGCCATCGCCCTCTGCGGTCCGGCACGGGTCTTCATCCATACCGGCACCAAGGCCGACCGGGAATTCATCCGGCGCCTGGCCATCGAAAATGGCGAAGAAAAACCCCTTCCCATGACCGGCCACACGATCCACTACGACCTGAGGGAGGAGCAGGGGCGCATCATCGACCGCACCTACTACATCGTCAACCCTGACGAGCCGGTGAGCTCGCTGGCCAACAAGATCCTGCGCGACGACGCCCTGAAGGATGTCCGCGAAAAGATGGGCGGCATCATGAAAGGCGCCACCATGCTGGTGGGCTTTTACAACCGCGGCCCCATCGAGGCGCCGGTAGCCAACCCGGCCCTGGAAATCACCAGTTCGGCTTACGTCATGCACAGCGCCGACATTCTCTACCGCCATGCCTTCGATCGCTTCGACGAGGAAGTCGAGCGCCAGAACCACTTCTACGCCAACATCCACAGCCAAGGGCCCAACCGGCCGGAAGACCTGCCCAACGCCCGCGTCTACATGGACCGCCAGGACCGCACGACCTACAGTTGCTTTTGCACCTACGCGGGCAACACCCTCCTGCTGAAAAAAGGCAACCATCGCTTCTCGGTGGACAAGTCCGTCTATCACCACCGGGGGCGGCAGCTCGCCGAGCACATGTTCATCACCGGCATCCAGGGCCCCGGCGACCGCATCACCTGGTTTGCCGGGGCGGCCCCCAGCGGCTGCGGCAAGACCACCACCGCCATGGCCGGCGATCATTTCGTCGGCGACGACCTGGCCCAGATGTGGATCGCCGCCGACGGCTCGGTCCGCTCGGTGAACCCGGAATGCGGTATCTTCGGCATCGTGGAGGACGTCAACTGGGAGGGCGACCCCCTGCTGATGGAGATCCTGCGCAAGCCGGGCCACGAGGTGATCTGGACCAACGTGCTCATCGACGAGAACGGAGTGCCCCAGTGGACCGGCAACGGGGAGCCGATGCCCCGGAAAGGCTACAACTTCCAGGGTGATTGGTGGGCCGGCAAGACCGACGAAAAGGGCAAACCGGTGCCCATCAGCCATCCCAATGCCCGCTGCACCGTGACGGCCCGGGCACTGTCCAACTGCTCCGTCGCCCTGGAGGACCCGGCCGGGGTCGAAACCCGGGTGATCACCTACAGTGGCCGCGACAGCGACACCATGCCACCGGTGTGGGTGGCCAAGGGACCCGATGAGGGAGTGGTGATCGGCGCCTGCATCGTCTCGGCGGCCACGGCCACCGAGGTGGGCGCCACCGGGGTCAAGCGTTCCCCCTGGGCCAACGCGCCCTTCATTCCCGGCGCCCTGGGCGACTACATGGACGCCCAGTTCAAGTTTTTCGGATCGCAGGAAATCGCCAGCGACAAGCGCCCCATCATCTCGGGGCTCAACTACTTTCTCACCCACGAGGCCCGGGGCGGGCAAGGGCGGAAACTGCTCGGCGAAAAACGCGACGTCAAGGTCTGGATGGCCTGGCTGGAGCGCTGCGCCCGCAAGGAGGCCAAGACCATTGAAACCCCCATCGGCCACCTGCCGTGCTATGCGGACCTGAAACGGCTTTTCTCCGACATCATCGCCAAGGACTACCCCCGGGAGCTTTACGACAAGCAGTTCTCGCTTTACATCGACAACATCGTGGCGCGCATCGACCTGCAGATCGGCGCCTATCGCCATGAACCCAACATCCCGGTGCGGCTGTTCGAGGTGCTCTACGAACAGCGCGGCGGCCTGACCGCCCTGCGCCGGGTGTTCGGCCCGGTGGTCGCCCCGGATCAGCTCTCGCGCAATTGCTGAACCGCGGCAAGGAAACGGAAGGATCCATCTGGACCACGGTTTTCTCCGGCCGCATGCTCGTTTCCCTGTTGATGGGGTTTGCCTGCGGGCTGCCGCTGCTGTTGACCGTCACGGTCCTGCAGGCCTGGATGACGGATGCGGGGGTGGACCTTTCCGTCATCGGGCTCATGGCCTTGGCGGGGTTGCCTTACACTCTGAAGTTCTTGTGGGCACCGGTCTTCGACCGGTACTGCCCACCCTTTCTCGGACGCCGCCGCGGCTGGCTGCTCATCGTCCAGATCTGCCTCATGATGGCCATCGCGGCGCTGGGAATGACCGACCCGGCCGGGAGCCCCTGGCGGGTGGCGGTGGCAGCCCTGGCGGTGACGTTTTTCTCCGCCTCCCAGGACATCCTGGTGGACGCCTACCGTCGCGAGGACCTCAGCGACGCCGAACTGGGGCTCGGCGCATCCCTCTACGTCAACGGCTACCGGCTCGGGATGCTCCTGGCGTCGGGAGGGGGGTTGATCCTGGCGGACCATATCTCCTTCCCCGGCGTTTACCTGCTCATGGCGGCCTTGATGCTCCCCGCCGTGGCCACCACCTTGGCCTGCCGGGAGCCGCCCATGACCGCCGGTCGCCCCCGCACCCTGGCCGAGGCGGTGATCGCGCCGTTGACCGAATACTTCCAGCGCAAGGGCGCCCTGTGGATCCTCGCCTTCATCCTGCTCTACAAAATCGGCGACTCGATGGCCAGCGCCATGACGATCCCCTTCTACCTCGAACTCGGCTTTTCCAAGACCGAAATCGGCGCGGTGGTGAAGCTCTTCGGCTTCTGGGCCACCATCGCCGGCAGCCTGATCGGCGGCCTGATGATGCTGCGCCTGGGTATCACCCGCAGCCTCTGGATTTTCGGGGTCCTCCAGGCGCTCTCCACCGGGGGCTTCGCCCTCCTGGCGCGCATCGGCCCCAGCGCGCCGTGGCTGGCAGGGGTCATCGGGTTCGAAAACTTCAGCGGCGGCATGGGCACCGCCGCCTACGTGGCCTTTATGGCCAGCGTCACCCACAAAAAATTCACCGCCACCCAGTACGCCCTGCTCAGCAGCCTCATGGGAGTGCCCCGGGTGATGGCTGCCGCCCCCACCGGATTTTTCGCCGACCGCCTGGGCTGGACGCCGTTTTTCATCGCCTGCATGCTGCTGGCCCTGCCGGGAATGCTGCTGCTGGTAAAGATCGCCCCGTGGAGTCGCCATGGCAACGGATAAGAAACCCGCCGAACCCACCCCGTCGGTCGCGGGCGCCCGGCAGGCGCTGGCCGCCGCGCGACGCGAGATCCTGACCCTCTCCGGAGAACAGGCACTGGAACGGATCCTCAACCATCCCCGGCCAGCCAGCCTCGTCCAGTCGTTCGCCGAGACCGACCTGCACCTGCTGATCCACGATATCGGCCTCGCCGACGCCCTGCCGCTGTTGGCCATGGCCAGCAACGATCAGCTTCAATACTTTCTGGATGCCGAGTTATGGGAGGGGGACCGCATCGACGGCTTGGCGCTGACCCGTTGGGTCGCCGCGATGATGCAGGCCGCCACCGAGCGGACCGTCATTTACCTGATGCAACACCAGCGGATGCTCCTGGAATACTTTCTGGCTTGCCACCTCCAGTTGGCCATCCGCGAGCACGACCAGGAACCGTCGGTGTTCGGCGACGACTTCTTCACCCTGGACAATGTGTTCTACCTGCGCATTCGGCCCCATCTGCCCACCGATGAAAGCTTCGAAGGGCTGGCGGATGACCGCAGCAGCTTCATCCACGCCTTTCTCCAGCGGCTCGCCGGCCACGACTACCCACTGCTGCGCGACCTGCTGCTGGAGTCGAGCGTCCTCCTGCCGGCCGAGCACGAAGAGGAGATGCTGCGCCAGCGCACCGTGCGCCTGGCGGAAAAGGGTTTTTTACCTTTCGACGAGGCCGTGGGCCTCTATCAGCCCCTGGCGCCGGAATCTTTAGAGACCCGGCTGGCGCGGCGCCCGGGCGCCGCCGACCTGGAAGCATCCCGGCTGCCGGTGGCGCGCATGGCCGCCGGCGCCCTGCCCGAGGGTGGCGCCTTCGCCGAAGCGCTGGCCATTTACGCCGCCAGCGGCGACGTGGAGCCCATCGAAGGCGAGTTCACTGCCCTGTGCAACCGCCTGGCCGTGGCCGACCGGCGCGTGGTGCGCCAGCGCGCCGACCTGGCGGCCTTGGCCCGCAAGGCCGCCGGATACATCGGCATCGGGTTGGAACGGATGGCGAACGCCGACGGCCGCTTCGATCCGGCCCGGGGAGCCGCCCTGATCCGCCGCCACCATCTGGAAGATCTCTTCCGCATCGCCTCCCGAATGGTCCACGGCCTCAAGCGGAAAGCCGACAGCTGGCAGCGTCGAAGCTGGTACCGGGAAAAGGGGCTGGGGTTGAAATTCTGGCTGGAGGAAGGCACGGGGGTTGTGGGTGGGCTGCTGATCAAGCGGCCGCTGTTTTTCGACAACTACCGCAGCGGGGTGCTGTACCGGGAGTTCGAAACCCTGGCTGACCTCATGGCCACCGAGGGGGTGTTGGACGCCATCATGACCCTGGACGCCCTGCTGGCCAGGATGACCATCACCGTGCCGCTGGCGCCGGCCGGTTCGCTCAATTGGAAGAACCTTCTGCTCACCCTATGGGTGCGTGACTGCCTGAAACTGGATCCGGAGAAGCTGGCCGTCGATCTGGAGGACCTGCGCCGCTTTTTCGCCGGCCTGTGGACGGCCAAAGGAAAAATCCGCCAGGCGCGGCGCCGTCAGTTTCTCCACTGGCTCGCCCGCCGCAGCGACCAGGCCCCGGAAGCGGTCTCCATCTCCCTGGCACCGATGCTCGAAGCCTTGTTCCAGCAATTGGAAGAAGAGTACGGGCTGGTGGCTCCGGAGGCCCTGGACCGACGCTTCATCCGCTTGTTTCTCCTCGCCTGAAGCCTGTCCCCGGCCGTTGCCCGCTTTGGACGGCAACGGCCCGCCTCTCAAAAAACTCCGCCGGTGCCGTGGATCCGGCGCCGGCGGAGACATCATCGATTCAGGGAAAAGATCAGGCGGCCTTGGCCAGCTTGACGGCGCAGACCTTGAACTCCGGAATGCCTGAAATCGGGTCGAGCCGGGCGTTGGTCAACCGGTTGGCCGCCGCCTGGGCATAGTGGAAGGGGATGAAGATCATTCCGGGCCTGACCCGCGGCGACACCCGGGCCACGGCCTCGATGCTGCCGCGGCGGGAGGTGACCGTCACCCGCGTCCCCTCCGCCACGCCAAGATTTTTCGCATCGCTGGGATGGATCTCCACGAAACACTCGGGGGCCCGATCCATCAGCCCTTCGCTTTTCATCGTCATGGTGCCGGTGTGGTAGTGGTACAGCACCCGGCCGGTGGTGAGGTACAGCGGGTAGTCGTCGTCGACGGTTTCGGCCGGCGGGATGTAGTCGATGGCGAAGAAGATGCCCTTGCCGTGGGAAAAGGACCCCATGTGCAGGACGGGGGTGCCGGGGTGGTCCGGGACCGGACAGGGCCAGGGAATGCCTTCCTTCTCGATACGGGCGTAGGAAAGCCCGGCGTAGGACGGGGTCACGCTGGCCATCTCGGCAAAGACCGCTTCCGCCCCCTCGTAACGCATCGGGTAGCCCAGCCGGGTGGAGAGGTCGCAGATGATGGACAGATCGTCGCGGGCATCTCCCGGCGGCGCAACGGCCTTGCGCACCCGCTGCACCCGGCGCTCGGTATTGGTGAATGTCCCTTCCTTCTCGGCGAAGCAGGCCGACGGCAGCACCACGTGGGCGTTGCGGGCCGTTTCGGTGAGGAAGATGTCCTGCACCACGAGAAATTCGAGATGCTGGAAGCAATGCTCGGCGTGATTGAGGTCCGGATCGGAGACCAGCGGGTTTTCACCGACGACATAGAGGGCCTTGATCTCCCCGCTTTCGGCCTTGGGAATCATCTCCGTGACCTTGAGGCCGGGCTTTTCAGGCAACGCCGCCACGCCCCAGGCCTTGGCCATCTTTGCCCGCAGAGCCGGGTCGGCCACCTTCTGGTAGCCGGAATAGACATCCGGCAACCCGCCCATGTCGCAAGCCCCCTGGACGTTGTTCTGCCCCCGCAAGGGGTTGACCCCTCCGCCGACCACGCCCACGTTGCCGCAGAGCATGGCCAGGGCCGCCAGGGCCTTGACGTTGTCGGTGCCGGTGGTGTGCTGGGTGATCCCCATGCAGTAGAGGATGCTGGCGGGCTTGCCCGAGGCATAGAGGCGCGCGGCGGCGGCGAGCTGGTCCCCCGGAATTCCGGTGATGCTCTCCACGAAATCCGGGGTGAACTTGGCCACCATCCGCTTCAATTCCTCGAAGCCCACCGTGCGGCTTTCCACGTAAGGCTTGTCGTAGAGGCCCTCCTGGATGATCACATGCATCATCCCGTTGATCCAGGCCACGTCGGTGCCGAGGTTCTGGCGCAGGTGGATTTGGGCGAATTCGGAGATCTTGGTGCGCCGCGGATCCACCACGATGAGCCGGGCCCCCCGGCGGGTGACGGCGCGCTTGACGTAGGCGGAGATCACCGGGTGGTTTTCCGTGGTGTTGGACCCGGTGATGAGGATCACATCGGCCTTCTCGATGCAGGAGATGGCGTTGGTCATCGATCCGGAACCGTAGGTGGCGGCCAGACCGGCCACCGTCGAGCTGTGTCAGAGTCGGGCGCAGTGATCGATGTTGTTGGTGCCCAGGGCGGCCCGGGCCAGCTTGTTCAGCAGGTAGTTTTCCTCGTTGGTGATCCGGGCCGAGCAGAGGACGCCGATGGCATCGGCCCCGTCGCGTTCGCGGATCGCCTTAAACCCGGTGGCCACCCGGTCGAGGGCCTCGTCCCAGGTGGCCTCCCGCAGGTGGTTGCCGTCACGCACCAGCGGGGTGGTGAGCCGCTCGGGAGAATGGATGAAGTCGTAGCCGAAGCGGCCCTTGACGCAGAGACTCCCGTAGTTGGGGGCCACATCCTCGGCCCCGGTGACCCGCACCACCCGCCCGTCGGCCACGTGCAGGTCCAATTGACAGCCCACCCCGCAGTAACTGCACGTGGTGCGGGTACGGGTGGTCTCCCAGGGACGGACCCGGTAGCGGGTGTCCTTTTCCACCAGGGCGCCCACCGGGCAGGCCTGGACGCATTCCCCGCAAAAGACGCAGTCGCTGTTTCTCAGGGGCCGGTCTCCGGCGGCCACGATCTTGAGGGCCGCGCCGCGGAACCCGAAATTGATCGCATTGTTGACCTGGACCTCGTTGCAGGCCTGGATGCATCTTCCGCAGCGGATGCAGCGGGAAAAATCCCGAACGATGAACGGGTTGGCCAGTTCCTGGGGATAGAGGGTCTTGGCCGGATCATAGCGCTTGGCGGTGACCTGGTAGCGGAAGGCAAGCTCTTGCAGGCGGCAGTCGCCCCAGACCGGGCACAACTCCTCGGCCTGGTCCTCCTGCATCACCTTGAGCTGCTGCGCAGTCCAGTCGGCCTCATCGGGCTGACGGATGGTGCAGTTGTGATTGCCGGAGGCAAGCATCAGATCGAGAACCTGGCGCCGTGCCGCCACCACCTTGGGTGTTTCGGTGTGCACCGCCATGCCGCTGCCGGCCGGGGTGGCGCAGGAGGCCATGAGGCTGGCGGCGCCCTCCACTTCCACCACACAGACCCGGCACGCCCCGGTGGGAGGCGCACCCTTGAGGTGGCAAAGCGTCGGGATGTCGATATCATGCCGCCGGGCAACCTCCAGGATTGTCTCACCCGGTTCGAATGCGTATGGATTGCCGTTGATGATGATCACGTTCTGCCCGTCTTCGCCCATTGTCGTCTCCTCGGGTTAATGACGCCATCGGTAAGGGGGGGACGGTTCGCCTGTCGTCGAAGGATGGCGGACTTGTTCCAAAGGTTTATAGAAGCCCTGAAATTTTGTCAATCGGCCCCCATTTGAGGCCTGAAATTTCCAATCTCAAATTTTTTGAGATGTGCGGCGGCGGGCGGCCCAGAGAGTCGCGCCGAGGACGCTACCGATCAGATCGGCGATCCCGTCGGCGACATCGGCGCAGCGCGCCGGGACCAATGCCTGGTGCAGCTCGTCGCTCACGCCGTAGAGGGCGGCGATAAGGGAAGCGGCGGCGGCAATCGCCAGAGGCGTGCGGCGGGCCATGGCTGACAGGGACAACGCCCGGCAAAGAAGAACGGCCAGCAGCGCGTAGACGGCCATGTGGACGATTTTGTCCATTCCCACCCCGGCGGAGGTATCCACCACCGAGGGCAGGGCGCTTTGGACGAAGATGGCCGCCGCCCAGACGGCCACCGCCGTCCACCGCCGCAGGGCCATCCGGCCGTCGCTGGGGCGCATCGGGAGGGGATCAGGCGTCGCGCCAGATGTCCGCATCCATCGACCGGCGCTGGATCAGGGCCCGAGCGCGCGCGATGAACTCGCCCACCGGCACGCCTTGCCGCACCGCGCCGTCCAGGGTGCGCACCGAGACGGTGCCGTCGCTCTGCTCCCGCTGGCCCACGGTGAGAATCAGGGGCGTATAGGCCAGCTGGGCTTCGCGGACCTTGCGGTTCAGACTCTCGCTGCGGCTGTCCACATCGCAGCGCAGTCCTTCTTCCGTCAACCGCTGGCGCAGTTCCTCGGCGAACGGCGCCAGGGCATCGTTGATGGGCAGGACCACCGCCTGCACCGGTGCCATCCAGAGGGGAAACCGTCCGGCGAAATGCTCGATGAGGATGCCGAGAAAGCGCTCGATGGAGCCGTAGATCACCCGGTGGATCATGATGGGCCGGTGACGTTCGTTGTCCTTGCCGATGTAGTGCAGATCGAAGCGCTCGGGCAGGGACATGTCGAGTTGGATCGTGCCGCACTGCCACGTACGCTTGAGCGCGTCCTGGATGTGCACATCGATCTTGGGGCCGTAGAAAGCGCCATCGCCTTCGTTGACCTTGTAAGGACGACCGTAGGCCTTCAACGCGTTCTCCAGGCCGTCGGTGGCCTGGCGCCACTGCTCGTCGGAACCGATGGATTTTTCCGGTCGGGTGGACAATTCCAGGTGAAAGCCGAGGCCGAAGGTCGAATAGATCCGCTCCACCAGGTGGAGCACGCCGAGGATTTCGTCCTGGATCTGGTCCGGGCTCATGAAGATGTGGGCGTCGTCCTGATGAAAGGCGCGCACCCGGAACAGCCCGGACAGCACCCCGCTCATCTCGTGGCGGTGGACCAGTCCGATCTCGGCCTGGCGCAGGGGCAGGTCCTTGTAGGAATGGGGCCGGGTGCGGTACAGGAGCATCCCCCCCGGACAGTTCATCGGCTTGATGGCGTAGTCTTCCTCGTCCACCACCGACGTGTACATGTTCTCGCGGTAGTTTTCCCAGTGACCGCTTCGCTCCCACAGGACCCGGCGCAGCATGATGGGCGTCTTGGTCTCCACGTACCCCGCCCTGCGGTGCTCCTCCCGCCAATAGGCGAGCAGTGCGTTCCAGATCTCCATCCCCTTGGCATGGAAAAATGGCATCCCCGGGGCCTCGTCATGGAAGCTGAACAAGTCCATGGCCAGCCCGATCTTGCGGTGGTTGCGCCGTTTGGCCTCCTCGATGAAGGCCAGGTGGGACTTGAGGGCCTTCTTGTCGAAAAAGGCCGTCCCGTAAATGCGCTGAAGCTGGGCCCGCTTCTGGTCGGCGCGCCAGTAGGCGCCCGAGACCTTGGTGAGCTTGAAAGCCCGCACGAATCCGGTGTGGGGCACATGCGGGCCGCGGCACAAATCGGTGAACCCGTCCTGCTCGTAGAAGGAGATGGTGCCGTCGGCCAGTTCCTGGAGCATCTCCAGCTTGTAGGGTTCGTCGCGGTAGAAATCCAGGGCCTCGGCCTTGGGCACCTCGCGGCGCCGGATGGGCAGTCTGGCGGCCACGATGCGACGCATCTCCTCTTCGATCTTGTCCAGGTCCTCCTCGCTTACCGGCGGCATGTCGATGTCGTAGTAAAAACCGTCCTCGATCACCGGACCAATGGTCAAACGAGCCGTCGGATAAAGCCGCAGCACGGCCTGGGCCATGACATGCGCCGCGCTGTGGCGCATAATCTCGAGGGCTTCGGGGTCGCGGGTGGTGACGATGCGCACGCGGCTGTCGGCATCGATGGGGGTCATCAGGTCCACCAGCCGGCCGTCGATTTCAATGGCCACGCTTTCGCGCGCCAGGCCCTCGGAGATGCTCATGGCCAGATCGTAACCGGTGGGGGGGGTGTCAAAGCGCTTTATGTCGCCGTCTGGAAGTGTTATGTGGATCATTGTCGTTCGCCGAAGCTGCCGCGCGGTTGCGGCGCCCCTTTGGGCGGCCTCCCTGGGGGAAATTGTCGAAAAAATTTCGTAGACCTCGCAAATTAGGAGAATCGCCACGGCCGGTCAAGAAAAAAGCGCGCCCGCCCTCCCCCGGGAGCCGGGGACCATCGACAACGCCCCCTCGGGGATTTCCACCCCTGCACGCTGGCGCATGGTAGCCGATCCGGCCGGCCTGGCCCAAACAGCGGCGCAATTTTCCGGCCGGAGCGTCATCGCGGTGGACCTGGAAGCGGACTCGATGTACCACTTCCGCGAGAAGGTCTGCCTCCTGCAGATGGCCACCGCGGAGGAGAGCGTGGTCATCGATCCGCTGGCCGTTCCCGACCTTTCGGTGTTGGCCCCCCTCTTCGCCCGGCCCGATATCTGCAAGGTCTTTCACGGCGCCGATTACGACGTGCGCTCGCTGTACCGCGATTTCGGCATCGCTATCGACAACCTTTTCGACACCCAGATCGCCGCCACCTTTCTCGGCTTTACCGAGACCGGTCTCGACGGCATGCTGCGGCAGTGCTTCGGCATTCAACTGGACAAGAAATTCCAGAAAAAAGACTGGTCTCGGCGCCCCCTCCCCGAAGAGATGGTCTCCTATGCGGCCCGGGACGTGCTCTATCTGGAGATGCTGGCCGAACGGCTGCGGACCGAGTTGGAGGCCAAGGGGCGCCTGGACTGGGTCATGGAGGAGTGCGACCTGCTGCGACAGGTCCGTCCCCCGGAGCCGGACGACAGCCCCCTGTTTCTGCGCTTCAAAGGCGCCGGGCGCTTGGACCGGCGCAGTCTGGCGGTGCTGGAGGCCCTGCTGCAACTGCGGACCGCCATCGCGGCCCGCAAGGACCGTCCCCTGTTCAAGGTGTTCGGCAATGGCGACCTGTTGACATTGGTCAGGGAAAGGCCTGCCACCCCCGAAGCGCTGGCGGCTTGCAAAGCCCTGAGCGCCAAACAGATCGCCATCCACGGCGAGTCCGTGCTGGCCGCCATCGACCGCGCTCTCAGCCTCCCGCCGAACCGGCTGCCACTTTACCCGCGCCAGCGCCCCAGGCCCGCGGCGGCTGAGGTCCCCGACCGCATCGCCGCCCTGCGCGCGTGGCGCGACCGGCAGGCCAGAAAGCTGGGCCTCGATCCGGCGGTGCTCTTCAACAAGGCGCAACTGGCGGCCATCGCCCGGGAATATCCCCGTCGCCTGGAAGAATTGCGACAAATCCCGGAAATCCGCCGCTGGCAAGCGAACAGCTTCGGCCGCAACATCCTCGCCGTGCTGCGCAAGACGCCCTGATCCAAACTTCGCCCGACCAACACCAGGCGCCTTATACTTTAATCGGTCATAATTTGTGCTTTATCAAAATTTGGAAATTTAGCGATAACAGAGTATATAGTTCTTCTCTATATTTTCTCCTAGTTTCTGCTAAACAATCTGAAATTG
>DCWA01000009.1 GCA_002327445.1 Desulfobacteraceae bacterium UBA2174 | reverse complement strand
GCTCATTTTAACCGGACAGTAGTGGCATTCATTGTTTTTGTCAGCGCCTCACCCACCAGGGCATTTATACTGACGCCTCTTTTTCGGGCCTCGATGGCCAAGCGTTTATGCAGCTCGGGCTCGACACGAACGACGAATTTCCCGGAATAAGGCTTCTCAGGATCCTCACCCCGCTCTTTACAAAACTCCAAATAGTCGTCCACCGAATCAATAAAAGCCTGCCGTAGCTGATCAACGCTCTCGCCTTCGAAAGTGACTACGTCTCGAAGATTGATGACTTCCCCGTGGAAAATATTTGCCCCTTCATCAAAATCGACTCTGGCAGAATAACCCTTGTATTCCATTAGCTTTCTATCCCCGCTTCCCGTAAATATCGCCGGACTGACCGGACCGTGGATTGATTCGTCACACGCTCCGGATGCGGCCGATGAAAAACGGCCCGAACATCCATCAGAGCCACCCGGACGCGGGACCCCCTACCTTCGGATATTTCAGCGCCCAGTGCTTTGAATAGATTTTCAATATCAGGCCAAAGAATATCGGAGCGCGCAGGCTTCTCAAAAATCCGTTCAAGGGTCTGACGCTGCTTCTTATTCATGACTCAATGATACCACAACTTGATATCGTGTCAAGCGGAGAATAGATCAACCCACGATGTGTACCCAACAAAATTAATGCTTATTGACAAAAAATTTTCGGCCTCATCAAGCCACTTCCACTCATGAAACAACAAAACCCCATCCGCCGGATTTTAGGCGATTGGGATTTTGGATCTCACGTGCCATGAGATACTCCCTGTTTTATAGTTTACTCAAGATGATCAGGCCATAGCAAAGCCGGGGCGTCCCGTCAATGCTGAAATTTAAGGAAGGATTAGCAAAATAGAAAACCGAATCCGCAGCAACGGTCTCGTCGGGCTATTTACGGGTTTACCTGTATAGCTTCTGCATGGAGCTTCAAACCGAGAGCGCCAACAACCTTGAGAATTGTATCAAATCCAGGTGTGCGTTCTCCTGAAAGCGCTTTATACAAGCTTTCACGAGACAAACCTGCATCTCGCGCCACTTGTGTCATGCCCTTGGCACGTGCTATGTCTCCCAAGGCTTTGGCGATAAAGGCGGCGTCGCCATTCGCCTCTTCAAGGCAAGCTTCAAGGTAGGCGGCCATTTCTTCTGGAGTGCGAAGGTGTTCCGCCACATCGTATTTGCTGGTTTTTGTCTTAGCCATGGTTTTCTCCTATAAATTGCGAGACAGACGCAAGGCGGTTTTGATGTCCTTGGACTGACTCTTTTTATCACCGCCGGCTAATAGGATAATCACCTTTTGTCCAATCTTTTTGAAGTACACCCGATATCCGGGTCCAAAATCAATCCGCAACTCCGAAACACCTTCACCAACCGGCTTTACATTCCCTGGGTTTCCAGCGGCTAACCTTTCAATCCGAACAAGGATCCGTGAACGAGCCCGGATGTCTTGTAACCCATCGATCCATTTAGCGAAAATTTCCGCCTTGCGAACTTCAATCATAATATTATTGTAGCCTCGTGACTACATTTGGTCAAGAGATTTTTGGTTCAACCTCATCAAGCCACTTCCGCCCATGAAACAACAAAACCCCGTCCGCCGGATTTTGGAGGATTGGGGCTTTGGATCTCACGTCCCATGACCGGAAGAAAGACTGAAGCGGACGGCTTTCATGAGCGCTGGAATGGATGAATGTCCCGCTTTGGGGCGCGGCGGACGCTTGACGACCACGATCCGGCACCCGGAATCCCGTGCCGCGGCAATTTTAGCCCCGACACCGCCGGCCTTACCGCTATCTTTGGTAACCAGGACGCCGATATGATGGCGTGCGATGAGCAATGTATTCTCCATTACGGAAAACGGTCCCTTGCCGCACACGATCGCCTTCAAATCCAGGCCCACCCGGCTGCACGCCTCGATGGAGGAAGGGTGATCAAGGACCCTGGCTACGAGTTCAATGCCATGCAGCCGAGCCGTCGCCACGTAGGGGGCCAGATTTCGGGCGCCAATGGTCAAGAGCACGGGCTGCCCGAAGGAAAAGGCCAAGGTCGCCGCGTCGTTGTGGTCCACGGCCCAATGGATGCCGGGACCATCCACCACGGTGCTCGGGCGGTCAAAGGCCACATAGGGTGTTCCCGTCCGTTGACATGCTGTCCAGGCGTTGGCGCTGATCGCAGCGGCATAGGGATGCGTTGCGTCGACCAGGGCGCGTATCCCTTGGGTACGAATCAGGGCCTCGATCGCTTGGGCATCGAGTTCCCCGATTTGCCGCCGGATTCCAGCCCCAAGCCCACCACGGGGGGGAATCCCGGTCACCGTCGAAAGCAGAACCTCGAAGCCCTCTTCCGCGAGCGCCCGGGCAATGGACGTCGCCTCCGTCGTTCCTCCAAGAAGCAGGATCATATCTTGTATCCGCGTGGTGTGACGAACCGGCCGTTGACGTTTCTTGAATGGGTGTTGCCGACAATCACAATGCTTCGCATGTTGATCTCGAGCGATAACAGATCGCCCAGGACTGTAATAGCGATGTGTTCGTCCGGCGTGCCGACGGCGGTTCCAACGCCGACAGGCGTGGCGGCCGGCCGATGGCGAAGAAAAATTTCCACCGCCTCCTGCAGTTGTTGTATCCGTTTCGTGGACCGTGGATTGTACAGCGCTGTCACCAGGTCGGCGGCGGCGACCGCTTCCAGACGGCGTCGGATCATGTGCCAGGGAACCAAAAGGTCGCTGAGGCTGATCACCGCATAATCGAGCATCAAGGGTGCGCCCATGGCCGCTGCCGCGGCATTGGCCGAAGAGACGCCGGGAACGATTTCGATATCCAGTTCGGGCGCGATACGCCGCCCCATTTCGATGGCAAGACCCGCCATCCCGTAAACGCCCGGATCGCCCGAAGACACCAGGGCGACGGTCGCTCCCTCACAAGCCCGTTCGATAGCGGCCTGGCAGCGCTCTTCTTCACGAGTCATTCCCGATGCGACGGTCTCCTTGCCCGCGGTCAGGTCGGCGATATGCGCCAGATATCGCGAATATCCGACCACCACCTGGCTGTGAGCAATCGCCATCTCGGCCCGGGGCGTTCTATCCAGTGCGCCTCCGGGGCCGATGCCGACTACAAACAGTTTTCCCGCGCAACGGCCACGGTCACGCCGTTTCGATTCATCTTGGGAAGTATTAATGTTGTCCTCCTTCCTGCCAGCAGTGCAACCGGTTCGGCAACGGCGGGCAGATTCACCCTTTCCCCGGCAAGCGGGGTCGGGCTGAAATCCCGGGTGCAGGCCCGTATGTCGTCCGAGGAAATCAGCCTCAACGGCATACCAAGTTCTATCGCCGCCTGCCTCAGGCCCGGCTCGTCGGTCTTGATATCGGCGCTGGCGAGAAAGCGCACCTCATCCGCCCCAACCCCGACTTCGCCGAGCGCCCAGCGGACCGCTTCGACGATCGCTTGTCCGGCGCATCCTCGCCGGCACCCTACGCCGACAATGATGGTTCTGGCCGCATCGGATGTCGTGGTGATCACCGGTTCGGCCCCGAGGATGTTTGCCACCATCAACGAAAGGTTGTTGGCGCCGCCTTCATGCCCGCTCAAAAGGCTGACGGCGTATCTCCCATGCACGTCCACCACGACCACCGGCGGGTCCGACAGTTTGTTTTGGAGATGAGGGGCGACGGCTCTCACCATCACGCCGCAGGGACCGATGAAGATCATCCCGTCGGTTTTCGGAAACAGTTCCTGCACGAGATCCGCTGTGCGGACAAACACCCGGGCCCCTCCACAGTCCTCCACGGCCTCGTGAAAGTGCAGGGTGCTTGCCGGCAGGGCGGCGGCGAGTTTTCGCGCCACCTTGGCGCCGGGATTGGAAAGGGTCATCAGATCCGGCATGTCACGCCTCCCGCTTGCGATAGCCGTGTTCGAAGCCCGGATCATAGAGCCGGGAGCGGCCCCCATGGCCCTCGCGGCGGACCAGAAACAAGGCCGTCTTTGTAATTCCGGCCCCCCTTGCCTTCTCCGCGATGTCGGCCAGCGTGCCCCGGACGATCAGCTCATCCCGCCACGAGGCGTGATAGACCACTGCCGCCGGGCAGTCTTGGCCGTAATAGCCTATCAGGGTGCGCGCATGCGCTTCAATCGCGTGGGCCGAAAGAAACAGGCACAGGGTGGCCCCGGTCTCGGCAAATCGCCGCAGCGATTCCGCGGCCGGCATGGGCGTTCTTCCCGGTATGCGGGTCAGCACGATGCTTTGCGCTACCTCCGGAACGGTCAATTCCCAGCCTAGCGCCGCTGCCGCGGCTTGAAAAGCGCTTACGCCCGGCACGACTTCATAGTCGATCCCGTAAGGCTCCAGCTCGGCGATCTGCTCGCCGATGGCGCTGTAGATGGAAGGGTCGCCCGTGTGGAGCCTTACCACATCCAGGTCCCTTGACCGTGCGCCGAGAATCAGGTCGATCACCTGCGGCAGGCTGAGCTTTGCGGAATCGTGCTTCTCGGCCTCGGGCCGCAGCAGTTGAACGATCGCCGGGCTGATCAGCGACCCCGCGTAAATGCAAACGGGGCACTCCCGCAACAGCCGTTCGGCCTTCCTGGTCAGAAGGTCGGGATCGCCCGGTCCGGCGCCGACAAAGAAGACTTTCATTTATCTTTCTCGCTTTCCAGCCTGGTTAATATAATGGAAAGGTAGCCCGCTTGATCCTCTCGCCCCCTGAGCTTGCGGAGGTCTGTTTCCACATGTTCGTCAGGCATTCCCACGTGCGAGACAAACACGCCTGTCTCAACGGCATCGTGTTCCTCCAACAAATCAAGCACACCCTCAAGCCGCTTGCCGATCTTCATGATCACCACCGTGCCCTTGCGCTTCAATGCGGCCCGCAAATCGCTCAGGTCGTCCGCCGAGGGAATGATGTTCACCGGCTGTTTGCCTTCCCCCACGGGGAACCCGGTGGCGGCGGCCGCGGCGCTGAAGGCGGTGACGCCCGGAACGGTGACGATCCGGACTTGCGGCAGGATGGCCCTCAAAGCCCGGATGAGATAAATATAGGTGGAGTAGAGCAGCGCATCGCCCAGGGTGGGAAAGCAGACATCCTCCCCCGAGGAAAGGAGCGACGCGACGTGCGCTCCAGCTTCCAGCCACCGCTCCCGGAGCATGTCCTTCCGGGTCACCATGGGAAATACGACCTCATGAACTTGAGCCTCGGGATCGAGGTGGTTCCTGACAATGCGCAGCGCCAGGCTGTCCGCCGCTTTCGACGCCTTGGGCACGACAACATGACGGCACCGGGAAAGGAGTTTGGCTCCCTTGACGGTGATCAGGTCCGGATCTCCGGGGCCGATTCCAATTCCATAAAGGGTTCCGGGAGTTATCAAAGAATTTTCTCCTTCAGAAGCAGCACGACCGTTCGGCTTGAAAGCTCAAGGGACCGGAATTCGGCCGCGGAAACGGTGCGAATCCTCTCGCCCGGCAGGGACAATTCCTCGCACACCACCAGGAAGCGTTCCTTCCCAAAGGCCTCGGCCAGGTCCCCGATCCATTGCCTGGAGCGCGGATGTCCCGGCAGAATGGCAATCCTGCCAAAGGCGGCCAGGTCCGCGGGGGCAAGTTCGGGAATGCCCTTGTGGGCCGAGACGATCCGGGCCTCAGACCAGTCAAGGCCGAGACGCGCAAATGCCAACTGGACCGAGCTGACGCCCGGGATCACCTCGCAGGAGTCTCTTCCGAACCGGCGCAAAACCGGGCCGGCCAGGCTGGCCAGGCCCGGATCACCCGTCACCAGGATCGCAATCCCGCCCTGCTCCCTCCGCGCGGCGACGGCGTCGAGAACAGCGTCAATATCGGCGCCCACAGGGACCTGTTCATGGGCGAGCGTTGCATGGGAAGCAAGCAGGCGAGGAGACCCTACCAGAACCCGTGCACCGCGGATGGCGCGTCGCCCGGCCTCGGTCAGATAGTCCGGCGAACCGGGACCGCATCCCACGATCATCAATTTTCCCGATCCGGTTGCCGCCATATCGAGATGTCTCCATGCATCCCCAACACGTGGCCCTGCATGTTCACCAGGACGACGGAAATCGTCAATGCATCCCCTGTTTTTTCCTCCACGGCCCGGGCCACGGCACCGCCGAGGGCTTCGGCCAGGTCCTTTTGCCGGGCCCGATCCAGGGCGGCGAAAACGCCTTCCGTTGTCGAGTGCCCGGCGAGATCGAGCCCCGGGATAGTCCGGCCCAGGCGCCGAACCGCGTCGAGAGCAGGCCTCGAGCAGGAGGAATGGGTGTCCCATTGACGGTCCGCCAGTTTGGCGAGTTTCCCCGGATGGCCCCAGAGGAGCGCTTGCCGGAACCGGTAACGGGCAAGGCGATCGAGCACGAAACCCCATTCGTTGCCGACCTCGATGATCTGTTCGGCGCTCAAGGTCAGGTGTTTGCGCGCCGAGCGTTCCCCGATGTGTCCCGGCACCAGCACCGGCGCTGTCACCCCGGCGGCCCTGGCGACGTCCAGCTCGCAAACCAGCGCGCATTTCAACGCTCGGCAACTGAATGGCCTGACCCGACCCGTGGTGCCGAGAATCGAGAGACCGTTCACAATGCCTAAGCGGGGATTGAACGTTTTTCGCGCCAACTCGCGTCCGACGGGAATGGAGATCGTGACCCGAACAGGTCGGTCTGTCAATTCACGCAGTGCATTTCGGATCATCTTCCTCGGGCCGGGATTGATGGCTGGCTCTCCCGGCGGAACCGAAAGCCCCTTCTTGCTCACCGTGCCGACCCCGTCGCCGGCGGCAAAAACGACACCGCCGGACTCCACCCATTCCACAAGGGCGATGACAAGCGCGCCGTGAGTAACGTCCGGATCGTCCCCCGCGTCCTTGACGACTCCCGCTTCAACCCCGCCGCTCTTGGTGCGCACGAAGGCGACGGGCAGGGCATGGCGCTTGCCGCCGGGAAAAGGAATCTCCACGGATTCCAGGGTTTCATCGTTTCCAAGAAGACGCTGAACCGCCGCTGCAGCCGCGGCCGCAGCGCAGGCTCCCGTGGTGTAGCCGAGTCTGCCGTAGGCCAAATTTACGCTTCTCCTTTCCCTTCGTCGTTCGGGCTGTCAATTTCTCCATCCTTGCCCCGAGCCTCCCTCCAGCGCGCCGCCTCCTCAGGGAGCATCGGCACGAATTCGCACTGTCCGGGGGGAACAGGAAAAGCGTTTTCATCGGGGAGGCGGATCTCCCTCACGTCGGCAAGCGATGTGGATTCCGCTATCCGTTTTTCGGTCAACCGCACCAGCAGGGGGTCGAACCCGAGGTTTTTTCCGAACACTAACTTGACATGGGGATGGCGCCGGACCGCCTCTTGCATCTTTGCGGGGATATCCAGCTTCATGTGAAGCCCCTCATTCAGGAAATAGGGCAGAAGAAGTACCTTGCGCGCTCCCGTCTGAACGCATTTCTCGAAGGTTTCCTCGAAGTGGGGTCCCAGGCGCGACATATTGCAGGTCTCCACGTTGGCGTAACGCCCCTTTTCCTTTAGAGCCGCGGCCACGCGCAACATGGAGCGGTTCGCGCCGGGAACACGGCTCCCGTGCCCCAAAAGGATCACGGTATCAAAGTGCTCTTGAGACGGCTCGGCAGGTTCGGTTTTCGGGAGGTCTCCGGCGGCCAGGGAACACAACGCGTGGACCATGCTCACCGCAATAGGACTGCCGCCGCGCCGGCCGGCCAGGGCGATATAAGGAACATCAAGCCCTATCAATTCTTCTTTGCTTTCGATCACATGAACAAATCCCACGGGAGCTGCGATTACCAGCGCGGGCCTTACCCCTTCTTCAATAACGAGCCGGTTGAGTTCCAAAAGCGCTGTAGGGGCGTTGCCGAAAACGGCGATACCTCCATCCAGAAGTCCCTTCGCCTTGCGGATGGCAAGCAGGGAGCGGGGCAGATTCAGGCGTATCGCATCTTGAGCCACATCCTCATCCGCCACATGACAATAAATGTGGCCCGCCTCGTAGCGGTCGCAGGCCAGACGAAGCCGGGCAAGGGAAAGCCCGGCCCGGATCATGTTGGAATCGACATAGAGGGGACGTCCGGCCGCCAAGGCCTTTGTTCCCGCGCTGATGGCCTGGTCGGAAAAGTGCACCGATGGCATGATCGAAAAATCACCCGTTGCGTGAATCATCCGGCGGACCACTTCCCACTGTCCAGGCGAAAACGAACGGGACGGTGCTTCCCGGTCGATCATCGCAAAAGACAGGGCCTCAATGTCCTGCCCGTCCAAGGGATTTGCGAGTAAATGATGAATAAATGCGGATCGCGTCATCGGCTGATCTCCCTTTGTGAAGGCGGATGCGCCTTCTCCGGTTGGGTGCGGACACACATGTCTAAAAAGTGAGCGAGGGCGGCGGGCTTGCTCGCCAGGTGCAGGTGGATATAACTGGCAAGGACCCGGCCGTGAGAAAATCCCTCCGTTGCCTTGCGGATCACCCGAGGCTTTTCGACCTCGTAGACAGCAGACCATCCATCCCCCGCCGTAATATCCGAGATCGGTTCGGAGTAATGAAATTCATGCCCTCGCAGCCGGGTGCCGGCCTTTCCCCATAAGGTCTCCTCTCTCAAGCAGACCTCGACGTAGCCAAGGCGTTTATGGCGGTCGAGCATCCGGGTTTCGGCCGGAAGGATGCCAAGAAGCGGGTAGCGTTTTCCATCGCGTGTCGCAACGGCCTGCGAGAGATAGATAAGGCCCCCGCATTCAGCGTAGATCGGCCGGCCGGAGTGGGCGAAACTCACAATGCTGGAAAGCATCTCTCTGTTGGCGGCAAGCATTCCGGCAAACTCCTCCGGGTAACCTCCGCCCAGGTACAGGGCATCTACTTCCGCGGGGAGAGACGAATCATGCAAAGGAGAGAAAAAACCAATGCGGCAACCCCGCCGCTCCAGTTCGTCGAACAGATCCTGATAGTAAAAATTGAAGGCCTCGTCCCGCGCAACGGCAAGCCGGATCGAGTGCTTCGAGGATGCCGGCCCGTGGACCGTATGGCTTGAGGTCGAACGAAAGGGAGGCGCCTCACGCGCAATTCTGATGATTTCGTCCAGATCCAAGTAACGCTCGGCCGCCGTCGCGAATTCCTTCAACACCGTCGTTGAGCAATTCCGTGCCGGATCGGCCGTTACAAGCCCCAAATGCCGGCTATGCAATTGAGGAAAGGCCATCCGCGGAATCGCGCCGACCAACAGCGGCTGTCGCGAGGATGCCAGCGCCTCGTTGAGCATTGTCCGGTGGTTCTCAGAGCCGCAATGGTTGGCGATGACGCCGCGTATGCGCACCCCTTCCTCGAAACCGGCAAAACCGGCTACCAACGCCGCGATGCTTTGGCCCATGCCGTGAACGTTGCCGACAAGCACGACAGGGGCTTGGAGCCACCGGGCGATCTCGGCGGAGCTCCCTGCCGAACCGGAGGTCCGCGAGCCGTCGAAAAGCCCCATCACACCCTCGATAACAGCCAGGTCCGCGTCTTTGGTCACCCGGTCGAGCAACCCCTCCACATAGTCACGCCCGCTCATCCACCCATCCAGGTTGTAGCACGGCCTTCCCGAGGCGGCGCTCAGCCAGGTCGGATCGAGGAAATCCGGTCCCGCCTTGAAGGCCTGAACCCTGAGTCCTCGTCTTCGCAGGGCGGAAATCAGCCCTATTGTCAGGGTTGTCTTGCCGCTGCCGCTCTGGACGCCCGCGATGAGGATTCGAGGTATCGTCCGCATCATTTCAGAACCCCACCCCTTTCTGCGCTCTCCTGCCGGATTCGAAGCCGTGCTTGAACGAATGCATTTCGCTGACCGTATCGGCCGCTTCGATGAAAAAGTCCGGCGCCAGCGCAATCCAGACGTGTAGAACGAAAACGCTCATTTGAGACCCATCCTCCGGTGGATTGCGTTCACATCAAGGTTGGCACGCACCACATCGGCCAAACGATTCAAGGCGGGCTCGATGTCGTATACCGCCTGAATTTCTCTCAGCGGAGCCATGCCTCGCCGCCCGCGGAGATCGTCTATAAACCAACGCCGGAAGGCGTCATTGTCATAGAGCCCGTGCAGGTAGGTCCCGAAAACCCGTCCGTCCTTTGACGCATAACCGATCGGTTCCCCGTCCTGGCGGACCACGGCCGCCAGTAGGCCGTCGCCAACGGTTTGGCCATGGTGAATCTCATAACCGCTGAGGGCAAGGCCCGTGGAAGTGTGCCGAGCGGCTACGGTCTTGAGGGTCTTGTCCTTTTTGAGGACCGTTTGGACCCCCAAAAGGGATAGGCCGGGCTCCAGGCCGGATTCCGATTCAATGCCCTCGGGATCGGCAATCGTTGTTCCAAGCATCTGAAATCCGCCGCAAATGCCGATGAGGTGGATGTTTTTCCCCTCAGCGAGCTCAATGATGCGGCTAGCCAACCCGTTTTCACGCAGGTATTTGAGGTCGGCCAGAACGTTCTTGGTTCCAGGAAGGATGACGGCGTCCGGTCTTCCCAGTTGCGCATGATTCCTGACAACCCTGAGATGGACATCGGGTTCGATTTTCAAGGGATCGAAGTCGGTAAAATTGGAAATATGCGGAAGATCGATCACCGCGATATCCACTTGCTCGGCGCCTATGCGTGCCGAGTCTTGCCCGAGAGCCTTGAAGCTTACCGAATCTTCCTCGGGAAGCCCCAGATCGCGGATATAGGGGATCACACCGAATGTGGGCAAGCCGGTGTGGCGGCGGACGTACTCGATCCCGTCTCCGAGCAGGGCCGGGTTTCCGCGGAATCGGTTTATGACAAACCCGGCAAGCAGGGCCCGCTCGCTTTCGGAGAGGACTTCGAGGGTTCCCACAAAGGAGGCGAACACCCCGCCCCGATCGATGTCTCCCACGAGCAGAACCGGAGCCCCGGCAAAGGCGGCCATCGTCATGTTCACGATGTCGTGGTGCTTGAGATTGACCTCCCCTGGACTGCCCGCGCCTTCGATGACCATCGCGTCCGCCTCGGAGGCTAAAGAAGTGTACGCCCGCTGGACTGCTTCGAATGCTTGCGGCTTGTAATGTATGTAGGCGTTCACATCCATGTTTCCCACCGGCTTGCCGAAAACGATTACCTGGGAGCCGGTTTCGGAATTGGGTTTGAGCAAGACGGGATTCATGCGCACATCCGGATCGAGCCGGCAGGCCCGGGCCTGCACCACCTGAGCCCGCCCCATCTCTCCGCCGTTCCGGGTCACATAGGAGTTGAGAGACATGTTCTGAGCCTTGAATGGTGCCACCCGATAGCCGTCCTGGAGCAATATGCGGCAGAAGGCGGCGGCAAGGACGCTCTTGCCCGCGTTGGACGAGGTCCCCTGGAACATGATTGCGGGCACGCGGCGGGATTTCGCGACCGGTCTCGCTTTTTTTCCGGCGGACGGACCGATCGCGCCGGCCATGGCGTCCAGGAGCCGTGCGTTCTCCCCCTCCGTGCGAACGGCCACCCGGAAATAGCGGCCATCCAGGTTTTCATAGTTGTCGCACACGCGGATCGCGATCCGCCGGGCAAGCAGCTTGCGGGAGAGTGTTGCGGCATCCAGATCCTCCCTTTCGGAACGGGCAAGCAAGTAATTGGCGGCGGAGGGGAAGACTGTAAATACACCCAGGTCGAGGAGCCCGCGGTAGAGTTGGTCCCTGAGCCGCACAACCTCCTTGCGTGTCCTGTCCGCATACCTCCGGTCTTCGAGAACGGCGATGCCCACGGCCTGGGCCAGGCTGCCCACGGACCAGGGCGGAAGGAATCCCGAGATGCGATCAACAATTGGCCCTGAAGCCAAGGCGTATCCGAGGCGAAGCCCGGGGATCCCATAGAACTTGGTCATGGACCTCAAAACCACGATATTGGGCCGTCCGTGAGAGGATAGGCTTCGGTAGCCGTCCACGAAATCGGCAAAAGCCTCGTCCACGACAAAGATAGTGGAGGAACGCCGGTCCGCGACCTCGAGCAGGGCGCCCGGATCGAACATCGCGCCGCACGGGTTGCCCGGCTGCCCGACGAGAACCATCTCGCCGCCGGAGAGTTTCCGCTCCACCCGGCTCCAATCGATACGAAACCCGCTTTCGGCATCCAGCGCGATGGTGGTGATGGCCAGCCCCGCTCTGGCGACCGCAACGGCGTAATCGATATAGCTCGGGACGGGAATCACCGCACGGGTGACCGGCAGGCAGCGGGGAAGGGCATACAGAAGTTCCGTGGAACCATTCCCACAGACCACCTGTTCCGCCGGGACAGAGAACGCGGAGGCGATGGCCTTGCGCAAGTCATGACAGTGCGGGTCCGGATAGTGCGTCACCTCACGGAGACGGCGCGAGATCACCCGGCGGAGACAATCGGGAGCACCCAACGGGTTGATGTTCGCGCTGAAGTCGAGGAGTTCCTCGGCCTTGCATCCGGCGACACTCGCCAAGCCCCGAACATGTCCGCCGTGCTTGAATGTCATAAGACCCCTCTTTATCTCCAAAGACCGCCGATCGGTCGATTCGTTCCACTTATTCCTCCTATTCCGGCACATAGACCATGGTCCCGTCTTCCAGTTTGTAGGCCGTGCCAAGGCGTTGGCCCCGGCCTTGAACCGTGGCTTTGGTCACCTTGACCGCTTTGATCTTCTTGCCCTCTTTGGTGATGATCTCCATCTCCTCGGTTTTCGGTTTTTGCTTGACGATGGTAAAAGACGACGTTTCGCTGAAAAGGTCCTGAAGATGATAGATGCTGAAAAGCGCCATGATCAGCCCCACAATGAAGACCAACCCGATGTCGAACAGGTTGGCAACGCCGGTCATGGGATCGGCTTCCCGGGAAGCCGGTTCTCCAGGTCCTTTTCCGGTGTACCTAATTCGCCGTTTTTTGAAATAACGCATGCTTGTCTTTCTCGGCCCGCAGTGTCAGCAGCTCGGTTGCCAGTTCCATATTCTTGACGTCCTCCTCCATCCAGCGTCGCCGGATGGTGTACATGACGATGGCCGCGGTCCCGACGGCCAGACCGGCAACAGTGGTGGTGAACGCAACCACCAGGTCCGCGGAAAGCTGCGTCATATCGCCCTGGCCCAGGGCCGCCAACCCGGTCCCCATGGGAATCAGGGTGCCGAGCAGGCCCAAGGCCGGGGCTACCCGGACCAGAAGCCAAAGGCGATCCATCGACTTCCGGAGGATCAGGGTCTCCTGCTGAAGGAGGTTTTCAACGGCCGCCTCCACGCCGTCATTTCGGTGCAGGACCTGCAAAAGGGTTTTAATGTATCGATTGACCCGGTGAGCGACCGCTGCTGAGGGGTCACCGTTGGCAAGCAAATCCGGAAGGTCCTGGGGGGAACATTTGTGGAGCCTGGCTCGCTCCAACCACTCGGCAAAAAAGGTTCCGCCACAGACGATGATGTACAGACAGAGGACCGACAAGAGCAACAGCACCGGATAGAGCAGGGAAGCGGAAATCAGGTAGATGAAGGTTTTCAGGAAAGCGCCGATTGCTGTCATGCCATTTTCCTTATCCGAAGAAACGTGATGCCGAAGACGGACAGAAACGCGGCCAGCATGCCGACTACAAAGACGAAAAGCCGCCGCGGTTCTTCGAGGGCCGCATTCGAAGGATACAGTGCCATTTGGTAAATCTTGTCCGCGTCAGCGATATTGGGCATGATCGTTACGGAAAGGAAAAAATAGGCCGCAATGGCCAACATGGACACCCCCAGAAACGATTCCGGCGACTCCCGATTCCGTGTGGCACTCATAATCTTTACGGTGGCCGTGTTGATCAAGAGAAAAACCAAGTAGAGCAAGGCGGCCGTTGTGAGAGGCGATTCCGTGAAGGCAGCCGTCATGAAGCCCACGGAAAAAAGAATCACCGTGGCGCAGACCGGGCAAGGGGCGGCCAGCAAAACCCATCCGCGGCTTTTACCGGCAGCGCCTCCGTTTTCCCGCAGCAATCGCAGTCCCCAGAGAAGGAGCATTGCGGCCATGAGCAGATGCACCAGCATACCCGATTGAATCCACTCCTGAATGGCAACCAGGTGTTGCATCAGATCGATTTTTTCCAGGATGTAGGCACAGGCCGCAAAAACCAGGAGATATGTCGCGGCAAACCCTGCCCATGCACCCATTCGGGCACGAGCGATAGGGGTCCTGGATATATAGTAAGACAGCCCCACACCGCTTTTGACGGCGAAGATGCCGACGCAGAACGCAATCCCCAACACTAGGCTCTTCCATTCCATGGTTTTCTCCTACTTTTGTCGTTTACGTCGCGTCCCCCAGACGAACAGCCCGATAATCAGGAGCACAAACAGTGACGCCACCCATTGAACGCCCGAAGAGGGCAGATTCGTGGTCTCATCCTTCTGGTTCATCTCTTCCATTTTGTAGCCCTCCACCGCTTGGGCCACGTCTCCGCGGGCGGCCTCGGCCCGGTCGGCCTGCGCCTCCGTTGCTTCCGTTGCCGGATCGGAGGCGCTAGGAGCCGCCTTGCGCAATCCCTCCTGAAGCTCTTTCAAAAGTTCCTCTCGCTCTGCCGCCAGCTTATCCAACGGTTTTCCAGCCGCCTGTTCCACGGCCAGCTTGAATTGTTCCACCACCTCCGGCGAGAGCACGCCGGGCAGAGAAATGACATTCATCACCATCTGGTTCAAAAGCGGATTGTTGCAGGTGTGATCGCAGCAGGCCACCCCCTTTTCCACCGCGTTAACGGCATATTCGACAGCCAGCTTCTTTTTCACTCTTTCATCCGCCTCCCAATACCCCTTGCGGATAGCCTCCAGCATGCGGGCGGTGATGGACTGATAGGCCCAGGGGTTTGCCCGGTTGAAGAATTCTTCGATCTCAAGACCGTACTTGTCTTGCACGTAGACCTCGTAGGTCTGTTCCCACTTGGCCTTGTCGATGGCATTGGGCGTGGTCACCTGCCAGCCCCACATGTTTTCGACAAATTCCGCCATCTCCCGGGCGCCGGCGTAGTTTTCCTTTTTCATCCCGGCAATCCATTTGGGGTTCAGATACCGGGTGCGCAATTCCCGCCCGATGGTGGTAGTAAGCGGTTCGATGCGGCCCTGACCGAGCGTTTTCTGCATGGAGACATAGACTTCCGGGTCTTTGCCCGATTCCTTGCGCACCGCCATGGAAAGTCCGCCCAGGTATTGAAACATGTCGTCGTTGTCCATGGTCGAGTAGAGATTGGACCCGATGGAATGTAGTGTGGCATCCACCTTCTTGAGGTTGCCCCGGTACACCTCCTTCAGCGGCTTACCCCAGATCTCCGTGGAATAGCCGTAGGAAACCATGTCGATAAAGCCCTGCTCGGCCACCACCTGGTCGTCTTCCCAGAGACCGCTTGCCCCGGCCATATCATCCACCTTGGTGCCGTAGGCCCCCGGCGGAGCGCTGAAAAGCCGGACGGTGGAGAGCTTTTCCGCCTCCTCTGCCGTGTACCCGTGCTCTGTCAGTTGCCGGCGGATCTCTTCGCTGTGGCTTTTTATAAAATTTTCCACATCGGTGAGCACCGCCGCCTGCTTGACGGCCTTGTCCAGCAGGAGCGCCACGGTTGGGAACGTGTCCCGGAACAGCCCCGACATCTGAAGGAGGACATCGATCCGCGGCCGCCCCAACTCACTGCCGGGAATGGGCGCCACGCCGGTCACCTTGTCGCGGTGGTCCCAGACCGGGCGCACTCCCAAGAGCTTCAAGGCGGTAGCCACATTGATCCCCTCGTCCCGGATGGTTTCCACCGCCCATAGGACCACGCCGATCTGTTCGGGAAACTTGCCCGCGTGCTTCTGCCGGTAGGCTTCGATCAGTTCGTTTGCCGCCTTCTCCCCGTTCGCCCAAGCCTCCCTGGAAGGCACCTTGTCCGGATCGAAGCCGTAAAAGTTTTTGCCGGTGGGCAGGCTTTCGGGGTTGCGGATGGGGTCGTTTCCCGCTGCCGGGGGAATGTATCCGCCGCGCAGGCCGCGCATTAGATTTGCCATCTCCGACGGGCCGCACTCTGTAAGCTGCGCTTTGTAAAAGTCCACCGATTGACCACCCTTGGCAGCAATGGCCGCGGCGGTCTCTTCCAGTCCTTCCCCTTGGGAAGAGACCCCGAAGGTGTGCAGCCCGTAGGGGATCATCTCGGTTTTCAGTTCCAGCAGGTAATGCTCGATCTTCTCCAGGGCGCCGTCATCCACCACCTGGAGATCCAGGTCCTTGTCCAGGCCGAGCCTCACGGTCATCTCCCGAATCCGCTCCAGTCTGGCCGCCTGGATCTTTTCGGAAGCAGAGGATTCATATTCGCCGATCAAGGCGGCCAGGTTGGAATATTCCTCGTACATACCGCCTTTTTTAAACGGCGGCGTGGCGTGATCGATAATCGCGGCCCGCCCCCGACGCTTGGCCTGCAGCCCCTCGCCCACGTCGTCCACGATATAGGGATAGAGGCTGGGAATGTCGCCGATCAGCACCTCCGGCGGACAGACATGGCTCAATCCGGCCTGCTTGCCGGGCAGCCATTCGTGGGTGCCGTGGGTGCCCAGGCTGATCATGGCGTCCGGCCTGATGACCTTTTGCAGCCACAGGTAAAAAGCGATGTACTGATGGTGGGGATAAAGTACGGTGCTGTGATAGAGCTTTTCAGGATCATCGCTCCAGCCCCGGACCGGCTGGGGGACCAGGATCAGGTTGCCCAGCCGGACGCAGGGAATGACAAACCGGCCATCTTTGACCATGATATTGGAATCCTCCGGCCTTCCCCACTGCTCGGTCACCTTTTTTTGAAATTCGGGCGGGGTCTCGGCCAGCCAGCGCCGGTAGTCGGCCATGTCCACGAAGGCCGTGTTTCCCCCCCGAAGCAGACGGTCCAGTTCATCCGGGGCCCAGGAACCGATATTGCGACCGGATTTGAGCAGCAGGTCCATGACCTGCTCCTCGGTGAGGTCGCCTTCAATACGATAGCCTTCCCGTTGCATCGCCTGGATGATTTCGCGGATGCTTCTGAAGACATTGAGATAGCTGGCCCCGATATTCTGCTTGCCGGCCCCGTGGTTGTAATAGACCAGGACGATCTTTTTCTCCTGGTTTTCCATCTGCTTCAGCCGGTGCCAGCGAGCCGCCCGGCGCGCCAGCTTTTCCACCAGGGGCGTCACCGGCACGTAGCGATAGGTGTTGACCTTTAGAAAGTCGGTTGCCACGCGCTCCTTGACGCCGATCACCGTCGGTTCCACCAGACCGGAAAGTTCGGGCACGGAAAACTGCCAGGATATCCCCACGGGTGAGATACCCTGGCTGGAGGCCGACCACTCCTCGCCGGTGGAAAAGAAAACCATCTGGGGATTGAAGACCGGAACGTCCGCTTTTTGAAGGATTGGCAACAAATCCGCGGAGAGCGTAGAGCTGAATTTAAAGGTCAATCCGGTAACGGAGCCCAAGCGGCCTTTTAGAGGAGGAGAAGAAATCAGGCGCTCCAAGGTTTTGTCCCACCCCTGGATATCCCGCAGCCACACGACCGTGTTGATCCCGTTTGCTTCGTATGCCCGCACCAGGGCGTCCACCGGCTCCTTCTTGGAATCGATGGGGGAGGTGGGAAAGACCATCATCAAATCCCATAAACCCTTCTCCCGGTATCGGCCGCTCTGCCGGTACCATGCCGCATAGGACTCCAGGTCCGCGAAAAGCGAGGGTGCATCAGGGTGGTAGAGGGCGTTTTGGGGCGGCAGGTCCGGTGGGGACGTTTCGACAGCCATCCCCAAATCGCGTTTGGCTAAGAATTGGATCAGGCGGGTAAGGTTCCCGGCCGAGGTGAACTGGAAGTAGCTCTGAACCGCGGGGTCCATGATAAAGCCGGCGTCCAGATAATCCCTGGTGTGACCGGAATGTCGCACCGCGTAGATTCTGGCTTCCGGTTTAAGAGCGGCCATGTTGGCCAGGAGCCATTCCCCCGGCTGGCGGGGCATGATGTCCACCACCGCGATATCCATGTTTTTGACAAACTCCGCCATTCGGGGATCGGCGACGTCTTCCTCGGTGAAAACGCCGATCTCCACCTGAGGCAGGTCGAGCTTTTTGACGGCCTGCACGCAGGTGTAGGCGTCGGAATCACCGACAAAGAAACCGATGGTCTTCCCCTGCGCCGGAGCCGCCACTGCCGTCAGAAGCAGGAACGCCAGGGCCGGGGCGCATACCGCCGCAAGGCCCGGCCATGGCCGCATTGCACCGTGAGGCTTAAAAATCGATTTCATATCCCGCCTTGAAAAGTCGCCCGACTTCGTAATAGGCATACCGGTTGGTGGCGTCTTCCGTCAGATCGCCGGAAACCTGAACTTCTTCATCAAAGATGTTATCCATGGAAAAGGTGAGAAAGCCTTCCCACAGCCTGAATTTGCCGTAAAAATTGAGCACGGCGCAGCTGTCCAAACTCCTCTCCCTGGAGGCGAGAATCTGAGAGTTCAGCGCCGGCACCAGCGTCGGTTCGCCGCCGGTAACCTGAAGATGAAAGTGCGAACCGGCTGTTGCGGCCAGACCGACAGCCTGCTCAAGGACGGCCATGGACATGTCCGCGGGCCGTTCGGTGTCCCCGTGATAACAATAGCGACAACGCAGATTACAGCGAGCGGTCAGGACCAGTATAAGATAACGAACGTCCACTAAAATATGTATCAGGCGCGCGAACCAGCAGCCCCCTCATCCTGTCGACGAAAAGGTCAAGGGGGCCGGACCGCCCGCAACCGCCTTACTCGAAATGCTTCAGCGGGCCGCGGATGTGGTCCACCCAGATGGCGACTAAGTCATCATATTCCGCGGTACCCTTCATTACCGGCACGCACGCAATGCCCGCCTTGGTGAAGACCGATTTCCAGGAATCCTCCTCGTCGCCGGCCATGTCGTTCTTGGCGTGATCGCCGGCCACGGACATGAAGGGCATCAGGTAGGCTTTCTTGATTTTTTTCTGGAGCATCAACTCCTTGATCACATCGACGTCGGGATAGCCTTCCACCGTGCCGACGAAAATGTTCGGGTCTTTGAGCTGCAGTTGAAACATCAGGGCGGCATAGAAGGCATTGGACGGATGGGGCGTGCCGTGCCCCATGAGCACCACGGCCTCATTCTTTTTCCGCTCCCTGGGGATGGTCTTCAAGATGGCTGCGACGGTGCGCTCCATATCCTCCTGGGCGCTCATCAAGGGATAGCCCAGGATGATCTTCTGAAACCGGCCCATGATTTTAAAGGACTCAACGGTGCGGCACAAGTCGTGGTACTCCTCGCCGCCGATGGTGTGCAGCGACTGCACGGCCACGTGGGTGAAATTCTCGTCCTGCATCCTGGCCAATGCTACTTCCGGCGAGTCCAGCCGTTTGCCCTGCTTGGCCAGCTTCGCCCGGATGATATGAGACGTATACGCCCAGCGGACGGGGATGTCCGGAAAAGCCGTTTCGACCTGCTTTTCGATGTTTTCGAACGAAACCTGAGCGGAGTCCTCGCTGGAGCCGAAGGCCACCAACAGGATGCCGACCTTTTGGGGAAGTGTGTGGCCGTGGTCGGCATAGGCATGAACCGTTCCAAAGGCCGTCAATAGAATTAAAGTCAACAGTATACGAGAAAGTTGTCTCTTGTCCATTTTTCTCCTCCATCCTTTCGAATAATTTTACGAAAAGCCCACAAGCTCTACCCACAAGCTCTATTTGGAAGCGCAATGACCTGCATTGGGCTTACCGAGTTAACCAAAAAGGTATTTGCCGATTTTGATAACAAGCAAAAGTTGGCGGCTTAAAATACGTCACCGAACTTTCGACCCAAAGCACTTAGAAAGTGATTTCATATCCCACCTTGAAAAGTCGCCCGACGTCGTAATTGGCATACCGACTGGAGGCGTCTTCCGTCAGATCGCCGTAGACCTGAACTTCTTCGTCAAAGATGTTGTCTACGCTGAAGGTCAGATAGCCCTTCCGGAGTCTGCATTTCCCGTAAAAATTGAGCACTGAGTAGCTGTCGAGATCGCGCTCCCTGGATGTAAGGATCTGGGAGTTCAGATCCAGCACCAGCGGCTCGCTCAGGTAATTGACGCCGAGACTAGTCTGAAGTTTGGGCCCGGTCTGGTATTCCCTGCCGTCGGGGTCTTCGGCCGTGGGGTCCGCCCGGTATCCGGCAGCATAAACGGAAATGTCACGCATCCACACCTGCTTGGTGTTATGGCCAAAGGGGTTGACACCCAATTCCCATTCGACTCCTTTGCTTTCATAGTTTCCGGCGTTCATGTACGTCAGGGGGTAGCCCTTGGAACGGTCCAACTCGATCTTGTCCTTATAGGTCATGTAAAAACCGGATAAGCGCAGGCGGAACATGTCATCGTCATATTTTACGCCCGCCTCGTACGTCCAGCCCTCTTCCGGCTTGAGGTTGGGATTGCCGACCAGAAAGGAGCTTTCATAATAGAGGTTGTTGAAGGTCGGCGCGCGAAAGGCCTTGCCGGCATTGGCGAAAAGGTTCAGTGCGTCCGTGGCCTTATAGGTGAGACCGAAGCTGGGCAGGAAACGGTCGTAATCGTCGGTTCCGGACTCCCCCAGAACGAATTGCTCCCGCGCCCCCAAGGTCGCGGTCAGGCGTTCCCGGAAGGTTTTTTTCACCTGAAGGAAAGGAGCGACATCGTTTCGATGGTGCTCGCCGTACTGGTTGTTGTAATCCGCACCCCGGTAGACCCACTCGCTGCCCGCATTGAGCTGCCAGTCGAAGAGCTGGAACCGGTAATCGCCATTGAGTCCGAAGTTGTAGTTTTTGTTCCGATCCTCCGGTTCACCGGGATCGGTATATTCTTTGCGCTGCATCACATCATAAGTGCCGAAGGCCTTGGCACTGAAGGTAGGGGTTTCGTATCGGAGGTTGGCGAAGTTTTTTTGATGTTCTTGATCGGTTCCCTCATAAGGTTTTGCGTTTCCATCGTAATGCTTCTCAAAGCCGGTTTCGTAATAGGATCCCAGATAATCCAGATAAAGGTTCTCCATCGGTTCCGCGTTGAGGTTCCAGGCGTACTTGTCGATGTCGTCCTGGTCGTAGCGGTATTTCTTGGTGAAACTTCTGTAGATCTCGGTCTGGGCCCCCAGATGCTGGTAATTCAAACCGACATTAAAGCCGGGCAGGAAGGCGGAGACGCTGTGGTTATGGTAAGACTCGTTGCCGAACTCCACCGAGCCCTTGAAAGCCGTCACCCGTCGCGGCTTCTTGGTGATAATATTGATGACCCCGCTCATGGCATCGGCGCCATAAAGAGTGGAGGCCGCGCCTTTCATGACCTCGATACGTTCGATCTGGTCAATGGGAATGGTGTTGAGATCATAGGCATGTCCGGCCGCTCCTTGGATGGGAGCGCCGTTTAACAGCACCAGTTCGCCGTCCTTGATGCCGCGGATCGAGACGCTGCTGTTCATGCCGCCACGGCTGACCCCCATGGCGCCGAATGCACTATAAGCAAGGCCGCCCACGCGGCGCAGGGCGTCCACCAGGTTATTGGCGCCGGTTTCCTTGAGTTCATCGGAGCTCACCACCGTAACAAAGCGTGGGCTTTCTCTTTCTTCCACCGGGAAGCGTTCGGCTGTGACAGTGATGGATTCAAGAACAACCGTACTTCGGTCGCCCTGCTTGGTTTTCTCCGTTGCTTCTGCCGATCCTTGCGCCGTGGCAACGTGCGGTAAAAAAATGACTATCAACACCAGCGAAACCCATAATAGAATTTTCTCCATTTTCTTCTTTCCTTTCCCTCGAAAGTCTTGAAGATCCAACGCTCCCGGAACAGGTCTCCTGGCTCTCGTTCATCCTACTCGCCGCGCCTTCCCATCCTTGCGGACAGTGGCTTTGTCGCGGCTTTCGTCCCGATTACAGTCGCGGGGCGGCGGAAGTTTTCCACTTCCTTCCCTTGATCCGGCATCCCCAATGATTTTGCTTTTTAGTGCCTTACTCCTGAGTTACTGCCACAAAAAACAAGAAAATCTCTTTGCGCCTTTGCGTCTTTGCGCGAGACATTTTGGTTGCGGCCATCCGCATTAGATTCCTGACCCTCTTTACGCATAAAAAAATCCCCGGACACATAATCTGCGTCCGGGGATTCCGTTTTTAATCCCACTTTTAGATGCCGCGCCCCCACATCCACGAGGAGCCAGGCAACCCTATCTCTCTGAAAGCAGGTCTTCCGACTTCCGGATCATCCTACTCGCCGCGCCTTCCCGCCCTTGCGAGCAGTGGCTTGATTGCGGCTTTCGTCCCCGGTCACGGCGGCGGGTCCGCGACGGAATTTCACCGTCTTCCCTATCAAGGCCCGAGGGCCACTTACAGAAATAAAATTGTATTCTTACAAATCGAGAGAATAAGTCAACATCTTTTTTGCCCCCCGATTTCCCGGAGACTATGGCCACACAATTCGGTTGGATCTTAGCACCCCATCGGGTGTGGCCGAGGCAATCCCGGCGATTCGGATTGGCAGCCCCCCATCCTGCCGACGAAAAGGTCAAGGGTGCCCCTGACCGGTTTCCCGCAACCGACTTACTCGAAATGCTTCAGCGGGCCGCGGATGTGGTCCACCGGTGCGGCACAAGTCGTGGTATTCCTCGCCGCCGTGGGTGCTGATGTTGAGCAGGCATTGGATGGTCAAAACTCGACCCCCTTCTGGGCCTTGATGCCGCTTTCATGGGGGTGTTTGACGACGCGCATCTCGGTCACCAGGTCGGCGGCGTCCAGCAGAGCCTGCGGCGCGCCCCGGCCGGTGATCACCACATGCATGCCATCGGGCCGGTTTGCCAGAAAGGCCAGCACCGGTTCGCCGTCAAGCATGCCGTAGCTCAACAGGTAGGTGAACTCGTCAAGCACCATCAGGTCATAGCATTTGCCAACCATGGCTTCCTGGGCGAAGACCCAGGCGGTGCGGGCCGCGGCGATGTCCTTTTCCAGGTCTTCCGACTTCCAGGTGAATCCCCTGCCCATGACATGAAACTCGATCAGGTCCGCAAAACGCTTGACCGCCTCCAGCTCTCCATATTTCCAGCTGCCTTTGATGAACTGAATGAAACAGACCTTCAGGCCGTGCCCGGCGGCCCGCAGGGCCATCCCCAAGGCCGCGGTGGTCTTGCCCTTGCCGTCGCCGGTGTTGACGATCAACAGTCCTTTTTTTGTATTTGGTTTGGTCGTCAATTTGGTTCTTGCTCCTTTTTGACTATTGACGAATTATCAGCGATCAGCATTATCTTTGGAGCACTGGTAATTCGGTGAGCGATCACTGATTTTCCACTCCATCTTCCACTTCTCCACATCCCTTGCCGTCAGCACGTCCACTTTCCCGCCCTGGAACTCTTCCTGTACTTCTCACATGGTCTCTTCCATGTCGCCTTCGATCTCCAGGGCGGCGGATTGCACGGCCGCCAGCAGATCGGCGTCCGCATCCCACAGCTCGCGCGAGGCGGCCTCCAGCAGGCGGCGGGTGATCTCCTCCAGGGCGTAGGGATTCTCTTCGCGCAACCACGCGCGGTTTTCTTCATCCATGATATAGGTGTGCACCACGGCGTCGAAGAGCGGTTTGGCCACCTGGCCGCTGGTGGCACTCCATTTGAACAGGGTGTTGACCCGGCTTGCTGCGGCCCGGGCGCCTTGAAAGCCGTGGCGGCGCATGTGAGCGATCCAGGCCGGATTGAGCAGTTTGGCCCGGGCGCTGGTCCGGATGGCCTCGGCCAGGTCGCCGACTTCAGCCTCGGCCGAAATCGAGCTGTCCGCCCAGTAAAGTTTGGGCTGCCGGCCACCAAGATCGGCGCGATCACGCCGTTGGTCTCCGGCTGGGCCAGGGAATAGAAGGCGGTCATGGCCGGCAAACCCTGGGGATCGGCCCGCCACTGGTCCGGGTTTTGGCTATGAGCGCGCAGCAATTGGATGACGGGCACGTCCAGGCCTTCCAGCAAATGCAACCGGTCGGCGTTTTTGACCAGGCGCTCGGCCATCAAATTGAGCACTACATCCACACCCGCCGTTTTGAAAAAATCCAGCCACGGCGGTTCCCGGTCGCCGTCGCCGCCCTCCACGCCGGCGCAAAAGAGGCACACGGGCATCATGCCGTGGAATTCCAGGGTAGTGATCACCGCATCCACATCGGCGGTGTTCTCCTCCACCAACTGAGTGTAGTAAAAGAGCAAACCGATCCCGGGGCGGTCGGCGGCGGCATGGTTCGCATACCATGCCCGATACGCGGCTATGTCGGTAAAGGGTTGTGGCGCCCGGGGATGATAGATGCCGGTGGTCGCCACCTTTTCGGGCCGTGCAAAAGCGCAATCCTCAGTTGGATACATAAAACTCTCCCCTTGAGTTGTTCCATCCCGACAGCAGAATCGGGGAAAAAGCGACTGGCAGGCAAGCTGTTGTGCAATCATCAGCACGGCGCACGCCGGAGTTGAATCCCGGCGTGCCGCCCCGTGCAAAAGCGTGCTTGCCTTCGAAACGCCCTCCTAAAGGCATGATACGGTTTGGATTCAGAAGTCATATCGCATGCCGAGATAAAAACTCCGGCCGGGCATCGGGTACCCCTTGGCGTAGTGGTAATCCTCGTCGAAGAGATTCTGAATCTCGCCTTTCAACGAAATACCGCCGTATTTTTTGAAATCGGTGAGTTTCTTGCTCAGAGTGAGGTTCGCCACGGTGAAGCCGCCTTCCTCGATTTTCGGCGCCACCCAGGTCGGCGGGCCCGCATTTTCCCAGTCGTCGATCCACTTCTTCCCTGTGTAGGTAAAATTCAGGCGGGCGGAGAAGTCATCAGGGTACGATACGGAAATCCCGTAAGAAACATTTTCCCTTTCGGTATAGAACAGGTCTTGTCCTGTCTGATCATCGTCGTATTTTGTCAAATAGGTGAAACTCAGATAGGGTTTTACCTCTAGGTCCCAGGAAAAAAGGGCGCCGATGTCATAGGAAATCTCCCCCTCGAACCCCTCGATCGTCGCCCCGCCGATATTTTCCCATGTCATGATTGAACCTGGTTTGGCAACGGACTGGATCTTGTCCTTGAAGTCCGTATGAAACCACGTAACGGAAGTGGCGAGGGCATTCCACGCAAAATCGAATCCGGTTTCCCAGGTACTGCTCTTTTCCGGGTCCAGGTCGGGATTGCCGACGTAATGGGTTCTCCAGAACCACAGATCGTAGGCAAGCTCGTTGGCCGCGGGCATCCGGAAGGCCTCGCCGTAGTTCGCGCGCCATTTCAGGTAGTCGTTGAAAAGCCAAACGATGCCGGCATTGGGTGAAAGGTGACGGTCGCTTTCCTCCCTTCCCGCGGGATTTTTCATTTTTACCTCGTATTCGTCGTATCTGGCGCCGCCGGAAACGATGAGTTTTTTGTTGAAAAGCCGAACCTTGGCGAGAAGATAACCGGCGGGATTGTCGTACTCGCTCTCCTTCGGATCAGAGGTGCTTTCGATCTTGTAATTGTCCCAGTTTATCCCGGTTGTCAAAAAGAGAAGTCCCTTATCGTATGTAAATTGCGCCGCCGCCCCCTTGTGGTCTGTTTTCTGCTCGTAGGGGATTCCGTCATCCCGGCCGCTGGCGTTGCTGGCTACGGGATCGACCCATTTATCCTTGTCCTTTCCATCAAAGTATCGGATTTCCCAGGAAAAAGGTCCGTCAACGGTTTTGCCGTCATAAACCAGGTCAACCGATTCGTTGCTTGAGTCCTTGTAATTGTCGAGATCGTTTGTCTTGAAATAACCGGGGTCACCCACTCCGCCGGCGCTGTAATCGTGGTAGATCAACCCGATGCGGTTGCCCGGATAGAATTCGTAACCGATGTTGACGCTTGCGTCCTCTCGACGACTGTAGCCCGTATTGTGATAGGTGGCCCCTGCTGCCGTGTCGTAGTCGTCCATCTTCCGGTGCGCGAAGCTCCCGGAAAAATCGAAATCGTTAATCTTTCCCGACAGCCCGACGCCCTCCTTCCGGTATCCCCAGCTCCCCAGGCCCCCCTCCGCAAAAAAGGCCGGTTTGCCTTTCCCCCGTTTGGTAATGACATTAACCACCCCGCCCATCGCGGCCGAACCGTACTGAACGGAGGCTGGGCCTCTGATGATTTATATTCTTTCGATGTTGTCGGTTGCGATCTTGGCAAAATTTCCCGTGCCGGCGCGCCGCCCGTCAACCAGAAGAAGGACCTTTCCCATCAGGTCGTTTCCGTGCGTTTCGGTGCGGAAGCCGCGGATTCCGATAGAGGTCAGGGCGCCGGGATATTTCTGAATATGGCCGATGCCCTTTTCGGCAATCAAATCTCCCAGGTTCCGGGAGGCGGAGTTTTGGATTTCCGTTTCCGTGATGGTTGTCACGTTGGCGGATACCTCCTTTTTCTTTTCTTCGACGCGGCTTGCGGTTACGACGACCTCTTCCAGAACGGACGGGGCGGCAGGGATTTTTTCCTGCTCCGCCCACGCGTCGGGCAGCCAGGACGTAAACAAAAGTAAAACGGATGCGAGTGCCAAGGCACGCATATAGGCGTTTTTAAAAAGATTTCCAGTGCTTTTCACAACAGTGGCGCTATTTGCCGATTTTAGATGGATGGAACGATTTACATCTTTCATGATATTTTCCTCCCTCGAGATTCATGTCTGTCCGGGGAAAAAAGTCCTTCTCAGGGGGGCTTTCTTCCCGGATGTCTCAATCTGGATAGGCCTTCCGGCTTCGGGCTTGAACCTACTTGCCCGCCTTCCCGCCGTCTTTTGCAAAACGGCAGTGGCTTGATTCGGGCGTTCGTTCCCTTCACGGCTGCGGGGCAGCGGGGGCTTTTCACCCCTCTTTCCTGACTTCCGGTTGAGATCGGGTTAACAACTTGAACTTTTTTTCTTTGCCATCCAAAAACCGACTTTTTACGAGTGCATCAATTCTCTTGAGCGGTCGAAATTTCCTTCCTTTTGATGTGCTTGCAGCGCCCGATACAACTCGCAGATCAGCTCCGGATGGTCGGACCGGTTGTAGTGGAGCCGGCTGGGGCAATCGCCGGGGCAGCGGCCTTCCAGCGGACAGCCGGCGCAGTCCTTGCTTGGCAGATCGATGGTTCCCGAAATCGCCAGGCAATCCGGCTCCGGTTGCCACAGGCTGCCCGCGGCAAAGCGTGGATCGCCCATGGTCTGGCCGCAGGGAAACAGGCGGCCGTCCGGCCCGACGGCGGCGCTTTGCCCCTTGGCGGCATGGCAGAAAAACGGCCGGCCGCCCGAAACTGCGGCATCGCGGATCAGCTCCAGCTCCCGCAACTGCAAGGCAGCCGCGCGGCACCGGTTGGCCGCATCCAGGGCCGCCATCATGGCACCGACCCCGCCGCGCAAGGCGGACGCCCCGGCCGTCTCCACCGCAGCCGGCGCGCCGGCCCGCCCCTTGCGCACCAGCAGATCCAGCCCGATGCCCCGCGCCCGGCCGAACCCGGCCAGGGTCCAGACCAGCCGGTCCAGATGCCCCACATTGGCCCCGGATACCACCGTGGTCACGCGAAACGGCACGCCATGGCTTTCGAGCAATTGCAAGCCGCGAAAAGTCTTCGCCGCCTCTCCCCGCAACGACACCTGCACCGTCGGCGGACCGTCGAGGCTCACGCCCACCTGGACGCCGAAGCGCCTGAAAAATTCCACCAGCCCGGCGTCCAGCAGTGTCCCGTTGGTCTGGATGCCGATGGTGCAGGGCCGCGTCAGGGACCGCGCCCGGCGCACTGCCCGTTCAATGGATTGCGGCACCAGGGTCGGCTCGCCGCCGGTCAGTTGAAGGTGAAACGGCCCCCTTCCATCGCGCACCAGATCCAGGGCCCGGTCGAGAACCGCGGCGGACATGTCCGCCGGTTCGGCGACCGGACCGCTGTAGCAATAGACGCAATGGAGGTTGCAGCGCGTCGTCAGGGCCAGGATCAGGTAGCGGATATCCATCGTGAAACGCCCGGCATCCCCCGGCATCCGGGGTCTACAGCGCCTCGGCCAGGGCGATGGCCGCCGCATGGCACCGCACCCATTGCCGGCAGCAGCGGATGAGGCCGGGATCGTGAAACAGCAGGATTTCCTTCAGGCAACTCAAGTCTTGCTGTACGCGCCAATAGATGAACATTTCTGCCTCCTTCGCGTCTAGAAGCGATACGTCGCGCCGGCTTCGAAGTACTGACCGTCGCGCGGATAGTAGTCGTTGTCATACAAACCGTTGCGGGCGATTTCGGCCGCGCTGGAATTGAGCTTGCCGCTGGAGTTGAAGACCGATTCGATCTCGGTGTCGAAGATGTTCTTGCCGAGGAGCCAGAAAGACCAGTGGGCCAGGTCGTAGCGGATTCCCGCGTCGAAGGTGATTTCGCCATCCTGCTCGATGCGGTTGAGGTAATCTACGTAATAGGGCCCGGTGCCGTTCATGTCCACGTTGAGCCTGAGGTTTTCCACGGGATAGAAATCGCATCCCACCGCGTACTTGTAGCGGGGGGTGCGGTTGAGGTCGTAGCCCTCCAAGTCGCGGAAATCCTTGCTGGTGGCCGTTTCCCAGGTGTAGACGCGCTCCCGGCCGCTGGTCCATTCGGCTTTCATGTACGTGCCGGAAAGGCGGTAGCCGAACCACTTCAGGGGCTGGCCGTCGACTTCCAGTTCCACGCCCTGTGCTCCGAGTCCCCGGTGTTCTTGTAGCCCGCGTACGACTGGTCGCTGTCGTAAAAGACGGCGAACTTGTCCCGGTAGTCCATCCAGAAGAGCGCCAGGTTCACGTTGAGGGCCCGGGAAAAGCTGTGCTTGTGGCCGATCTCGTACACCAGGCAGCTCTCCGGCTTCAGGTCCTCGGGCAAGTTTTCAGGATTCATGTACTGCATGGCCTCCTGGTAGTAATAGGCCACCGGGTACCAGTACGATTTGCCGACCGACACGTAGCTCGTGGCCCGGTCGTTCCAGTGGTAGGCGGGGGCGACCGACCAGGAGGTGTTGCTGCTGCGGGTGTCGACGCGGTTGCCGTTGCGGTTCTCGACCTCGTAGCCGACTTCGTCCCAGCGCGCCCCGGCGTTGAGCTCCCACCGTTCGCCGAACAGCAACTGGTTCTGGAAGAAGAGCCCGGCCTTTTCCTGGTCGAAGTCGATGTCGGCCTTGCGCTTGCTGGCCGCCTTGCCGACGGGGTCGTTGTAGTAATCGCGGCGCTGTTCCAGGGCGGTGGTTTCCAGGTTGAAGCCCAGCTTCGGGGTGTACTGGAAAAAGCCTTGGCCGAAGCGATACCCCCCGGAAACATCCAGGTTGTAGCGATCCTGGTTCCGGTCGTCGCGATAGACGCTCTTGGGCGAGGTGTAGGTGGCGTAGCGGGCGTCGTGCTCTTCATCGACCCGGGTGGCGGCCGCCAGAATATCGAAGAACAGGTCCTGCGCCTTGTAGCCGAAGTCCAGCCCCAGGCTCGATGCTTCCTGATCGGTCTCGTTGTAGGAGGTCAGTTTGGCGGTGGGACTCGCCTGAAACTCGTCGGCTTCCCGGTCGTTTTCCAGGGCGTAGCGGTTCTTGCCCCGCACGGTCTGCCAATGGTTGTCCTTGTAGCTGAGGTTGAGGCCCAGGCGCGCCTGGTCCGAAAAGCTGTATCCCGCCTTGACCCGTGCCGCGCTGCGCTCCTGCTCGTTGTGCAGATAGCCGTCGGTATCGGTGCGCGAGCCGGAAAACAGCAGGTCCCAACGATCCATCACCCCGGAAAGGGTCGCCGATTCGTCGAAGGTGCTCCAGGAGCCGGCCGAAGCCGAAACCGATCCCTTGAGCCCCTCCTTCTTTTTGTCCGCTTTCTTGGTGATGATGGAGATGATCCCCCGGGCCGAGTCGGCGCCGAAGACCGTCGATCCCGGAGAGCGCAGGATTTCGATCCTTTCTATCTCGGCCACCGGAATCGTCTCGAAGTAGTTGTAGCCCAGCATCCCCACGTCCTGGCGCACCCCGTCGACGAGCACCAGGGGACCGCCCGAGGACGAGCTGCGGGTGCCGCGCAGGCTGAAGTAGTAGCTCGAACTGCCGTCGTCGAAGACCCCGGCCACCTTGGCCAGGGCCTCGCCGATGTTCTTGATTCCCCGGGCCTCGATGTCCTTGGCCGTGATTACCGAGATGGACGCCGGGGTGTCGCGCATCTTGACGTCCCCGGTGGCCGTGACCACGATCTCCTCCAGCACCACTTCGCCGACCGTCATCCCGGCGCTGTCCGCCGTTTGCGTTTCAGTCTTCCCGCCCGTCCTTGTGGCGGATTGTTCTTCGGCCCAACCGCACCGGGGGCTGATCACCAGATAGTTCAGCGCAAATGCCAACCCCATGACTCTTAAAAAGGTCTTCATCCTTCTTCTCCCCGTTGCTCCCGGTTGATTTGCTGGAAAGTGGCTTCCATTCTCGCGGCGAGGAAAAAGAAAAGCCCCGGCGGGGCTCGATGGTGTCACTTGGTCCGGACGCTCGAAGCGTTTGGCCCGGATCGATGGGAAAGTGAGACCGAATCCTCGTCAGTCCGTTTCACTTGCGGCTGCATCCGGCAGGTCTTCTGACTAGTCCCCCCCGACCGGCGGCCTTCCCGTCATGGCGGACATGACAGTGGTCGATTAAATGCCGATCGGGTTGCCCGGCCGCTTCAGGCGGCCAGGGCGGGAGTCACAGCGGCGGGTCCGTTCCCGATTCGCGCGGGATTCCCTATTATCGCCCGGCCGGAAAAAAGCGCTCCGACCCGGCGACCGGCTGCATGGCAACACTCAGTATTCTAGCGCGGTTTCACCTCCTTTCCGGTACCCGCCGGCCTTTCGGCCAGCGCTTCCCGCTCGCCCCATTTTTCCTCGAAGCCCATAGCCATGGCGCGGCCCGCCAAGCCCGGGAAGGCCGCGGCGTCGGCATGGCCGGGCCCGGGCGCAAGACGCCGGCGATAGGCGTCCATCCGATCATAGCGGCCGCTGACGGCGCAGGCGATCTGGGCGGCGTAGGCCCCCATGATCTCGCTCCAGCAGGCGGCGGGCAAAACCCCCCAGGTGAACTTGTCCTTCAGGTGCACCATGGCCGCCACCGCGGCCACGGTGACCGGATCGCGCTCGATTTCGGTGAAATTTTTGCGCAGTAGCTCCGCATGTTCCGCGGCCAGGTGGTCGCAGACCCTGTCCATCAGTTGGCCGCAGGTGACACCGAAGCGCTCCAGGTGAATTTTGACCGAGCATTGTCCGGCAGGGGTCAGGCGGTTCTGGTTGGCCAGGGTCTGTTTGACCGCCGCCAGCACCGTCCGGCCGATCAACTCGCCCAGCTTGGCGTGCTTGCCGGCGCTGGTCAGCGGCTTTGCCTCGGTTTGCATGGCGGCCACGACGATTTGATCGGTGCCCGTGCCGGTGGCCAAGCCGTCGGAGTAGCGCGAGTTGACCGCCAGCTCCTGCAGGGCCGCGCTCTTGGCTTCGGTGGCGGTCATGATGACCCGCACCATGGCCCCGGGGATCAGCGGATGGTTGATGAAGATCATGGTGTTGATGGTGCCGGGCCCGGGCGTCTCTTCGGCCGGCGGCAGTTTCTCGAATCCGTCGGCCGTCTCGAAGACGGAGGCGGGATCGCCGGCCCGGCCGGCATTGGCTTCCACGCCGCCGGTGCACACCGCGACCACCTGCAGGCCGCGGAAGGCTTCCCGGACAAAGGCGGCGTGGTTCATGTTGGCGGCCGTGCCCATGGTGGCGCAAGCCTCGGCCGGAAGTCCGTAAGGTTCGCAGGTGCGTTGACGATAGGCTACCGGGTCGCGCCATAGACTTGCAGCGTGCCGGTGGCTGTGGCCGGCCGGTTCGCAGCTCTGGTGGTTGTAAACGTATTCCAGATCGTCCCGCAGGCCGCCGGCGGCTCGGCAGGTGGAAAGCACCCTGTGCGGTTTCAAAAACCTGGCGTAGATGATCTTCTCTTCTCTATGGAACTCAACACCATCGTAATATTTTTCAATCAGCATGCATTCCTCGCAATTTTACAAAACCTGTTTTCCTTATCCGGTCATCCCGCTTTCAATCCCGCGCCTGGTTCACGGTTCCCAAAGCCAGTACGAAAAAAGCTACGCCTACGGCCACAAGGATCAAGTAGGGCCAGACGCCGGGTGTTTCTCCGAAAGCCGCGCCGCGGATGGCCTCGGAGGCGTGGGTCAGGGGCAGCACCGCCAACATTTTTTGCGCCCACTGCGGCAAGCGTTCCACAGGGAAAAAGGTGCCGCCCAGAAAGGCCATGGGGGTGATGACGAAGCTGGTCAACATGCTCTGGTCGGCGTGGGATTTGACCAGCATGGCCAGGGCCACGGCCAGGGCGGCGAAGGCGAAGCTGTTGAGCAGCGCCGCCAGCCAGAGCCAGGGGCCGTAGTGCAGGCGCACGCCGAACAGCAGGCTCAGCACCAGAATGACCGCGATGGCCATGAGTGCCCGGGTCATGCCGGCCAGCACCTCGCCGGCCACATAGGCAACGTTGCCGATGGGGGCGGCCTGGAACTCCTCGAAGATGTACCAGTAGAAACGCGCCACGTTGATGTCCGTGGCGATACCGAAACTCTGGGTCATGCTGCTCATGGCGATCAGGCCGGGAATGAGAAATTCCAGATAGCTGCGGCCGTCGAAGCGCGCCGCGCCGCCCATGGCGTAGCCCAGGGCGATCAGGTAGAGCAGCGGCGATACGGCCATGCCGGCCAGTTGCCGCCAGAACCGGCGTTTGAGGATCCGCATTTCGCGCAAGTAAACCGCAATGAATCCCTGCATCAGTGTCCTTTCTTCGCCTGCCCGCCCGTCGGGTTGCGGGTCGCCGCCGCGTGCGCGCCATGTCCCTGACCGTGAACCGTCTGGGCGTTGGCATCGGTTGCCACTTTTTTTCCGGTAAGGGTGAGGAAGGCGTCTTCCAGGTTGACCCGGCGCAGGGTAAAACCGTTGTGGCGCGCCGCGCCCGCGGCCTGGGCCGCCTCCCGGCTGGGAAAATAGGCGCTTTGCAGGCCCGCATCGCTCACCCAGTCTACGGCCCAATGACCCACGCCGGCCATCAGCGCGGTGGGCGAATCCACCGCCACGATGCGTCCGCTGTCCAGAAAGGCCACCCGGTCGGCCAAAAACTCGGCCTCTTCGATGTAGTGGGTGGTGAGAAAGATGGTGGTGCCCTGTTGCTGGATCTGTTTGATCAGTGACCAGATGCGCCGCCGGATGGCGGGGTCCAGCCCCACGGTGGGCTCGTCCAGGAAGAGAATCCGCGGGTTGTGCAGCAGGGCGCGGGCGATCATGACCCGCCGCTTGAGCCCGCCGGAAAGCTGTTTGACCAGGCTGTGCACCCGGTCGCCCAGCTCCACGTAGGCCAGCAGCTCGGCGATGCGCTGTCTGCGGGTTGCGGCCGGCATGCCGAACAAGCGGCCGTGCAGGTCCAGGTTTTCGCCCACGGTCAACTCGCTGTCCAGGTTGACGTGCTGGGGCACCAGTCCGCACTGGCGCTTGGCCGCCGTGGATTGCGCGGCGATGTCGTGGCCGTTGAGGGCCGCCGCGCCGGCCGACAGGCGCGTGAGGCCGGTCAGAATCCGGATGCTGGTCGTCTTGCCCGCGCCGTTGGGCCCCAGGTAGGCGAACAGCTCGCCGGCCGGCACGTGCAGATCGATGCCGCAAAGGGCCTGGATTTTGCCGTAGGTTTTTCTTAGGTTCTCGATTCGGATCATATTCGTCTTTCTTTAGTTCTCTCCCTTACCGCTTGCACATTGTCGGCGATCTCCATCAGCGGCTGGCGCCGTACCCGGTGGGGCAGGGCCAGTTCGGCGGCGGTCCGGATGTCTTCGGAAAGTACTTCGCTGCGTCCTTCAAAGGCCGCGAGGGTTTTTGCCGTCTTCAAGATGACGATGTCGCCCCGGTGGCCGTCCACCCCCACGTCCAGGCAGTATTGGGCGATCTCGTAAAGCCGTTCCCGGGCCGCGGTCACCCGGGGATAGAGCCGTTTGGCGGTGAGGATGCGCTCGGCCAGGGCCCGGGATTCGGCGGCCCAGCGGCCCGCGAAGCCATCGGGATCGTCGTCGAAGGCGGCCCGGCGCTCCATGACGGCCACGCGGTCGTCGGCCGCGGCGATGCCCTCGATGGTCACGCACAATCCGAAGCGGTCGAGCAGTTGGGGCCGCAGCTCGCCCTCCTCCGGATTCATGGTGCCCACCAGGGTGAAGCGGGCCGGGTGGGAAAAGGATACCCCTTCGCGCTCGATGGTGTTGACCCCCATGGCGGCCGAATCGAGCAATACGTCCACCACGTGGTCGTCCAGCAGGTTGACCTCGTCCACGTAGAGAATGCCCCGGTGGGCCGCGGCCAAGAGACCCGGCTCCACCCGCTTTTCGCCTTTTTTCAGGGCGTGTTCCAGGTCCAGGGAGCCTACCACGCGGTCTTCGGTGGCGCCTACGGGCAGCTCCACCACGCGCACCTTGCGCCGGGCCGCGGCGGGCAGATGCCCGTTGTCCGCGCCGGGCAGGTTCAGGGCGCGGGCGATCTCGCGGTAGGTGTCGTCCTCTTCGCCGGGGGCCAGTTGAAAGGGGTCGTCCACGAAGATGTCGATCTCCGGCAGGATGTCGGCCAGGGCGCGCACGGCCGTGGATTTGGCCGTGCCCTTCTCGCCGCGGATCAACACCCCGGACAGGCCCGGCTGGATGACGTTGAGAATCAGGGCCAGCTTCATCTTCTCCTGGCCCACGATGGCGGTAAATGGGTAAACGGGATTGATCTTCATCACTGTTGTCCTTTCACAATATCCACAAGGGTTTTGGCCTTGAGATCGTCGATTTTAAAGTATTCGGCCGAAAGCGCCGCGGCCAGGCGTCGGGCCAGGCCGAAGGTGACCAGGCCCTCCTCCTCGGTGTCCACGACGATGTGTCGCACGCGGGCATCCCGGGCCATGGCCGCGGCCAGGCCCAGGGCTTCCTCCACAGGCTTGCCGCCGCCCAGGGCCACATTGCTTTTGCCGTCGGTGATCAGGATGACGATAGGCCGGGCCGCGGGGTTTTTGAGCAGGACGTTGCGCACCTGCTCGAAGGTTTTCGCCAGCCCGGCCGACAGAGGCGTGCGACCGCCTACAGGCAGTTCGGCCAGCAGCTTGCCGGCCAGCTCCACCGAGGGGGTGGGCGGCAGGTTGACCACTGCCTCGTCCCTGCGAAAAGAGACCATGGCCACCCGGTCGCGCTTCTGATAGGCGTCCAGCAACAGGGACATAATGGCCCCTTTGGAAGCGGCCATACGGCCCCGGGCGCCCATGGAGCCGCTGGCGTCCACGGTGAAGAAGAGAAAGTTGCCGATGCGTTTTTCGCGGATCTTGCCGCGGATGTCCTGGTCGGTGAGGACTACGGCCATGCCGTTGGGGTTGCCGTTGCGCCGTGCACGCTGATAGGGAGCGGCCGCCCGCAAGGTGGCATCCAGGGCGATGTCATTATTGCGCAGATTGAGGCAGCTCTTCACATAACGGCCCTGTTTCTGGCTCACCCGGGTGCGCGAGCGGCGGCCGGAGCCGCGCCGGAACAGGCGATCTTTGACCGATGCCAGCGGCTTGACCTTGAAGGTGGCGCCGATGTCGAAGATCTGTTCGTCCTGCCGCTCGGGTTGGGGTGGGCCCTGTTCTGGTTCAGGCGCGGCATGGTCATCGTCCGCCGATGCTTCATCCGGCGACTCCCGGGATTCGGCAGCCTGCTCCTCCGGGACCGGAGGCTGCTCGTCCTGTTGTTGGTCTTCTTGGGATTGGTCTTGATCATCCGCCTCGTCCCGATCCTTTTCGGGCGGCGGCGGGGGCGGCGGCTGGGTTTCCCGGCGACGGTGCACCAGCGCCATGGGCGCCACCCGGCGGATGTGATCCACGGTCACCTCGGGCGCCGCCTCCAAGGCCGCCAGGGCCAGGGCCGCCTGCTCGATCACCAGGTCGGCCCGGTGACCGGCGACGTTGTTTTCAGTGCACAATTCACTGATAAAGCCGCGCAGGTGGCGGGGCATGCGAACCGCTGCCAGTCGAGCCTTGCCGGCTTCGATTTTTCGGGCAACCGTCTGGTTCTGCTCGGCATAGGAACGCATGAAGATCGTCGGATCGCCGTCAAATTCCTCCCGTCGCTGCATGAGGGCGACACGCTCCTCGGGGGCTTCGGCGCCGGCGGTTTCCACGCACAGGCCGAAGCGATCGAGCAGTTGGGGCCGCAGTTCCCCCTCCTCGGGGTTCATGGTGCCCACCAGGATGAAACGCGAGGGATGGCGCAAAGAAATCCCCTCGCGCTCGATGATGTTCTCTCCCGATGCCGCCGCGTCCAGAACGATGTCCACGATGTGGTCGTCCAGCAGGTTGACTTCATCCACATAGAGGATGCCCCGGTGGGCGGCGGCCAGCAGGCCGGGTTGCAGGGCGCGCCGGCCCTGCCGGACGGCCAGGGAAAAATCGATGCCGCCGGCCACCCGGTCCTCGGTGGCATTGAGCGGCAGTTCCACCACGCGCACCTGCCGATGCGTTTTCTCCAATGGCTGTCTGCTGTTTCTGCAACGATCGCAGCTTTCATCGGGGCGGTCAGGCGCGCAGCCGAAGGGGCAGCCCCGGACCACCTCGATCTCGGGCAACAGTGCGGCCAGGGCCCGCACGGCGGTGGATTTGGCCGTGCCCTTCTCCCCGCGGATCAACACCCCGCCGATGCGGGGATTGACGGCATTTAGCAGCAGGCTCTGCTTGAGGGCTTCCTGGCCGACGATGGCCGCAAAGGGGTAGATGTTACGGTGCATATCAGATTCTCCAGTTCAGCGCTTCAAGGTGTACTCGGCCCGCAGGTCGGCGATCACAAAACACTCGATCACCATCTATCCACCCATCGCCATCCGTCCATCGGCCATCATCGATCGCTCCACTCCTCAATCTCCCCCTCCATCTCCAGATAGGCGTTGCGAAGCGCCTCTTCCATCTCGTCACCGGCCTTCCACATCCCGCGGCCGATGGCCTCCAGCAGCTTGTCCAGGATGTTCTGCAATGCGAAGGGATTGACCTCCTTCATCCACCGCTGCATCTCGGGGTCCAGGGCGTAGGCCCGGGCGATTTTTTCGTACATCCAGTCGTCGATCACCTCGGCGGTGGCGTCCCAGCCCAGGACCACGTCCATCATGTGGGAGATGTCGCCGGCGCCCTTGTAGCCGTGGCGTTTCATGCCTGCCAGCCATTTTGGGTTGACCAGGCGCGCGCGAAGGACGTGCTTGGCTTCCTCGAAGGTGGTGCGCATCTTGACCCGCTTGGGGTCGGCGCTGTCGCCCATGACGGCAAAGGGCAGTGTGCCGCGCACGGTCTTGGCCGCCACGATCATTCCGCCGTAGTAGTTGTAGTAGTCGGTGCACGACATCATGTCGTACTCCCGGCTGTCTTCGTTTTTCACGGTGACGTCCATGCGGGCCAGGTGGCGGCGGTAGACATCGGGCTTCTGAGTGCCGTAGGTGCCTTGGCCGTAGGCGTGGGACGAATAACGGATATAGTTGTTGCCCAGATCCTCCCGGGTCTTCCAGTTCTTGGACTCCACCAGCTCGGCCACGCCGGCGCCGTAGGTGCCCGGCGGGCAGCCGAAGACCCGGAAGGTGGCCTCCCGGAAGGCATCCTCTTCGCTCATGCCCTGCCGGCGGTACGCTTCCAGGTCCTTGTAGACGTTGCGGCGCAAAAAGTTACTCTCCGGCGGCTCTTTCAGGGCCGCCACCATGCGCACGGCTTCGTCGATGCGCTCCACCAGGTTTGGAAAGCAGTCCCGGAAAAAGCCCGAGATGCGCGGGGTGACATCCAAACGCGGCCGTTTGAGCTCACTCAAGGGGATTACCGAAAGCCCGGTGACATTGCCGCTGCCTTTGGCCCACACGGGCTTGAGGCCCATAAGGTAGTAGATCTCGGCGATGTCGTCGCCCCGGGTGCGCATGGTGGGGCTCCCGTATACCAGGATGCCGATGTTGTCCGGGTATTTGCCCGAGGCCTCCCTGTAGCGCTCGATAAGGGCGTCGCCCAGGCGCACGCCCACTTCCCAGGCCGCCGGGGTGGGGATCTTATTGGGGTCCACCGAGTAGAAGTTGCGGCCCGTGGGCAGGATATCGGCCTGGCCCCGAGTGGGGGCGCCCGAGGGGCCGGGGGGCACGAACCCCCCGCAGAAACCGGCCAGGCTGAAATCGATCTCTTCGGTGCAGCGCCGGATATTGGGTACCAGGGTCTCGGCGATGTAGGCCAGGGCCGCCTCCACCCGGGGCGAGCGGCGCTCCATGAGGTCGGCGGTCACCGCCGGAATTCGGTCGGCGTTGTAATCCACCATTGCTAAGCCGTGCGCCAGGGCCAGGGCCTTTTGATGGGCCCGGCTGACGATTTCCGCGCCGCTGAGGCCGTTGAACCGTCCGGGGCGTTGGCCGCGGTTTTCCAGCACATCGTCGTAGTCATAGCCCATGGCCGTGACCAGGGATTCGCGCAGGGAGGGCACGTCGCCGTTGGCCAGGCGGGTCATCTGCACCACGAACTGCTCCAGGCGCTCGCCTTCCGGGGCATTGCCCAGCACGTGCAGGCCGTCGTTGATCATCGTGTCGGAAAGTTCTTCGATGTAAGCGTGCAGCTTTTCCAAAAAAGCGCCGAAATCGGCCAAAGCCTCTTCCCGGGTGATCTCCAGGTCCTTGTCCAGGCTTGCCGCAACCACCGCCTCCCAGATCATGGGGCGCAGGATTTCCACCTTGGCCGGGTCTTCTGCCACGGCCGCGGTATGGTCGGCCACCAATCCCTGCACCTTGCCCAAATCGTCGTACAGATCGGCATTGGTGTAGGCCGGTGTCAGGTGGTCGATGATGCAGCAGTAGCTGCGCCGTTTGGCCTGGGTGCCTTCGCCGGGGTCGTTGATGATGTACGGGTACACATTGGGCAGCTCCATGATGGCCAGGTCGGGGTAGCATTTTTCCGACAACCCAAGGGCCTTGCCGGGCAGCCACTCGAGGCTGCCGTGCTTGCCCACGTGCATCACCACATGGGCTTTGAAAACGTCCCGGATCCAGCGGTACTGGGCCAGGTAGTGGTGGGGCGGCGACAGGTACATGTCGTGGTAGATCTTCTCCACATTCTCCAGGTAGCCCCTGGGGGGCTGAATGGTGAGAAAGACGTTGCCGTTGTGCATGCCGGCAAAGTGCAGCATCCGGCCGTCGTGGACGAAGAGCTCGCCGGGAATCTTGCCCCAGTCCTCGGTCATCTTCTCCCGGATGGGGCCGGGCAGCTCGGTGTGCCAGCCGTCATAGTGCTCGGCGCCGGCATGGGCCTCGGCTTTGGCCGCCAGTTGATCCACGGGCAGCCAGCGCCGGTCGCAGGTCATGCGCGAGAGCATTTCGTGGGCCAGCGCGTCGCCGTCGGCGAAGGTGCGCTCGATGCGGTAGCCCTCGGCCCGCATGCGGTCCAGCAGGACCTTGACGCCGGCGAAGCTGTCCAGGCCGGCGGCGCAGCCGATGCGGTCGTTGCGCGGCGGGTAGTGGTGAAAGATCACGGCCACCCGGCGTTCATTGTTGGGCGTACGTTTGAGGCGGGCCCAGTTCAAAGCCAGGCGCACCATCTTCTCCACCCGTTCGTCAATGGGCATGTACTTGGCGATCAGGGCGCCGGTGAGCGGATCGACCGTTTTCTCTTCTCGGGTGGCGCAGGGCACGGTGATCAGGGCGCCGTCGAATTCGGGTTGGGCCGCCGAGTAGGAGACATCCATGGTGGGCAGTCCCTGGACGCTCTCGGACCACTGGGCAAACGGCGCCAAGCAGGTCATGGTCTGGATGAACGGCACATCGAGCCGGGGCAGCAGGCTCTTGTACTCCGGCGCCGCCAGGGTCAGGGAGAACATCAGGGGGTTGATCAGCACGTCGATGCGCGGCCGGTCGCCGTCCATGAAAAAATGTTCCACAATATAGTCGGCGCCGCGGTTGCCCCGCTCGGCATCCTTGTAGCGCCGGTGGAAGACCGGGAGGATGTTGGCCCCTTGGGCCTCCACGGCCCGGATGATGGTGTCGATGAAGGCCAGGTTGTTGTTAAGCCAATAGGTTTGGTAAAACCACAACCCCACCGTGGGCCTGGCCGGATCGACCTGCTCGGCAAGATAGACGTCCAGGTCGGGGATCCCGGACATGTCCGGATGGTAGAGGCCTTCGTGGGGCAGCTCAACCGCGGGACGAACGTCGGTCCGGTCGTCGTCGAAAAGGCGGTTGTGGAGATAAATGAGCAGTTGATGGAAATTGAGCGGCCCGCCGCAGCTCAGGTAGCGCTGGATCTCGTCCCAGGCCGGTTGTCCGAAATCGGTGGAATGCTCCCGGGCCGCCTCGAGGGAATCTTCATCCCCGCTGATGGGTTGAATGTGCACATAGGGTCGCCGGTCGGCCGGCAATCGGGCCAGGGCGTCCGTGAATCGATCGAAAGCGGGAAACGACGGCTTGCCGCCGTGCAAGGTGACGATGATCGCGTCCGAGGAAAGGGCCTGTTTGACGAAGGCGGCCTGGCGCGCCTGGTCGAAGAGCTGGGTCTGGGTGCGGGCGTGTACCTTGACGGTTCCGCCCGCGTCCGTGAACAGGCGCACGCCTTCGCTCAAGGTGGGCATTTCCAGGCCGTCCGAGTAGTAGCACAGGGTGTAGGGCTTCATGAGACAGACTCCTTCTCTGATTGGGCGGCTTGCGGCGCACCGTGTTTCACTGCCAAGTACGACTCCAATAGGTCAAGTAAGTGGCCTGGGTCCTGGCAGCGAATACACCCGTGACCGGCTTGTCCTTCCTCCGGCGCGCCGGTCCCGTTGCCGCGCAGGCTGAACACGGCCCGGCCGGCGCCCACGGCGTTTTTCACCAGGGTCAGGTTGGCCTCGTTCATGGGTCCCACCTCGAATCCGCAGTCGATCACCACATCACAGCCCGCCGATAGCTGGTCGGCGGCGGCAAGGTTGTGATGGTCTATGGCCTGCATGGAGGACTGGATGGCGCACTCCGCCCCCAGGGAGCGGGCCACGAAGTAGTCCAGGTCGTTGGTGTGGAGCACGCCGGTGGCGATGGCGAAACCGCGCTTGGCCAGCAGGCGGTAGATTTGGGCGCCGCTGCCCATGCCGGCCACCACGAAGGCCCGACCGCGGCTCCCGTCGCCGCGCATTTCGATGCCGCCCAAGTGGCGGCTGAAGGCGGCGCCGTCGAAATCGTAAAGCGCCGCCACACTGCCGCCGGTGAGGATCTGCTCGGGTGCGCCCCAGGCCGACAGGCGGCCGTCCTTGATCAGGGCCACCCGATCGGAGACCTTGGCGGCCACGTCCACGTCATGCAGGGAGGCCAGCACGGTGATTTTCCGTTTGCGGCAAAGGTCGCGCAGGATGGCCATCACTTCCAGGCGGTGCTTCAAATCCAGGTGCAGGGTGGGCTCGTCCAGGAGCAGCAGTTGCGGCTGCTGGGCCAGGGCGCGGGCCACCAAGGCCTTCTGGCGTTCGCCGTCGCTCAGATCGGTGAAGATTCGCCGGGCCAAGCCTTCGGCGCGCACCGCGGCCAGGGCGGATTGCACGGCCGCGTGATCGTCCGGCCCCAGCCGTCCCAGAAAATCGGTGTGCGGATAGCGGCCCAGGGCCACGAATTCGTAGACCGAGAAAAGCGGCGGCGCCACCTTGTTGGTGAGCACCACCGCCATGAAGCGGGCCAACTCCGCGGCGCGCATGGCGGCCAGAGGCCGCCCGTGGATGCGGATGTCGCCGGACAGCGGGGCAAGGTGGCGCGACAGGGTACGCAGCAGGGTGGTCTTGCCCGCGCCGTTGGGACCCAGGAGGGTGACGAAATGCCCCGCCTCCAGGCTCAGATCCACCCCGCTGAGCACCGGCTTGTCTTTGTATCCGACGGTCAGGTTGCGGCAGGTGAGAACGGGTGATCGGTCTTCCGGCTTCGTTGGTTGCTTCAGGTGTTTTTTCATGTCGAGTTTCCCTCTGTTATTCAATCTCACATCTCCACCCGGCGCTTGAGCAGCAGACCGATGACGATGGGCGCCCCGAAAAAGGCGGTGATGGCCGAAAGCGGTAGCTCCACCGGCGAGAGCAGCATGCGGGCGACCAGGTCGCAGAGGCTGGTCACCAGGGCGCCGATGAGGCAGGCGCCGGGAATCAGGACCCGGTTGTCCGAGGTGGCGAAGCTCAGGCGCGCCATGTGCGGAACGGCCAGCCCCACGAAGGCCACCGGTCCGGCGGCCGCCGTGATCATGCCGGCCAGGGCGCAGGCGCACAGCAGGATCAGGACCCGGAAGCGGCGGATGGGAACGCCCATGGAGGCGGCGTATTCTTCGCCGAGCAAAAAGGCGTTCAAGGGCTTGCTCAGGGTGTAGATCAAGACCAAAACAAGGCCTCCGCCGACGAGCAGGACCTGGATTTCACTCCATTTGAACCCGGAAAAGCTTCCCAACTGCCACAGTACGAAGCCCTTGATCTTCTCCTTTTCCGCCAGGGCGGTGAGCACGGCGGTCACCGCGCCGCACAGGTAGCCCATCATCAGACCCACGATGAGCAGCGTGACGCTGTTTTTCACCCGGGCGGCCACGGCCACCACGATCATCATGACCCCGTAGGCCCCGGCGAAGGCGGCCAGGGTGGTCATAAACGGGCTCAGCACGGTCAGTCCGACGGTGAGCGAGGTGAGCATCACCAGGGAAACCATCACCGTGGCCCCCGAAGAGATGCCCAGGATGAAGGGGCCGACGATGGGGTTGCGGAAGTAAACCTGGAGCAGCAGACCCGATACCGCCAGGTAGGCCCCGCCGACCACGGCGGCGATGGCCCGGGGGATGCGGATCTTCCACACGATGGCCCCGACGATGCTGTCGTCGCCCGGCCGGCGGAGCATTTCCAGGATCTCGGCCGGCGAGATGGCCACCGATCCGATGCCGACGTTTGCCACCAGTACGACCGCCACCAGAATCGCCAGCACGCCGAAGACCAGCGCGGCGCGAATCCGGGGGGCGGCGACCGGGCAGGACGTTGCGCCGGCGACGACGTTCATGGTGCACTCTCCGGCGCCGCCGGATCGTCGTCCGGCAACGCGACGAAGTATTGCAGGGAATAATCCGGATACACATCCGGGTGCAGGATGGCGGCGATCTCGGTGAGGATCTCATCCAGCCGGTCCGCCGACTGGGCGTAGTGGGGACGGGGGGCGTAGACCCTGCCGGAGCGGATGGGCCGGATCCCGGCCAGCAGCGGATTGAGCCGGGCCAAGGCCGCCTTGGAGGTCACCCCGTCGGCGGCCGTGCGGTAGGTGAAGAAGATGTCGGCCTCCTGCCCGGAGTGCAGAAAGCGTTCCACGGAGATCTCGATGCACGAGGTGCCGAAGACATCCTCGAAGAGATAATCGCTTTCCACCAGCTCCACCAGCTCGCCCACCCAGGCGTTGCCCGGTTCCACCAGCACGCGCTTTTCGTAGATGTCGCCCCACATCACCCCGGGCTGGATGGTCGAGCCGGCCGTGCGCTGGCGCAGTTCGATCAAGGAGCCGTTCACCCGCTCGAAAAAGGCGTCGGCCTCCCGCTGGCGCCCGAAAAACGGGGCCAGAAACTGCACGAAGCGCATGCGGGCATTGAGGCACTGGGCCACCGGGCCCGAGGTGATGGCGCAGGGAATCTTCAGCTCGTCGAGCATCGGGATCAGCGAGCGGTCCCAGGTGAGCACCAGTTCGGGCCGCTGCTGGCGCAGGCGCTCGAAGTCGATGTCGGGCCCGTCGCCCAGGTAGGCGATGCGGCCGGCTTGCATGCCGCGGCGCACTTCCTCGACGTACCAGTGATCGGCCGGCCGGGTGACGCCCACCAGGACATCGTCGAGGACCCCCAGGGCCCGCAGCATGGCCACCTCGAAAGTGCCGCCGGCCACCACCCGCGCCACGGGGGTCCGCACCACCCGGAGCGGGTCGCAGTCTTCGGGCGTCGGTGCCCCGCGGGGGATCAGCACCAGGATGCGGCCGGCGCCGTCGCGCACCTCGGTGCGGTTCTCATCGATGCGGTGGATGGCGAATTCTCCGATCTGGAGAAACGACCGGTCCGTTTCTCCGCCGTCCCCGGTGCAGGCCCCCATCGTCAAGACGATCATCAGGGCCGCCGCACAGGCGGCGGGACGGGCAATCGTTCTCATGGCAACTCCTTTCCGTTCCTGCCGCTCCAGAACCAGTGGCCCGCATACAGGATCAGGCCGGCGGTAAACATCCCTATGCCGGCCATATACAGGCCGACGCCGGGATCCTTGCGGACACAGGTGTCGATGCGCGCCCGCATCGCCGTGCTCCCCTTTTTCTTGGGCGAATAGTCGGCCATGAAAATCCCGCAGCCCCGGAAACGCACCGGCCGGCAATCGCTGAGCACCGCCGTTCGGCGCGTATCGCCGTCGACGAGCCGCAGGCGGGCCCGGGGCCGGATCACCCGGTTGTCCAGGAACGGCAGGCGGTTCCCGCGGTAGTAAAGCGGGTCGAAGGACTCCAGCGTGATCCGGGCCGCCGTGCCGGGAAGCGTCACGGGAACTCCGGGCACCAGGGTGAAGCCGGGCGAGACGCGGGCGCAGAGATAGCTGCACAGGTAGCCGGCCAGGATGACGATCAGGGCGTAGTGCATCAGGTGCGGGGCGAACTTGAAAACCAGGCGCCGCCCGGGAAAGGCTTCGCGCACGCGCACCAGCAGGATCACCCGCTCGGTGGTGCAGGCAAACGTATTGACGCACAGCAGGGCGAGCAGGACCAGCAGGATGAAGAACCAGGCGGTCAGCGCCGGATTGTGGCGGCCGTAGGTGGCCATCCAGGCCAGCAGGCCGATGTCGTTGAGGGGCGCAAACAGGCTCGTGCGGCCCTTGAGGCAAAAGTACCCCCAGGCTAGATCGCCCCACAGAAGCAGGCAGACGATCACCGTCAGGCGGATGCTGCCCAGTTTGTGCCATAGCAGGGATGCCATCGCCTTCATCTCCGGGTTTAAAACGGCGGCCGGAACGGACCGAAGTCCGGAACGCAGTTCAGCGCCAGCACACCCGCGCCGCCCAGGGCCGCAAAGACGGCCCGACCCCTGGGCCCCCAGGTCCGGGTCAGATGCAGATGCAGCAGACCGATGTAAAAAAACCAGGTGGCCATGGCGGCGACGATGGCCGGATCGTCCCAGACCACCGGGGTTCCCCAGCCCCGATAGGACCACAGCTCGCCGGCGAACATGGAAAGGGTCCACAGGACAAACCCCCAGGCGATCGGGGGAAACCAGCGGCTTTCTGCGTGCAGCGACGTCTCCTGCCGGCCGCACCGAGGCACCCTTTGCCAGGCGAACGCGGCCCGGGCCGCGCCGAAGAGAAAGCAGCCCTTGCCGGCGGTGCCGAAGAGAAAGAACAGATGGGCGAAGGGGGTCGCGGATTTGAGAAACGGCAGGTAGAAATCTTTGGGAAAGCACACCGCCGATGCGGCCAGCAGAAAGGCCAAAGCCAGCACCGCGCGCCGGACGCCGGATTCCTGCGCGTCCCCGGTTTTCCAGGTGGGCGGCAAGGCCGCCAGCAGGCCCATGAAAAGCGGCAGGGCCGCGGATCCGAGATGCATGGGCAGCATGGGCCAGGCCTGCCAGTAGCGCAGGGCCACGGCCGCCGCGTTGGCGCCGACGGCCGGCAGCAGCAGCCACGGCGTGAAACCGGGGCGCTGCCGGGGCCTGAAACTGGCGGCCAGCGCCAGGGCATACAGGACCGTTGCGATTGATAAGGCCGATCGGGCCGTCAGCATGACAACGCCATCCCCATCGATGCGCGCTTCGCTTGCGCGGGAAGGAAGCCGAAAAGCAAACCGAGGGCGGCGGCGTCTGCATCAAAAAAGCAAAAAAAATCCCGGATCGAAGCATTTTCGATCCGGGATGTCCCTTTTTTATCCGCAGATAACTGCCAAGGCACGCCGCCGTCCACGCAGCCGTCACCTCGAAATGTCCAGGCAGGTCTTCTGACTCTCGGATCTTCCTACCGGCTGCGCCTTCCCGACCTTCCGGCCAGTGGCATCATGCAGCTTTCGTCCCCGATCACAGCGGCGGGCCCGTCCCCGATTCTCGCGGGGTTCCCTCTTCGGCTCCTTAAGAAGCACCTGAACATATTTGGATTTCCTGTAGCGCGAAGAAAATGAACTGTCAAACAGAATTTTTACCGTGAAAATACAGCCCCCTCACCCTGATCTTCTCCCCCCATGGGGGGAGAAGGGATGATTTTCATGAGCGGGGGTGACCAAATCCCGGGCAATGTCCCCATATAGTTGACATGCGGCCCTGATTGTAGTAGGCTTGCCCCCGTGCAGTTCATAAAGGATATCGGGAGGCAAGCCATGACCGACCTTGAGCAATGCTTCTGTCCCAACAACCAATGCAAGGACTACGGCCTTCGAGGACAGGGCAACATTGGTGTCCGCGGCAAGTACGGCAAGGACAAGAGCCGCGATCTGTTGCACTGCCGAACCTGCGGCCAGCGTTTTGCCGCTACCCGCGCCAGTGCGCTGTTCGGAATTCATCTTCCGGCCGAGACGATCCGCCAGATCATTCACCACGCAGCCGAAGGCGTCGGCGTGCGGGCTACGGCCCGGTTGCTCGGGCTCGACAAGGACACCGTCAACCGAGTCATCCTGCGTGCAGGAGAACACTGCGCGCGCGTGCTGTCAAGCCTGCTAAAGTCATTGGAGCTCACTGAGACCCAACTCGACGAGCTGTGGGCGTTTGTAAAAAAAAGAGATGTTCTGGCAGCAGGGAGGACATCGAGAGCCAGTACGGACAAACCTGGATCTGGACGGCCATCGACACCCCATCCCGACTTCTGATTGCCTTCCTGATTGGCGGCCGAGAATTGGACGATGCCCGAAAGTTTCTCAAAGACCTGGTCGGCCGCCTCAAAGGCAAGCCCCTGTTTGTTTCCGACGAGTTGCCCCATTACGCAACCGTCTTGGCCGAGCTGTTCCACGAGTTGATTGCACCGGAGCCTACCGGCAAACGCGGCAGGCCTCGCAGTCCTGTGCGGGTCGTCGATAAGGATCTGGATTACGCAACGGTTCATAAGACTCGAAAGGGTGCCCGGGTCGTCAAGGTGGAACGCAAGGTCGTTCATGGCAGCCAAGAGCGCATTGAAGCCCGACTGGTCAACTCGCCGAGCCGCACCGTCAATACGGCTTACATTGAGCGGTCGAATTTGGACTGGCGCCTTTGGGACGCCCACTTGGCACGTAAGGCACCAACGGCGGCTCGGTCTCAGCGATGGCTCACTGCAAAGTTCGCAATCTGCGTAGCGTGCTACGATTTCATCCGGCCGCACGAATCGCTGAGTCGGGGTGCCGACAGAGTTTTTCGGGCGACAACCCCTGCCATGGCGGCCAAAATCACAAATCACCCGTGGACGTTTGGCGAGCTGTTGGCATTCCCGTCAGCTTGTCAATGAAATGGGGACATCGCCGAACCTTGATGCCTTCGTAAAAAATCCGAATTGTCATCCCGAGCGCAGCGAGGGATCTCTTCGTAAAACGGAATGTATAATAATAGCGGATGCTTGAGATTCCTCGTCGCAAGCTCCTCGGAATGACAATGGCTGTTTTCGGCTTTTTCACGACGTTATCAACCTTGGGTTGAGTGATTCCCGATAAATTATCTCAAAAAGATCGAAGGCGTAGAGACCGAAGTGCATGGAACCGCAGGCCGGGTCAAGCATCAAAATTTCCCGCGGGTATTTCAACTTTCTGTAAGGAATAAATACCGGCTGATTCAACAGCGCTTCCTGAGTTTGATTATCAGACTTACCTTGATTTCGTCGTTCAGCAAGTTCATCGATGATTTGTTTGATTTCGTTGCTGTAATGATCAAGAGTGCCTTCAGAAAAATGGTCCGCGCGATGCAGCATGAAAAGAAGATCCAGGAGTTCTTGGGTTTTCAGCTCACTGGTCTCCCCGGCCGTGACGCGGGTTATGTTCCTGTATAGCCAGTCAGCCGCAGCATCAACTGAGGGGTATCTTTTGTAAGTATCGACCGTACAGGCCAATTCGTAGGCAGTAGGGAAATCTTCATCTGCTCCCTGCAACCATCGCTTGGCCTTTGCATCTGCGGGTGAATGCGTGTCGTCCAAAAAAACTTCGTCCGGCCGGCGCACGAGGTAACGGCAGGTGTCCTTTAAAACGGTCTGGCCCTGGGTCATCTCGTACCAGATTCGGCCGAGGGTGTTATCGGTCAAAAATTCGACCACGTAACGAGGGGTGAAAAACTGGTTGCGGACCGCCAGCTCATGGGAATTGCGCGGCGCGGCGGACTCGTCCCGCATTTTTTTGCGCTCGTCGGCGCTGTTGAAATACTGGTACAGCCAGCCGATGGTTTCGTCCTCGTCCCAAATTTCCTCAAGCTCTTGGCGGTTGAGAATGGACAGCAGCCCGTCCAGTGCGGTTTTCCGCGGCCACAACAGGGAGGCCGGGCTCAGGCGGTCGAACAGCACCCGGATTTCCGTGGAAAGCTCGTCGAACAGGCTCTCGATATAGAGCCGGTAGCCGCGGTCCGGCAGTTCGGCCAAGCCGGGCGCCAGCCCGCAAAATTCTTTGAACCCGGAAGACAGCTCGCCTTTTGAGATGCATTGCTGGGTCAGGTCCCGGGCCTCCAGCATTTTCAAGGCAACGAACCGGTTCAGGCAGGTAAAGGATGCCTCGCGAAAGTAGGCGGTCACGGCATCGCGATCCGACATCCCGCCGGCCTTTTCATGGGCGATGGCGGCCACGATCTTTTGCCGCAAAATCCGCTGGTCGGCATCCAGATGCGCCCCCGGTTCCGGCGCAATGCTGCCATCGGGATGAATATCGAAGATCCCCTCCAACTGCTGGCGGAATTCGATCTCAAGCAGCGTACGGGCGTCCTGGGTGGCTTTCTGGATCTGGTTGCGGGTGGGTTTGTCCATCTGTGTATGCCTTTGGCATCCTAACTTTGGCCGAATCGGGGCGCGGCGTTCCCGGCGCGGCCCTCATTTTGCGGGGAACCAACCTCTGAGCGGCTTGACGATGCGCTGGAGCGAGGCATCCCGGCATGTCGTCAACCCCACTTTTTCGGCAAGCTGCCGGTAAAGTGAGGATGACCGCGGGATACGTTTCTCGTAAAGGGCGTCTTCCATGGCTCGTTTAGGATCTTGCGGCTTGGGCCGATCATCGCCCCACAAACCCTGATTGCGAAGCCAGGATCTGAGCGGCGGGGTCGAACCCTTCCATCCCAGCACGTCTTCCACATGGGGCGATGCGCTCCATACCCAAATTTCCAGTTCCGGATCGATGACGACCACTTCGGCGCGCTCTTCGATGCCCAGTTGTCTGAATTTTTCCCGCACGGCGGCTTCCGTCTCGGCAGCGTTTGAATGCGGGTTTCCATCCCAGGCAAAGTCGAAAACCAAAAGCCCGTACCTGTTCGCTCCACCGATCAGACCGTGCAACAAAACCGCACCATCGTGATAGCAACCGGGATCATGGCGGGGATGGACATGCACTTCATAGGAAAAATCCGCCAGTCCAAGGGATTTTCTGCGCCGGCTCAGAAGGCCGTCCAATCCTGCTTCCATGTTCTTGTCGGCTACAAGCAAGATCAATTCCGGATTCATCCGAGCACCCCCGCGGCAAAAAGGGTGGACAGGTCCAGCGTGCCTTGCCAGTCCCGCAGGCGCGGATGTTCGCGGCCGGCGACGATGTCGGTCGCGCCCTCCTCGGTGCGGCCGAAGCACAAGAGATCGTCCAGAGAGGCAAGCCCCAGGATCAGCGGCGAATGGGTGGCGATCAGAATCTGGGTGTCGTAGACCGATGAAAGGGCCTGAAACACGGTCTGGGCCGCGCGGGGATGGATACCGTTTTCCGGCTCCTCGATGAGCAGCAAGCCGCCCTTGGTGTCGGTGGCATACGCCAGGAGTGTCAGCGCCAGAGTCCGCAAGGTACCGTCAGAAATCAGCCACGAAGGGGCTTCGAGGCCGTTGCGATAGCGGACGATCAGGTAACGGTGCCGATCTTCGGGTCTTTCCGCCGTCGTCACGGTTTCGATGTCCGGCAAGGCCTCCTGGACGTGAGCGATCCAGCGCTTGTAAAGATCCTCTTTTTCCTCCAGACGCGCCACCACATAGGGCAGGTTTGAACCATCCGGCAAATATCCCGCCTGAAGGGTCGGAGCGGAAGGCAACCGCATGGCTTCGGCGGACAAGGCCAATCGCCGCACCCCGGAAGAAAAGACATCGCGAAGCCACAGGGCACAAGGGAAGCGGTTGCGGTCTTCGGGAAGGCTGGCAAGTGACGTTTTGTGGGGCGAAAGGGCGAAAGGCGCATTCCAACCCGTGGTTTCGGCAATGAAGTAGGTCTGGCCCGACTCGCTCCGAGAGACCACTTTTTTCCACCCTCGAGGGCTCTTTTTGTTCGGTAAACGCACGATGTGCTCGGGGGGTTGTTCCTGCACCGGAAAAAGTAGCGCCTGACGCGGACTGGCGACAGGATCATCGGCATCGGCCGGTTTGAGCCAGACGTTTTCCACTGCGATGCGCGCCTGGTTCTCCACCTCGATGCACACCTCGTAGCGCACAACTTCTTGAGGCGTCTCCTTGGCCTTTCGAACGGCTTCCGGTATGGCCATTTCGATGGCCAGCTCAAAACTCTGTCCCCGGCGCATCCAGGTCAGATGCTGCGGATCGGGCGCACGAAAAATAATATCGAGACGCGGATCCCCGCGCACGGCGGTATCCAGGTCCGAGCGCACGAGGTCTCCAAGAAAGTTCAGCACGTCCAGCAGGGTGGATTTCCCCGAGGCGTTCGGCCCCACGAGAAGATGAAAAGGTCGCAGGTCCCGCCGTACGTAGCGCAGGCAACGGTAGTTGAGCGCCTCGATGCGCGTGGCGCCATGGGGACGTTTTCCATTGAAACGGGTTCTGGTCATGATGAGACCTTCCGGATCCGGTGGCGTGTGCATTTGTCCATTTCATGCCTGTTGGAGAGCTTTCTAATTCAGCGCTGCCGCCGGCCACTTTTCCGACCGCTGGGGTCAAGGATGTGTCCGCGGTTTCCCCCCTCCCACGCTGTCATCCCGAGGAGCAACGCGACGAGGGATCTCTTTGAGGCGCCAAGATTCCTCACTGCGTTCGGAATGACAGCAATACGCGCTATTCACATACGAGAAAAAGGCCGTTTTATGAAATAAGAATTCGGCCCCCTATTTCTTATCACAGTGCGCTGAAACAAGCTCAACAAGACCAACTCGACTCGTATCTTGCTGTATTTATTGAATCAGCACTTTTCTCCCGGCCCCGATGTGTCGCTCGCACTCCTCTTTCAGACCTTTGATGGCCGCCTCCAACTGCTCTTCGGTTTCCACCCCACCGAAAAAGAAATCCGATACCTTCACCCGCACCACCCGGCTGCCGTCCACCAAGCGCACCATGTCTTCCACGGCCTTGTTGAGCCGGCCGACCGCTGCGTCGCAATCGGCACGAAGCTGAGAAATTGCCATGGTCGCGTCGTTGGGAGCCGCTACAAATTGGGCCAACGGTTCCTCGATGACCGTCTTCTGGTCGGCGGTGAGCTTCTCCCAGCCAGGGGTCTTCTGCAAGGATTGGATGGCCTCGGTGTAAACCTTCTGCCGGGTCTGCGCCGCCGCTTCGAAACGCCGCCGGTATTCGGCCTTCAACTCGCGGGCATGTTGGTCGATGGCGACCATTTCGCGGTAGAAGGTTTCCCTGGCCAGAAGGTCAGACAGCCGCTCGGCATGGTCGCGGAGGCAGTCATCCAGGTCCGGTTCCTTTGCCAGAAAGGGCCACATGGTATCCAGGACCTTCCTGGCCGCCTTCAGATCCAGGAGCTTGGGCTCGTGCAGAACGGCGGCCAACTCGGCGGCCCGCTTGATGGCCTCCTTGAGTTCCTTGAAGAAACTGTTGAAGGTGGAAATGGTCTGCTCTTCGCTGTCGGTGCGCACGGCCCGCATGAGGTTGACGGCATTGCCGAGCACATCGGCTCCGGGAAGGTTGTTGGCCACCAGGATATGGTGCATGTCCTGCACCTCCTTTTCCCGGGTGCCGGTGGTCTGGCGGATGGTTTGGGCCACCACCGACGGGGTCAGTTCGGGAATATCGTCGCTGAACACCGCCTTGTGGTTTTCGTTGGCCTTGATCAGTTCGGCGAAATCGACGCCGATTTTGGGTTGAAAGGATGCATTGCGATAAAAGACGCAAAGGCGCAAAGAGATTTTCTTGTTTTTTGTGACAGTAACTCAGGAGTAAGGCACTAAAGTGAGCTAAAGTGAAGAAATCCTGGCAGCTATATAAAAACCGGAGCAAAGCGACTCCACCACTTTAGTCACTTTAGTCACTCGTAATTTTAGTCACTCAGAAAAAGTGTCAAGTGAGCTAAAAGGAATCCTGCGCAAGCTCCGATTTGAGGGATTCATACGCATAAATCGAAAAACAGGATTCTACTATCTTCAGCCTGCTTTTCCGACGCAGAGACGCTTTCCGATCATCGCCAAGCAAATAATTGATATTATTGATGATTAATAGCGGAAACCTTTCGCTTGACGGAGGTCCCGCCCGACGTCCTCAGTTGACCCGCCGATCTCGGCCGGCCCACTCCTTCTCGCGCAGCTTGAACTTCTGGATCTTGCCAGTGGCGGTTTTGGGCAGCTCGCCGAACTCCACCACCTTGGGTGCCTTGAAGCGCGCCAGGTTCTGTTTGCAGAATTCGATAATGTCTTCCGCCGTTGGGCTCGCCCCTTCTCGGGGCACCACGAAGGCCTTGGGCACCTCGCCCCACTTGGGGTCGGGAATCGGCACCACCGCTACCTCCAACACGTCCGGGTGCCGGTAGATCACGTTCTCCACCTCCACGGTGGAGATGTTTTCCCCGCCGCTGATGATGATGTCCTTCTTCCGGTCCATGATCTGCGCGTAATTGTCCGGGTGCATCACGGCCAGGTCCCCGCTGTGGAACCACCCACCGGCAAAAGCCGTCGCGGTGGCTTCGGCATCCTTGTAGTATCCGATCATCACGTTGTTGCCGCGCATGACGATCTCTCAGATCGTCACACCATCCCGCGGCACCGGCTGCATCGTCTTGGGATCCACCACGTCCATGTAATGAGTCAGAATGAACGGGACGCCCTGGCGTGCCTTGATCTTGGCTTTCTCCTCAAGGGGCAGATCGTTCCACTCCGCTTTCCAGGCACAGACGCTATGGGGGCCGAATACCTCCGTCAAACCGTAGGTATGGGTGATGTTGGCGCCCATGGTCTCCATGGTCTGAATGATGGTGGGAGACGGCGGCGCGCCGGCAGTCATGATCTCCAGCCGCCGGAGCATCTGGTATCCTCGGGCGCCCGGATAGTTCGCCATGGAAATCAGCACTGTGGGCGCGGCGCACAGATGAGAGACGCCCTCGGTTTCAATGAGACGGAAAATCTCCGCAGGCGCCACTTGGCGAAGGCAGACGTGGGTGCCGCCCATGGCAGTCACGCCCCAGGTGAAGCACCAGCCGTTGCAGTGAAACATCGGCAGGGTCCACAGATAGACCGAATCATGGATGAAATTGCACTCCAGCATTTCCCCTATGGCGTTGAGGTAGGCGCCGCGATGATGGTACATGACGCCCTTGGGAAGCCCGGTGGTGCCGCTGGTATAGTTGATGGTGGCCACCCGGTACTCGTCATCCACGTCGATGGTGACCGGCTTCGACGATCCAGTGGCCAGAAAATCGGGATAGCTCGGCCCGTCCAGTGGCTTCTCGGCGCTGACGTCACAAATATTCACCAGGGCTTCCACTTTGGGCAAGGCGCCTGGCCGGGCGTTCACCAGGTGGGCGAACTCGTTGTCCGCGAAAACCGCCTTGGCGTCGGAGTGGTCGAGAATGTAATTGACCTCCTGGGCCGAAAGACGGATGTTGACGCTCACCAGCGCGGCACCGATCATCGGCACTGCATAATGGGCTTCGAGCATGGGCGGGGTATTGGGACAGATGAAGGCGACCTTGTCCCCCTTGCCGACCCCGCGGCTGATCAGGGCGCTGGCCAACCGATCGACCCGCTCGTAAAATTGCCGGTACGTGTAGCGCTCATCGCCGTACACCACCGCCACCTTGTCCGGGTAAACCTCGGCACTGCGGACCAAAAATTTCACTGGTGACAAAATGTCAAAGTTCACCTTCAGCTCGGGCATACCTCCTCCTCTCTTGGGTTGACGGGTCTCGGATGTCAGGGCTCATTCGACTTCGCGTTCGAAAGCCACAGGCGCCTTCGGCGCGTTCCGAGCGACCATTTTTGGCTAAACACCGATTTTCGCGGAACGTTTTCCATATAAGCCTTTTCAGCTTACAAAAAACCCGAGATACGGAAATGATAAGCTAAATCATACAGATAGAGTTTTCATGCGCCATGGTTTTAAGCTGTGCCTTTATATACCATGACGCCTTAAAAAGGTTCTCCGCTGAAGTTAAAATGACGCCAGTCCAATTCCGGTACCGGGCAACCAATCTAAAATCTCCATTAATATCAATATATAAGCCAAAAGTCTGGCGAGATATCAGAGCACCAACTCAGCCAATCGATTTATTTTAACATTTCTCTATTGACATGGTAAGCGTCACATACTATAAAAAATCGCATGGCCGACGAAAAATTCTTCCTGCACCCCGGGCAAGAATGGCAACGGCGCTACGAGGCGCTCAGGGCCTCCTTTGTCGACAGACAGCCGGCCAGGGTCGTGGCTGATCGTTTCGGTTATTCTCAAAGCTACGTTCACCTGCTCCGGCACCAATTCATCCATGGAAAAATTGATTTTGCCGAACCCGTTCCTGAGGGTAAAATCAACCGCAGGGCCGTTGACCGGGCCACTCGGGAAAAGATCTGCGCATGGCGCCAACAACGCCTGTCTGCCGGAGAAATCGTCCAACTGCTGTCGGAAGACGGCATCGATCTGTCCGTTCGCACCGTCGAACGGGTGCTGGCCGAAGAGGGCTACCCGCGTCTGCCGCGGCGCACCCGTCTCAAGATCGGCCTCACCGTCCAGGGCGCTCGGGTTCCGGAGGCATCCCGGATGGTTTCTGTCGGCGAACCGTGCAAAGTCGATTGTGACGCGGCCGGCGTATTCCTTTTTGCCCCGTTTATCGAGCAACTCGATCTGGCCAAGGTCGTCGCCGAGGCCGGCCTTCCAGGCAGCAAGACGATCCCGGCCTTGCAGTATTTTCTGTCTTTTTTAGCCGTGAAGCTCATCGGCACCGAGCGCTTTGCCCGCATCAACGATCACAGCTTCGATGCCGGCTTGGGCCTGTTTGCCGGTCTCAACGTGCTGCCCAAATGCACGGCCATGTCCACCTACTCTTACTCGCTGGATGCCATCCATCTGTATAAATTGCAGAAAGCCTTCGTCCGGCAGGCCGACCGCATCGGCCTTTACGACAAAAGCATCGTCAACCTGGACTTTCACACCATCCCTCACTTTGGCGATCAGTCCGTTCTTCAGGAGCATTGGGCCGGGGCCAGAAACAAGCGCATGAAAGGGGCGTTGACCCTTGTGAGCCAAGATGCCGGCTCCAAACTGGTTCTCTACACGGCCGCCGATATCCAACGCCGGGAAGCCGACGATCAGATCCTGGAGTTTCTGACCTTCTGGAAGAAGGCCCGGCGCGGAATGAACCCGACACTGATCTTCGACTCGAAATTCACCACCTATGCAAACCTGTCACAACTCAACGACTTGGGCGTCAAGTTCATCACCCTTCGACGCCGTGGTAAAAACCTGATCCAGGGCCTCGATGCGGTCGGCCCTTGGGAAAAGATCCATATCCCGCACGCGAAACGCAAATACCCCAACCCTCAGGTGTACCAGTCCATGGTCGAACTAACCGGCTATCGCGGCACTCTGCGCCAGGTCGCCATCCGCGGCAACGGCCATGAGAAGCCGGCTTTTCTGATCACAAACGACACGGACTCGCCGGTGGAACGCATCGTCAGCGACTATGCCCGCCGCTGGCGGGTGGAAAACTCCATCGCCGAGGCGGTCAAGTTCTTCAGCCTCAATGCCCTGTCGTCTCCGATCCTGACCAAAGTCCACTTCGATGTGGTCATGACCGTGGTGGCCGACACGTTGTACAGCATGCTGGCCGCCAAGCTGCGCGGCTTCGAGGAATGCGACGCGGCCAAGGTGTATCGGCATTTTGTCAAAGGCAAAGGACAAGTGGTCCTGACGGCCGATCGGCTGATCGTGACTTTCCCCCGAAGGGCACACAACCCGATCTTGAGAAACGCGCCGTGGCACCGCTTGCCGACCAAAGCATCTTGGCTGGGGGATGCTAAACTTGAGTTCGTTTTTCAGTAAATACAAATTCTGATTCTTATATTGCTGTGACGGTTAAAACTCCGCGAAAATCGGTGATAATTGTAAAAAGTACACTTTCTTGGCATGCCGCCTGAAATCGGCTATTCTTCATTGCGCTGGCCCGGCCTGTTCATTGCCAGGCGAGTTGATTCTTTTCACCGTCGTCCTTGCGCAAGGGGGCCCAACCGATGACCGCCAAAAAGAAGCTGCCCATCGGCGTGCAGTCGTTTCGCAAGATCCGGCAAGCCGACTACTACTATGTGGACAAGACCGTCTTCGTGCTGTCGTTGATCGAAGAGGGAAGCTATTACTTCCTTTCCCGTCCCCGGCGTTTCGGCAAGAGCCTGCTCATCGACACGTTCAAGGAGCTGTTTTCCGGCAGCCGCGAGCTGTTTGCGGGGCTGTATGCCGAGGCGCGCTGGGACTGGTCGGCGGTGTATCCGGTGCTGGCTTTCAGCTTCGCCGGCGGGGTGCCCGGTTCGGTGGAGGCGCTGCAGCAGAGTTTGATCGCCCAACTGTCGCAGTATGAGCAGCAATACAGCCTCCAAGTTCCGTTTTCCGAGATCAATATCCGGTTCAAGGCGCTTGTCCGCCAGGCCCACGAACAGACGGGCCGGCGGGTGGTGGTGCTGGTGGACGAGTACGACAAGCCGATTCTGGACCGCATCGAGGATCGCGAGGAGGCGCTGCGGCTGCGGGAGGTGCTGCGCGATTTTTACTCGGTGATCAAGGACAGCGACGCCCATGTGCGCTTCGCCTTCTTGACCGGGGTGTCCAAGTTCAGCAAGGCCGGGATCTTTTCAGGACTCAACAACCTGCGCGATTTGACCGTGGAGGCGCCGTATTCGGCCATCTGCGGGTACACCGAAAAAGACCTTGAGACAGTATTTTCTCCTGAGCTGGAAGGGGTGGACCGCGAGGCGGTACGCCAGTGGTACGACGGATACCGATGGCTTGGCGAAAATGTTTATAATCCTTTCGATATCCTGCTTTTTTTTGCCAAGCGGACCTTCGGTAACTACTGGTTCGAATCCGGCACGCCCACCTTTCTGGTCAAACTGCTGCTGGAGCGGGGGACCTTCACGCCCAAACTCGGGGAGACCATCGCCTCGGAGATGCTGCTGTCGACCTTCGACGTGGACACCATGCCGGTGGAGGCGCTGCTCTTTCAGACGGGGTATCTGACCGTGGACCGGGTGGAAGAGATCGCCGGCTCGCGGTTTTTCCATCTGCGCTATCCCAACCGGGAGGTCTACCAGAGCCTCAACGTCATTCTCACCGGAGCCTTTCTGGGGGATGCGGGCCGCGAGTCGCAACTGCGCCTGGGGCTGGTGCGGCTGCTTCAGGCGGCGGATTTCAGAGGACTCGAGCGGCATTTTCAGGCCCTCTTTGCCGCGATACCGCACGACTGGCACCGGCGCAACGCCATCGGCGAATACGAAGGCTACTATGCCAGCGTGTTTTACAGCCACTTCGCGGCCCTGGGCCTGGACATCCGGGTGGAGGACACCACCAGTCAGGACCGGGTGGACATGGCGGTGCTGTTCGAGGGACGGGTTTTTTTGTTCGAGTTCAAGGTGGTGGAAGCCGAACCCGAAGGAAAGGCCCTGGCGCAACTTTTGGCCAAGAGCTATGCCGACAAGTACCTGGACCGGGGCGATCCGGTCTATCTGATCGGCGTGGAGTTCAGCCGCCGGGACTGCGGCGTCTGCGGGTTCGAAGTGCAGGAGGCCGCGCCTTGACAGAAAAGCGTTACGCCACCTTGGATCTGCGGCTCGGCCAAGAGGCCACAGAAATCCAAGGAAAAAACGGAGGCCTTCTAAGATTTCCTCTCAAAATGGCGCTCACGGGAATGGACGATGCCGTCTATTCTCCAAAAATATCGTCTAGGTTGCAGGACGAGTGCAAAATAGACGATATTCGTGGGGATGTACGGGATTCATCCGCCTCCAGCCCCGGCGTTTCGGCAAGAGCCTGCTCATCGACACGTTCAAGGAGCTTTTTTCCGGCAGCCGCGAGCTGTTTGCAGGGCTGTATGCCGAGACGCACCGGGACTGGTCGTTGGTGCATCCGGTGTTGGCCTTCATTTCGTCGGCGGGGTGCTCGGTTCGGTGGAGGCGTTGCAGCAGAGTATGGATCGGCAGTTGGGACGCTACGAAGAACGATGGCGCCTGCCCCAGCGCTATCCAGCGGCCAGCAACCGGTTTGCCGAGCTGCTGCGCCAGACCCACGCGCAGACGGGGCTGCGGGTGGTGGTGCTGGTGAACATGGGAGTGATGCTCGGCCCCATGCTGTTGCAGCCCCTGGTGGGCTGGGCTCTGGATACCTGTTGGACCGGCACCCTGGTGGACGGGGTGCGCCGATACGATGCCGCCGCCTACCGGGCGGGCTTTTCATTGATGATCGCCTGGCTGGCCCTGTCCTTGCTCCTGCTGCTGTTCACCCGCGAAACCCGATGCCGCCAAATTCCGGCGAAGCCCTGACGGCCGAAACGATTATCGGCTCTGGGCAACGATGCCGTATCAAATGAATGGAATTTAGTTTTTCTTGACGCTTCCATCCGATGAATTGTAATATTCACTACACTATCGTTTTGTCGTCTCTGAAAAGGTCGTTGCTCAGAAGCGCCGCACCGGCCGGATCCTGCGCCGGCGCGGCGAATGCGGATTCAGAGCTTGCAAGACGATGCCGTTTCCCTGGTGGGCATGCAACGGTTGACGAAGTAAGCCAGGACCAGGAGGGTGATCATGATTCCGATCATGGGGTGCTCCTTTCGCTGTCGGGTTGGCCGACCCATGCGGCGCCCCGTTTTTTCAATTCGTTTCGAGGACTTCGATGACAACGTAATCCTCCCCGGAAACGTGTCAATCCGGAGGCCCGCCCGCCGGAGCCGGGCTTGCCAGCTTTTTCTTGAATGAAATTCACCCGCTGTGTATGCTTTTGGCGCGGGATCGATTCAGCGCCGGCAGCGGCCGGATCAACCGGCGGAAGGGTTTATTTCAGGAGCATTTCATCGAAATGAATCGGAGAACCTTTCTCAAGACAGCCGGCCTCGGCAGCATCGCGTTTGCCGCCGGCTGCTCACCCGAGGCGGAAAAACGGCTGCATGCCCTGGTCCAGGCCCCCGACGACCAGGTTCCCGGGCAGCCGACCTGGTATGCCACCACCTGCCGGGAATGCCCAGCCGGCTGCGGGGTGCTGGCATCCAACCGCGAGGGACGGGTCGTCAAGCTGGAGGGCAACCCCCTGCATCCGATCAACCGGGGGACCCTCTGCGCCCGGGGCCAGGCGGCGCTCCAGGGGCTTTACCATCCGGATCGTCCGGCCCTGCCGCGGCTGCGCGTGAAGGGGGGGTGGCGCACCATCCCTTTCGGCGAGGCCGAAGCCCTGATGTGCCAGAAGGCCCAAGCCGCCGCCTGTCCCGGAAAAGGGCGCGTCGCCCTGGTGACCGGCTGTGTCGGCGAGAGCCTGCTCGATCTGATGACCCGGGCCATGACCGCCCTCGACAGCCCGGCGCCGTTCGTCTACGAACCGCTGGCGCTCGAAACCCTCAGGGAGGCCAACCGGCGGATTTTCGGGGTGGACGGCCTGGTCGGCTACCGGTTGGAGGCCGCCGACCGGATTGTTTCATTGGGAGCCGATTTTCTCGATACCTGGCTGTCGCCGGTGGAATACGCCCGGCACTTCAAGCAGGCCCATGCCGTCACGGACAACACCAAGGCGGTGCTGGTCCAGGTGTCTCCCTTCCAGAATGTCACCGGGGCCAATGCCGACCGCTGGATTCCCTGCCGCCCGGGCGGTGAGGCCGCCATCGCCCTGGGGCTGCTCAACGAGTGGACCCGCGGGGAAAAGGGCACCGGCCTGCCCGGCGAAGTCCGCGATGCCATCCACCGGGCCTCCGGGAGCTGGACGCCGGAGCGGGTCGTCGAGACGGCCGGTATCCGGCCCGAGGATTTTGGCCTGCTGGTCCGGTGCCTGGCCGATGCCCGGCGACCCCTGGTGCTCGGGTGCGGCGCCGGCGCGCCCAACGATGCCACCACCCATGCGGCGGCCAACCTGCTGCAGCGGCTGTTGGATCCCGAACTGGCGCGGATCGACACGGGGCGGCGCCATCGCCTGGAACAGGCCCGGGCCGGCGGTGCACTGCACCGGTACCTGGAGCGGCTGGCGGAAGACCGTCCCGCCGTGCTCCTGCTCAACCGGGTCGATCCGATCCACAACCTTCCCGGAGCGGGGGGACAGATCGAAAGGCTTCGGCGGAGCGGGACCTTCGTTGTCTCCTTCACCGCCGGCAACGACGACACCGCCGAGGCATCCGACCTGATCTTTCCATTGGCCCATCCCCTGGAGAGCTGGGACGAATACGGCGGCTGGATCGGCCTGATCTCCAACCTGCAGCCGGCCATGGGGCCGGTTCATCCGGATCCGGCGCCGTCGGTGGGGGATGTCCTCCTGTCCCTGGCCTACGGTTCGCGGCGGCCGGTGGCCGACTATCGGCAATGGCTCGTCCAGTCCCTGATGGAGCGCGCCGGTCTGCGCCAGGAATCCGATTATGCGCGTTTGCTCCAGCACGGCGGTCGCTTCGAGACGCCCTCGGAGGGAAACCTGCCCTTCGTCATCCCCCTGGTCGATGCCGCCCGCGGTCTGGCCGAATTGCCGGCTCCGCCGGTGCCCGCAGAGGCGCCGGTGGTGGTGGTGGCGCCGTCCATCCGCTTCTACGACGGCCGCAGCGCCGATCACCCCTGGCTGCTGGAGTTGCCCGATGCCCTGACCCAAGTCACCTGGCGGACGCCGGTGACGGTTCATCCCCACACCGCGAGCCGCCTGGGCCTGTCCCACGGCGCCGACTGCCGTATCCGTGTGGCGGAAGCGCAAGTCACGGCCACCGTCTACATTTCGGAAGCAGTGGCGCCCGAGATCCTGATGATCGGCGCCGGTCAGGGACACATGGCCGCGGGACGCTACGCCCGCGAGCGAGGGCCCAATCCGTTCCTGCTTTTGAGGTTGGACCAGGCCGACGGGCGGACGACCCTGCCCATGGCCGTCGGACCGGGGCAGGTGGAGGCCACCGGGGGACGCACCCCCCTGGCCCACACCGACGGCAGCCGCATCCAGCACGACCGCAAGATCGCCCTGCAAGTGGACCTGGCGCATCTTCAGGCGCCCCCTCGGGCCGAAAAACCCGGTCTGACGATGCACGATTTTCCCATGACGCTGCCGCTGCCCGAGGGCTACGACCCCGCGCGCGACGCCTATTCTCCCCACGACCACGCCGGATACCGCTGGGGGATGGTGGTGGACCTGGATCGCTGCATCGGCTGCGGGGCCTGCGCCGTGGCCTGCGCCGCGGAAAACAACGTGGCCGTCGTGGGCGAAGAGCGGGTGCTGGAGGGGCGGGAGATGGCCTGGTTGCGCATCGAGCGCTACCTCGACCCGGCGGATCCGACCCGGGTCTTTTTTTTGCCCATGATGTGCCAGCACTGCGACAACGCCCCTTGCGAGGCGGTCTGCCCGGTCTATGCCCCCCACCACGGCACCGAGGGGCTCAACAACCAGATTTACAACCGCTGCATCGGCACCCGCTTCTGCGCCCAGAACTGCCCCTACAAGGTGCGCCGATTCAATTGGTTCACCTACGCGGCGCCGGCCCCGATGCAGTTGCAGTACAACCCGGACGTCACGGTGCGCGCCAAGGGGGTGATGGAAAAATGCTCTTTCTGCGTGCAGCGGATCAAGGCGGCCCACAACGCCGCCAAAAACGAAAGGCGCCGCATCCGTGACGGGGAGATCACCCCGGCCTGTGTGCAGACCTGCCCCACCGGCGCCCTGGTCTTCGGGGACCTGATGGACCCCAACAGCCGCGTGCGGCGGCTCTGCGACGACCGGCGGGCCTACCAGGTGATGGGGTACCTGAATACCAAGCCGGCGGTGATCTACCTGAAAAAGGTGGTGCAAGAAGTCTGAAAGAAACCGCAGACGGACGCAGACAACCGCAGACAATCAAGAATTTGGTGGAGCAACCTCTGCTGGACGTAAAAAGAAAAAAAACAAACGGGATAGAAAGCGGGAATCGACGGGAATCGATTCGAACCGTAGATCAAAGTGGATGTCAACGATATCACATACCGGATCAACGGGGCCGTTTTTGAGGTCAATCGCGAATTGGGCCATGGGTTTCTTGAAAAGGTCTATGAAAAGGCCCTTTTAATTGAACTTCGAGAACGGGGGTTGAATGCGGGAAGCCAGGTGCCGTTGAAGGTTTGCTACAAGGGGCAAGGGGTAGGTGAGTATTTCGCGGACATCGTGGTGGAAGACCAGGTGATCATAGAGGTCAAGACGGTGGAGGCGCTCCTTCCCGTGCATGAGGCGCAGTTGCTTCATTACCTCAAGGCTACCGGAAAGCAGGTCGGCCTGTTGGTCAACTTCAAGCATGCACGGGCTGAGATCAAGCGCATGGTCCTCGGCCTGACGGTGTCCGAGCCTTTCCGGCCGCCAGGCCGCCTGAGCGTCTGCGACCGTCCGCGCCTGTCCGCGGTTCATTTCCAACCACCGAAGAGTGCGAAATGAGGGCCCTTACCTTCAATACCATCGACGATACGGTTCTCGATACGCTGCGACCGCCGGGGTGGCGCTACTGGCTGCTCATCGCCGCCTTGTTCGGCGGGGTGATGCTCGGCGCCGGCTGCTGGCTGTACCAGATCCTGGTGGGCGTGGGCGTGGCCGGGATGAACAACCCGGTGCACTGGGGCACCTACCTGATCAACTTCGTCTTCTGGGTGGGGATCGCGCACTCCGGGACCCTGATTTCGGCCATTCTGCACCTGTTTCGGGCCGGCTGGCGCAACCCCATCGCCCGGGCGGCCGAAACCATGACGGTCTTCGCCGTCTGCATTGCCGGCCTCTTTCCCTTCATTCATCTCGGGCGGGTCTGGATGGTCTACTACATGCTGCCGCTGCCCAACCAGCGCACCCTGTGGCCCAACTTCCAGTCCCCGCTGATGTTCGACGTGGTGGCCATCAGCACCTACCTCACCGTCAGTTCGCTGTTCTGGTACACCGGGATGCTGCCGGACCTGGCCATCATCCGCGACCGGGCCGAAGGGGCGCGCAAGAAAATCTTCACCGTCCTGTCCCTCGGCTGGACCGGCCGCCACGAGCAGTGGCGCCACTACAGCCGCGGGTATCTCTTCTTCGCGGCCCTGGCCACGCCGCTGGTGATCTCGGTGCACAGCGTCGTCTCCTGGGACTTCGCTTTAGGAGTGGTGCCCGGCTGGCACACCACCATCTTCGCGCCCTACTTCGTGGCCGGGGCCATCCACTCGGGGCTGGCGATGGTGCTGACGCTGATCATCCCGCTGCGGCGCATCTTCCGCTACGAGCGCATCATCACCGTGCACGTGCTGGAAAGCGTCGCCAAGACGATCATCTTCACCGGCCTGATCGTGGGTTTCGCTTACGGCACCGAATTCTTCATCGCCTGGTACAGCCACAACCCCGTGGAGATGGCCATTTTCCAGTATCGGCCCACCGGCGACTACGCCGTGGGATTCTGGATCATGGTGGTCTGCAACACCCTCGTGCCGTTGCTGTTCTTCTTCAAGGCGATCCGCACCCGCATCGGCTGGCTCTTCGGCATCTCGATCCTGGTGAACATCGGCATGTGGTACGAGCGCTTCGTCATCATCGTCACCAGCGTGGCCCACGATTTTCTCCCCTACGCTTGGGGCCTCTACCATCCCTCGGCCATCGAGTTCGGAATCATGATCGGCAGCTTCTCGCTGTTCTTTTTTCTCTTTTTCCTCTTCGTCAAGCACATGCCGTCGGTATCCATGACGGAGATGAAGGAGATCGTGCATCAAGGAGCGGACCATGGCGCCTGAAGCCCACGTGATGGGGTTGTTTGCCGACGAGACGGCCGCCGCGGGGGCGGTGGAGGGGATCAAGGGTTCGCGCTGGCGCCTGCTGCGCACCCATAGCCCCATTCCCAGCCGCCGCCTCGCCGAAGCCGTGGGGGTGAAGAAAAGCCCGGTGGGCTGGTTCACCCTGGCCGGCGGCATCATCGGATTTTTCACCGGCTTCCTCCTGGCGGCCTTCACCGCCGCGCGCTGGGGGCTCATCGTGAGCGGGAAGCCGGTGGTGGCGCTAGTTCCCTTTTTCATCGTGGGCTTCGAGTTCACCATCCTGTTCGCCGTCTTCGGAAACGTCGTCGGGTTGATCCTGCAGACGGGCCTGCCGCGCTACCGGGACTTAGAAACGTATGACCCGCGGCTCAGCGGTGACCAGTACGGGGTGGTGGCGGCCTGCGACGCCGCCGAACGGCCGGCGCTGGAGGCGTTTTTCACCGGGCAAGGGGCCACGGCGCTGCGCGCCTTCGCAGGGGAGGATGAAGCGGGTAGGAAGGCGCACGGATTGTCCCATGCTTGAAAAACAAAGGGACAAAAAGGACATAAACGACCCAAGGGACAACGGGGAATGAATCCGCAAGCCACCGATTTTGGGCAGACGCGGCGCCCGCCCTATTTCATGGCCAGCCTGATCCTGGTGGGCGCGGGGCTGGTGGGTTTCGTCGTGCTGGCGGCCGTTGACCCGGCCCGGGCCTGGCAAGCCTACCTGGTCAATTTCCTGCTCTTTTCGGCCATCGCCCAGGGGGCCGTGCTCTTTTCCGCCGTCATGCAGGTGGTGGGGGCGCGCTGGAGTGGAAAGCTGGCGAGCCTGGCGGAAGCCTTCGCGGCCTTTTTTCCCGTTTCGGTGGTTCTCTTCCTGATCCTGCCGGCCGGCGGGGACCATGTTTTCCCCTGGCGCCACGCGGACCTGCATGGCAAGGAAGTCTGGCTCAACCTCCCGTTTCTCTTCGGCCGCGACCTGGCGGGGCTGCTGGTGCTCTACGGGCTGGGCCATGTCTACGTGTACCATGCGCTGCGCGGCAAGGTGGACGGCAGCGGGACCGGGCCGCTGAGAAGTTTCCTCTCGGCGCGCTGGCGCCGGGAGGACGACGATCCGGACCGCTGGCACCGGCGCACCACCGTGCTGGCCGTCCTGTACATCCTGGCCTTCGCCCTGGTTCTTTCGCTGATCGGATTCGACCTGGTGATGGCTGCCGACCCGCACTGGTACTCGACCCTGTTCGGGGCCTATTCCTTCGTCAAGGCGATCTACACCGGCTTCGGGGCCATCATCATCCTGGCGGCCCTGCTGCACCTGAGCCCGCGTTTCGCCTTTCGCATCGACGGCGCCCAGCTTCACGACATCAGCAAGCTCTTTTTCGCCTTCTGCCTGGTCTGGGCCGATTTCTTCTACGCCCAACTGGTGGTGATCTGGTACGGCAACATCCCCGAAGAGACGGCCTATGTCATCGAGCGCACCCTGCACGCGCCCTGGGCCGCGTTGGCCTGGACGGTCTTCATCCTCGGCTTCGTGCTGCCGTTTCTGATCCTGATCAACAAGCGGATCAAGACGATGCCGGCCGCCATGGCCGCCATTTGCACCGCGGGCATCATCGCGATCTGGTTTGAACATTTTCTGCTGTTGGGCCCGGCGCTGTTTCACGGCGCACCAAGCCTGCCCATCGGTCTTGGAGACGTACTGGTGGGGTTGGGGTTCGCCGGCTTGATGGCCCTGGTTCTCCTGCGCTATCTGAACGCGTTTCCTGAACTGGTGCACGCGGCACCGGAGGACCCCCGATGATGGAAATCATCGTCTCCACTGTTGCCCTGATCGTTCTGGCCCTGGCGGCGGTGGTGGTCGCCACCGGCGGCCGGCCGATGCGCTCCCTGGCGGCCGCGGCCTCCCGCCGCGAGACGCTCTGGCGCAACCGCTGGCCCATCCTGTGGATCTCCCTCTGCGTCATCCTGACGGCCGGGTTTCTCTACTGGTTCTACATGCCCCCGGCCGCGGCCCGCGGACCGGTGCAACCCATCGCCTTCAGCCACCGGCTCCACGTGAACGTCAAGGCCATCCAGTGCGAATTCTGTCATCCCTACGCGGGCCGCTCCAACCATCCGGGCCTGCCGCCGGTGGAAAAGTGCCTTTACTGCCACAACCACATCATCGCCAATTTTCCGGAGATCCGTAAGGAGCACGCGTACTTCGACACAGTCACGCCCACCCCTTGGCGCAAGGTCTTCTACCTGCCCGAGCACGTGCTGTTCAACCACCAGCGCCACATTCGAAAGGAAATCGCCTGCCAGAACTGTCACGGCGCCGTGGAACAGCAGGATCGGCTCACGGGAGAGCCTTTCCGCATGGGGTTTTGCGTCGAGTGTCACCGGACGCGCAACGCCAACCTCGACTGCTGGCTGGCATGCCACAATTGAGCATCACGCAAGGAGAACGCGAGTTGTCCGCCACTGGCAAACTGCAGCCCGAACCTTATGAAACGGCCCGCGCCTTTTGCATCACCTCGGCCTTCTGGATGGTGGTGGCCACCTTCATGGGGCTGCTGGGCGCCACCGAGCTCATCGCTCCGGATATTGTGCGCATCGGCTGGCTGCACTTCGGCCGGATTCGCCCCGTGCACGTCAACCTGGTCCTTTTCGGCTTCGTGACCCCGGGGCTGCTGGGGGCCGTCTTCTATTTCGTGCCCCGGTTGCTGCGCACCGAGCTTTACAGCGAGCGGCTCGGCCTGGTGACGGCGGGCTTCTGGAACATCGCGCTGGTGGCGGCAGTGTCGACCCTGCTGGCCGGCGCCACCCAAGGGCGGGAGTACGCCGAGATGATCTGGCCGGTGGACCTGCTCGTGGTGATGGTGTTCATCCTGGTGTTCATCAACCTGATCATGACGGTGGCGCGGCGGCGGGAGCCACTGCTCTATGTCTCGGTGTGGTACGCCTGCGCGGCCATCGCCCTCACCGGTGCCACCTACGTGCTGGGCAACGTCGTCTGGGTCCCCGACACCGGTTCCCTGGTGGGCATTCCGGACGCCATCCTGCTTTGGTTCTACGGCCACAACATCTTCGGGCTGCTGCTGACCCCGCTGTCGCTGGGGGTGGCCTACTACGTGATTCCCAAGGCCTGCCGCAACCCGCTTTACAGCCATACCCTGTCCCTGGTGGGGTTCTGGTCGCTCTTCGTGGTCTACACCCACATCGGCACCCATCACCTGCTGCAGGTGCCGGTGCCCACCTGGCTCAAGGTGATCTCCATCGTGGACAGCATCGGCATGGTGATTCCGGTGATGGTGGTGCTGATCAACCTCTGGTACACCGCCCAGGGGCGCCTGGGCGAAATTCACGCCGACGTGGGCGCCAAGTTCGTCTTCACCGGCACCATCATGTACTTTTTCGCCAGTATCCAGGGGTCGATGATGGCTCTGCCCCAGGTGCAGCGGGTCACCCATTTCAACAACTGGGTGGTGGGCCACGCCCACATCGGCGTGCTGGCCTTCTCGGGGATGATCGCCCTTGGCGGCCTCTACTTCGTTCTGCCCCGCATCGCCGGCCGGCCGCTGCACAGCCGCCTGCTGGCCGATCTGCAGTACTGGCTGGTGCTCCTCGGTTCGGCGGGATTCGCGGTGGTGCTCACCATTGTGGGGTTGATCCAGGGCCAGGCCTGGCTCAACGGGGAAACGGTGTACCGGGTGCTGCCGTCCCTGTACCCCTACTACGTCTTGCGGGCCTCGCTGGGGGCGATTCTTTTTTCGAGCGCGGTGATCGGATTTTACAACGTTTTTCGCACGCTTTACGGACAACGGGGGGCCGCCGCATGAAGATGACGCCCCGGGCAGTGGTGATCGGCAGCCTGACCATCCTGGCAGCCGTGGTGTTCGTGACCATCTGGGTTCCCTGGGTCACGCGCCAAACGACGCCTTCGGAGATCTATCGCGAGCGCACCGAGCTGGAGGCCGCCGGCCGCCGGCTCTACATCGCCAACGGCTGCGTCTATTGCCACACCCAGTCGATCCGCACCATCGACTGGGGCATGGGCGCCGAGCGCATCGCCAGGGTCGGCGACTACATCGCCGACCGGCCCATCCTGCTCGGATCGTCACGCACCGGCCCGGATCTTTCCCAGGAGGGCGGGGAGCATCCGGACGACTGGCACCTGGCCCATTTCATCAACCCGCGTTACACCCGGCCCAATTCCATCATGCCGCCATTCGCCTTTTTGGGCACCGAAAAGATCGATACTCTCACGGCCTACATCCAGGGTTTGGGCATGCAGCAAGCCGACCGGCGCATGGCGCGCCAGCGGCGCTGGAAAAACGAAGCCGTGCGCGCTTACGAAGCCGGGCCAGAGGCCAATGTGGCCTGGCTCAACCAGCACGTTCCCCAGGGATGGCGCGATTTGCCCAACCCCTATCCCACCAGCCCGGCCGGCTTGGCCCGGGGGCGGAAGCTCTACCAGGATTTCTGCCTTGGCTGCCACGGTCCGGTGGGCGACGGGGTGGGGCCGGTCCAGCCGTGGATCTATCCGCCGCCGTTGAATTTCACCGTTCTCAAGGGTCGCGAAACCTCCGGCGGCATCCTATATTACCAGATCATGAACGGCATCACCGGCACGGCCATGCCGTACTTCAAGAAGGATCTGGAATCGGAGAAGATCTGGGATGTGGGCAACTACGTGGCCGAATACTTCATCGACCAGAGCGACGCCAACACCGAGCCGCGGGGAATCGACGCCGCGTATGAACCGTGAAAAGAACAAAAGAAGAAAAGACATAAGGGACAAAAGGGACCCAAAGGGCAGGAGCCATCCATGTATTTTCCGTATTTTGCCACTTACATGATCGTCGGCCTGGGGTTGGCGCTGCTGGTGGCCGGCTGGGCCCTGCACAACGGGCAGTTCGGCGACCAGCAGCGGGCCCGTTTCCTGCCGCTGGCCGGCGATCCACCCGCAACCGACGCCCCGGCGCTGACCCGCCGCGGGCGGTTGGAAGTCTACGGCCTGGCATTGGTGGTGGCCATCGGTCTGGCCGGCACGGTGGCGGTGCTGGCCTTCGCGCTCCTGTCCGGCTGATTTTCAACCTGTTGTCCTTACACAAAGGCACAGGGAAAAGCGACCACAGGGAAGCACTCGGTTTCTTTCACTTTGTGGTCTTTGTGCCTTTGTGATCCATTCAGCCGGCAAGGAAAAGGGCCGACGAATCGAAAGGGAGGCCGACCATGCGATATTTCGCGCTGCTCAATTTTCAATATGTGGTCCTTTATTTTTTTCCGGCATTGATCTTCGTGGTGTTGGTGGGCCTGAGCCTCGGCTACAGTGCCTTTTACCGCCCCGACAACGAAGAACGCACCCAAACCATCATCCAGCGCTACCCGTCGGACATCGGGGAGCGCGACGCCCCCTTTCCCCTGGCCCTGATCCTGATCATCGCCGGCACCCTGGTCTGGGCCCTGGGGTACACTCTGGCCGTCGGCCTGCTCCAAGTGAGGATCTGACATGGAAGCCCGAAGGCATGCACCATCGGCAATGAAGACCTGGATCGTCGTCGCTCTACTGGCGACCTTCATCGTGGCCAAGGTAATGTTCACCTTCGCCCTGGTGGGGGATCTCGGCCCCCCCGACTGGGACTACCGACCGGTGCGCGACATTCCGGCCGAGTCTCCTTACGCCGCGTATGAAACCATGCCCTATCCTCAGCACGTGCGCGGCGCCAAGGGGGAATAGATGAAACGCATCTTTTTGGCGGGGACCGTTCTGGGCATGGTGGGGCTGACGGCCTATATCGTCCTCACCCTCTACGACCTTCGCTTTTCCCCCGGGCGCATGTGGGAGACACCCTCCGTGCGGCCTTACGAACACCGGATGCCGGTCATGCCTGCCGGCATGGTGCCTTTCAGCGGGGGAGAGGCGCTCTACCGCGACCGGACCGGGGAGCAACTGGCGGCCCCCTTCGATCTGAGCGACCCGGAAACCGTGGCGGCGGGCGCCCACGGCTACGCCTTGTTTTGCGCCCAGTGCCACGGCAAATTCCACGACGGCAACGGCACCGTGGGCCAGAGCTTCGCCCCCCTGCCCGCCCCCCTCCGCAGCCGGCGCGTCCAGGCCCTGGCGCCCGGCACGATCTTCAAGGAAATCAGCTACGGCATTCCCGGAGGCCGTCAGCCGCCCCTGGCCACCACCATTCCGGTGCCCCAGCGGTGGCAGATCGTCGCCTATGTGCAATCCCTCGGCGTCAGTGAACCCTGAAATCCCGGCAGGACTCCTGGCATGACCGGTTCTCCCGAGTCCTGTGATCTGTGTGGATTCACCCTCCGCTACAGCCGCTGCGACCTCGACGAGGGCGGGCGGCGCTATCACTTTTGCTGCCTCGGCTGCCGGCAGGTGTTCGCCATGCTGGCGGAAGCCACCGGCTGCGTCGATCCGGAGGCCTTTCGCCGGTCGGACATCTTTCAGCGCTGCCGGGAACTTGGCGTCATTCCGAGCAGCGAGGCGGAATTGGCCCGGGGCGCCTACCAGGCGGCCCCGACGGCCGCTCCGGAGGCGAAATGGCCGCCGGCGCCAGACGGGGAAAACGGGCTGGCGCTGAACCTGCGGGTTTCCGGCATGTGGTGCCCGGCCTGCGCCTGGGTCATCGAGGAGGCCCTGAACAAAACCCCGGGGGTCCTCGGGGCGGCATGCAGTTTCGCCGCCGACCGGGTGCGGATCGGCTACGACCCGCGGCGCACCGCACCGGCGTCTCTCGTCGAGACGATCCGCTCGTTGGGCTACCGGCCCGCCGATGGGCAGACGGAGGTGGCCGCGGAGTCGCGGCGGCAGCTTTGGCGCCTGCTGGTGACGATCTTTCTCACCCTCAACGTGATGATGCTCCAATTTTCCCTCTACTCGGGATTTTTCACCCGCCTGCCGCCGGAGGCCGTCACCTATCTCTCCTGGCCCAGTTTTCTCTTGTCGCTGGTTGTGCTCGGGTACGGCGGGCGGGACATCCTGCGCAAGGCCTGGCACGGTCTGGCCGGGGCCTCGCCGGGCATGGAAACCCTGGTGGCCGTGGGGGCGCTGAGCGCTTTCGGCTACAGTACGGTCAACCTGCTGGCGGGCAGTATCCATCTATATTTCGACACCGCCGCCATGCTCGTCACGCTGGTGCTGCTGGGAAAGACCCTGGAATCCCGGGCTCGCGACCGGGTGCGGGCCACGCTGGAGAGCTTCTTCAGCCTGCAGCCCACCAAGGTGCGCCTCAAGGCGCCGGGATTCGCCTCGGGGCGCTACGTTCCCTCCGATCAGATCAAGCCGGGAGATGTGCTGCTGGCCGGCGCCGGAGAGATGGTGGCGGTGGACGGAGTGGTCGTGGCGGGCCACAGCCGGGTGGACGAATCGTCCCTGACCGGAGAGGCTCGACCCGTGGCCAAGGGGCCCGGGGACCGGATCTACAGCGGGGCCCGCGTGGCGGGAGAAACCCTGGAGATTCGCGCCGAGACCGGTGTCGCCGACGCCCTCCTCGGGCAGATGATCGCCCTGCTGGAAGATGCCCTGGCCCGCAAGACGCGCCTGGAGGATCGCACCGACCGCTGGCTTCGGATTCTGGTGCCGTTGGTGATCGTCATGGCCGCCGTGACCGGGCTGGTCGCGCGGGGGCTCGGCCTGCCGGTGGAAGAGGCCCTGGTTCGGGCGGTGACGGTGCTGGTGATCACCTGCCCCTGCGCCCTGGGCATCGCCATTCCCCTGGCCCGGGTGGCGGGTATCGGGCTGGCCGGCCGCCACGGCATCCTGGTGCGCGACGGCGCGGTGTTCGAGCGCATCGGGGATGTGGACACATTTGTTTTCGACAAGACGGGAACGGTCACCGAAGGCCGCTGGGACGTTCTGGCCGAGGAAGCCTTCGACCCCTGGCCGCCGGAAGCCGTTTTGGCCGTGGCCGCGGGCCTGGAATCGGGCAGCGATCATCCCGCCGCCGATGCCATCCGGCGTCTGGCGGAAGAGAAAGGGGTCGCGGCGGTATCCCTGGAGAACGTCGGCAGCGGGGCCGAGGGACGGTCCGGGCGGTGGGACGGCCGGCTCTGGCGGATCGGCAGCCGCGCTTTCGCCTTGGCGAGGCCCCCGGATGCGGATTTGGAAGAACCGTTCGGCGAGGGATCCGCCGAGGCGGTGGCTTCCCGGATCTGGCTCTCGGCGGACGGACGGCCGGCGGCCAGTTTCATTCCGGGAGACCGTTTGCGTCCGGAGATGGCCGCCACCATGGCCGACTTGCGGCGCCGCGGGCTGCACCTGGAAATCATTTCCGGGGACGCCCCGGCCGCGGTCCGGCAGGTGGCGAAGGCATTGCGGGTGGAGGAAGCCCGGGGCGGGATGCGCCCGGAGGACAAGGCCCGGCACGTGGCGGAACTCCAGGCCGCCGGCCGGCGGGTGGCCATGGTGGGTGACGGCATCAACGACGCCCCGGCCCTGTCGGCAGCCCGAGTGGCCGTGGCCGTCTTCAGTGGCCACCCGCTGGGGCGGGAGGCGGCCGACATCACCCTCATGGGCGCCGATCCGCGGCGCCTGCCGTTTTTCCTGGAGCTTTCCGCCCGCATCCGGCGCAAGGTGACCCAGAACCTGGCCTGGGCGCTGGTCTACAACCTCGTCGCCATCCCGGTGGCCATGGCGGGGCTGCTCTCACCGCTGGTGGCGGTGGCGGCCATGCTGTTCAGCAGCCTCAGCGTCATCGGCAACACGCTGCGGCTACTGCGGGCCCCCGTTTCGGAACGCCTGGCCGCTTCAGACCCAGACCACCAGGGCGTCGGCCAGGAGCCGCGCGGCCATGGCGAGCATGATCATTCCGGCAATCAGGTCGCTCTGGCGGCGCCAGCGCTGAAAAAGCCGGCCCGCGCCAAAGCCCAGGGCCAGGAGCCCCGGCAGGGTTCCGGCCCCGAAGACCGCCATCATCGCCATGCCGGTTCCCGGATGCCCGGCGGCTAAAGTGCGGGCCAGGGCGGCGTAGGAAAGCCCGCAGGGAAGCAGTCCCAGCAGCAAGCCGACCCCCAACAGGTGGCGATTGCCGCCCCCGGCGAGCGTTCGGCGCAGCAGGCGGGCGGCCCCGGGAACCTTGGACGGGGTGGCCACGGCCAGCCATTCCGGCTCACGGACCAACCCGAGCCGGGTCAGGCCGAAGAGCAGGAGAAACACGGCGGCCGCCGCCGAAAGCGATACCTGGGCGCGGGAGACCCAGATCAGCGGATCGGCGCCCACGGCGGCGGCCCCTCCGCGCAAGGCACCGCCGAGAAGGCCCACCAGGCCGCCAAGAAGCGTGTAGGTAGTCAACCGCCCGGCATGGTAGGACAGATGGGCCGAAGCGCGTCCCGTGCGTCCGGGAAAGGCGATCACCAAGGGGCCGCACATGCCCGCGCAGTGGCCGGTTCCCAGCAGTCCCAGCAGCAGCATCGCCGTCAGGTCGACCGTTTCCATGGCGTTGCATTGAAGCACAAACGGGCCGGCAAGGCGAGACCGGATCTGCCAGGGGGCGGTGGTTTGAAGGGTGGTCCTGTTTTTTGTATATTCTCCAAAACGGCATCCGTATTCAGCGGGTGCCGGATGCCATTGGTGAAAGGAGGCGTCTCCGTGGGCCGCAAGGAATGGGTGCGATGGTGGATCGTGGTGCTGATCGGCTGCTGCCTGGTACAGCCGGCAATCGCCGGTGAATCGAAGGCCAAGCCGGGCCGCCAGCCGTTGGGGCCCGATCTGGCGCTGCGCCTCGACCGGGCGGATCGTTGTCCGGTGTGCGCCATGACGGTGATCAAGTATGCCAAGTTCGCGGCCGCCATCCAGATTGTCGACGGCACGACCTACTATTTTTGCGCCACCGGATGCATGATCAAATCCTGGCTGCATCCGGAGATCTATCTGGGGTGCGAAAATAAGGACCTGGCGCGGCCGGTGGTGCAGGAGTACCTCACCGGGCGACCCATGGACGCCCGCGACGTGGTGTGGGTGGCCGGCAGCGATGTGATCGGGCCCATGGGCCCCTTCCTCACTCCTCTGGCGGAAGCCAATGTGGAAACTTTCATGAAACGCCACGGCGGCCGGCGGACGTTCCGCCTGGCGGAGATGGACGACGCGCTATGGGAAGCCATCACCCGGAAGCCGGCCAAACCGGTCCCCTGATGCCGGCCTCCGGCGCCGACCGCATGGAGGCGGCCCGGCGGCTGCTGTCCGTCCTGGCGGCATCCGTTGTGCTGGCGGCCGTATCCGCCGTCGGGCTGCAAATCTGGTACCAGACCCGCCCCCTGCCCGTCGCCCTGGCCGGCTGCCTGGCGGCCACCGAACTCGTCCTGGCGCCGGCCGGGACCCCCGACCGCCATCCCCGGTTGCTGCACCCGGCCGTTGATCTGCGCCACGGGCCTCACCTGCCGCCGCTGCCGGCGGGGTTTCCATGAACCGCCGCTGGCTGCCGGATCTGGCCTTGTGGGCCGCCCGCGACCTCTTGCGGCACCCCGCCGAGGCGATGCTCACCGGGCTCTGTCTGGCGGCCTTGACCACCGTGCTGGCGATGGTGCTGCTTCTGCAGCATGGCCTGACGGCGACGGCCCGGCTGTGGTTGTCCCAATCGCCGGCGCTGGTGGTCCGGCGTCTGGATGCCCTTGGCTGGAAGCCGCTGCCGGCGGCCGCCGGGCTTGCCGCCGCACGGCAGGTGCCGGGCGTCATCGACGGCCGGGCGCGGGTCTGGGGGACGGCCGCGGCTGGCGGCGGTACGGTCATGGTGGTGGCCTTCGATCCTTCGGCGGCACCTGCGGGGACGGATTGCGCGGAACCTGCGCGGGGATGCGCCCGGGTGGGTCCGGGGTTGACCGGAGCGCTGGAAAACGGTCGCCTGACCCTGAGGGCGGCGCAGGAGCTGGCTCTGGAGGCGGTCGAACCCCTCGATGCCGCCGCTTCCCCCGTGGCTCATGACCTGGTGTGGCTCAACGCCGCCGACGCCCGCCGTCTCCTTGGCCTGAAGCCGGACGAGGCCAGCGACCTGGCCCTGGAGGTCTTCCACCCGGAGGAGGCCGAGGCGATGGGCGCCGACCTGACCGCCGCCTTTCCCTGGCCGGTGCACATCACCACGCGCGCCGAGGCGATGGGACGCTACAGCCAGGCGGCGGCCCGGCGCGGCGGACTGATGGTCATCGTTCTGGTGCCGGCGGCAATCGCCATGGGGCTGCTGGTGGCGTACCAGGTTCGCGAGGGCATGGGGCGGCGCCGGGAGATCGCGCTCCTCAAGGCCTTGGGGTGGAGCAGCACCGATGTGGTGCGCTGGCGACTCTATCGGGCCCTGGCCCTGGCCTTGCCCGCGGTGGCCTTGGGGGCCCTGGCCGCCTGGATGGGGGTTTTCTGGCCGGGCGGCGGCTGGATCGGTCCCTGGCTGCTGGGGTGGGACAACTGGCCGCCGACCCTGCGCCTGGTTTCCACGGGAAGCCTCCTGGAGCTGGTGCACGCGGGAATCCTCGTGCTGGCGCCGTTTCTGGCGGCGGTGGTGGTGCCGGCCGCCGCCGGCAGCGTGCACGCGCCTCTCGAACTGCTGACCGGGGGGGCGAGGCGGTGAACGAAGGGCTGGTCTGCTGCCACCTGACGGCAGCCTCCCGCGAGGCGGACGGCACCCCGCGACGGATCCTGGACGACGTCTCGCTGGCGGCCCGGCCCGGGGAGGTGGTTCTCATCACAGGCCCCACCGGGGCGGGCAAGACCACTTTGCTCACCCTGCTCGCCGGTCTGCAGCGGCCATCCGCCGGCGAGGTGGATGCGGACGGGCAACCCGTATCCCGCTGGGTCACGTCCCATCTGGACCGCTGGCGCCGGCAGGTGGGGATCGTCTTTCAGGAGCCGCAGTTTTTCGATGACCTGAGCGTCCTGGAAAATCTCATGCTCGCCTTGGTGCCCCTCGGCGTTCCGAGGGATCGATGGCGCTCTCGGGCCGAGGCGGCCCTTGAGGCGGTCGGCGTGGGCCAGTTGGCCCATCGGCCGGCCTGGCAGCTTTCCAGCGGGGAGGCCCAGCGCGTCGGCATGGCCCGGGCTCTGTCCCGGCGCCCCCGGTTTCTGCTGGCCGACGAACCCACCGCCCATCAGGACGACGTTGCCATGACGTTGATAGCGGCAGCCCTGGCCGGCGCTGCGGCGGACGGGGCCGTGGTGGTGGTGACCACCCATGATCCGCGGCTGCGCCAAAGCGGCATCGCCGCCGCGCATTGGGTTCTCGAAGGCGGCCGGTTGCGGCCCGCGCCATGATCTGGCACCCGTTCGGCCTGAGCGTCCTGGCCCTCGACCTGCTGGCGCTGCTGTTGATGTGCACCGGTCTTCCGGCCGCGCTGGATGCGGCGTCGGCCTGGGCGCCGGCCGGCAGCGATGCGGCCCAGATCCGCCGTGAGCTGGGGGCCGAGACCGCCTTCTTCAAGATGCGCTGGGCGATGATCTTTTTTTTCGTCGCCACCCTGATCTGGATCGCGGCGGTCAGCGGGGTGCTGGTGGAGCTGGTTCCCGGGGCCATGTGCGGCACGGGGGTGCTGCAAGCCATGGCAGAACTCGGTCCCCGCGCCCTGTCCCTGCGGATGCTGGCCCTTTGGGTCGGCTACCAGTGGGCGGTGCTGGAGGGGCTCCACCGGCGGCTGGCGGATGCGGCCCTGGCGCCATTGGTGGCGCGCCTCTTTTGCGCCGTGCTGCCCCTGGCCCTGCTGGCGGCGGTGGATACCGCGCAAGGCCTGGCACACCTGAACACCCGGGATCCGGTGAGCTGCTGCAGTGTCGTCTACGACCAATTCCGTAGCCTTGCCGAGGCCGGCCGGTGGGCCGGGATTTCAGACCGCGGCCTGGTGGGCGGGACCCTGGTGCTCGGCCTGTCGCTGCTGACGGTGGCGGGGGCGGTGAGGCATCGGCCGCAACGGGTTGCCCGGGCCGGCGTGCTGGCCGTGGTCGGCCCCGTCTGGTCGGCGTTGGCGGCCCTGACCCTGGTGCGGGTGCTTTCAGCCTATTACTACGGGGTGCTCCATCACCATTGCCCCTGGTGCCTGTTTCTGCCCGAGCAACATCGCATCGGCTACCTGCTGTTCGGCCTGCTGGCCGCCGTTGCCTTGGAGGCCCCCGCGGCCCTGACGGCCGCCCGTTGCGCCGGCCGGGTTCCAGGCGCCGAAGGGCGGGGGAGGCGGGCCGCGGCGGTCGCCGCACTGGCGGCGATCGGTTTTACGCTGTTCACCTTCATCCCGCCCCTGGTCTGGCGCTGGCGCTTCGGCGTCTGGATGAGCGGCTGAGGGCATTCGTCTGCGTGCTTTTCCGGTCGAGGCCGCCGCTGCGGCGGATGAAACGGGCTGGACGAATCACGGCCTCGAAAAGACGACCTCCCCGCCGACCACGGTTTTCAACACCTGCAAACCGGGCAGTTCGGCCGGAGCCACTTCGAGGGGATTGGCCGACAAAATGGCGAAGTCGGCGAGCATTCCCGGCGCGATGGCACCCTTTTCATCCTGAAGGCCGCAGGAGACGGCCGGTCCCACCGTGTAGGCGTGCAACGCCTCCGCGGCGCCGATGCGTTCCTGCGCGTGCCAGGGCTGGTCCTCCTGGCCGGGGAAGCTCCGGGCCACCGCGGCATGGATCCCCCGCAGGGGATCGAAGTGCGTTACCGGGCAGTCCGAGCCGAAGGCCAAAGGCAGGCCGGCGGCCAGGATCGATGCGAAGGGGTAGGTGAAGCGACCCAACTCCCCGAATTCCCTGTCGATCATCTCCTTGTCCAGCAGCAGGTGCATCGGCTGGGCCGATACGGCCACACTGCCGGATTTCAGCGAGGCGAGCCGCGCCATGTCCTCGGGCCGCACCATCTGCAAGTGCTCGATACGGTCCGGCGCGAAGCCGCCGGCTCGCGGCCGGGATTCGGCGGCGGCGAAAATCCTGGCCAGGTGGTGCACGGCCCGGTCGCCGATGGCATGGATGGTCAGGGCATTGCCGCTGCGGCGGCCCAGATCCAGCAGGCGGCCGATCTCCTCCAGGGGAAACAGCGGCAGACCGCATCCGCCGGTGTCTCGTTGGCTGGCATAGGGTTTCATGACCCAGGCGGTGCGGGCGCCCATGGAGCCGTCGGTATAGAATTTATAGTGGCCCACCCGGAGCCACTCGTCGCCCAGCCCGGTGCGCAGGCCGAGGCGGAGGCCGGTTTCGAGGTCTTCGCCCGCCATGCAGCACCAGGCGCGCAGGCGCATGCGGCCCGAATGCCGCAGCCGCTGCCAGGCCGCGAAGGCGGTGCCGGCCTCCAGCCCGCCCATGAGGCGCAGGTCGTGCAGGCCGGTGATGCCGTAGCGGTGCAGTTCGATCTGGGCCTCGGCGAAGGCCGCGTCGATCTCCGCTTCCTCCAGCGAGGCCAAAGCCAGGCGCCGCACCGGATTGATGGCCCAGTCCCGCAGGACGCCGGTGGGTTCCCCGTCCGGACCCCGGTCGATGCGGCCCATGGGCGGGTCTGGGGTGGACCGGTCGATTCCGGCCGCGGCCAGGGCGGCGCTGTTGGCCACGGCCAGGTGGAGATCGGCCCGCCAGAGGATCGCCGGCTTGGACGGACAGACGCGGTCCAGGTCCTGGCGAGTCGGGTAGGGCAGGGGCCGGTCCGCCACGTCGGGCCAGCCGCCTTCGTACCAGCCGAAACCGATGACCCATGAACACTCCGGCCGCGCCGCTTCCGCCGCTACGGCATCCAGGAGGTCGGCCAGGCAACCCGCCCCGTCGAGCATGAGACGCTGCAACCCCAGGGACCATTCGAAGTAGTGCATGTGGCTTTCGGTGAAGCCGGGCACCAGGCAGGCGCCGCCGAGATCGACGCGCCGGACCCCTTCGCCGGCCAGTGCCAGGGCCGCCGGACCGACGGCCTCCACCCGTCCGCCGCGAACGAGCACGGCCCCGCCGCGGGGCAGGTTCGGATCCATGGTCACCACATCGCCGTTGGTCCAGAGGGTCGGTTTGTTTTTCAGAGTCATTTCGATTCTTTGCCGTCAAGGAGTTCAAGGGGGTGCAGGGCGGGCATGGCGTGGCCGAGGCGCCCCAGATGACTGCCGATCTGCAGGACGCATCCCGGGCAGGCGGCCAGAGCCGCCTCGGCGCCGCTGGCCGCCATCGTTTTGGCCACTGCTCTGCCCAGGGGGGCGGCCAGGTCCGGATTGTTCAGGCTCGAGACGCCTCCGCCGCCGCAGCAGAGGCCGGTTCCGTTCAAAACGACGTCCACCCCACGCCGCTTCAGAAGGTCGGCCGGGGCCTGGCTGTCACCGCCGGCATGGACGAAGTGGCAGGGCTGGTGGATGGCCACGCGGTTCACGGCCGGCTCCCGGCCGGGTAGAACCGGATGATCGAGGTCGGCGAGGAAGGTGACCGCTTCCCGGACGCGGCCGGCCAGTCCTCTGGCGAGATCCGCCTCCGGTCCGCCCAGGCGGTCCGCTTCGGCCGGGTAGTCGATCCGCAGCGCCGATGCACAGGTGGGGCAGGCCGAAATCACCGGGCCGTCCAGGGCCGCCAGGACGCGCAGGTTGCGCCGCATCGCCGCCCGAAAGCCTTCCAGTCGGCCGCTGAACAGGGCCGGGGCTCCGCAGCACTGCTGATCCGGCGGAATGATCACATCGAAGCCGTTCAGGGAGAGCAGCCTTACGGCCGCCTCGGCCGGACCGGGATCCACCAGGCCATAATAGCAGCCGGAGAAGAATACGGCCGTGCCGCGGTTTTTCGATCCGGCGGCCCGGGGCACGCGGACGGGAAGGATCTTTCGCAGCGGCCTTGCCGAAACGGGCGGAACCCCCCGGCCGGCGAGCATCCGGGGGAGGTATTCGGGAAAGTGGCGGCGCCCGGTGTCGTCGGCCGGCAAGCCTTTGAAGATCATTCCCCCCAGGCGCACGGCGGCGGCCATGAGATCGCGGTGGGCGATGAGGGCGTCCATGACGGCCCCGCCGAGCCGCGCGGTCAAGCCGCGGCTTCGCAGGAGATCGGCCCTTGCCCGGATGACCCGTGAAGGCGTGTCCACCCCCTTGGGGCAGGCCAGGGTGCAGGCGCGACAGAGGAGGCAGCGGTCGACGATTTCGGCGAATCGCGGTCCCGGGATCAACTCACCGGCGGCGACGGCGGTGGTGAGTTCGACCCGGCCGCGGGGCGAGTCGGTCTCCACCAGGGACTGCCGGTAGACCGGGCAGACGGAGAGGCAGCGGCCGCAGTGGTCGCAGATGGCGTCGGCGGGCCGTTCGGCCCCGGGCAGAGGCTCACTCATGGCCGCCGCAGGCGTCCTCGCACTTGCCGGGATTAAGCAGGCCGGCCGGATCGAAGACCCGCTTGATGCCCCGGGACAGCCGCAGGAAGGCCGGGGAGAGTTGGCGGTCCAGGAGACCGGCTTTTTCCATGCCGATCCCGTGTTCGCCACTGAGGGTGCCCCCCAAATCGAGGATTGCCCGGCAGGCGTCCTGTTCGAAGGCGGCATAGGCGGCCGCCTGGCGGGCGTCGGCCGGATCGTAGATCACCATGGGGTGGAGATTGCCGTCGCCGGCGTGGGCGATCATCACCACCTTGAGGCCGTGGCGGCGGCCGATGTCGCCCATGCGGGCCACGGCCTCGGGCAGCCGCGAGACGGGGACGGCATAATCGAGGCTCACCATGAAGGCGGCCTGGCGCACGAGGGCCGCCGTGCCGCCGCGCCGGGCCCGCCACAGGATCTGGCGCTCGGCCTCGTCGGCGGCCACGGAAACGGCAAAGGCGCCCTGGCCTTGCAGCAGGCGGGCGATGGCCGCCATCTGGCCGTTCACGGCCTCCGCCGGGCCGTCCACTTCGATGAGCAGCAGGGCCCGGGCCTCCGGGGGGAACTGGAAATCATAGGCCCGGCGCACCGCTTCCAGGAAGGCGCGGTCCATCAACTCCAGCGTGCAGGGGGCGAAACCGGCGGACATGATGGCGGCTACCGCCTCGGCCGTGGCCTTCAGGTCGCCGAAATAGGCGCTCAGGGCCCGCACCGCCTCGGGGCGGGGCAGAAGCCGCACCCGGGCCTCGGTGATGACAGCCAGGCGGCCCTCGCTGCCGCAGAGGAGCCGGGTGAGGTCGTAGCCGGCCACGTCCTTCATGCAGCGGCCGCCGGTGGCAAGGATTTCACCGCCGGCCAGCACGGCGGTCAGACCGGTGAGATAATCGCGGGTAACCCCGTACTTGACCCCGCTGGCGCCGCCGGCATTGGTGGCCACGTTGCCGCCCAGGGTGCAGTAGTCGGCCGAGGTGGGGTTGGGCGGGTAGAAGAGCCCTTTCTCCAGCACGGCCTGCTGGAGCCGGCCGGTGACGACCCCGGCCTGGACCCGGGCGATGCGGTCGCCCGGGGAGAGGTCGAGAATGCGGTTCATCCGCGCCGTGCCCAGAACGAGCCCGCCGCGCAGGGGCACCGGTCCGCCGGTGAGGCTGGTGCCGGCGCCGCGCGGGGTGACGGGCGTCTCGAAGCGCCGGGCCAGGGCGAGGATTTCGGCCGTCTGTTCGGTGGATTCCGGCAGCCCCACGGCCTGGGGCAAGCCGCGGCCGAACATGTCGCAGCTATAGCTGCGCAGATCTTCGGGGGCGTCGAGGTAGCCGCCGGCGAGGATTTTTTTCAGGGCCTTGGTCAATTCGGGGTGCAGGCTCATCGTCGGGTCCCGGTTTGCCGGGAGACGAAGCGCTCCAGGCGGTCCATGGCGATTTCCAGGCGGTCCATGGGCACGGTGCAGGCCAGACGCACGAAGCCGGCGCAGGAGGGGCCGAAGGTGCGGCCCGGGATCACCACCACCTGCTCGGCCCGGAGCAGCTCCTCGGCAAAGGCGAGGCCGTCCATGCCGATGCCCAAGACGTCCACGAAGAGGTAGAAGGTGCCTCGGGGCCGGTTGACGCGCAGGCCGGGCATGGCCGCCACCCGGCTGTAGACGTAGGCCGAGCGGCGGGCGAAGGCTTCCACCATGGCGGCGAAGGGTTCCATGGGGCCGCGCAGGGCGGCCAGGGCGGCCCGCTGGCCCGGGGTGCTAGTGGAGGCCGTCGTGTAGCTGACCACCTTGATCATTTCGCGCATGAACCACTCGGGTCCGTAGGCGTAGCCCACGCGCCAGCCGGTCATGGCGAAGGTCTTGGAAAAGGAGTTGACCACCAGGGTGCGCTCCGCCATGCCCGGCTGTTCCAGGATCCCGGGAGCCGGGCCGTCGAAGCTCAAGCTGTCGTAAACCTCGTCCGAGATGACGAACAGGTCGTGGCGGCAAGCGATGTCGGCTATGGCCTCCAGCACGTCGGCCGGGATCACCGCTCCGGTGGGGTTGCAGGGACTGTTGAGCAGGATGACCCGGGTGCGGTCGGTGATGGCGGCTTCAATGGCTTCGGGGCGGACCACGAATTCGTCCTCGAAGTGCGCCGGCACGGCCACCAGGCGGCCGCCGGCGAAGCCCGCGTGGGCCGCATAGTCCGGAAAATGGGGCTCCGGCACGATCACCTCGTCCCCTTGGCACAGCAGGGTGCGCAGGGCCGCCGTCAGGGCCCCCATGCCGCCGGCGGTGATCTGGATCCGCTCCGGAGCGACGTGCCGGCCGGCCGCGGCCAGCCGTTCGGAGATGGCTTGGCGCAGCTCCGGGTCTCCCTGGGAGTGGGCGTAGTGGGTCCACCCGGCCAAGGCGTCGGCGAGGGCGGCGCGCACCACGTGTTCGGGGGTGTGCATGTCGGGTTCGCCGATGCCGAGGGTGACCACGTCTTCGTAGTCCTTGGCCATGAGCATCATGCGCCGGATGGCGCTGAAGCCGATGCCGCAAACGCAGGGGGCGATGGGTGCAGTCATGTCAGTTCAGAAATCCGAAAATACGGGGTAAAAATGTTACCAGACCAGGGATGTAGGTGACGGCGGCAAGAACGCCGATTTCGATCCACAAAAACGGAAGAATCGCCTTGGTGACGCGTCCGAGACTGAGCCCCGTGATGCCGCACACCACGAAAAGGCACACCCCCAGCGGCGGCGTAAGCAGCCCGATGACGATATTCAGCACCATGATCATGCCGAAATGCAGCGGTTCGATGCCCACGCCTTCGGCGACTGCCAACAGGGTCGGCGCCAGGATGATGATGGCCGCCCCCCCTTCGAGGAACATACCCGCAAAGAGGAGAAAAGCGTTGATCAGCAGGAGGATCATGTAAGGGTTGGAAGTGATGGAAAGCAGGCCGCTGGCGATGCGACCCGGAATTTGTTCGGCGGTGAGGACCCAGGCGAAGATGTTGGCCATGCCGATGATCAGCAGCAGTACGGAAGTGGTGACCCCGCTGTTGATGAGCACGTCGATGAATTTCTTGATGCTCATTTCACGATAGACGAATACGCCGAGAAAGGTCGAATAGAATACCGCTACGGCCGCGGCTTCGGTGGGGGTGAACACACCGCCGAGAATACCGCCGAGGATGATCAGCGGCGCCATCAGGGCTGGCACGGCGGAAACCGTTTCGCGCAGGAAACGCTTCATGGTGACCGGTTGGGTTTCACGGGGGTAGTTGCGCCGGATGGCCACCACATAGCTGTAGGCGATCATGCCCAGGCCCAGCATCAAGCCGGGGATGATCCCCGCCACAAAGAGTCCGCCGATGGACAAACCGGTGGTCACACCGAGGATGACCATGAAGATCGAAGGCGGGATGATCGGCCCCATGGTGGACGAAGCGGCCGTGATAGCGGCGCTGAAGCCCGGGCTGTACCCCTTGCGGACCATGCCGGGAATGAGGATCGGGCCGAGGGCCGCGGTGTCGGCCACCGCTGAACCGCTGATGCCACCGAAGAACATGGAGGCCACGACATTGGTGTGGGCCAGGCCGCCGGGCACCCGGCCCACCAGCATGCTGGCGAAGTTGATGAGGCGCTGGGTAGTGCCGCCCTGGTTCATCAAGTCGCCCGCCAACACAAAAAACGGAACCGCCATGAGGGGAAACGAATTCATCCCCTGGAAAAACCGCTGGGCCAGCAGGATGAGAGGCGTATCCATGATCAGCAGCCCGGAAAGCGAGGTCAGCCCCAGGCAGAGGGCCACGGGAAATCCGAGAAAAAGGGTAACGAGAAAAACGAGGCCGATGACGGAAATCATGAAGCGCTCTCCCGGCCGCGTTCAATTTCCTGACGCGCGGCGGCCGCCAGCTCGTCCAGGTCATCCAAGGCGGTGGTGGATATCTTGGCGTTGGATCCGGCCTCGGTGGGAAAGCGGTCCTGAAGAAGATCCGCTGCCACGTCCAGGGCCATCATGGCCATGCCGACGGGAATGGCCATGTATGCATAGACCATTGACATTTCGAGTGCGGGGGAAATCTGGAAGCGGCTGCGCATGGCGAACTGCCATCCCTGCCATCCCATGGTGCACAGAAATGCAAGGATGCTCAGCTGGATCAACGGGGCCAGATAGCGGTCGAAAAATCCCGGCGGCATTCGCTCGACCAACACGCGCACGCCGATGTGCCGGCCGCGACGAAACGCGATAACGCTGCCGAACATCGCCATCCAGATCATCAGGAAGCGAGCGGCCTCCTCGCTCCAGGGAAACGGCATGTAGACCACGAAACGAAAAAATACCTGCAAAAGGATGATGACGGTCATCGCCGTGCCGGTGATGACGATGAAGAGCGCGCAGAGTTTGATTTGCCAGTTGGCCGTCTTGTTGATCCAGTAAGAAAGTTGGTGCAGCAAGGGTCAATCCTTCAAATAGCGGGCCGGCCGCTGGCAGCGGCCGGCCCGGTTTTGCGGATGCAAATGGCCGCGGAACGCTTGCCTATTTGGTTTCGGCGAGTGCCTTGTTGGCCTCGGCGATGGTCTCCTTGACGATGGCGTCCTCCTTGCCGGACACAGCCGCTTCGGCTTCGGCCGCGGCCTTCAGCGCCTCGTCAACCCATTGGTCGCCGATCTTCTCGCGGATGAACTTCAAGCCGGCGGGTTGGGCGACTTCACGGAATTTGGCGATTTCGGCCGGAGTGGGCTTGTACACGTTCATGCCCTGTTTGGCCAGGTTTGCCAGGGCGGTACTGTTGGATTCCTGGTTGAAGCCGCAGTGGGCCATGGCGAAGCGGTGCGAGGCCTCGTCCAGGGCCTTTTTCTGCTTGTTGTTCAGCTTCTGGTAGAAGGCTTCGTTCACGAAGACGAACAGGGGGTTGTAGAGGTGGCCATCGAGAACCAACTGGTCCTGGACTTCGTAGAATTTCATGTCGTGGATCAGCACGATGGGGCATTCCATGGCGTCCACGACACCCTGCTGCAATGCCATGTACAACTCGCTGAAGGCGATGGGGGTGGGGTCGCCGCCCATGGCCTGCACCAGGGCCATGTGGGCCGGGTTCTGCATGACCCGCACCTTGAGCCCCTTGAGATCCTCCGGGGACTTGATCTGTCTCTTCTTGTTGGTGAAATGGCGGAAGCCGTTCTCGGTGGTGGCCAGAATGCGCACTCCGGTCTTTTTCAGAAACGCGTCCTGCAGTTTCTTGGAAAAGTCGGACTGGAAGAACTCCCAGGCGGCGGCGTTGCTGGAAAACAGATAGGGGATGTCATAAACCATGACCTCGGGAAAAAAGGACGGGACGGGACCGCCGGAGAGGGTGCCCATCTCGATGGTTCCCAGCTGGACCCCTTCCAGGGCTTCCTGCTCGGAGCCGAGCTGGCTGGCGTGGTAGAAGGTGGCTTCGACTTCTCCACCGCTGAGGGTGTTGAGGGTGTGGGTGAAAATCTTGGCGGCCTTCACCGTGCGGTTGTCCGGTTTGTCCGGGCCGGCATTGGCGACGCGAATGGCAATTTTTGATGCGTAGACAGGGGAGGCCATCATGGCCAGGGCAAGGGCGGCGGCGACAACTAGTTTCCAGAGACCTTTCATCCGATTCTCCTATTTTATCAGCATCCGTTACGTTCAGGCGTTATGGGAATCTTCCCGAGAGGGGCGAATCACCTTTCCGGAGATGATGTGAAAGGCTCCGGAATGGATATCCGCCTTCTGCTATTGGCGAGGATCGAAGGTTTTGCAGGCACTGCCCATAGAAAATGATGAAATCTTTAACAAGCTTAAAAAAAGCTGTCAACACAGGATTAAATGCGGTCCGACGGAATGAATGCCCCGAAGGTTTTCGTGATGGTCCGGGATGAAGGCGGTGGCGGCGGGTTCCGGAAATTCCAGGCGTGGCTTGACGGCTGATAACTGGTCTGCCATTGAAAACGGTATTCGCCCAATCGATTCCAGGCCAAAGGAGCCGTTGATGACGGACCTGCAGGAATTTTTCAAAAACGATCGTTTCGCCGCCAGCGTCGGGATCGAGCTGCTGGAGATCGGCAAGGGCCGGGCCCGGGCCAAGCTGGACATCCGCAGGGATCATTTCAACGCGGTGCACATCGTCCACGGGGCCGCCATCTTCACCTTGGCGGACCTGGTGTTCGCCGTGGCCTCCAACGCCCACGGCAACGTGGCGGTGGCCGTCAACGCCAACATTTCCTACCTGAAGGCCGCGGGAGAGGAAACCCGGACCCTGTTCGCCGAGGCCGTGGAAGTCTCCCGGAATTTCAAGCTGGCGTCCTACACCGTCCGGATCACCGACGACCGGGACGCGCTCATCGCCATTTTCCAGGGGATGGTGTACCGGAAAAAAGACAGATTGATCCCTACGCAGCCCCTTCCAGCACCCGGACGATCTGAAAAAGGGTGCGGTTGACCGGGGTGGGCACGCCGTAGCGCTCACCCAGGGCGACCACGGTGCCGCCGAAGATTTCCACCTCGGTCTTGCGGCCGGCCTCGACGTCCTGCAGCATGGATGTCTTGCCCGTGGGGGACAGGGTTGGCAGGACCCGGTACCAGTCAACAATATCCGGCTCGCCCAAGTTCACGCCGGCCGGACCGGCCAGCGCGATGACCTCGCGCATCAGGGCCTCCATCAAATCCCGGGCCTCGGCGCGGGTCTGGAAGGTGCCGTAGGGGGCGCGCATGGCGGCCGAGGCCTGGTTGATGCCGACGTTGATCATGAACTTCCACCAGAGCATCCGGATCATGTCCGGCGGGGTCTCCCAGGCGATGCCGGCCCGGTTGAAGGCCTCCTGCACCCGTCGCACCCGGTCGCCGACGACGGTGTTGTCCGCTTCTCCGAAAATGTGCCGCCCCGGATTCGAATAGGTGAGCCGGTTTCCTTCGCGCACCGCGTCGATGCCCACCGAAATGGCATACAGGACCTTGTCCGGACCGACGGCCGCCCCGATGATGGCTTCGCTTTCGATTCCGTTCATCACCGAGATGATCACCGTATCCGGCCCCACGAAGGCCTTGAGGCCCGCGACGGCGGATGACAGGTGGTGGTGCTTGAGCGCCACGATGATCAGATCGGCCGGCGTCGCGCCTTCTTCCGGCGAAACGACCGGGATGAAAACAGGTTCGCCGTTGACGATCAGGCCGCCGCGCGCCAGGCGTTCGCGGCGTTCCCCGCTGGCGATCAAGCGGGTGGTGAAAGACTTGTTGGCGGCGAAGCGGGCGGCGAAAAAGGCCCCCATGGCCCCGGCGCCCAGAATGGCGACGTCATGGACGGTTTTCATGCGCTGTTCCGAAGTTTGGGTGCGGGCATCCATCGTGCGGCCCGGCCAGGTGGATGAAAACTTTCCGGCGGAAAGTTTTCAGAAAAGAAAAGGGGGCGCCCCCCGCGCCGAGTGCTTGGGAACGTCCCCTTTGTCGAAAATCGAAGGTCGAACGCGATCAGACCGCGTCCTTTAGTTTTTTGCCGGGAACAAACTTGACCACGTTGTGCGCCTTGATGGTGATCTTGTCCCCGGTCTGGGGATTGCGCCCCTTGCGGGCCTTGCGGCGAACCTTCTGAAAGGTGCCGAAGCCCACCAGCGTGACCTTGCCTTCCTTCTTCTTCAGCGCCGCGGTGACACCGCCGACAAAGGCATCCAGGGCCGCCGCCGCCGCCGCCTTGGATAAGCCGGCGTCTTTTGCCATCAACTCCACCAGTTCCGCCTTGGTCATCTCTTCCTCCTCCTTAGATTTTAGTGGTACAGGGTTTGCGCCACCTTCGCCTGGCAGGCTTAGACCATAAAAACGCATGAATTTCAAGCAGAATTTCATAAAAGGGTCGGCGAGTTCCTTAAGCGGTGCCGGTTTGCCCCCCTCAAGAGGCGGGAAGCGGGCTCAGGGCAACGCTTGAGGGGGCTGCGGCGCCACACCGAAAAGAACTCTGTCCTTGTTCGCCGGGTCGAGGCAAAGGATTGACCGGGCCTCGTCAGCGGAGGCGATATCTCGGCCTATCTCACGGGAAATTTTGACGATTTTTTCTACCAGGAGTGGATTGGCGGCCGGCGATCCGTCCGGCATGAAGAGGTTGTCTTCCAGGCCGACGCGCACGTGACCGCCCATGACGATGGCCGCGGTGGAAAGCGGAATTTCCGACTTGCCGATTCCCGCCACCGTCCAGGTCGATCCTGCCGGGATGCTCTCGGACAGGAAGAGCAGGTTCTTGATCGTCCCCGGCATGGCCCCGGGCGCGCCGAGGACGAAATCGAAGTGCAGGGGGGCCTGGAGGAACCCTTTTTTCTGCAGGTGCAGGGCATTGGCGATCATGCCGGTTTCGAAGACCTCGATTTCTGGCTTGACCGACGTCTCGCGGTAGACGCCGGCCAGAAATTCAATGAATTGCGGGGAGTTTTCGTAGACGATGCCGGGCAGGTTGTTGGAGCCCGTGGTAAACGAGCCCATCTCCGGCAGCAGGCGTACCGGCCCGGCACGATCCTCCCAATTTCTACCGGCCCGGGCACCGGTGGACAGCTGGAGGATCACCTCCGGCGCGGCGGCCTTGATGGCGCGCACATTGGCCTTGTAGGCGTCGATATCCAGGGTGGGCTTCTGGTCGGCATCCCGAGCGTGCACATGAAAGAGGACCGCTCCGGCATCGCGGCAGCGCCGGACGTCCGCGGCGATCTGTTCCGCGGTGACCGGAAGATTCGGGTTCATTTGCCGGGTGGGCACGTTGCCGGTCAGGGCCACCGTGATGATGAGCTTTTCCATTTGTTTCACCTTTTGCAGGGAATCGGCCCCCGCCAGCGCCCGGCGGCGGTTCCCGCTCAAACCAGGTTTTTTTCGGCGGTGATTTCGCTGATGGATTCGTCCAGGATCTCCACCAACCGGTCGATCTGCGCTTCGGTGATCACAAACGGCGGCGCCAGCAGGACATGGTCGCCGTTGACCCCGTCCGCCCCGCCCCCGCCCGGATAGACGATCAACCCCTTTTCAAAGGCCCGGTTGGTGATCAGGGCGTTGAGCTTGAGCTGCGGGGCAAAGGGGCGGCGCGTATTGCGGTCGGCGACGAACTCCACCCCGGCCATCAGCCCCAGGCCCCGGACGTCGCCCACGATGGGATTGCGGTAGAGGCGTTGCAGGCGTTGGAGCAGATACGCCCCCATGGCCGCGCTGCGGGCGACCAGATCGTGGTCGCGGATGTAATCCAGCACGGCAGAGGCGACGGCGCAGGACAAGGGATTCTGGCTGTAGGTGTGCCCGTGAACGAAGGCGCCGTTGCCCTCCTTGATCGCCGTGTGGACCTTTTCCGTGGTCACCACGGAGAAGATCGGGCTGTAGCCGCCGGCCAGACCCTTGCTGCCCACTATCATGTCCGGCACCACGCCCCAGTGCTCGATGGCGAAGTTTTTGCCACAGCGGCCCACCCCGCTCATCACTTCGTCGACGATGAGCAGCACGTCGTAGCGGTCGCAGATCTCGCGGATTTTCTGAAAATAGCCGTCCCTGGGGACCAGGGCGCCGGCGGTGGCGCCCACCACCGGCTCAGCCAGGAAGGCCGATACCGAATCGGGCCCTTCATAGAGGATGGTGGATTCCAGGTCGGCGGCGCACTCCAGGGCGCAAGCATCCGGCGTTCGGCCGAAGGGGCAGCGGTAGCAGTAGGCCGGCACGATGTGCGGGGTGTGCTGGATCAACGGCAGGTAGTACTTGCGGCGGCCGGTGTGGCCGCCGAGGGCCAGTGCCCCCAGGGTATTGCCGTGGTAGCTCGTCCAACGGGATATCACCTTGTACTTGGACGGCATCCCGCGGTCGACCTGGTACTGGCGGGCCATCTTGATGGCCGTTTCGATGGCTTCCGAGCCGCCGGAGAGAAAATAGACCCATTCCAGGCCTGGGGGACAGATGTCCACGATGCGCCGGGCCAGGCCCACCGCGGCTTCGGTGGTGAACTGGGAGCCATGGGCGAAAGCGATGCGGGACGCCTGCTGGCGCATGGCCTGGTCGATTTCGCGGACCCCGTGGCCGATGGAAACCACCACGGCGCCGCCCGATCCGTCGATGTAGGCCTTGCCGTCCTGATCGTAAATCATCACTCCTTCGGCCCGGACGGCGGTGGGGTAGTTTTTGCTCGGGTTGCGATAGAATACATGGTCCCGTTGCACAGTGGTCGACATGGGTGTGTTCTCCTTTTCGATAATGTCCAGATTTCAGCGCAAGGGCTGAACCACCGGTTGTCCTTCCGCCGCCGTCCAGCGTCGCCGACGGGCGCGCCATTGCAAAGCAAAGACGGCGGAAAAAAGGCCGAACCCGGCAATGTCGGTCAGCAAGCCGGGTTTGATCAGCAGGAAGGCGACGATATAGAGCAGCAGCGTTTCATGCCATGCGGTTTTGACGATCAGGCAGCGCTGCACGGCAGCCGCCAGGCAGGTCACGCCCAGCAGCGCGGTCGCCAGCGCCCAAAGAATGTGAAGGATCGGTCCTGCGAAGAGCAATTCGTTGGCATAGACGAACATGAACGGAATGATGAACCCGGCGATTCCCAACTGGAAGGCGGCCAAGCCGGTCTTCCAGGGGTCGGATCCGGCGATTCCGGCTCCGGCATAGGCCGCCAGGGCCACCGGTGGTGTGATGTCGGCCCGGGTGCCGAAGTAAAGGATGAACAGGTGGGCTGCGATGGCCGTGACGCCCATCTGCACCAAGGCCGGTGCTACCAGAGAGGAGATGATGATGTACTGGGCCGTGGTCGGCACCCCCATTCCGAGAAACAGGCAGGCGATCATGGTGAACGGCAGCGCAAGAAAGAGATGGCCCATCGACGCGTCCACCACCAGCGAGGAGAACTTGATGCCCAGCCCGGTCATGGTGATCGCCCCGATGATAATTCCGGCCGCGGCGCAGGCCGCCGCCACCTCCACCGCGCCGATTGCGCCCTCTGCCAGACCTTCCAGGATCAAAACGCCAAGTCCTTTGAGAGATTGCCGGCGCAGCAAGCCCATGATCAGCGCCGAGCCCACCGTGGTCAAAATCGCCCAGAAGACGGCCCGTTCGGGCGAGTAGTCCCTCATCAGAAAATACATCAGCAGGAAGATGGAGAAGATGTGGTGCCAGCCGGCGGCGAAGGCGGACCGGATTCCAGGCAGTTCGCGGCGCGGCATCCCGATCAACCCCATGGCCACGGCCCGGAAATGAACCTGCATGAAAGTCGAGAAAAAGGCCAGGGTCGCCGGAATGGCCGCTGCCACGCAGACCTTGAAATAAGAGATACCGAGGAACTCGGCCATGATGAAGGCCGCCGCGCCCATGATCGGGGGCATGATCTGGCCCATGGTGGAGGAAGATGCCTCCACCCCGGCGGCGAAGTGGCTCGGGTACCCGGTGCGTTTCATCAGGGGGATGGTGAAGCATCCCGTGGTGACCGTATTGGCCACCGAGGAGCCTGAAATCATTCCAAAAAAGGCGCTGGAAACCACGGCGGCCTTGGCGGGGCCGCCGCGGCTCCATCCCGTCAGGGCAAAGGCCACATCGGTGAAGAACTGCCCGGCCCCGGTCTTGCGCAACAATGCGCCGTAGAGAATGAAGAGCAGGATGAAGTTTGCCGAGACCCCCATCGGGACCCCGAAGATGCCGTCGGTGGACAGGGACAGGTAGGTGCTCAACCGGGCGATGGAGTATCCCCTGTGGCTCAAGGCGTCGGGCAGGTAGGGACCGAAGAGGCTGTAGGCGACAAACACCATGGCGATGACGGGTACGGCCAAGCCGGTGGAACGGCGGGCCGCTTCGAGCACGATGATCACCAGGGCCGTACCCAGCACCACGTCGCCCGTGGCGTAGGCCCCGGCGCGGTTCATGATCGCGGTGGAATTGAAAAAGATCCAGATGCAGATTCCCGCCGAAGCGGTCATCAGCAGGGCGTCGCAGAGTGTCATTCCTCCCCGGATGGCGCGCTTCTTGGAAAAGGGATACAGCGCGAACAGCAGGATGGACATCAGCAGCCAGTGCAGCGCCCGGTGGTCCAGGGCAAAAAAGGGGTGTAAGTAGGCGTACGCCAGATGGTAGCAGGAGGCGGCCACCGCGACGCCGGTGATCAGGCGGTTGGAGGTGCCGGTGAATCGGCGCTTACGTTCAAATCGTTCCAGCACCTCCTGCGCCTTGCTGGCGTCGGTGCCGTCGTTGCTTTCGGAACCCGGTCTTGCAGTGTCGGGCGACCTCGGGTCTATCGGTTGCGATCCGTCGGACGGGCGATGCGGAGGCATACGGACTCCATCGGTTTGGCGACCTTCAGCAGCGGCAGTCGCGTCTGGTGAACCGTCAACACCTGGCCGGCCACTTGGCCGACCCTCAGGGCCAGGAATGAAAACGAGCGATTGAGGCGAACCCGGGTTCCCTCCTCGCAGAAACGGATTTCCGCTGTGGGGTGAAATTCCAGCCCGGACCCGTACCAGTCGAAGCGTTCTTCGATCAACACCAGCTCCCCCCCGGCGCCGACGGCAAAGAGATCGTGAACCGGGGTGTGGTCCGAAGAATGGACGTAATCGAGGGTGAAACACGCTCCAACCCGCACCGGATGGTCCCACAAAACCAGGCCGTCGGACCGGCGCACCACTTCCAGGCGCCAGTCGACTGGGCCGTCGGAGGCCATCACGGCCGTTGCCAAAAGCGCGAGGATGCCTGCGGCGAAAAACGAAATACGACCGGTTGCGGGCAAAACGTGCTCCCGAAAACGAGGCCGGCTTTTGCCACAGGGTGCCAATGAGGGCCGCCCGTGGTGGCCGGTGTTTACTTCAGCGCTCCGATTTCCTTGAAATACTTCAGCGCGCCGGGGTGAAGCGGCAGCGGACTGTTGATAGCATTGGCCGCAGTGAGTTGGGCAGCGATGGGGTGGATGTTCACCAGGGCGTACTGGCCTTCCTTGACGTTGCCGAGAATGGCCTTGACCGCCTTGTAGGCCACGTCTTCCTTCATGTTTTGGCTGGCGATGAGGAGGTTGGAATCGCCGAGGCACAGCACGTCGGCGTCCACGTCGTTGTACGTCTTGCCGGGAATGGTGATCTGGACGTAATAGGGGTATTTCTTGACGATGCGGTCGGCCAGGGGCTTGTCGATAGGCACCAGCACGATGTCACGAGTGGCGGCCAGGTCCATCACCGCCGAGCCCGGGTAGGCGAAGTTGAAGAACACCGCATCCACGACTCCGTCCTTGAGAGCCTGAACCGATTCGGATTGGGAGAGATTGGCGATGGTGATGTCTTTTTTCAGATCGAACCCGACCTCTTCAAGAATCGCGGTGGCCATGGTGGCACACCCGCTGCCGGGCACATCGATGGAGACCTTCTTGCCCTTCAGGTCGCCCACCGATTTGATCCCGCTCTGTACCGTGGTCACGATGTGCTCCGGGGCCGGATACATCTGGAACAGGGAGACGATTGGGTACTCTTTTTCAAACGGGTCCTGCCCGTTGGCGGCCTTATGGGCCACCGAGCCCATCACCATGCCCATGTCAGAGTTGCCGCTGCCCACCAAGCGGCAGTTTTCCACCGAGGCGCCGGTGGATTCTGCGGCGCAACGCAGCTCGGGGACGGTTTTTTCAATGGCCACTGCCATGCCTCCGCCCAGGGGGTAGTAAACCCCGCCCGGGCTGCCGCTGGCCAAGGTCAAAAAGGTGCGCTGGTCGGCATTGGCGGAAAGCACCAGGCACAGGCAAAGGGTCGCGGCGATCGTCGTGATGGTCCACTGTTTCATCTCCATACCCTCCTCGTAGGTCGATGTTCGGTTGAAGAAAACCGCCTGAAGGAAAAATTGTTGCGGGTCGATCACCTCCTTTTGCGGAAACCGCCTTCTCGGCGGGGATTTCACTCGTCGAAGTAGATACCGCGCTCCTTCCAGAGTTTTTCCAGTGGTTGGAGTGCGTCCAGGGAGGCGTCCCTGTGCGACACGCCCAGGGCGGTGACGATAGCGTTGATCAGGCTCAAAGGAGCGACAAAGGACTCGATGAAGGAATCCATCCGGCAGCGGGCCGTGAGGACTAGGTCGGCGTTGCGGGCCAGGGGGGAAACTAGGCTGTCGGTGATGGCCAGGGTCTGGATTTGCCGACCCTTGGCGAACTGGAGGACTTCCACCGTTTGGCGGGTGTAGCGCGGAAAACCGATGCCCACCACCGCCGCACTGTCTTTCAGACGAAACATCCGGTCCCACATGTTGCCGATCCCCGGCTGCACGATCCAGACCTCGCGCTGGAGAAACTCGAGGGCCACCCCCATGAAGACTGATAGGCTGTGCGCGCTGCGCAGCCCGACGATGACGATTTGCTCGGCCGCGTTGAGCGCTTCCACGAACCTGCAAAACGTCTCTGGGTCAACCTGGTTCATGGTCTCGTTGATGTTGTCCAAGTCGCGCCGCATCACCTCCAGCAAGATCCGGCTTTGCCCGTCGCTGGCAAAAGTGGTCTTCTCGAGGCGCGAAATCGTGGTTCGCTTTTCCTTGAACAGGTTGCGCAGTTCCATCTGAAATTGGATAAAGCCTTTGAAGCCCAATGCCTTGGAAAGTCGTACGACCGTGGCCACGCTCACTTGCACCCGTTGGGCCAAGGCGTTGATGTTCAGGAAAACGGCCTCTTCGTCGTTGGCGAGGATGAAGTCGAGCAGCTTTCGCTGGGAAGGGGTCAGGGACCCGGCTTTATTACTGAGGAGTTTTTCGTAGGGCATGGTTGTAACATTTATTACAATACAGGAAATGAATGAAAATCAAACTATCATTTCCCCGGAACGGATGTCAAGCCTGAAGATCGCCACGGAATACTGAACGAAAAGGCGGGAGGATGAAACGGCCGGAAAACCCTCGACAACCGTTCCGCCATCCATTACAACCCGGCCAGATCATCGCCGTTTCACGATTTCAGGCACCCCATGGTATCGAATCCTTTGCAACGCACCCGTTTGGCCGCCGGCGCCCTGTCGCTGACTGTCGCGATGGCGTTGATGGCCGTGAAGTTCCAGGCCTGGTTCCTCACCGGGTCATCGGCCATTTTGTCCGACGCGCTCGAGTCGATCATCAACGTCATCGCCGGCGGCTTCGCCCTGATGAGCGTATGGATCGCCGAGCGCCCGCCGGACGAGGCGCACCCTTACGGCCATGGCAAGATCGAGTACTTTTCGGCCGGCTTCGAGGGCGCCCTCATCGTCCTGGCCGCCATGGGAATTTTCTACACCGGCGGCCGACGCATCCTTCATCCCCGGCCGATGCCGCATCTGGACGCCGGCTTGTGGCTGCTGGGCGCCGCGGCACTGGTCAACGGGCTGCTGGGGTATTTGCTGCTGCGCATCGGTCGGCGCACCCGCTCGCTCACCCTGGTGGCCGACGGCCGCCATGTGCTCACCGACGTCTACACCTCGGTGGGCGTGATGGCCGGCCTGGGAATGGTGCAACTGACCGGGCGCTTCTGGCTCGACGGGCTGGTCGCCTGCCTGGTGGGCCTGCATATCCTGGTCACCGGCGGTCGGCTGGTGCGCGAGGCGGTCTTCGGTCTGATGGATCGCACCGATCCGGCCCTCATCGACCGCCTGGCCGCCCACATCAACGCCCACCGCCGCCCCTACTGGATCGACATCCACGAGCTGCGCTGCCGCCAGGCCGGTCGAATGACCTACCTCAGCCTGCATCTTATTCTGCCGCGGGACCTGATTCTCGAAGCGGCCCATGATGAAGCCAAGCAACTGGAGGATTTGTTGATGGCCTTTTTCGACAACGCGGCCAGCGTGGTGATTCACATGGACCCGTGCCGGGAAGTCAATTGCGCCGATTGCCTGCGCGAGCCCTGCGGCCATCGCCGTGGCCCCGGCCGGGCGCCGGCGCCGTGGACCCGCGCCCTCCTGATTGGATCGGCGGCCTCCCGCCGCCGCGATTCTCCTCCGGCAGGCGGGCCAGGAGACGGCCAATGACCCGTCCGAGGAAGTTCTATGCCGTGGTGCGGGGCCGGCAGCCGGGAATTTACACCGAATGGTTCGGTCCCGCGGGTGCCCAGGTTCAGGTGATCGGTTTTCAAAATGCGCGCTACAAGGGGTTTGCCTCCCGTTCCGAGGCCGAAGCGTTTCTGAAAAACGGTGGCGGAAGCGGCCGCGTCGAGACCGCCGCACCCCCTCCAATGCCCCGTTCGCGCGGGACTGCCAGGCCTGGGTGGCATCCATTGACGGAAGACCGATCGCTCATCGAGGTCTACACCGACGGTGGCGCCCTGGGGAATCCGGGGCCCGGCGGCTGGGCGGCGGTGATCCTGGATGCCGATCCACCCACCGAGATCTCCGGCGGCTGTCGCCACACCACCAACAACCGCATGGAACTGACGGCGGCCATCATGGCCCTGCGCCATTTCAAGGAACCGGGCGTGGTGCGGCTTCACACCGATTCGCGCTACCTGGTGGACGGCATCGTCAAGGGCTGGGCACGCCGCTGGCGGGACCGCGGCTGGATGCGCAACGGCCGGGAACCGGCCGTCAATGCGGATCTGTGGGCGGATCTGCTGGCGTTGTGCGAGGTTCACGACGTGCACTTCGTCTGGGTGCCGGGGCATGCCGGGGTCGCGTACAACGAGCGCTGCGACCAGTTGGTGAGGGCCATGTCGGCCCGGTCGGGCCTGCCTCCGGACAAGGGCTACGAGGACAAGGGGTGTCTTTCCCCTGCACCTTGAAGCAGGGTTGGGTCGCCGCTGAGGGGGGGACCCCGGGGGCCCGGTGTCAGCCGAGAAAAATGGTCTGGCCGGGTTCCAGGTGCACGAGGCGATCGGACAGGCCGGCCTTGGCCATTTCCCGGGCCAGTTCCAGCGGGGGCAGGTAGACCGGTTCGTCGCCGAGGCGGAAGGCGCCCCAGTGCACTGCCATGAGGCGTTTGGCGCCCAACGCCTGGAAGGCTTGCACCGCCCGGGCCGGATCCATGTGGCTGCGGGCCATGAACCAGCGCGGGGCGTAGGCCCCCAGGTTGACGATGGCCAAATCGATGTCCGCTTCCCGGCCGATGTCGGCAAAACCGTCGAAGTACCCCGTATCTCCGCTGAGATAGATGGTGCGGCCGGCGGCGGAGTGCAGAAGGAATCCGCCCCAGAGGGCCGTGTTGGGGCCGATGAAGGGGTTGCGCATGGTCCAGTGATGGGCCGGGACGAGAGTGACCCGCCAGTCTCCCACCGCCGCGGTGTCGAACCAGTCCAGAACCGTTTGTTTTTCCAGGCCGATTTCACCGAAGATCGGACCGTAGCCCGGCGGCGCGATCACGCTTTGACGCGGCCCCAGGGCCTGAAGGCTCGACTTGTCCAGGTGGTCGTAGTGGCCGTGGGTGATGAGGACGGCGTCGGGGCGGGGCATGGCGGCCACATCGAAGGCGATGGGCGAAAAATCGTGGATGAAGGGGAGCAGCCCGAAAAAAATCGGATCCACGAGGAAGCTGCCCGCCGGATCGCGGATCAGCACGCTGGCATGATTGATGAAGGTCACCGACAGGCCATCGCGGCCCATTACCGCCGGCCAATCGATGTCCACCGGCCGGTCGCCCTCGTTGGGATAGAGGTGCTTGTAGCGATTCTTGGAAAACAGCTTCCAACGCAGCAGGTCCAGGGGCCGGCGGTAGCCATCCGGGCAGAACGGGTTTGCAAAACGGTCGCCGGCGTGGTGGAGGTTTTTCCGGGCCACGTCGCGCAGGCTCAAGCCTTGGGGCAGGCGGCCGCAAGTTTCCGGCGCCGGTGCCGCGAGAGCAGGCGCATCGCCGAAGGTGGTAAGCATCGCCCCCTGCGTCGCCGCCGCCACGCCTTGCAAGAATCGTCTTCGGTTCATCGGTTTGTCGAAATCACTCTCCTTGTGCCCATTCGTCCAAAAAACCCTCGATACGCGACCAAAATATATCGCATCCGCGTGGTGTAAAGCTCTTTTGCCGGAAGAAGCGGATTCTGGCGCGCTTTAGGGCTTGTCAAGGGGACGACCCGTGTCTATATCATCGATGTTCAAGGCGGAATCATCATTGCGCCGACAGATAGGCCGAACTCGGATCGGCCGGACGATGGAAGGCGGGTTGATCACATGATTTCACCAGCGCCTCCAAGCCTATCGAAGGAAGACGCCCTGCGCGAGAGCGAGCGCCGTTTTCGCGCGCTGGTGGAAGGCGCCCTCACCGGCATTTCCATCGTCCAGGACGGCCGGGTCGTCTATCAGAATCCTGAAATGGAGCGCCTCCTCGGTTCCCTGCCGCGGTCGAGCAAGCTGGCTGATTACGCCAACATCCATCCGGACGACGTGGCCAAGGTCGAAGCCTTTCACCGCCAGTGCCTGACGGGGGAAGCAGGCCGCAGCGAAATCGACTTCCGATTCGTTCCCTCCAGCGGTGCCCCCTCCGGAGACGGATTCAAGTGGGTCAACTGCCGAACCAGTCCCATCCGCTACCAGGGCCGCGAGGCATTGCTGGTCAACATGATGGATATCACCCGGATGCGTCAGATGGAGCATCTGCTGCGAATCCAGGACAAGATGACCAGCCTGGGGCGGGTGGCTGCCGGCATCGCCCACGAGATCCGCAATCCCCTTTCGGGCATCAACATTTACCTGGATGCGCTGGAAATGCGCCTTGTCCAGCACGACGCGGTGGACGAAAAGACCCGAAAGATCCTCCAGCAGTTGCGCTCGGCCTCCCAAAAGATCGAGTCGGTGGTCAAACGGGTCCTGGATTTCGCCCGTCCCGGCCGTCCTCAACTGGTGCTCGGGGATGTCAACAAACCGATCCGTGAGGCGGTGGACCTGTCCATGGCCACGCTGCGCAAAAAAGGCATCCGACTCGACCTGCGACTCGCTTCCAACTTGCCCGTCTGCCGGCTGGATCCCCAGTTGATCGAAGAAGTGATCCTCAACCTGATCACCAATGCGGTGGATGCGTTGAAGGCCGAGCCGGTTGAAAAGGAGATCCGCATCACCTCCCGGGCTTCCGGGGAACGGGTTCGCGTGGCGGTGGCCGACAATGGACCGGGCATCCCGGTCCGGCGACGTGAGGTGATCTTCGATCCATTTTTCACCACCAAGGGCGACAGCACTGGCATCGGACTGAATTTGAGCCGGCGGATCATCGCCGACCACGGAGGTCTCCTGACCGCGGGGCACCGACGCGGTGGTGGGGCCCGATTCGTCATCGATCTGCCGGCGGCGGACAGGAACGCGGTATGCGGCGGCCTCTGATTCTGGTCATCGATGATGAACCGCTGATCGGCGAGGGTATCGCTGCGGCCCTGGAGGATGCCTACCGGGTGATGGCCTTCGATGCCGCCGAACCGGCTCTGGCCGCCCTGGGCCGGATGGCCCCGGACCTGGTGCTGCTGGACATCGGGCTGCCTGGCATGGGCGGATTGGAGGCCCTGGCGCAGATCCGGCGGCACGATGCGGATCTGCCGGTGGTGATGATCACCGCCGACCGGGACGTCGCCACCGTGGTGGCGGCCGTCAAGCAGGGCGCATGGGACTACGTCGCCAAGCCGCTGAAGATGGACGCGCTGACGCGGGCCATCGGCAACGCCCTGGCCACGGTGCGCCTGCGCCGGGAGGTACGGGCCCTCCAGGCCCGCTACCTCGAGGAGCACATTCCCTGCTTCATCGGCGAGAGCGATACCATCCAGGCGGTGATGGCGTTTGTAAGGCGCGTCGCCGAGAGTCCGGACACCCCGGTCCTGATCCTGGGAGAAACCGGCACCGGCAAGGAGCTGATCGCCGGTGCGATCCACTACCAAAGCCCCAACTTCAAGGGACCGTTCACGGCGGTCAACTGTGCGGCGATTCCCACCGAACTGATCGAAAGCGAGCTCTTCGGTTACGAGAAAGGGGCCTTCAGCGGGGCGGCCCAGGTTAAGCCGGGATTGATCGAGGCTGCGGCGGAGGGCACCCTGTTTCTCGACGAGATCGGGGACTTGAACGCCGCGGCCCAGGCCAAGCTGCTCCGTTTCCTGGAAACCGGGGAGTTCTACCGCGTCGGCGGCACCCAGCGTCACACGATCCGCACCCGAGTGGTGTCGGCCACCAACAAGGACCTCGATGCACTCATGGCCGACGGCCGTTTTCGCCGCGATCTCTACTTCCGTCTCGGGGTGGTCCGGGTGACCATTCCGGCCTTGAACGCCCGGCGGGGTGACATCCGGCCATTGACCCGCCATTTCATCGAAGTCTTCAACCAGAAATTCGGCAAGCGGGTCCGGAGCTTGAGCCCCGAGGCGGTTCAGGCTCTGGAGGACCACCCCTGGACCGGCAATGTGCGGGAGCTGCGCAATGTCATCGAGCGGGCCGTGCTGCTGGCTGAGGCCCAGCGCATCGACGTCGATGCGCTGGGCCTGGCTCCGGCGGCTGTCCCGGATGAAGGATTCACTCCCTTGCCGGATCGAGGCCTGGATCTGCCGGCGACCCTGGCCGCCATGGAACGTTTCTACATCCACGAGGCCCTTCGTCGCACCGGCGGCAACGAAAGCCAGGCTGCCCGCCTGCTGGGGCTGAACCATCACACACTCCGCTATCAGCGCAGGAAACTTGGCGTCTGACGCCCCTCGGGGTTTTGTCGCATAATTGCGAACCTGTTTCTCAATTTTGCGATAATTTCCTTTTGCCACTCCCTTTCGCCGATTCGATGATCCATGCTGGCGCGGTGTTTCTCAGGGTGTTTCGATGAGGCATGTTTTATGCTTCAATTCGCGCCGAATTCTCAAATTGGCCTAAAGGGGGTATCCCCTTGACTCAA